>JAFVGK010000088.1 GCA_017475035.1 Blautia sp.
CGATCCTACAGCCACTCGGAATCCGCTCATTTTGCACAGAAAGTTTTGCAAAGTCAAGTATAAATAGTGCAAAATGGCTGCTTCCTCGTGTCTGTGGGCGACCCAATCTCATGCAAAAATGAGCGAGCTCATTTTTGCATGACCTTTTGTCGCCTGAATCATGATTATAACACAAATTATGCACATAAACAATTCCTTATCTGTTTTTCCTTTGTCTGATTTTGCCAATTGTTCTTGCAATTTCGCCGTTGTCCTCTTCAGGTTAATCCCCCGCGGTTCCCGCGGCTGACAAAAACCTGAGGCGTTGCTTTTTGACACGCCTTAGCTTTGTATTCCATCAAGTTTGCCTTGCTTCCTATTCTGCCATCGTTTATAATGGTTTTGAATTCGGACAGGTTGGGAACAAATGAGTCCGGGAACATGCCTCAAAAATCAATTACATAGCCCGCTATGCTCCTGATTTATAAATAAGAGGAGGATTTCATATGACTTTTGATTTTAAAAAGGATGCAAAACGTCTTGTTGTCATCTGTATTGCCTCAGTTCTGTATGCTCTGAACATTAAAATATTCGTACGCACAGGAGGGCTTTTTCCGGGAGGGGCAACAGGCCTTACCATTCTCATCCAGCGCTCTTTATTGAAATTTTTCGGTCTTTCGGTACCATACTCGCCGATCAATCTTTTGTTAAATGCTTTTCCTATCTACATTGGTTTTCGTTACATCGGAAAAAAGTTTACGCTCTATTCCTGCCTGATGATCGTGCTGAGCAGTACGCTTGTCGACATGATACCAGGCGCCATCATAACAGATGATATTCTGCTGATCACAATCTTCGGCGGTATCATAAACGGTTTTGTCACGAGCATCTGTCTGTTGTCAGACGCGACTACGGGGGGCACCGATTTTATCGGCATCTATCTGTCGCAGAAAAAAGGAGTGGATTCCTTTAATCTGATCCTTGGCTTTAATGCGGTAATTCTCTCCGTCTCCGGCTTGCTTTTCGGCTGGGAAAAAGCCTTGTATTCTATTATCTATCAATATGTCACGACAGAAATCCTGCATCTTCTTTATCGCAGATATCAGCAGGGGACATTATTTATCGTCACGCGCTATCCCCAGGAGGTCTGTGACGCGATCTATGCAGCGAGCCACCATGGCGCGACCATGCTGGAGGGGGAAGGCTCCCACGACCATGATGAGCGAAAAGTGATCTATTCCGTCGTCTCCTCTTCACAGACCCGTCAGGTTATCCATGCGGTGAAAGAGGTGGACGGGCAGGCTTTCATTAATCTGATCCGCACGCAGGAGCTGGCCGGCCGCTTTTACCAGCCGCCCAAGGATTGATCTGCCTTGGGCAGAATACGTCCTTTGTAGAGGTATGATGATTCAGGCGGCAAAAGCCATGCAAAAAGGTACTCCGCTGCGAAGTGATCCGGAGAATCAGGCTTTTGTCGATGCAATCGTATGATTAAAGGTGAAAAAGAGAAAAACCCGTGCATAAATACATTTCTTTTTCTGATGAATGTAAGGCTATGTTTGGCCATAAAGTATATAAGCTGTCCCTTTCTTCCGGGTGTACCTGTCCAAATCGGGATGGAACCCTGGGATGGGGCGGCTGTACATTCTGTTCGGAGGGAGGTTCCGGAGAATTTGCTTCCGCCTTCCTTCCTATCGAGGAGCAGCTTGCTGCTGCCAGACAGCGCATTTCTCAGAAATTCCCCGTCAAGGATGGTGAAGAAAATCAATATATCGCTTATTTTCAGGCCTTTACCAACACTTATGGAGACATCCATCGGTTAAGGGAGCTCTATCAGAAGACAATCTCCTTCCCGGATATCGCGGGACTCTCCGTCGGTACAAGGCCTGATTGTCTGAAGCCGGAAACAGTGTCCATGCTCCGGAATCTGAATACCCAAAAACCCGTCTGGATCGAGCTTGGGCTCCAGACAATTCATGAAGAAACCGCCAGACGGATCCACAGAGGCTATCCTCTGATTACCTTTTCCGATGCATATCAAAGACTGAAGCAGGCCGGAATCAGGGTTGTCGTCCATGTGATCCTGGGGCTGCCCGGAGAATCGAGGGAGGATATGCTTCAGACGGTCCGTTATCTGTCAGAGTTAAATCCGACTTTAGACGGAATCAAGCTTCAGCTGCTACACATTCTGAAAGGAACCGCTATGGCAGAAGAATACCTGTCGGACCCTTTTCCGTTATTGACCATGGAAGAATACATAGCGCTGATTAAAGAATGTCTTGCTCTCCTCCCTGAAAAAACAGTCATACACAGACTGACCGGAGACGGGCCGAAGAAGCTTCTGATCGCCCCTTTATGGAGCGCGGATAAAAAACGGGTCCTGAATGCCTTATTAAAAGAAATATAAGGAAAGTGGACAAAAAAAGACTTTCTATTTTTCGTAAGATAGCGTACAATACCTTAGGCAAAAACAGAAAACGAACAAAACGCCTGTGTTTTGTTTTATTGCCTGCGCAGACATTACACCGCAAAAGCAGCATCCTTTGTGTAAATTCGTGCGCATCTATAACAATCCTGAACAAGGAGTATTTTTTATGGATATATTTGACATCTTATCATTGTTTGGCGGGCTCGCAATGTTTCTTTACGGTATGCGGCTCATGGGGGACGGACTGAAACAGGGCTCTTCGGGCACGCTGAAGAGAATTATGGAGAAGGTTACGAATAATCCCGTTAAAGCCTTGCTGCTTGGCACCGGAGTAACCGCTCTGATCCAGTCCTCCACGGCCACCATTGTCATTACCTCCGGCCTTGTGGCTGCCGGTATTCTCACTCTGCATCAGTCTCTGGGCATCATCATCGGGGCAAACGTCGGCACGACCGTGACGGGACAGATTATCCGTCTATTGGATATCGATGCTTCCAAAGGCTCATTGCTGCAGCTATTAAAGCCCTCTACCCTCGCGCCGATCGCCCTTATCATCGGTATCATCCTGATCATGGGAAAAGACTTTAAGAATTCCAAAACCTTCGGAAATGTTGCCATCGGTTTCGGAATCCTTTTTTCCGGGCTGCTGAATATGACAGGCACCGTGGATAAACTGGCAGAATCCGGTATTTTTGAGACTTTGCTTGGCGGGCTCGGCAGTAATATTCTGATCGGTTACACGGTGGGTGCCGGAGTTGCCTTTGTACTTCAAAGCTCTTCCGCTGCCGTTGGTATCCTTCAGGCGTTTTCCGCTTCCGGACTTCTGACCTTTCAGGCCGTTTATCCGGTTATCGTCGGCATATACCTGGGCGACTGTGTGACGACCGCAATCGTATGTTCCATCGGCGCCAAAACAGAAGCCCGGCGGGTCGGTATCGTCAATATCCTGTACAACTTAAGCAAAACCTTCCTTGTTCTGTCCGTAGTGGCAATCCTGCATCAGCTGGGATTTCTGAATGGCTTATGGGAGAAGACCGTTACCTCCGGCATCATCGCAAACGCAAACTCTATTTTCAACATCACCTGTGCCATCGCGTTCTTTCCTGTTATTGGAATTTATGAAGCACTTTCCCGCAGGATCGTTCCGGATGAGAAGGTTCCGGAGAATCCTTATAAGGAAAAGCTGGATGCCCTGAACCCCGCCTTTTTCCGTACGCCTGCTCTTGCGCTGAACAGCTGCTATGACCTGCTTCTGGCTCAGCTCCGCGCATCCATAGCCAATATCCGGCTCGCCTTCTCCCTGCTCTCAGAATATGATGAGAAAAAGCGGAAGGATCTGGATGCAGAGGAAGATAATATCGATCTGCTCACCGACCAGGTCAGCAGATATATGGTAAACCTGCTGCCGTATCTTCATGAAAATTACCAGGTTTCCATCCTGGACCAATACTATAAGGTGGTCACAGAGTTTGAACGGCTTGGCGATCACGCAGTGAACATCGGAGATGGCGCAACGCATCTTGCCAGCGCAAATGTATCCTTCTCACCAAACGCCAGACAGGAAATCCGTGTCATGCAGGAGCTCCTGGAACAGATCCTGCAGCTCACCGAGCAGACCTTCCGGTACAGGGATACGGAAGCAGCTTACCGTATTGAAGCCCTGATGGAGGTTGCAGGCGAGATGGCCAGTACCATGAAGGTAAACCATCTGAAACGAATGGTCGCCGGCACCTGCAATGTCTATGCAGATGTGATTTTTATGAACCTTTTGTCGGACTTCAGCCGGATCGCTGATGTCTGCTCCAATGTCGCCGAAGCCACCCTGATCCGGGTAAATCCGCAGCTTGCCAGCAACGAGCACTCTTATTTTACAGCCCTACGTTCCGGCAAAAATGAGCAGTTTAACAAAGAATATCAGGAGGCTTCCGCAAAATACAACAGTATGCTGACAACTGAATCCATCGAGTAGGGCAGAGAGAAACTGACGCCAAAAACGGAACATCCTTTCAGACCGGCATTCAGATTCGTTTACTGTGCCGGATTTCCGCCGCTGCAAGCAGCATGTTTCCGCAGTAAATCCGTGCGCGTATTATAAAAGAAAGGAACCACCATGCCTGATCAATACGCAAAAATGAATAAGACTTTATTGAGCACCCGGATCGAAGATAAAATGCTGCATTATATTACCTGTGAATGTAAGCCCGGGGATAAGCTCCCTAACGAATTCGATCTGGCCAGGCGTTTTGAAACGAGCCGTTCCACGATCAGGGAGGTCATGAAAGCCATCGCCGGTCTCGGCATGGTGGAAATCCGTCACGGGTCAGGCACATATGTGCTTGCCTCCAGGCCTGTGAAATCTGATCCCTTACATCTGGCCGGAAGAAAAGATACTTATCGTCTTGCGCTGGAGCTTTTTGATGTCCGGCTTATGCTGGAGCCGGAAATTGCCGCAAAAGCAGCGGAATTGAGGACGCAGGATCAGGCAGAGGAAGTTGTCCGGTATTGTGATGAGGTCGAACGGCTGTACCGTTCCGGTGCAGATCATACCGACATGGATATTGAATTTCACAGCTATATAGCCAAATGCTCCGGCAACATGGTGGTGCAGACTCTGATCCCCATTATCCAGTCTGCCATTTCCACCTTCTGCAATGTGACGGAGCGAAAGCTGATGCACGAAACCATTGTCACCCATCGTTCGATCGCAAATTCTATTTTTTATAAAGATCCGGTGGGTGCCCGATGCGCCATGACTTCCCATCTCGCCGTAAACAGAGATATGATTCTTGAGAACCTTCGCAGGAAGAAGGATGTCTGATGACTTATCATTGTTCCGCATTCTTTTATCTATATTTACCAAACAGATGCCAGGCGCAGCTTTTTCCGGTTTTATCATGGCAATCCATAAACCGGCTGCATTACGGCTTCCTGTTTTCTAAAGTCAATAACCGCGCTGTCACTGTAAGCGACAGCGCGGTTATTGCTTTTTTAGGCCTGCCGGGGATATCATATTTCAGAAGAAAAAGATAAATGACTTCACTATTAATGTAGAAAAAGTCATTTCTATTTCAAACAACTTGTTCCCGGAACCACCAGGTTTTATAGTAGTATCAGCTGAAGAGGTCGGATATCTTCTGCTTCTTCTAAACGTCTTGTATCGATCGAATCACAGAACCGGTTACGATCGACAGACAGCATCTTTATAGGAGGATACACTATGGAAACCGTTGCACTCAATCCTACCAGACTGGCATTGGCGGCTATTATCGGCCTGATCATCCTGCTGGTCCTCATCATCAAGTTCCATGTTCAGGCCATGATCTCTATTCTCGTCGGCGCGCTTGCCATAGGCTTGATCGCAGGCATGCCCTTCAGTGAGATCATCACCGCGGTGAATGATGGGATCGGAAACACCTTGAAGGGAATTGCGCTCCTCGTCGGACTTGGCTCCATGTTTGGCGCAATACTGGAATTATCCGGCGGCGCCCAGACACTTGCGGTCACAATGGTCAACAGATTCGGTGACGAAAAGGCCGCATGGGCGCTGGGTCTTACCGGTCTTGTCATCTCGATCCCCGTATTCTTTGACGCCGGCCTGATCATCCTGATTCCCCTGGCTTTCTCACTTGCCAAAAGAACAAGCCGTTCCACACTTTTCTATGCCATTCCGCTTCTTGCAGGCCTTGCCGTCGGCCATGCCTTTATTCCTCCGACGCCCGGTCCTGTCCTTGTAGCAAATATGCTGGGTGTTGACCTTGGTTTTGTCATCCTTGTCGGTATTTTCTGCGGCTTCTTTGCCATGGTCGTAGCCGGTCCGATCTGGGGCAGAATCGTCGGAACAAAATATATGGTCGCTGTTCCGGAAACCTACAATCAGACAGATATAGCAGAAGATAAGCTCCCGAAATTCAGCACGATCGTCTGCATCATCCTGATCCCGCTGGCACTGATTATCTTTAAATCTGTCGCAGGTGTCATTCCTGCTTTTTCCGGAATCATGCCGGTATTGAACTTCTTCGGCGAACCCTTTGTCGCTCTGTTGATTGCCACCATCGTTGCCATGTTCCTGCTTGGCACCAGGAATGGCTATACGATGGAGGAACTGGAAAAGGTCATGACAAAGTCCTTAGAGCCTACAGGCCTGATCCTTCTGGTAACTGCCTGCGGCGGTGTCCTCCGTTACATGCTGCAGTACTCCGGTATCGGTGACATCATCGGAAACGTCACCGGTTCCCTGCATCTTCCGATCGTTGTAGTTGCTTTCGTAATCGCTGCTCTGGTACGTATCTGCGTCGGTTCCGCTACCGTCGCAATGACAATGGCTGCCGGTATCGTTGCCGCCATGCCTGCAATCCAGGGTCTGTCACCTCTGTATCTTGCCTGTACCACAGCCGCAGTTGCCGGTGGCGCAACCGTATGCTCTCATTTCAATGATTCCGGTTTCTGGCTGGTCCGTTCCCTGGTAGGAATCGATGAAAAAACAACACTGAAAACCTGGACCATCATGGAAACCCTGGTTGGCGGCGTTGGCTTCCTGGCCGCATTTATTATCTCTTTCTTTGCCTGATAAACAGATTGCGCACGGCACAAAACATCATTATAATAAATGGTGATCCCTGCAAAGCTTAAGTTCAACAGGGCAGAGGGCGGCGAAGTCTTCTCTCTGCCCTCACTCAGGCCGCCGTCACCGGCAGGTGACAGCTTCCCTTTGGGCAGCTCTGTGATAATACAAGCACAAGCATTTTGTTCGTTTAGAATACAACTTGGACATTCTCGTTCTCTCAGGAGGTTTACTATGGAACTGATCAGCCAAAAAATGAGGACATTGGCGCCGGAACTCGACCCGCTTCGTATCGGAACCGGCTGGAAGCCGGAGGATCTCTCAAAGCCTCAGGTATTTATCGAAAGCACCTTTGGCGACTCTCATCCGGGCAGCGGCCATCTGGACAGGCTCGTAGAAAAAGTCCGTGAAGGCGTCGCCTCTTCCGGCGGTTTCGGCGCGAGATATTTCGCGACGGATATGTGCGACGGTGAAAGCCAGGGAACCGATGGCATCAATTACTCACTGGCCAGCCGGGAAATGATCGCAAATATGATCGAAATCCAGGCAAATGCGACTCCCTTTGACTCAGGCGTTTTCCTTGCCAGCTGTGACAAGGGCTGCCCCGGCAACCTCATGGGTATGCTCCGTGTAGATATTCCTTCCCTGTTTGTGTCCGGCGGTACCATGAATGCAGGGCCGGAAATGCTTACTTTAGAGCAGCTCGGCATGTACAGCGCAAAGTATGAGCGCAGGGAAATCACCGAAGAGAAGCTCCTCTGGGCAAAGCATAACGCATGTCCCTCCTGCGGTGCCTGCTCCTTCATCGGAACCGCTTCTACCATGCAGATTATGGCAGAGGCTCTGGGACTCTCTCTTCCGGGAAGCGCTTTGATGCCGGCTACCAGCCCCGATCTTCTGGACTACGCGTACCGTTCCGGACAGAGGGCTGTTGCGATTGCAGGTGACGAAACCATGAAGCCTTCCGCCCTGCTTACTATGAAGAGCTTTGAAAATGCGATCATGGTGCATGCTGCCATCTCCGGCTCTACGAATACCTTGCTGCATCTTCCTGCCATCGCCCATGAGCTGGGCATTGAAATCACCGGCGATACCTTTGACCGTCTCCATCAGGGAGCCCATTATCTTCTCGATGTGCGTCCCGCAGGCAGATGGCCGGCAGAGGTTTTCTATTATGCCGGCGGCGTGCCCGCAATCATGGAAGAAATCAAGTCCTCTCTTCATCTCGACGTAATGACCGTCACAGGAAAGACTCTTGGCGAAAACCTGGAAGAACTGAAGGCAAACGGTTTTTACGAAAAGTGTCAGAAGTGGCTGGAGGATTTCAACGCAAGATATGGAACCAGCGTTACAAAACAGGACATCATCCGCCCTTATGAGCATGCGATCGGAACTGACGGATCCATTGCCGTGCTGAAAGGAAATCTGGCTCCGGAAGGAGCTGTCATCAAGCATACAGCCTGCCCGAAGGAAATGTTCCGGGCAATTCTTCGCGCACGTCCCTTCGATTCTGAAGAGGACTGTCTCGATGCGGTCCTGCATCACAAGGTTGAGAAGGGAGATGCCGTTTTCATCCGCTATGAAGGTCCTAAGGGCAGCGGCATGCCGGAAATGTTCTACACCTCCGAAGCGATCAGTTCAGATAAGGAGCTCGGAAAGTCCATTGCCCTGATCACCGACGGACGTTTCTCGGGTGCTTCCACAGGCCCGGTAATCGGACATTGTTCTCCGGAAGCTGCCAGCGGCGGCCCGATTGCCCTGGTGGAAGAGGGAGACCTGATTGAACTGGATGTTCTGGGAAGAAAGCTGAATATCGTAGGAATCGCGGGGGAAAGAAAAACTCCCGAAGAGATCGAAAAGGTACTGGAAGAGAGAAGAAAGGCCTGGAAGCCCAGAGCAAGAAAATATAAGAGAGGGACGCTCCGGCTCTTCTCCGACCACGCGGTAAGTCCTATGCGAGGCGCATGGCTGGATTATGAGGACTGAGACAATCCGGCAAAGACTCCGGTGAATAAAGCTGGCTCCGGCATAGCATGGATTGATCTATGTTATTCCGGAGCCATTTGTTTTATATTTATAAACATTCATCTCCTGCAATTCTGAATACTGCAGGTATGTTTCTTTTTTATTACATCATAGTTCAGCCCTACCAATAAAATCTCCCCGTCGAACTGTTCTAAAACCTTGGGATAATTCTTCTCTTTTATCTGCTTTACCGCCCCTTCTGCGCTTTGATCCCATTTCAGTTCCACGATCATGGCCGGAAGCGTTGACCTTCTTTTCGGGACAAAAACCACATCCGCAATACCATGCCCTGTCGGCAGCTCTTCGACCTTTCCGTATTGATCCACGCAGGAAATATAAGCCATTTTCACTACATAGCGAAGACTCTGCTCGTTGTTATAGTATGTCGGAGCGTATTCAGAATCGTGAACCTCCTGAACAGCCTTTGCTACTGCGTCACTGTTCCCGGAAATGGTATCCTGCAGAAGTCTGTCTGATCTTTTCACCAGCTCGATCAGACTTTTATGCTTTGCCTTACGCAGAATCGTTTCAAATTCAGATCTGACCTCTTCATTCGGGATTCGGACAAGCCCGGTCTGCTCCTCATCTTCCTCATTCCCATAGGAATCCGAAACCTCTTCATAAGTCAGGTATCCCAGATGAATCAACAATGTCAGTACGTCATCCTTGCAGGAGAAGGTTTCCACGTCATTCTGGAAGGAATCTGTGTCCACAATAACGCTCTCACCCGCGACAAGCCTGGCAATTTCATCCTGCAGACCGTCCTGATCCATATCAATATAGGTCATCAGCGTTTCCGCTGCCGAAGTCCTTTTCCAGTATGACCTGTACTTCCCGCTGCCAAGCGCCTGCATGACAGAATACGGATTATAGATCGAGCGACACTCCCCCACAGTGTATCCGTCATACCATTTCTTCATGCTGTAAAAACTCTTTTTATATGAGTCACAGAGGCTTCGTACTTCATCCTCGGTAAAACCAAAATAACCTGCAAAGTTTAACGGTTCCAACATGGAATATTCCTGAAAATCCGAAATGGCAGACTGAGAACCATCCTTCTTAATCGGGAGAATGCCGGTCATATACGCGGCGGCAAATATCTTTGAAGTCGTTCCGCTGTTTTTGAACAACGAGCGCAAAAACTCCAGATAATCCTGCTGCGTGGAAGGGTTTTCCCGTATGGGAGCATCCCATTCGTCTATTAATATGATAAATTTATTTCCGAGTTTCTCAGCTGTTTTCGAAAGTGTATCTGAAAGATCATCTGAAACAACGGCACCAGGGTACTGCTCCGTTAATTCTCCTGATAATTTTTCTATAAGAAAAGGAACCAGTCTGTTATACTTTTCCGTGTACGGCTTTATCGCAGCCATATCCCAATAAATTACATCATATTTGCCAAGGTGATCCTCATAACTTTTATCCCGTGATATTTCATAACCTGCGAACAGATCATGGGAATCACAAGTCTTGTCATAATATGCGCATAACATCTGTGCTGCATAGGATTTCCCGAAACGGCGAGGTCTGCTGATGCAGGTCAGTTTCTTTTTAGTACCAATGGTGCTGTTAATCAGGGCGATCAGTCCTGTCTTATCGACATAATCCGATTCCAGTATCTCTGCGAAACCACTGTTTCCTGGATTTAAGTATGTCCCCACAATCTACCCCCCTCCCAAAACAAAGTTTTGTCGGCAGCTGAATTGTCAAAGAAAAAAACAATCTGCCTTGATAAGAAACTCCACTACAGGTATTTTAGCTGTTTCACTGATTCTATGCAACCGTTTATTTATACTCGGTAACGGAAATGTTTACCGATATGCTCAACGTATAACGAGTGAACGCGCTTCCCTTCCAATCCTAAAACGGCAGTTAATGCGTTCACGGGTATATGATTCCCCGGAACCGTTGCTTATTGTCTGCTTTCTCAATGTTGAATCATAACGGTTCCTGTGCTATGCTGTCTTCATCCTAAAGACAGCATAATATGATTCAGGCGACAAAAGGTCATGCAAAAATGAGCTCGCTCATTTTTGCATGAGATTGGGTCGCCCACAGACACGAGGAAGTAGCCATTTTGCACTATTTACACTTGATTTTGCAAATCTTTCTGTGCGAAATGAACGAATTCCGAGTGGCTGTAGGTTGCTGCATGCCAGTAGCATGCGTTTAGCAACGACCGAGCCGGGAGGCGAGACGCGTGAGCAGCTCCGCTGCGAAGCGATCCGTAGAATCAGGCTTTTGTCGATGCAATCATAATATAATAAAAAAGGGGATAGAATACCGAAATGGCAAAAACAATCGTGATAGCTGAGAAACCATCCGTAGCCAGGGACATTGCCCGGGTCCTGCATTGTCAGAAAAAGGAAAAAGGTGCCTTAGAGGGTGATAAATATGTGGTCACCTGGGCTTTGGGACATCTGGTGACACTGGCAGATCCGGAGGCTTATGATAAAAAATATGAGAAATGGGCGATGGATACTCTTCCCATGATCCCGGAGCAGCAAAAGCTTGTAGTGATCCCCGAAACGCAAAAGCAGTACCAGGCAGTCAGAACACAGCTTTTCCGGAAGGACGTGGATGACGTCATCATCGCTACAGACGCCGGTCGGGAGGGGGAACTGGTAGCCAGGTGGATTCTGGAAAAGTCCGGCTGTAAAAAGCCGATCCGTCGGCTCTGGATTTCGTCCGTGACGGATAAAGCAATTAAAGACGGGTTTGCCCATCTCAAAGACGGAAGGGATTATGATAATCTGTATCGGGCAGCGGCGGCACGGGCGGAAGCCGACTGGCTGGTGGGAATGAACGGAACCAGGGCTCTGACCTGCAAGTACAACGCGCAGCTTTCCTGCGGCAGGGTACAGACGCCGACTCTTGCCATAATACGAAAAAGAGAAGAGGAAATCCGTCGGTTTACGCCGAAGGAATTCTATGGGATCAGCCTGGAAGCAGGCGGAATTTCCTTTACCTGGAAGGATCCCAGAACCGGAAGCGGCAGAATATCCGAAAAAGAGAAAGCCGATCAGATCCTGCAGGAAGTGAAAAACGGAGTTCTGGAAATTACCTCTGTCGTGAAAAAGAAAAAAACCGTACAGGCACCGGGACTTTACGACCTTACCACCCTTCAAAGAGAAGCCAGCCAGAGATTTGGCTTTTCTCCAAAGGAAACTCTGAACATCTGCCAGCGGTTATATGAAAATCATAAGGTTCTGACCTATCCGCGGACAGATTCCCGTTACCTCACCCAGGATGTGGTACCAACGATCCGGGAGAGGCTGCAGGCAGTGAATATCGGAATTTATAAGCCCTTCGTCGGCAGTATTCTGAAGCGTCCGATCCATACGGGCAAGAGCTTTGTCAATGACGCCAAAGTGACAGATCATCACGCCATCATTCCTACGGAGCAATATGTTCAGATGGAACATATGACAAATGAAGAAAAAAAGATCTACGATATGGTCGTGCGCCGTTTTCTCGCCGTGCTTTGTCCTCCGGCGGAATACGAAGAAGCGGCGGTTGAAGGCAGGATCGGGAGAAACATTTTTACCGCAAAAGGCCAGATCATGATACAGCGCGGCTGGCGGGAAGTATATACGGAAGGCTTTACGGAGGAGGATGAGGATCCGGATGAAGATGAATGGCAGGATCGAGGTAAAAAAACCTCTTCCGCAGAATTACCTTCCATCCGGCAGGGAGACCGGCTAAAGGTCAGCGGCGCAGCCCTGCGCACAGGTAAGACCCGCCCGCCGAAGCGTTTTACCGAAGCCACGCTCCTGGCTGCGATGGAAAATCCTGTCGGCTTTATGGAATCAAAAGACAGGCTGTCAGCCAAAACCCTGAGCGAAACCGGTGGGCTCGGTACCGTAGCTACCCGGGCGGATATCATAGAAAAACTCTTTTCCGGTTTTATGATGGAAAAGCGGGGAAATGAGATTTACCTGACCTCCAAGGCGAAACAGCTGCTGGAACTGGTACCGGAGGATCTGAGAAAACCGGAGCTGACAGCGTACTGGGAAATGAAGCTCTCTGACATCTCTCAGGGCAGACTGAAGCAGCAGGCATTCCTGACGGATATTCGAAAATATACTTCGCAGATCGTAGACGAAATCCGCAAAGGGCAGGGTACCTACCGCCATGACAATCTCACCAACAAGCCTTGTCCCCGATGCGGAAAAAAGATGCTCGCCGTCAACGGAAAAAACAGCCGCATGCTGGTCTGCCAGGACCGGGAATGCGGCTACAGGGAAACGATTGCCCGTTCCACAAATGCCCACTGCCCGAAATGCCATAAAAAGATGGAGCTTCTGGTAAAAGGCAGTGAGGAAACCTTTGTATGTGTCTGTGGATACAAAGAGCGGATGTCCGCTTTTCAGGCAAGACGCGAAAAAGAAGGAGGCGGAGTAAAGAAAGCGGATGTTCAAAAATACATGAAGGAACAGAAAAAAGAAGCGAATCAGCCCCTGAATAATGCTTTCGCGGAAGCTTTGGCAGGATTAAAGCTAGAATAAGGCAGAGAGAGGTGAAGCCTTCACTCTGCCCCACCCCGAACCGCCCGTCACCGAAAGACGGCATTCTCCTTTGGGCGGCTTGTGGATAGAAAAAAAAGAGGCAGCTAAACCATGCTGCCTCTTTTTCCTTTATTTTGAAAGCGCCCGCTGCGATAGCAGCGTGGCATAGTGGGATGAACGTGGCAAAGTGGGATGCACCCATGCCCTCATTTTCATTCATGGTGATGCCAAATTCGAAAGGCATGGGGGGTACTTCGGGCTGTAAAGTTTTTGGCCTCAGATTTTGTTAACGACTCCCAAAAACAGCGGTACACCTGTTTTCACATCGACGATCGCATAGACAAACGGTCTGTTCAGGTATACCTTTTTCACAATCTCCTGTCCCGGCATAGCTGAGTTTGCCCGAACTACGACAGCTGTCACTGCTGCCGCTTCGGTTCCCCATTTATTCAGGTCAATGTGTGTCTTGTGAATCACATCATCGATATGCATCGCACGTTTGGACATCTTTGAGAAATCGGATGTAATTGAGGAAAACGCATTCCTGATGCCCATCCTCTGCAGGGCAGATTTCAAAGAAATATCATAATCATAGGAAAACTCCGGCATCTGCGTATAAACAGCGTAATCCTTCGCGTTGCGGTTCTTAAACCCTTTAATCAGATCCTGACCCGTAAGCTTCTTTAAGTAATTCTTTACGGAAGTGCCCTTTGGAGGAAGCAGAGCCATAAAAGCAGTATCTCCGCCCACATAATTCTTTACAAAGCCCTTGGCTCCGCAAATCTCGACATAGGATTTTTCCTTGCCGATAAGTGTATCTACCTTTTGAACCTTCCCGCTCTCAGATGTAAATTTCTTCGTCACAGTGTTATCATATTGCTCTGCCCATTTTCCTTTAAAATATACGGCATTGATCAGCAATACCATATCCTGTGCGTCCAGGCGGTCGATGATCGATGGAATCTTTCCTTTCGTAGACTTTTTTACCCAGGAATTGATTTTCCTGACCGTTGTGGCATCAAAGGGTTCGCCATACAATCCAGCCTGAAAATACTGCGTCATTTTATCCAGGTAGGCTTTTTTCAAAGTGACCTCATTTTTGCGATACCAGATCGAATTAGCCGGGCTGTATGTGATCTTCTTCGAAGCAGCCAGACGTTTATGCAGATTCATCAAAAAATCTCCATACTGTCCGACAGATACTCCCCCGAAAGCCGCTACCATCTCTGCGAGAGTCTGTCCTGCGGCACCGTACTCCGCCATCACCATCGCGGTAAGAATCGAATCAGGGGAAATCAATACATTCTGATCCGTCTTCGCGCTGCGCACAGCCTCCCGCAGAAGCTTCACCGATGTATCAGCAGCCGCCGCAGCCGTACGGCCGGAGGCGAAAGCAGGTACCTGCAGGATCATGGACAGCATGATGACACTGATCAGATAACAGCAGATTCTCTTAGGCAAGCGATTCTTCCTGTTCCTCATTTTTTCCAACTCCTTTCAATACTACGATTGCATCATTGTATATTTTATTTCTTCGGAATTTCAAATTCTTCTGTTTATTATACTGCATTATGCTGGTATTGTCAAATTTTGAATCCTGCGCTGTTTAACAGGCATAATCACCCTGTAATCTCCCTGATTGAAAAACCCTTATCTTTATGTTAGGATAAGTAAGATATCAGCAAATCATGAAATCAAGAATACAAAGGGGAGTATATCGCATGATTTCTATCAATGAATCCTTTGACCAGTTCCGTGAGCTGCGTGAAAGCGGAGTCTATTATGCGGATAAAACGGAACTGCTTTATGAATACCTTGAAAAGTCGTTTAAAAAAGCGATCCTTTTCACGCGGCCGAAACGTTTCGGCAAAACACTGACCATGACAATGTTCCGGGATTTTCTTGATATCACACAGGATAACAGGAAAATATTTGAAGGCCTGGCCGTCATGAACCACACGAAGCTGATCGATGATTTTATGAATCAGTACCCTGTCGTTTTTCTTTCCTTAAAGGATGTATATGGTGACACCTTTGAGAGCGCCTTCGAGATGCTGCGGGTCGAGATTTCACGGCTCTGTGAGGCGAACCGTTTTCTTCTGAACAGCATCAAGGTGAGCGATGCCAGCAAGCTTTTTTTTGAACGGCTCCAGTACCGGGAGGGAAACGTCGCGGACACCATCCAGGCGTTGGATCTGCTGGCGCAGATGATGCACAGCCATTTTGGTTATCCTGCTTTCATCCTCATCGATGAGTATGACACACCTATGACAAAAACTGCCGGTTACCGCTGCCATGCCAAGGTACAGGATATGATTGAAAAGATGCTCAGCCTCGTCTGCAAAACTAATTATCATGTAAAAGGCGTGCTTCTCTCCGGCGTCTTTCATACCGTAAAAAACAGCTCCTATGAAAGTGTAAATAATATCATAACATGTTCGGTGCTTTCTCCCGAATATGACAGTATGATCGGTTTTACCGAAGAGGATGTGAAAAAGCTCCTGACAGACGCAGGACTGGAAGGTACCTTTCCTGTGATCCGGGATTGGTATGACGGATATATTTTCGGGAACCGTCACATGTATTGCCCCTGGGACGTGCTGCGGCATGTATCCTCCATCTTATGCGGTGCATTCCTGCCGCTGGGAGAACCAATGGGATACTGGTCTGACAACGCTCTGAATTCCTGTCCCTTTATAAAAACCATTTTAAGCCGCGGACAGGATTCTATCGAAAATCTGGAACAATTGATTGCCGGAAAAACCATAGAGAAATATATCGATGACAGCCTTCCCAATCGACGTGACATCGCTTCTGAGGAAAGTCTCTGGGGACTTCTTTTAGAATCCGGTTATCTCACAAAATCAGATAAAGAAGTGTATGAGCTGCTGGAAATGCGGATCCCGAACCGACGGATTCAATATGTCTTTCAGCGTGAAGTCTGGGCTTTCCTCAAAAACAGGATCCCGCATTCTCACGTAAACAGGATGATCGGCAGTCTCTGGGCAGGAGATAAAAACGCGCAAGGCGAGCTTTCCCTTGTCCTGGCAGAATCCCTCGGCTGTTTCCAGACCGTTCATGAATATACCAGCCATATGATATTATGCTCCATCTTTACAGGCTTGCGTTATCAGGTCCGCTCGGAACAGGCGCTCGGATACGGCCGCTCCAACCTCGTCGTGCTGGATCCCGCCAAAAAGCGCGGGCTGATCCTGATGCTCAAGCATCCGGAAAAGCAGGCGGATCATGGAAGCCTGTTTTCGGAGTCACTTATTCCGGCTGCCGTGAAGGAAATTGCTGCCGCTTTGCGCAAGGAAGGATATCAGATGATCCGTTGTTACAGCATCACCTGCTATCAGGAGAAAAAAGAGGCGGAAGACATTATTAAAGAAAATACACAGTGAAGTATCCTGATCAGCTCCAGTAACAAATTTCTGATCGGCGCTTCAGCCTTCTTTGAGCCACCCGTCACTGACAGGTAACATCTTCCTTCTGACGGCCCGGAAATAAATACGAAAAGGCGGCTTCCATACCGGAAGCCGCCTTTTTGGGCTTAATCCTTATCGTCCCGGCAGCGTCTGAACACTGCCGGGCTTATTTCAATTCCTATACCTTATCTCATGAATTCGCTTCTGCATACGCAGCATAGTCATAATTCTCAACCTTGGTAAGAGGCTCTGCGCCATATGGGTTCTCCAGAGCGCCTGCCCAGTTCATGCCAAAGCCGAAGTCATATGCATTGCCTGCAGCATCAACATAGCACTCAAGGTCGCGCGGAACGTCCTCAAGCTGTGCCTCTACAGCTTCCATGCTGACCGGCTGCTGGAATACCAGATGTCCGTCCGGCTCAGTCTGGCCAAGGATCATCTCGGCGACAACATCTGTCTTCTGGTTGTTATAGCTGACGAAGATCACATCGGCAAGAGGCTCAACCTCTGTCCAGACCATCGGGCGCTCCATCTTCATGGACACGATGACCGGAATATCACCTGCCGCGGAAGCTGCGTACTCGAGAGCCTCGAGATGTCCATAGTTCGCGTCCGCAGGAGCGGTGTTGCCCTTGAAGGAGCGGTTCTCTTTGGAACCATCTTCCAGTGTCAGGCCGGAAATGGAGGGATCTCTCGCGGTGTCAGCGGTATATTCCGCATACTGCAGAGAGTATGGATACCAGACTTCTTCCACATCCTCGATCTCACCGGCAGCAACCTGATCTTCATAATTGACCCAGACAGTGGTCGCATGGGAATCATAGGACAGGCTGTACGGAGCAGTCATGCCGACAAGAATATAATCACAGCCGGCAATCTCTTCCTCGGAGGCTCTTTCAATGCCGTCCTCGGTCGGGGTATCCGTTACGATGTTGAAGTACTTGGACAGGATATCGAGATCCATGCCCGGCGTCCAGCTTGGCGTACCCGGATTGATGCCCTGCATCCAGCTCACGGAGAAGCCCGTGCTGAAGACATACGGTACATAAACGGTAGGCATCTCTACAGCTTCGCCGGTAAGAACGCCATCGTTTTTGATCATAGCGACAGACTGTCTCTGGGTCTCAAGACCATAAGCCTCAGCAGACTCGGAGAAGACGATCTCATCCGCATATGCGCTGTCACAGTACGGCTGCTCAAACATGTTCAGGTTCAGCATCACAACAAAGAAACGATACGCAGCAGCTCCTAAAAGCTCTTTCGCGCCGTCTTCGCCAAGCTCATCCGCCAGGAGGCCATAAGCTTCGGCGATCGCGTCAAAGTTGCCGTTGCCGCCAAGGAGGTTAGCACCTCTCTTCCACTGAAGAGCCATGCGCTCACCTACTGTCATGCCTTCGCTGCCCCAGGTACCGGTAGCATCGCCCGCGCCAAAGTCGCCCTGGGTACCCCAGTCGGTAATGATCAGGTTGTCATAACCGAATTCGTTCAGCATGTCATACTGATATGCACTGTAGGCACCGGCCCATTCTTCGCCGCCGTAGGCCTTGCCTTCGCCGTCCACGTTCACAGCGTACTCGGTCATGATACCGGAGGACTTGGTCTCTCCCGGAAGATTGAACACGCCGTCAAAGTAAGTAATCAGATGAGCTTCAAAGTTATCGCCGGGGAATACCGCATAACGGCCGCCCTTGCTGTGGTCATCACGTCCGCCCTCAGTGGAGCCGGCGCCTGCAAAATGCTTGGTGAAGCAGAATACAGACTCATCACCCCAGCCGAGGTCATTGCCGTCTGCGTCATAGGTGGACTGCATCGCGTTGACATACGCGGTAGCGATATCCAGTGTAAGCTTCGGATCCTCGCCATAGGTGCCGCCCGCACGGTTCATAACCGGAGAAGCGATATCGACCTGCGGTCCAAGAAGAGCGGTAACGCCCGCCGCACGATACTGTTTTGCAGTCTCATTGCCGATCTCGGCGGCCAGCTCCGGATCCATCGTGGAAGCCAGAGACAGGGTTTCGATCAGGCCGGAAATGTTCGCCGGGTCGATGGAGATCATAGCCGGAATACCGTAGAAGCAGCCTTCTGCCGCTGCCTGGATCGCGTTTGCCCATTTTGCGTGAGCACCGCCGCCCTGACGGATCTGACGGGTAACGCCGCCGCGTCCGCCGTTCTGCAGGAAGGTCAGGGAACCGTCGCCCTCAGCCAGAGGCTCGGTCGTAAAATCGCCCCAGCCGCCATGGCTGAGCACTGCTGCCAGCTCTGCGCCGCTCATCTGAGCAACCAGGTCAGCCGCACGCTCTTCGGTTGACAGTCTCCAGTCTTCATATGCGTCGAGCTCGCCGTTTCCGTTGAGATCCTTGAATGCATAGCCATCCGCTTCAACAATCTTCACACCGGAATAGGTGGAAAGACCAAGGGTCGCGCCGTCTTCGTTGACAATCTTAACCCAGCCGTCTGCGGTAACTTCGACGGTGTATTTCTCACCGGCTTCAGGAATATAGTCCTCTGCCGCTGCAGCTTCACCTTCAACAGCTGCGGCATCCTCAGCGTTCGGATCCGCGTATGGATTCGCATAAGGATTGTCTCCGCCTTCTTCGCCGCCTTCAGCAGGCGCGGCGTACGGATTTGCATAAGGATTGTCTCCGCCTTCTTCGCCGCCTTCAGCAGGGGCAGCGTACGGATTCGCATAGGGGTTGTCTGAATCCCCGCCCTCCGCGGGAGCGGCATACGGATTCGCATAGGGATTATCTGAATCCGCTCCATCCGCGGGAGCGGCATACGGATTTGCATAGGGGTTGTCTGAATCTGCGCTGTCCGCCGGGGCTGCGTACGGATTTGCATAGGGGTTATCCGCATCCGCGCTGTCCTCTGCAGGTGCTTCATAAGGGTTCGCATAGGGGTTGTCTTCCGCGAATGCGCTTACGCTTCCGATTGCCGTAATCGCCATCGCCATACTGACTGCGATCGCGCACATCTTACGCATCTTCATATTGAGCTCCTTTCCTTCGTGAATCTTATGAATCTTGTTTCAATTGAAAAACAGTTCTGAGACGTGTGATAGGTTCCGAGACGTTTATAGAATTAAGCCCATCGTGTTTTTATCATAACTTACAATCTCTGCTCTGTCAACTTATTTTTTTACAGCGAAATAGCTAATTCAAATCCCACCGCATTAAAAGAAATATTATAATATTCCTAATTGCGTATGGTTTTTTCGTTGACAATCAACCCTATATACAGGTATAATGTTTTATCATGTTCTTCATCTCCTGTACTGCTTTAGCCCGGCAGCGTTTTTTCCGAAGAACATCTCCGTAACTATCCACTCTTATTTTTAAAGAAAGCAGAGGAACAAACATGTTAGGACTGATTCAAAAACTCATCGGACCTGTCCTCTATGGCATGGGTGTCAGCGAGGCCGACCTGACCTCCTACCTCACGATGCTCTCCAAGTACATCTATGTACTTCTGGCTGCATTGGCGATCCTCATCCTTGTCATGATTTTCGGCGGACTGGCAAAAAAAGGCAGCCGTGCCTTCCTCCGCCTGCAGACATTGATCGCGTTTATTGCCTGCGTCGCAATCGTCGCGAATCTCATCTGCTGGGGACCGATGAAAACAAACGTAGCAAACTTCTTAAACGGATCCAGCATTGAGCTCACGGAAGAGACCGTTGCCAAGAGCAAAGAGGTCATCCAGAAGGTCGGTGAAGAAGGCATCGTCCTTCTTAAAAATGATGGCCTGCTTCCCCTTTCCGGTGATGTGAAGAACCTCAATGTCTTTGGCTGGGCTTCCACAAACCCGATCTTCGGCGGTACCGGTTCCGGTTCCTCCGACGCTTCTACGGCAGTCGGTATTCTTGGTTCCCTGACAGACGCGGGCTACTCTGTCAACGAGGATCTCTCCAAAATCTATACCGATTATCGGACCGAACGCCCCACGATCAGTATGAATGCACAGGACTGGACGCTTCCGGAGCCTACCGTGGATGCTTACACAGATGATGTAATGTCCGCGGCTAAAGATTTTTCCGACACGGCAGTCATCGTGATCTCCCGCTCCGGCGGTGAAAATGCCGACCTTCCGACAGACATGGGCGCCGTCATCGCGGGAACCTATAACCAGGCTTCTCTCGCTGCCGCTCCCGCAAACTTCACCTACATGCTTTCCAGCTACACCAACAACGGCAGCTATGATGATTTCGAGGCAGGAGAGTCCTATCTGGAGCTTTCCGTCACCGAAGAGCAGATGGTCGAAAAGGTCTGCACAGAGTTTGACAATGTCGTTGTCGTCATCAACGCCAACAACCCGATGGAACTGAACTGGGTAGAAGAATACCCGGCTATCAAGTCGGTTCTTCTTGCCCCCGGCGCCGGCAACACCGGATTTGCCGCTCTCGGCAAGATTCTGAACGGTTCCGTGAACCCAAGCGGTCGCACGGCTGATACCTTTGTGCGCAGCCTCGCTGATACCCCGTATTTCAACAATATCGGCAACAACCGCTACAACAACGTAGACGACCTGAACCACCTTCTTGTCCAGTATGACCAGGCTGCGATCGGAAACATTTCCTTTGCGCAGTATGTGGAAGGCATCTATGTCGGCTACAAGTTCTATGAAACGGCCTTTGATGAAGGTCTCATCAAAGAATATTATGATGTTGTACAGTATCCGTTCGGCTATGGCCTCAGCTACACCAGCTTCGAGCAGGCGATCGAAAACTTCTCCGCCGACGGAGACAACGTTGAGTTTGACGTCACGGTAACCAATACAGGCGATGTTGCCGGCAAGGATGTCGTGGAAGTCTACTTTACTCCGCCATATGAGAACGGCGGCATCGAAAAAGCTTCCGTGAATCTTGCTGACTTTGGAAAGACCGCTCTCCTTGATGCCGGCGCATCCGAGACCATTCACTTCTCGATCCCGAAGGATGAGCTTGCTTCCTATGATTCCAACGGAATCAAGATCGCAGGCGGCGGTTATATCCTCGAAGCAGGTGAATACACGATCTCTGTAAGATCTGATTCCCATAACGTGCTTGCGTCTGAAAGCTTTACCGTTGACGCTGATATTGATTACTCTTCCGGCAGACCGTCTGACCTGACTCCTGCGACAAATCAGTTCCAGGATTACTCCAGAGGCCAGTTCGTACAGCTTTCCAGAGCAGACAGCTTTGCCAACTATGATGAAGCCTGCGGACCTCTCGCAGACAGCGCTTATGTCCTTGCGGATGAGCTGAAGCAGGTTCTCGCCAACAATTCTGTCGTCGCTTTCCGTCCGTCCAATGACGGTGATGAGATGCCGACCCAGGGCTCCGGCGGCACGATGAAGCTTGCCGAGCTGCGCGGTGCGGCTTATGACGATGAGAGATGGGAGACCCTCATTGACCAGATGACGACTATCGAGCTGGTGAATGTCGTCAACCTCGGCGGATGGCAGACTGCCGCGGCTGAGAGCGTCGGCAAGAAAGCCACCTCTGACTGCGACGGACCTGCAGGACTTTCCAACTTCATCACAGGCGTTTACGGCACCGCTTATCCTGCTGAGCTTTTGATGGCACAGACCTGGAATAAAGCTCTTCTCGAAGAGATGGGCGAGGCTATGTCCAAAGAATATCAGGAAGCGAACAACTACGGCTGGTATGGTCCGGCTATGAACACACATCGTTCTGCATTTGCAGGCCGTAACTTCGAGTACTTCTCCGAAGACGGCGTACTGGCCGGCATGCTTGCAGCAGCCGAAATCAACGGAGCTGCAAAGAACGGCGTTTATCCGTATATCAAGCACTTTGCCCTGAACGATCAGGAAATCAACCGTCTGTCTGTCCTCATGACCTGGGCTGATGAACAGGCGATCCGTGAGATCTACCTCAAGCCGTTCGAAATCGCTGTCAAGAAGTTCGAAGGAACCAGCATTGCCGTCATGAGCTCCTTCAACTGGATCGGGCCTATCCCGAGCTGCGCAAACAACTTCCTGCTTAACAATGTCCTCCGTGATGAGTGGGGCTTCGTCGGCTTTGTTGAGACCGATTATGACGGTTCTTATGGTTATATGATCACGGATTCCGTCATCCGCAACGGCGGCGACCTGATGCTGGGCTTTGGTATGGCCGGAACCAATCAGGTAGACACCTCTAATGCGACGACAGTCAAGGCTCTTCGCCGCGCAGTGAAGAACATCATGTACACCCAGGTCAATTCCGGTGTTTACGCATCTGAAGACGCCAAGGGAGGCATGGACAACTTCACCAAGACCTTCCTGATCGCGGATGTCGCCATCGGCGCCTGCCTGCTGCTTCTCGAGATCCTGCTTCTCGCTATTCATGGGAAGAACAAGAAAAAGAGAGCTGCTAAAGAGTAAAGAAAAACTCAGGAGCTGAGCAAAAATAGCCCATACGGATGGCACAGGATACATTCCGTCCAGACAAGGCAGCGGAAGGAGCCGCAGCGGCCTGCTGCGACTGGCAGCAACGCAGCCTTGGCGGATTCATACGCGCCGGATGTAATGGCTATTTATGCACCCTTATTAAAAAAGCAGCTCGTGCACAGATCTGATTTGTGCATGGGCTGCTTTTCTCTGAATTCTTTTGATTCCTTTCAGGTTAAAATGGAGGTAAATTCTTATGTCAAATCCGGTTGTAACCATCACGATGGAAAACGGCGATGTCATGAAGGCAGAGCTTTATCCCGAAATCGCGCCTAACACCGTGAACAACTTTATCAGTCTGATAAAAAAAGGGTTTTATAATGGCCTTATCTTTCATCGTGTCATCAACGGTTTTATGATCCAGGGCGGCTGTCCGGATGGCACCGGTATGGGCGGACCAGGCTACAGTATCAAGGGTGAGTTTTCAAAAAACCGGTTCCCGAATGATCTGAAGCATACGGAAGGCGTACTCTCTATGGCCAGAGCCATGAATCCTGATTCCGCGGGAAGCCAGTTCTTCATCATGCATAAAACATCTCCGCACCTTGACGGCCAGTATGCAGCTTTTGGCAAGATCACTGAGGGTATGGATGTCGTCAACCGCATTGCGGATGTCGACACGGACTATCGTGACCGGCCTCTTGACGATCAGGTAATCAAAACCATGACAGTCGATACCTTCGGCGTCGATTATCCGGAACCGGAAAAATGTTAAAAGAGCTTTTTTGTTGACACATACATTCAGAAAAGACGGCATGGGAACAATAAAATCCTCATACCGCCTTTTCTGCTTTTTTTCACTTAAGAGACGCTTTATCTGTCAAATACCAGAATCTCTCCCCCGCTTTTGGCAAAATAACATTCTCCGGCTTTTGAAATCTGCGCCCGCCCGTTCGAAGCCTCGACAATCTCCTCGCGGGCTCTTTTTTCTTCTTCTGAGGGAATGAGCAGAAGCATCGTCACCGCGTCTGTAAACGTGGTATCGCTGACGGCATAATTTTTCTGTGCCGCCAGGTACTGTAGTTTTCCATATCCCGTATAGTCAGTGACAACCTCAAGCTTTACCGCGCGGACCTTCTCGATCATCCGGCTGGCCGCAAGTCCGGCCCGGACTGCTCCCTGATAGGCGCGCACAAGCCCTCCGGTTCCCAGGAGGATGCCTCCGAAATACCGCGTCACAACGACTGCGGTATCATAAAGCCCTTCTCCCAATAAGACATCCAGCATCGGCCTGCCCGCTGTCTGGGAAGGCTCCCCGTCATCACTGCATCTCGTACTTTCCCTGTTAGCCCCGACCGTATACGCATAACAATTGTGTCTGGCATCCCAGTATTTCTTTTTCATCTCCTCGATGAAAGCCAGTGCTTCTTCTTCCTCTTTCACAGGACGTACCGTTGCGATAAAGCGTGACTTTTTTTCTGTCAGTTCTCCCTCACCGCCTTCATATACTGTGCGATACCTATCCGCCACAAAAAGCCTCCTGTTCTTTTTATCTGCGTGATCATGACTGCCTCCGGCAGTCTTCGATCGTATAGCCATAATACTCATGGAAGCTGCGCTGAAAATAGGCAAAGTTTATAAAACCAACCTCGGCGCAGATCTTAAACGTCCTGCTGTTTGGCATCATCAGCAGTTCCTTTGCCCGTTTCATCCGAACGTCATGAACGTAGCGGTTCATATTTCTTCCTACCTCTTTCCTGAACAGAAGATTCAGGTAAGCAGGCGTTACATGAACCTTTTCCGCCATCGACTCTAAGCTGATATCCTCTCCGAAATGTTCCTGGATATATTTCTTCACCACTTCCACTTTATTTCTGGAAGCTTTCATCATCCGTTCCAGAAAGATCTCGTATTCTGTTATGCACTGGCGGGTTATTTCCAGAATGGAGCCAATATCGCTGCATGCATACAGCTTATCGATCTCGAGATCAAGGCGGCGATCCCGTACAAAACTCTCTTCCTGGAAAAGCTCCTGGATCACGTTTGAGAAAACGAACTTCACATACATTGCGGAAAACTGTGTCTGCTTCTGGTACTTGTCAACCAGAAATCCAAAATGCTGTTTCAGCATCTGCACATCTTTACGGCTGATATCCTCAGATATCAGCTGCATCATCTGTGAATCCTGCGTTTCCTCCGTAACCCATTTTTCTTTGTCTTCCTCACTGGTAAAAACATGGGTATCCGGATGGTAGAACTTTTCTTCCATTTCCCGTTCCAGCTGGGTAAAAATCTGTATCAGAGTACGACCCGCTTTGAAAGAGCCGCTCACGGAAAGATAAAAGCGTGCGGTATATTTTTGCTTTAAATACACATAAAGACGTTTTGCAATCAATACATAATCCACATACGTCTCATCAAAAAAAAGAATCGACTGACGTGTATTCAGGTTCAGATAGAAAAAAGAACGGTGCAGTTCTTCCTCAACTTCTTCCCAGAGTGACTCTCTTGCCGTATCAAAGAAGGGCTGGGCCGATTCGATCATGACAGCGCGATGCCATGCATTCCATCGAGCAAGGTCCAGCTCTTTTGCAGCCTTCTGCAGCACCTCTGTCTGACCGGAGTAAAGATAACTCTGGAGATAATGTCTGTGCATCACCAGCTCTACGCTCTCTCTTTCCGCCTCTTTTTCCTGACGTGCAGCCAATTCAGAACGTACTTTATTCAGAGCCGTAACAAAGTCATCTGCGTCAATCGGCTTTAAGACACAATCTGTAACCTGATATCGATTAGCCTCCTGAGCGAAAGCAAAATCACTGTACCCGCTTAATATAACAACCAGAAGATCCGGATAAAGCTCCCGTACCCGCCTTATCAGCTCCAATCCGTCAACTTTGGGCATCGACATATCCGTCATCATGACATCCACATGATTTTCCTTCAAAAATTCCAAAGCCTCACTGCCATCCGAAGCCTCAAACATCTCAAAGTCCTCCTGCTGTTCCATGATCAGCCGGACTCCTTCTCTCTCAATTTTTTCATCGTCCACGATCAACGCGCGGTACATTTGGCATCATCCTTTTTGTTTATTCTTATTCCCATCTTGAAATGTACAAGGTTCTTTATTCTCAAGGCGATATTATATCATAGATTCTTTTGTAAAGAATAGGTTATATCAATCAAAAAAAGCGCTCTTTCTTCGGCACAATGCCTATTAATTGATCCGGGCTGAAATATCCTTTTCGCGGCTCCGTGAGAAATAAGAAGCTCTAAAAAAGGCTGAAACAAGATTCCACGTCCTGTAACAGCCTAATGGTAAATTAATCCAGAGCATTGTCTCTCGAAAACAGCAGAGCAGACTGCTTTTCTCATTCCTTAAAGATCGTCGGATGGGCGCATTTATGATACAAAGCCATCGCCCCGTATCCCGGAACATTCAGCCGCAAAATACCTCCCTGCGCTTCATATTCTTCTGTCTGTGTCGTATAACCTCCATACCAGGAAAGCATGACCCTGGTCAGAGTAGAAGGAGCCAGCCTGCTGATCCCTGTTTTCCATGCTTCGATCTCCACCTCGCGCTCCATCTGCTGATTATTGATAATCACAATCATGCGTTCCCAGTGAGAAAAGCGTCCAAAACACAAACCCTGATAATCATTCCAGAGAATTTTCAGTGAACCGGTCCGTAAAAAGTCATATCGATTATGAATCGCAATCATATCCCTGTGAAACGCCAGCATCCTTTGATCCTCATGCCCCCAGGGATAGGTCCGGCGGTTATCCGGATCCGTAAAACCGCAGACACCGGCTTCATCGCCATAATACAACGTAGGACTGCCCGGCCAGGTCATCTGGATCATGACGGCTTCCCGCATGACAGCCGGATTGACGTTATCGGAAGCTGCCTCGGCGCCGGCATAGGAAATCCTTCCCACATAATGGTTTGTCCTTGTCAGGAACCGGGAATGGTCATGATTGGAAAGTTCATTCATCGCCAGGTACAAAGAAGACATGTGTAAGGAGCGCATATGTGTACGCATCGCATCTACAAAAGCTCCGCTGTTTCCATACATATCCTCCCTGTATTCATCGCTGTGCTTCTCCATACCCGTCAGAAACCAGGTAACCGGCTCCATAAAGGCATCGTAGTTCATGACGGTATCCCACTCGTCTCCTGATAGCCAGCCCTCCGGATTCCCGTAATGTTCCGCAAGGATTACCGCATTCGGATTTGCGGTTTTTACAGCCTGGCGGAACCGTTTCCAGAACTGATGGTTGAATTCATTGCTGTGACCCAGATCCGCCGCCACATCCAGTCTCCATCCGTCAATACAGAAAGGCGGGCTGACCCATTTTTTTCCGATCTGAAGGATCTCTTCACACAGGCTTTCCGATTCTTCATAATTCAGCTTTGGCAAAGTGTCATGAGCCCACCATCCGTCATAGGAGGCATTATATGGCCACGCATTCGGGTTGCTGAACTGGAAATACCGCGTATAAGGACTGTCTGCGCTGATATAGGCTCCTTTGGGATAGCCCTCTTCGTTTTCATAAATCCTTTCTCGATCCATCCATTTATTAAAAGAACCACAATGATTGAATACGCCGTCCAGGATAATATACATGCCTCGTTTATGAACTTCCTCGACCAGATGGATCATCAATTCATTGCTCGCTTCCAGATTTCTTTTATCTGTAACGCGTCGAATGAAGCAGGAAGCATGGGCATTATCATGATCTCCTTCCGCAAGGAGGCCTTCCCCTTCCGGTGTATCATAGGCAATTCTTCCGTAATGAGGATCAACGTAATCATAGTCCTGAATATCATATTTATGATTGCTGGGCGATACAAAAATAGGATTCAGATAAATCACCTCTACGCCCAGATCCTTTAAATAGTCCAGTTTATCCAGAACCCCCTGCAGATCTCCGCCATAAAACTCACGTACTCCCATCACGGCAGGAATCTTCGCCCAGTCTTCTACTTTCGTGGTATAATCACCGATATAAAAGTATTCATTATTCCGGACATCATTAGAGGGATCCCCGTTGTAGAAGCGATCGACAAAAATCTGATACATGACCGCACCCTTCGCCCAGGAAGGAGTGTCAAAGCCCGGGTAGATCTCAAAATCACGGCAATGTTCCAGGGAGGTACAAGGACCGTCATAGGTATAGTAACAGACAATCCAGCCATACGCGATCTCAAAGTGATAGGAAAATACCCTGTCTGTTATCCTGACCTGCGTTTCATAATAGTCGAAACCATTCCCGGTAGCAGCAATCTTCATTTCCTGCCTTGTCTCGCCATAAACGAGAAAGACATTGTCGACATTGTTTTTTTGCGTGCGAAAACGAATCGTCACCACATCGAAGGGCTTAGGCTCCGACGGAAGGCGGTAATACTCCGAACCGTCACTAAAGAGGGCCTCCATATTCAGCACCGGCCTCATATTCATGACATATCGCATTTTTCTCATCGTCTGAGCGGAATCTATTTTCATGGTTTCCTCTTTTCTAACACGCACATGAGCGTTTTCTCTCACAGTTTCCCAAGGATGTGTTCAAAAGGGCAGACTTAAACCTCAACCTCAAAGAGTGCTTCAAACTCGCTGCGGTGTACCTTTTCTTTTTCAAGCAGCAAAGCAGCGCATGCATGCAGTACGCCGATATGGGCTGTAATAATCTCTTTCGCCTTGTCATGGCATTCTCCGATAATCCTCCGGATTTCTTCGTCAATCAGCCTTGCAACTTCCTCTGAATAGCCCCTGGTATGTGCCAGGTCCCTGCCGATGAACACCGTGTCATCTTCATTCTGGTATGCGATGGTGCCTACCTTTTCCGACATCCCGTAGCGCATGACCATCGCCCTGGCTGCATCCGTTGCCCGCTTGATATCATTGGAGGCTCCCGTCGTAATATCTCCGAAGATAATCTCTTCCGCAACACGGCCTCCCAAAAGCGTGGTAATCGACTGAAGCATCTTCCCTCTGGTATTGAATATCTCGTCATTTTCCGGCAAAGGCATGGTATATCCCGCCGCTCCTATCCCTGTAGGAATAATCGAGATCGTATATACCGCTTCCATATCAGGCAGCACGTGGAAAAGAATAGCGTGTCCTGCCTCATGATACGCAGTGATTTTCTTTTCTTTGTCTGAAATAATTTTGCTCCGTTTCTCCTGCCCGATACCCACTTTTATAAATGCCGCTTTAATATCCTGCTGTGTCAGGTACTTCCTGTCATTTTTTGCGGCAAGAATCGCTGCCTCATTGAGGAGGTTTTCCAGGTCTGCCCCTGTAAAACCGGCCGTTGTCTGGGCAATCTGACGCAAATCCACATCCTCACCCAATGGCTTGTCAGCGGCATGAACCTTCAGGATCTCTTCTCTTCCCTTGATATCCGGTCTGCCTACGGCAACCTTCCTGTCAAAACGCCCCGGTCTGAGGATCGCAGGATCCAGGATATCCGCCCTGTTCGTCGCCGCCATTACAATGATGCCTTCATTTACGCCAAATCCATCCATCTCGACGAGAAGCTGGTTAAGGGTCTGCTCTCTCTCGTCATGACCGCCGCCTAATCCAGTACCTCTCTGACGTGCCACCGCGTCAATCTCGTCTATAAAGATAATACATGGCGCATGGGCTTTTCCTTCTTCAAATAAATCTCTTACCCGGGAAGCCCCTACGCCTACAAACATCTCCACAAAATCCGAACCGGAGATTGAAAAAAACGGAACGCCGGCTTCTCCCGCTACGGCTTTTGCCAATAAGGTTTTCCCTGTACCGGGAGGTCCTACCAAGAGTACGCCTTTGGGGATCCTGGCACCGACGCTGGTATACTTTCCGGGCATTTTCAGGAAATCAACTACTTCAACCAGATCTTCTTTTTCTTCCTCGAGTCCGGCTACATCCGCAAACGTAACCTTACGCTCCTCAGGATTTGAGATCCGGGCATTGCTTTTCCCGAAATTCATCATCCGAAGATTCATCCCTCCGCCGCCCATCTGCCGGTTCATCATCGTCATCAGGAAAATCAGAAGGGCCCCCATCACACCGATCGGGATGATCGTCGAGATCACGATATTTTCCCTGGAAACATTTTCCATATAGGGATCCAGTCCATAAGAACGCAGGAGCGTCTCTGCTTCTTTTACGTCGCTGACGTAGATCCTTCTGTAATCGTCACCGATCTCAGCCTCTATGGAGCCTGTAGGGACCTCACTGTTCTGGTGAATCCGTACGTTTCCTACATTTCCCTCTTCCAGTGACTGGATCAGCTCTCCCATGGTAAAATCATTTTGAGAGGAGACGGAATTATTCAGATACAGGTAACCGGCTATCAAAGCTATCACCAGCATAAGATACAAGCCGACCCTCGATGACTCACTGCTCAAGCGTCTGCCTCCTCTCCATACAGCCGCACAACTCCGATATATGACAAGTTGCGGTATTTCTGTGCGTAATCCAGGCCATATCCCACAACAAACTCATCCGGTATCTCAAAACAGCAATAGTCTACGCTGACATTTTCAACTACCCGGCGGTCCGGCTTATCCAAAAGTGTGCACAGATGAATGCTGGCCGGATTTCTTCCCTTGAGCACTTCCAGCAGATAGCTCAATGTTCTGCCGGAATCAATAATGTCTTCGACTACCAGTACTTCCTTGCCCTCCAGAGGCTCATCCAGATCCTTGATAATACGGACGACGCCGCTGGACTTTGTATCGTCTCCATAGCTGGACACGGACATAAAATCCATGGTGACCTGCATGTCCAGATGCTTTGCAAGTTCACACATAAAAAACACGCCGCCTTTCAGGACGCAGACAAGGTGAAGCTGAGCATCCGGACCGAAGTCCTTATTAATCTGCCGGGCTACCTCACATATTCTTTTCTCCACATCCTCTTTGGAAATAAGAACCTCAACTTTTTCGCCCATAATATAACCTCCTTATCTTTTTGTCCGGTTCCACCAGGCAAAAAATGTTCTCATATCTCGTCTGTTACATATATTTTTCGCAAACGATCAGACACCTGCGTCTTGATACATTTGCCGCCTGAATCATTTTTTATCCTCAAATATAATCATCACTCCGGTGCCCGTCCGGCTGTCAATCGCAGCCCCCGCGCTTTTCCCCTCACCGATCACCCATAACACATGATGATCCTCTGCAAGCAGCGGAAGGCTGTCCCTTTTCTGCAGCGGAATTTTACGGTCAATCAGATATCGGGATAAAGATTTATGGCCTCCTCCTTTACCCAGTATCAGATAATCTCCCTCCTGACGGGTTCTCACACAAAGCTTGCCTTTTATTTTATCATAATCAAAGCATTTCGTATACCTTTTTTCCTCGTACTTTTGTCCAAAATAGTCAAAAAAACTTGTTCTGATTGTGCCGAAGGAAGTGTCTGTCTCACCCGGTATCACCACTTGTTCTGTTATCTTTTCCGGCTTATTGCGTTTGTCCGGATTTTCCTTTTTTCTTACAGACAGCAGCACTCCCTCATAGGTACGTAACGCCTCTGAATGACATGGCAGTACGAGTTTCCTTCCTGCCTGGTTCTCCAGCAAAGCAAGGATATCCTTTATATGCTGAAGCTTTAGATCGTCAGATTGCCCCGCAAGTTTTTCCAGTGCCAGACGTACGATATACTTTTGAAGGATAGGTTCCTCCTTCAAAAGGCTCCGTCTGAGCATGATGCCTTGGTCTGCAGCTTCTACGTTCTCATCCATATCCACCGCCGAACAGTGATTCGGAAGCAATTTCTCAGCCAGGCCGGAAAAATAATCCTCCGCTTCGGAAAACCATTCTGAGGCTGCGGCTATATGTGCCGATGTGCCGGTATGTACCTCTGTTTCCAGCAGTGGAAGAATGTCATGGCGGATCCGGTTTCTGGTATATGTATTCTCAAGATTCGTTTCGTCTGTACAATAACGGCAGCCCAGCTCCCTGGCATAAGTTTCTATTTCTGCCCTTGACAGGCACAGAAGAGGCCGGATATAGCTTTCCCGAACGGGTCTGATTCCGCTCATACCACGAAGGGAGCTGCCGCGGCAAAGCCGGAATAACACGGTTTCCGCCAGATCATCCCGGTGATGTGCCAAAGCGATGCGGACCCTTTCTGCGCCGTAAAGAAGCTGCGCAGACCTCTCCTTTTCAAGCGCTCCCAGCCTCGCCTCTCTGGCAGCCTCCTCCACACCGATTCCCTTCTCCTTTGCGAGTGCCGGAACATCGACAGCGGCTGCTTTAAAAGGTACGGCCAGCTCCTCACACAGTCCTCTTACAAAGGCTTCATCGGCATCAGCCGCAGCTCCCCGGATACAATGATTGACATGAAAAACAAGTATCGAATAGCCCAGCAGCGGCTGTAATTTCAGTAAAACCCTCAACATCACAACAGAATCACAGCCTCCCGACACTCCTGCGATCACCATATCCCCGGCAGTAAGCATCTCTTTTTCCCGCATAAACCGTAAAACCCGCTGTTCCGTCTCTTTTCTCATATCGAACCACCCTTTTTGAGTTTCCTAATAAAATACAGCCATGCTTCAAAGAAGAGTTTTCCCTTCCTTCAAGCATGGCCGCATCAATCCGTTTCTTCAAATACGATCTCGTCATCCTTCACAAGGCCCAGACGTTCTCTCGCCGTCTGCTGAATGAATTCATCCGTCTGCATATACGTCTCCAGATTTGCGATTTCCTCTGTGCGGTTTTTCTCCTGCTCAATCTGCTCATTTAAAAGTACCGCTCTTTCGCGAACCAAGGCAATCGCTGCAGCCTTATCATGACTTTGCTTCATCATGATGACCAAAAGCATAAGTGAAATAATCAGCATGGTCAACACACCCATGCGGACATTTCCTGACAGTTCCTTTGCCGTTTTCTTATCCTTTACAGTCATTGCCAGACCTCCTTTTACAGATATCGATACAACTCCTGCGCCTCTTCCTTGCGTACCGTATCCTTCACCTGGAGTACCTCCACACGGACCGTTTTCTGCCCGAACTGGATTTCGATGGTATCTCCCGGCTTCACCTCTGCACTGGCTCTCGCCACCTTATCATTTAACATCACCCGTCCGGCATCACAGGCTTCATTTGCCACAGTACGCCTCACGATCAGTCTGGAAACTTTTAAATACTTATCCAGTCTCATGTTTTCCTTTCTTCCTTTGCGCGGCTCTTCATGGTCTGCGAAAAGAAAAAGGAGGGATAAAAGCCCTCCCTCCTTTTTAGCCTTTTGCGCTTTTTATTCGTTTACGGCATCCTTTAAAGCCTTGCCCGGCTTAAAGCGAGGAGCTTTGGACGCAGGAATCTCGATCGGCTCCTTTGTCTGCGGATTCATACCTGTACGGGCAGCTCTCTCGGTTACCTCAAAAGTACCAAATCCGATCAGCTGAATCTTCTCGCCGCTTTTTAACTCTCTGGTCACAACATCGATAAAGGAATTCAGAACCTTTTCGACATCTTTCTTAGCAAGATTTGTATCTTCTACAAGCGCTGAAACCAATTCTGTTTTATTCATACTGACTCATGTCCTCCTTAAAAGTGAATGTGTGTTTTCTGTTACTGTTATACCTTATTTACTACCCTCTGTCAAGTCGAGATTATGGCAGAAATCCGGTTTTTTTGCAGTTCAGCCTGTAATGTACCGTTTCTCTTTCACGGCGGGGAAAATAATACCCCGTACTGTTCCGATTTCCCCCGCCGCTGATTCAGACGACAGAAGGTCATGCCATGTTCATTAATATGCCCGGCCCCAATAGACCATCTTCTTTGCCGGTCTGCCGCAGCATACGCAGGTTTCCGCAAGGTTCTCCTGGGCAAACGGCATACACCTTGAGGTAGCCTGCACATCCTCTTTAATCTTATCCTCGCAGGCCTGGTCGCCGCACCACATTGCCTTAACAAAGCCCGGCTTGTTCACAATCGTATCCTTAAAGGTTTCATAATCCACGGCGGTATAGGTGTGAGCATCCCTGTGTGCCCTGGCGCGGGCAAGCATATCCGACTGCATCGTCCCAAGAATCTGCACTGCCTTTGCCGCAAGCTCATCAAAAGATGCCGTGATCTTTTCTCTTGTGTCACGACGGCAGATTACCGCCTGGCCTGCCTCAATGTCCTTCGGTCCGCATTCAATACGAATCGGGATGCCGCGCATTTCCTGCTCGGCAAATTTAAATCCGGGACTCTTATCAGTGTCATCCAGCTTTGCCCGGATCCCCGCTGCCTTCAATGCGCTTAAAAGCTCCTGCGCTTTCTCCAGAACCCCTTCTTTTCTCTGCTGAATCGGGATCACGACAGCCTGCACCGGAGCGACTAACGGAGGCAGCACCAGCCCGGAATTATCTCCGTGAACCATAATCAAAGCGCCGATCATACGTGTCGTCATACCCCAGGAGGTCTGGTGCACATACTGCAGCGTATTATCCTTATCCGCATACTGAATTCCGAACGCCCTGGCAAAACCGTCTCCGAAATTATGGCTGGTTCCGGACTGCAGAGCTTTTCCGTCATGCATCAACGCTTCAATCGTATACGTTGCTTCCGCGCCGGCGAATTTCTCTTTATCTGTCTTTTGCCCCCGGATAACAGGAATCGCAAGAAACTCCTCCGCAAAGTCAGCATAGACATTCAGCATCTGAATCGTTCTTTCCTGCGCTTCCTCGGCAGTAGCATGAGCTGTGTGGCCTTCCTGCCATAAAAACTCACGGGAGCGAAGGAAGGGGCGGGTGGTCTTTTCCCAACGCACAACCGAGCACCATTGGTTATAGACCTTGGGCAGGTCACGGTGAGAATGAATCTCCCTCTGGTAAAAATCGCAAAAAAGAGTTTCTGACGTGGGACGGACACACATACGCTCCTGTAAAGGCTCCAGTCCGCCGTGGGTAACCCAGGCAACCTCCGGAGCGAACCCTTCTACATGGTCCTTTTCTCTCTGCAGGAGAGACTCCGGAATAAACATCGGGAGATACACGTTCTCAACGCCTGTCTCCTTGAAGCGCCGGTCAAGCTCTGCCTGTATGTTCTCCCAGATAGCATAACCTGCGGGTTTGATCACCATGCAGCCCTTTACGCTGGTGTAATCGCAAAGCTCGGCTTTCTTTACCACATCCGTATACCACTGGGCAAAATCCTCCTCCATGGAGGTAATCGCTTCCACCAGTTTTTTCTCTTTTGCCATTTTTACCTCTTTCCTGACGCATAGAACGCATCATATGTTATTTTCTGATATATGCGCATGCCATCGGCATGCAGCAGCCTGCTGCCACCCGGAATCCGCTGTCGTATCAGAGATCCAGCGTAACTTTTCTCCCGGATCTCCGATACGGATAATAGTCTACCCCCGCAGCGTCAAACATCCTTTTTGAAGCCCGCGTCATAGGTTCCTCCGCGTATTTGTCACTGTCATAGATCACCGTCCGGATCCCTGCCTGGATAATCGCTTTTGCGCACTCGTTACAGGGAAAAAGAGAAACATAGAGCTTTGCTCCCTCCAGACTTCCTCCTCTGTAATTCAAAATAGCGTTTAATTCACTGTGCGTAACGTAATAATACTTTGTCTCCATGGGAGCCCCTTCTCTTTCCCAGGGGAATTCGTCATCGGAGCATCCCGTGGGGAATCCGTTGTACCCCATGGACAGAATCTTGTTATCCTGGCTGACAATACAGCATCCGACCTGGGAATTCGGATCCTTGGAGCGCATCCCTGACAACAGGGCAACCCCCATAAAATATTCATCCCAGGAAAGATAATCCACACGTTTTGCGCTCACCATTTTCTTCATTCCGGACGCCTCCATTTCCTGATCCCTTACTGTCAGAGTTTCCATCCTTTTTGCAGGATCTTTTGCCGCCTGAATTGTTTTATGATAACACAGTTGCCTGTCCGGCGCAAGATCCTGTATTATACTCTCATACCCGAATACAGTGGTGTCCTGCCGCTTTCAACAGCCGATTCATAATTGCCGTCCCCATCCTCGGGGTATCAAAGGCTTCGGAATAAATCAGATCCACCCCCAGGGAATCAAACCGGCGCAGCGCGTCATACAGATGCCTGGCGATCTCTTCTTCTTCCGAACGGCTGCCGACGCAGATCACCTCTCCGAAATCATAAGCATCCGCACTCTCACTGGCTGCAAGAATCCCGACCTTTTTTCCTTCTGCGCCTGCCTGCTCTGCCTGTTCGTTAATCCAGCGCACGACATCCGTTTCCCTGCCTTCCACAATCTTCAGTGAAGCTTTGGGAGCATAATGGCGATATTTCATACCGGGCGCCTTCGGACGCACATCCGGGTCATCCTTCAGCAGTCCGGGATCCATTTTCACCTCGCCCAGAATCTGTGTGAGCATCTCAAGAGAAATAAATCCCGGCCGCAGAACAGCGGGAATCTCCTGCGTGAAGTCAACAATCGTGGACTCCAGCCCGATCCCCACAGGACCGGAATCCAGAATAAGATCAATTCTCTCTCCCAGGTCCTCCATGACGTGCTGCGCGGTCGTGGGGCTGGGTCTCCCCGATGTATTTGCGCTTGGCGCGGCTACATACCCTCCGGCCGCGATAATCAGTGCCTGCGCGACCGGATCAGACGGAAAACGCACGGCAACGCTTTCCAATCCCCCTGTAGTCTGCAGCGGGACAAGATCTGTTTTCGGAAAAATCATAGTCAGGGGCCCGGGCCAATATGACTTTGCCAATACCAGCGCATTTTCAGGTATTTCAGCGGCAATCGGGTACAGATCCTCCATCCGTGCGATATGTACAATCAACGGATTATCCGAAGGCCTTCCTTTTGCGGCGTATATTTTTTCCGATGCGCCTGCATCCAGTGCGTTTCCCCCCAGACCATATACCGTTTCGGTTGGAAATGCCACCAGGCGCCCTTCTCTGAGAAGCTTTCCCCCCAAAGCAATCGCATCCTGATCCGGACACTTTGCGTCAACCTTCATGTATTTGGCTCTCATCTTACTCTCCCCGAATTTCTCAGGTCCTCCGGTTCAAAATCAAACAATCATTTTCAGAATATAAGTTCCCGAAACAGGGTCGGAAAAAACAACCTCCCCCATAGATCCAAGCAGTTCCTCATTCAGACGGTCTTCCCCATATTTTTCCTTTTCCCTGGAGCCTATCACGATATACTCTACCTGATACTCTTTCAGAAGATGCGTCACCATTTCCCGATTCCAGGATGTATAAATGGTCTCAACATCCTGACTCTTTCCGTTCAGGTCCTCCGGATCACTGCGCCAGAGCCATTCATGAACATACCAGCCTAAAACGGTCGGAAGGCCGGTCATGGCAGAAACCCTCTCATATCCGGTATAGCTGTCCCCGTTCGCCTCCAGTACCACAGGAGAGCCGCTGATATTCGTCTTCAGCCAGCGGATCGCTGCCGCATCCTCCGGAAAATCATTTTCAAGAAAAGCAACAGCGTCCAGGCCCTGACGGAGGGAAGGATCTTTCCATCCGCCGGACCAGGCCTGGGTACAATTGCCGAAATATCCAAGTGTAAGACAAAAGCACAGCAATCCGACGATACTGATTACTTTTACCAGAACCTCCCGGGTCAGGCAGAGCAGCCGCCAGATCGCGTACCCCATCACCATCCCGAACAGTATGTATGCCTGATAGGTCAGTTTGAACATGGTATTTGCGCGGGCATTGCCTGCCTCATAGATATCTCTCACGTAAACCAGCTCCGGGATCAGGACCAGGCCGGCGGCGCAGCAAAACATCAGGACTGCAAAGAGATCCGCATCCTTCATCGCATTCATCCATTTTGCGAGGGTAGGATGCTCCATGCCTTTTAAATACTTCCGGGCAAGATATGCGGTCAACGTAATCCCCAGTATGCAGGGAAGTCCCCAGAGAATCAAAAGCTGGTAAAACAGGGAATGATATCTGCACAGCGCCACCCCGTCAACCATAACGTGGAACTGAATCGTAAACGGAACGATCACAAGCTTTGGCAGAACGAAAAGCCAGATGCCTTGTACCGCGGTAACTCCGATCATCCGCGGCACATTTCCCCGGTATTCGATAATATTGATGAACAGCGCCGTTCCCAGAACAACCACATAATAGATCACGAAGTCCCAGAAATTATTCATCTGGAAAATGCCAAGCAAAAGGGCGGCGATGAGCAGATATGGCTGAAGCAGCCGCTTTTTCCAGCAGACAGGCTTCGTCCGGTCTCCTTCTGCCGCCGGGCTTTCCGGGTCAGAATGCTCTACACCCGTAAACCATGCATACAACAGCCCCGCCATCAACAGGACAAATATAATGTTCACGACATGTGCATGAAGGTCTCCCAGAACAAAGGAATAGCACGGGAACTCATGGATGGTCTTATCCGGTACATCCGGATTATATCCGATATACCGGGTAGCATCCGGAAACCAGTACCCGGCAGGCTCTTCCCCTCTGAAGCGCTGCAGCGCGGGCAGAATCAGGCGATAGACGACATAATGCATATTTCCCGCAATACTGACTGCCAGGCCTCCCGTAATCCCCCCTAACACCGGAACTGTCCCGGAAGCAGCGGACTCGCTTTGGGTCATCCGGTCAGACAGCATCTGCCGCACAAGAGAAAACGGAAGCGCAAAAGCAAGGCCGGCAATAAAAGTGCGCATCAGATTATAGGTGATCTCCACCTTACAGGAAGAGAGCTTGGAAAGAAAAACAGCAAAATATTGTCCGCCATAGTAATAATTGATAACGCCCTGGCTGTACCACGGATCTTTTGCGGGAAGCGTAGTGGAACGCATCATCGCTTCCATAAATCCGTAATCCATAAATTTCTCTGTTCCATATGCTGCCGGATGATAGCCTGCCAGATAGGTCCAGACAAGAAAAGCAATTAAAAAGAGAAGCTCTTCCCAGGCGACCAGCTGCATATGCCTGACAGGGAAACACTCCTGATGCCGGGCTGTCTGCAGGAAAAGAAGCCTTACGGAAGCCGCCGCGCATACAAGCACCACCCCGATGCAGCTCACGGTTGTAAAAGGCACTGCTTTCACGCTGACCAGGAACCATTCCAGATAACCTGTCACCGCGATGGCAAACACCTTTGAAAACATCCATCCCCTGTCATCGAAACGGGAAAATAAAATCCCGACAACGGGCATGGCTGCCAGCCCCATTACTCCGGCCAAAAGCCACCAGGTCCAGAAGGCCCAGGCGTCAGAGCCCAATAACGGCAGACTGACAAACAGCACCCCCACAAAAACAACAGCAATGACAATCCATTGCAAAACCGAACCGTCCTGGTGATTCGTGCGAGATGTCATATCCATTTTATTCTGTTCCTCCTCCCCAAAAGCAGTTTTGCAGGTTGACTCAATGTTACCGAATGACGATTTTGCTGCTTCGGCAGTCGAACTGCCAAAGACAGAATCAGTCTCCATATTCAACCCTCAACCCTGTAAATACGGAAGTATCCATTTTCATCCTCATATACAAGAGGAAAAGCCTCACGGATGGTCTCTTCCCTGCAGGGGACTCCGTCGAGCGTCATTCCCTCCTCATAGATAATATAAGTGATCCCTTCCTCCCGGCAGAGAGAACGAAGCAGCTCAGGCTGATCTGTCGTATACATGATGTTCTGCTTTTCTCCGCGGCTGTTTGTATCATAGCCTGCGCTCCAAGCATAATAAGGCCAGCCGCAATACAGCATTTCCCCGGAAAGCGTCACCTCATTCATGCTGTACATCGGCGTAAGCACCAGATCCTCATGATCCAGGTTTTCATTCAGCCATCGCGTTACGGAGCTGTTAAGAGGTACAGACATGCGATGTCCGCTGTCATTGTCCCGGATAATCACGACATAATCATAAATCCCGGTAGCAGTCAGGCAGATCACCAGCGGAATCATAACAAGGATTCCCTTCCAGCGAAAACGCGTCAGCTGATCCATGGCCCAGCCCCAGTATACAGCCGTAAAAGCATAGGCTATCATAATATACTTCTGGTTAACTGTAATATCCGGAGTAAGGGAAGCGCAGAAGGCAAAAACAACAGGGAGCAAAAAAGCCCCAAGGCAGACACTTTGCCAGCGGGAAAGCAGCGGCAGCATGACAATCGCCCCCAGAAAGAAAAAGCCTGTGATGCAGACGAGATAAATCAGTATGCCTAAAATGCTTTTGTCATTTGCGATAAACCCAAAATATAAGGACGGAGAAACTGCCTCTCCACGAATAAAAACAGATGTCTGACAAATTGAAAGAAGGATCGTCGTGACAGCAGTAATCAGGTAATCTGTTTTCCCGGCTGAAAAAACCGCAAAGCCGAACAATATCAGTAAAGCCGCAATGACACAGGCGCCATTCCAGAAGGAAAGCAAACCCAGCATCATGCCAAGTATCAAAGCCTTCTCAGGAAAAATACATTTCCAGGACGATGGGGCAAACAAACATTTTACAATCGTGCCCCTTCCACGGATTTCATCGATTTTCATCAGTGAATCCAGATACATCCAGATCACAAATGCCGTGATAAGTAAACCAAAGGCAAGGTGTCTTTGGTTTAAGTATACATTAAAGTTCCACAGGCCCCAGTTTTCATTCTGCGTATATCCCAGAAAGACCGTATTCTCCCGAAGTGTCTCCCACAGATCCCCCGCGCGCAGATGTTCCGCCGCGAACCGGAAAAAAGTGGTTCCGCTGCGAAACAGGAAAAAAATCACCGTCCACAATCTTGCCCAAAAGCCTGAGCCCAATTTTGCCCCTATTTCGCCCAAAACAACCCAAAAACCTGCCAGAGATAATATACTGGGCAGATTATATGCCCAGTCTATAGGCAGTCCCAGATGTTCCAGATTACCTGCCAGAAACTGAAACATAAAATGATACCGGACATCCTCACCGCCAAAATGGGGATACTGTGTCGGATAGTTGTTTTCATGGGAAAATGACCGGATCATCGCCGTATGAGGCGCGTAATCTGAGAACACCGTATATCCCGAATACAGACGATGGTCTTTCCCAATATGGAAGACATAGAAAAAGCAAAACGCCGCGAACCCTGCAAGGAGAAGCACAAGGATTCCCTCTTTGACGGAAGGCTTCCGGATCCCTGTGAAGTCCAGAACAGGTTTTTTCTGAACCAGCCGTACGGCCACAGCGGTTCCCGCCACAATCAGGCTGATCGAAAGCACAAGAAAATCCGCCGCGGAAAGAGGATCCGAAATCTTCGTATGCGTGGCAAAAAACCATGCAAACAGATAAACAGCCCATGTCAGAAGCAGGATCCCCGTTCCGAAACCGGCGCTGGTCAAGAGAAGGAGGGGCTGCTTCTTCCCCTCCTCCTTACTCTGACCGCAAACCAGCAAATAAACCAGCCATGTCCCGACAAGGGTCGCCACGGCCAGATAAATCACTCCCCACATCTTTGTCACCTCCGCATACCGAAGCTCTGTGCGTTGACTCAAAGTCTTCGGATGACGATTTTGCTGCTTCGGCAGCTTTGGCGCCGAAGACAAAATCTGTCTCTTAGCATGACCTTTCGTCCTCTGAATCCTGTCATTGCAGTCCCTGCCGGATTACCTCCCAGATTCCGTCTGATTCCAGTCCCAGTCTCCAGGCAGCAATTCCCGCAAGATTATATTTCTTTACCAGAGCAGTCTTTGCGGCGATCGAATCAGCATCTTCGACCCAGACCTCATACTTGCTGCCTTCATTCTGCCAGGAAGCATAGACCTGACTGACATCATTATTCCAATAAGACTGCGCGTCATTGGCAAGCACTGCCTGAATCGCTTCATCCATGCTCAGGACTTCACTGTATAAAGCTCCGTTTTGTGTACGCCAGATTCTGGTATAAAACGGTACTGCGTTGATCACTCTCGAAGCGGGCACCTCCGCAACCGTATCAATGATGCCCTGTTCCACCCACGGGAGGGAAGCAACACTTCCGGCTTCAACATCCCCGTCATAGTGTTCATCATATCCCATGATAATCAGATAATCTACTGCTCTTCCCTGCTCATCACGCCTGTAATATGCAGAATAAGATTCCGGCACCGGATCGTCTACGCTTAAGATAATGCCTGCCCGATGGGTTTCGATCGAAAGTTCACGAAGAAACTCCAGAAAATGCGGAATCGTCTCCGGTTCCATAACCTCAAAGTCGATATTGATGCCGTCAAGACCCAATCGATTCGCGGCAGAAAGCAGTCCCTGAATCAAAGCCTGACGTGAGCTCATCCTGGACAAGGTCTGATGCAGGTCATTTTCGGCGGAAATATTCTCTAAAAGTCCCCACACAGAAAGCCCCGCAGCATGCGCTTCCGCCACATAGTCCTCTGATGAAAGGTCCTCAAAATCACCCTGCTGCCCGCTTAAATAAAACCATGTCGGACAGATTACATTCATCCCATCCGTATTGGAAAGCAAATCCGCAAGATAAGCGTTTGCTTCATAAAAAGCAATATTATGCCACGCAAGAGCAACCGGTTCTGCTGCTTTTAAATAAGAACAGGCCTCTTCCTCAAAAGTCCGGTCCATCCCAACCTTTGTCGGCAGCGTCACCTTATTCGCTTCAATATATCCGATATATCCATCCCAGGTCGCGACCTTCACCCAATCGCCCCAGTCCTCCAGATACAAAAGCGTCTGTCCCTGCGTTACCTCCGTCAGCACCTCGGATTTGATCCCTCCAAGATAACGCACACAGCCTTTTCGCCTTGCCGTTGTGACTGTAATATCTTCAAACTTGTTTTGTATGGCTACCCGGTAGGGGTTCATATAGATAATGCTGTCCAGGTCTGTGAAGCGTTTGATATAGTCCAGCCTGAGATAGATTTCCTCTCCCGTATCCCAGGCATCCTGCCCCGGAGCATTGTCTATCGCCGACCGGTTTATGGCTGACGGCGTTGTATAGAGGATCTGCCCGTTTTCTTCATCATAATAAAATCTGGGGTTCAGCCGTTCCTGAACAAGCGGCAGCGGCAGATAAGCCTGTCCTTCATATATCCTGCCTTTCTCCTCGAGAATCTCCGAGCCGATAATCAGCACTGCTTCATCCCCCTGTGCAGCACCGTAATACTCTGTCAGATCCATCCGTCTGCTGGTCGGCATATACCGAAGGATCAAAAAACCCGCTGCAACAAGGATAACCAAAGCCAAAGCAATGAGTACATACATTAAGGCCGGCTTTTTTCTATTCATACTATAAAATCCTTTCCGCTGTTTTCCGCATTAAATTTACTAATTACATCGGCAAAAGCCTGATTCATCAAATATCCGTAACAGAATAAACCATGCGCATTATAGCACATCTCATCAAAAGAAGTAAAGGCAAATAAAGAAGGCTTCCCGCTTTGTCTGTATGACGGGAAGCCCTTTTGCTCTTTATTCCGGCGGGAAGCCTTCTTTATTATTTGTGCCGTTATGAATCCTGCATAAATACCCGTTCCATCCGGAGCAGATTTTTTACAACCTTCTCCATTCAAAAAAACATTCATACATGATTCAGTCCCTGAAACCTGACAGGTGAAAACGTCCGTATCCCTACAGACATTTTCGGTCTCTTCGGCGATCAGAACATTTCTCTTTTCTTACAAATCCTCCTTCTTAAACCATATTAACTGCGCTGTTTTACCGCATTGCCCAAACTATTGTCAAAACACCTCCTGCTGTCATTTCCGGCCGTGAAGACAGCAAAAACGAAAACAATTCTTTCGGCTGAAGCCATGGCTTGAATCCCATCGAAGTAATTTCCAAAGTATCCTGTGGAAAGATGTTTCCTTCGATGGTGGTAGTATAATCTGTGTTTTTTATTATTTCAATACAATCGACAATTATTTAAGAATAATTATTTTTTTGTCAGTTTTTGTCAGTTTTTCATTATGAAGTTCAGGATTTCTTTTTTTTTGGGACGGCTCCGGGATAATAAAAGGAGCCGGAAAGCAAAAACACTTTCCGGCTCCTTACCTGAACCAAATAAAAATCTATCCGCAAGTGCAGATTATTCCGCCGGGCTGATGGCGCCTGTCGGACATGCCTCTGCGCAGGTACCGCAGTCTACGCAAACGGCTGCGTCGATTACATAATGATCGTCGCCCTGAGAAATAGCTCCGCTCGGGCATTCAGCCTCGCAGGTGCCGCAGCTTACGCATTCATCACTGATAACATATGCCATAATCTTGTCCTCCTTAAAATGATAAGATGATAACATCATCGCTCCTCTGTATCGATCTTCCTGCATGCCGTCGATCTCTTCAGGTTTTATGAAAAACGGTCTCTGCAAAGAATACTGATTCAGATGAGCAGACTTCATGTTATAAAGTGTACTACAGTCTTATCCAAAAATCAAGCTTTTTTCAGTGAATCCCACAAATATAAAACAAATGTAAGTTAGTTATTTCTAACTAATGTTAAATTCATAAAATTCTCCTGCATCGTTTTCCGGACTTTTTCCGAATCAATCCTAACCACCAGTCGAACGGCTCCTTCACTGCTGTTCATCCAATACTACGGAAAACGCCTCTCCCTCAGTCAGGATCCCGTGATAAATCGCATACTCTTCCCCTCTGCGCTGATCCTTATACACAAAGCCTGCTGTCCCGCGTACTTCTCTTCCTTCATATTTCTCCGCAATGGCTTTGCTGTCATACAATACCGTAAACAAAGACGGATCATATCCCGGCTCATCATCCTGATCCGCATAGATAACCCGGGCATTCGGATAAAAATATCCCGTATAGTCATACAGATTGCTTACCAGGTCATCCGACAGCAGGATAATTTCAAAGGCATCTTCGTCTGTCAGGCCTTCCTCCTCCAGAACCGCCTCAATATCCTGTATCAGAAAAGAACTCCGGGGCTGAACCACAGGATTAACCTTTCCCGCGGTACTGAAATTGATCCAGATGAAAAAACCGCAGGCCAGACAGAAGGAAATCACTGTCCGGATCCTTAACCTTTTTTCTGTTTCCGAAAGACCTTTGACTACATGCAGCGAAACTGCTGTAAGCAGGAAGGGAATCACCAGAATAAAACGGCTCTTCAGTGTTTCAGGAGAAGCATTTGCATATCCGAGAATCAGCTGTCCGGATATGAAGACGCCAAGCATCCATAAAACAAGAACAAGATCTCTGCAGGTAAAGCAGCCCGTCATGCACCAGATGATCCAGAAAACCACGAAAAGAGCCGTTCCTCCCCAGAAAACCCCATGTATATCCGAAAAGCTTTCCCTCAGGACTCCAAAAACCACCTCAGGAAAGGAACCTCTTACTGCCATCAGACTCTGCGTTGCCGGTGTCGTCTGATACGAGATCACCAGATATCCTATTACATCCACCAGGATCAAAACAAAAAGCTCTGACAATGCAAGCGGGTTCTCCACGGGAAAAGCCACCGCCCGATTTTTCACTCCCTGACGAAGCCCCATCAATAAATAGATAAACACAAAAGCCGCAGCGATGACAGTAAGGGACAGTGCCTGCGGATAGACAAAGCTGCTCATGCATCCCAGCCACAGAAAACCAAGGGCATCAGGAAAACACGGTTTTGTATCTGTAAGAAGCAAAAACAGTCCGATCAGGCACATTCCGTAAGCCGCCGGATTCAGCACCTGATCAAAGGAAAGGTAATATTCTGTCACATACGGGAAGACAAAAAGGACATAAAGCGGCAGAACCGCTGCCACGGTATTTACCCCGGCGCTTACGCAGCGCTGCCTCAGTCCTGTATAAAGGCAGCAGATTCCCAGGATAAAATAAAGGCCAAAGCCCAGCTGAAGCGCAAACAGACTCCTCCCCAGCAGAAGAGTAGGAAGCGCGTTGAAGATATATTGCCTGGCCGGGTAGCCCCAAAAACCGGCTCCCGTATAGTTTCCATCCGCCAGAATGAGACCCTGTAAAGCATCGCGTACTTCCAATGCCGCTTCATAGCTTAAATCGTACAGCTTTACATTACCCAACACACGACAGAAAGCAAAAAACAATATGACCAGGAGCAGCAGATCCAGCCACTTCCCTTCCCTCAGGTTTCTCCATAACGCGGCATGCACAAAGCGTACCGCGATATATAAAAAAGTCAATACTCCCATAAAAAACCAGATTCTTGAAGCGGCAAGAGAAAATGGTCCTTTAAAGTGAAATGCGGCATATTCCAGCAGCAAGGAACTGATACTGAACAAACCGAACAAAATCACCAGAAAACTGTCTGTTTTCTCATTTGCTCCAATCCGCAAAAAACCACCGCGTTCCCTTTTTCCTCTTTTCTTCTCTTTCATTTTTCTCCCCCTTCGTGACTGTTTTACATCTTTTCTCTTGCGCCTCTGACAAATTCGTACTATAATAGTACGGAATTGCATAACGATGGCTGCTGCCACTGGTTATGCCGCGATACCTTTCAGGGTATTGACTTACCGTTTTTACTTTTTGCGGGCTTTGTTCCCGCGTTTCTCAAGGAGGTAATTTTTTATGCCGCAAACCGTAGATAAAAGTATGCTGATCGGACAGCTCCTTGCCCTCGACCCGAACCTTGCCGTGATCCTGATGCGCGCAGGTATGCATTGCATCGGCTGCCCATCTTCACAGGCTGAGTCTCTGGAAGAGGCCGCCATGGTGCACGGGCTGGATGCAGATATGCTCGTACAGCAGATCAACGATTTTCTTGCTCAGAATTAATCAGGCAGCGGAAGCTCCCATCGGCGCTCCTTTCATAAAAAAACCGGCAGATACGGTGAACCATGTATCTGCCGGTTTTTTCATTCTATCCGGAGCAAATACTCCAAATGAATTTCTCAGGGCACAGCCTTGCAGCCGTGCATTCCCTGCCTCAGACGGGAAGGGAAGACAGCGTCCCGACGGCATCCGTCATCACCACATCTCCCTGTTCGGTGAGATATGCCATTGCCGCCTGTGTCGTCTTTCGGCCTGTACCATATTCCGAAAGAATGTTACAGATCTTGTTGAATTCCTCAGGAGTAGAAGAGCTCTGCTGTACATACAGAAGATAACCGTCCTCCCGGTCTTTATACAGCACGCTGTCGCCTACGTGCAGCCCCTTCAGGCTATGCGCCGCCTCAATGGCATGATCCAGCGTACTGAAATGAAACTCCCGTACGAGGTTGGGCTCCTTAGCCTCCTCAGCCGGCTGCGCGGTCGTCTTTCTCTGTACCTGTCCGGTCTTTTTCGTGACATCAGCAAGTTTACGGAAAAAATCCAGAATATCATCCGCACCGTCCAGTTCCAATGTAGGAGTATTGTTTCCTCTCTTGAAAGGCGCAAACTTTGAAAATCTGGTGTCCAGCTCCTCCGGATCCTCTACCTTCGTGATTACCAGGATAATGCTTTCCATATTCAGCGGAATCGCTTCAATCATCAACGGTGTATTATCCACCTCAAAGCCGCACTGCAGCTGTGCCTGCTCCATCATCTCCTGAAAAAGGTTGCGTGCCTTTTCCGTCCCATAAGCCAGCTCAGAGAGCTTGATCTCATAATTGTCCAGGTCTGTCTTCGTCAGGGTACATCTGATTTGATTTTCGTTAATTTTCTCTATTTTCAACTTATCACACCCTCATCGTCGAACACTTTTCGCAACAATTTTTCAATACAAATGTCTATTACTTCTTTATCATAGCGAATGAATGGGGAGATTGCAAGCATTTCTTTAAGATTCACCAGGTAGTTTTTCTCTTCATTTTTCCATACTGACCAGGACTCCATCATCGCCATAGGTATATCTGATGCCCGCTCTGGTCACCGTCGCATTCCTGGCCATGATTCCCAGTCTGGAAGCTGATCTGTAAAAAAAGTATTTCTTTCCGTTAATTCTGCGGAATCCCAGAACCGCCGATCCATCCGCACTAAGATAATAGGTATTTTTTTTCTTGTTCTCTTTGACCGTCAGAAATCTTGATGCCAGCAGCACGCCTTTCGCATTCGCAAAATATATTTTCTTTTCACGGATAATTTTCTGGCTCTTCAATAATGAATGAGAGTTTTCGTCAAAGAAATAATATTTAGTTCCGATTTTCGTCAACCCGGCTGCAAGACAATAGTCCGACTGACAATAGTAGGTATTTCCATTCAGCTCAACGAACTGGTTCTTCACGCGAAGCCCGTTTTCATCCAGATAAAAAACTTTTCCCGAAACCTTCAGCAGCTGGTTCCTGCGAAGCACGCCTTTTTTGGTGAAGTAATACCAGATCCCGTTAATTTTATATCTGCCCGTAACTTTACTGCCATTTACATAATAATAGGTATTCCCTCCGGAAGTATCCCAGCCGTCTTCCATATAAGGCGGATCTGCGGATGGCCGGTAAGCAGAGACAACACCGGTACGGGGTTTTACCGATTTCGTATAGTCATAAAAACCAAAATCAATATCAGCGTTTACACTCACAGGGATCCCCGGGATCAGCCCTCTTGTGGTAACATAATCCTCCGAAATCGAATCCCCGGCTGTCGCCTGCCAGATCGTATATTTATAAAGGCTGTTATCCGGATGATTAAATCTGTCAGAATAACTCGCAAGCCACACATCCACGCCCTGGATAATATTAAAATCAAGATGATTGTTATACCAGTTCTGATTACAATAAATGATCGGGGTATAACCGGCTTTCTTAATCTCCGTACAGAATGTCATGGCAATACGGGATATCTTTTCTCTTGGCAAAGAAGCAATAGAAGAATCCTCCAGATCAAACGCGACAGGATAGGAAACCTTATACCCGTTCATTTTGCGAATCGCAAGCTGCGCTTCCTCCAGGGCTTCCCTGAAGGTTGTGGCCGCGCTGTATATATAGGTTCCCACCGGAATACCGGCTGCATTTGCGTTTCGCATATTATAATCGTAATATTGATCCATATAATAGGTGCCATGGCTGATCCGGATAAAGGCGAAGTCAACATTTGCGCCTGCCACCTGCTGCCAGTCAATCAGATAATCCCATTCTGAGACATCGATTCCTCTGGTGATCGCGCCTTCAATCACTTTACCCTGGGCATTGTAACATCTGTTCCCGATTTTCTGCCACGATCTTCTCAGCGCAGGAATCTTACTCACAATATCATTATAAGAAGGCAGACCCTTTGCTGACGGCGGCAGCGGCGGGGCCTGTCCGGCCCTCCCGGCCCATACAATGGCAGCAGGATCTGCAGCAATACAGATAAAAACAGTAATGATCGCCAGGAAGATCCATTTCCTTATACATACATGTGTCTTCATTTTTTATCTCCCTTGTGATGATCCGTTCGGTTTACGAGTCCGGGCAAAGGGTGCCAGGCATCAGGTTTTCAGATTCGCGAATTGTGTATACTTTGGAAGCCATACCAATTCCACCGTGCCGATCGGGCCGTTTCTCTGTTTTGCAATAATAATCTCGGCAATATCCTTTTTTTCAGTATCCTTGTGATAATAATCATCGCGATAAATAAACATCACAACATCGGCATCCTGTTCGATCGCTCCGGATTCTCTCAGGTCAGAAAGCATCGGCCGGTGATCAGGCCGCTGCTCAACCGCTCTGTTTAACTGTGACAATACGATCACCGGAACATCAAGCTCCCTGGCCAGGGCTTTCAGAGATCTGGAAATATCTGATATTTCCTGCTGCCTGGAATCTGATCTTCCACTGCCGCTCATCAGCTGCATATAGTCAATCATGATAGCTGAAAGCCCATGCTCCAGTTTATATTTCCGGCACTTCGATCGGAGCTGCTGTATGCCGATACCCGGAGTATCATCGATGATAAGTTTTGAAGCCCCGATGATATCCGCACCTTCCACCAGTTTTGTCCAGTCATCGTCCTTCAGATTTCCCGTCCGAAGGTTCTGGGAATCAACATGCGCTTCCATCGCGATCAGACGATGAACCAGCTGTTCCTTTGACATTTCCAGGCTGAAGATCGCCACCGGTATATCCTTACGAAAGGCCATGTACTGCGCAATATTTAAAACAAACGCCGTCTTACCCATAGAGGGTCTGGCAGCTACAAGAATCAGATCTGAATTATGCAGGCCTGCCGTTTTATAATCCAGGTCAATGAACCCTGTGGGAAGCCCTGTCACGGTTCCCTTCTGACGGGAAGCTTTTTCTATGTTTGATACTGTGTTGAGTACAATCTGACGGATCGGAACGAAATCATCTCCTCCTCGTCCCTGTAAAACCTGAAACAGTTTTTTTTCCGCATCCTCCAGAATGGCATCCGTACTGTCTTTATCCAGATAGCATGCATTTGACACTTCCTCATTTGCGCGAATCAGGCGGCGCAAAATCGCTTTGTCGCTTACGATTTTCGCATAATGCCCGACATTAGCCGAGGTCGGAACCGAGCTTAACAGTTCGCTGATATACTCCATATTGGAAACATCAGGCGGGAGCTCCTTTTCCCTGAGCCGGTCCTGCAGTGTGATCAGGTCTACCGGACGGCCTTCATTGCAAAGCTCCACCATTGTATCAAAAATCACCCCATACTGCTTTTGATAGAAATCCTCTCCTCTGAGCAGCCCGGAAGCCGTAATAATGGCGTCCCGTTCCATAAGCATTGAGCCAAGAACAGCCTGTTCCGCTTTTACGCTGTTTGGCATGATTTTACGTATCAAAGCTTCTTCCATCTGTATCCTCAATTACAGGCCTTCGACCTTGACCTTAATATTTCCTGTCACCTTTGGATGAAGTTTTACAGCTACCGTCGTTTCGCCGACTTCCTTCAGCGGATTCGGCAGAACAATCTTCTTTTTATCCACCTCAATTCCCATCTGGTCTTTGATTGCCTCGGAAATCTCCTTGGAAGAAACGCTGCCAAAGGTTTTTCCGCCTTCACCGACTCGAAGTCGAATGACGACCTGCTTTCCATCCAGGGAAGAAGCAAGTGCGCGGGCAGCCTCCAGATTTTCTTTAGCAACCTTCTCATCGTTTGCCTTCTGCAGTTTCAGGTCGTTGAGATTTTTCGGTGTCGCTTCCACTCCCTTTTTCTGCGGCAGCAGCAGATTTCTTGCATATCCGTCGCTCACATTGACGATTTCGCCCTTTTTCCCCAAAGACCTGACGTCTTCCAGCAAAATGACTTTCATGGCTTTAACCCTCCTTCTTCCAAAAATTGATCTATGATCCGGCGAAGCATCTGCTTTGTCTCCTCAGCAGACGTCTTCACCTGTGCCCCGGCAATATTCAGGTGGCCTCCGCCTCCCAGCTGCTCCATCATCACCTGTACGTTTACTTCATCGATCGCTCTGGCACTGACATAGATCTCATCTTTGAACTGTGTCAGCACAAAAGAAGCCTTTACGCCGGCAATATTCAACAGTTCGTTCGCAGCCTGCGCTCCCACTACCGTAGGACTTTCCAGTCCGTCGCTGGGGCACTGGCCGATGGCAAAAAACTCCCTGTAAATCTCAGCCGTGCGAACCGCCTCCGCTTTCGCCCTGTAAGAATCGATATTATCACGGAGAAGCTTTCTTACTCTCGTGGTATCCGCTCCGTTGCGCCTCAGATATGCAGCGGCTTCAAACGTGCGTACGCCTGCTCTGGTCACAAAGTTATTGGTGTCAACAACGATGCCTGCATAAAGGCAGTCCGCTTCCAGATTGCGGAGCTTTAAGTCCTCCGAAAAATACTGCAGGATCTCTGCCACCATCTCACAGGCAGAAGAAGCAAAAGGCTCCACATAGGAAAGGATCGCGTTTTCGATCACTTCATTTCCCCGGCGATGGTGATCCAGCACAATTACGGTTTTCGTCCTGTGAAGCAGCTGCGGGCACTCTGTATAACTGGGTTTATTGGTGTCCACTACAACTACGGCAGTATCTTCATCAACCAATTCTATTGCTCTCGTACTGTCAATGAATATTTCCTTCTGGTACTCAGAGTTTTCCAAAAAACCGTCAATCAATGGGCGGATGGAAGTTGTAGGATCATTTACCACAATATAAACCGGTTTTCCTATCGTCTGTCCCGCGCGATAGATTCCGATCGCAGCGCCCAGAGCGTCCACATCGGTAATCTTATGCCCCATGCAGACCACTTTATCCTTCGAAGACATATATTCCTTCAAAGCCTGAGCTTTGACCCGGGCTTTGACTCTGGTACTCTTTTCAATCTGGAGAGACTTTCCCCCATAATAAGATATCGTGTCTCCGTCTTTAATAACAGCCTGATCGCCGCCGCGTCCCAAAGCCATCTCCATGGCTATACGCGCGTAATCTCCATCCTGACGGAAAGACCTCGTTCCGAGCCCAAGTCCGATACTTATGGTCACCGGCATTTTATTACCGATGCTTACGCCTTTGATTCCATCCAGGATCGGGAAACGCTCTTCCTTCATTTTCACAAGAGTGCTGTTTTTCAGCACAACAAAATACTTGTCTTTCTCCGTCTTGCGGACAACAGCGTCATAATCCGTAAAATATTTTGTAATCTGGCGGTCAACCAGAGCCATGAGAAGAGCTCTCCGCACTTCTTCCACACTCTCTGACGCCTCTTCATAGTTATCTACGTAAACCAGTCCGACAACCGGTTTGTCTTCCTCTTTTTCCTGCTTCAGCGTAATATTCTCTGTTTCATCATAAAGATAAAGAGAGATCAGCATATCACTGGAAGAGAAATTCTCCATATAAGACGGGACATTTTCGAGATTCTGAATAGAAATCGGTTCCATCTGAACACGCAGTATCCGCCCCCCGTAGGGAATTGTTTTCAGACAGTCTTCGGTATGATGAATCAGCTTCTCCAATGCCGGCTGATCCAGCTCCGGAAACAGGCTGTCAATCCTCAGCGCCTTTCTTCCCCTGCATTCTGTCAGAGAAGCAAAAGCGTCATTGACGGTAATCAGATAACCATACGTGTCCAGCACTGCATAAGGGATGGTCATCTGGCTGATCATCCTGTTCTGGATGGTGTCATACTGTTCTGCGTATAAAGTAAAGTCCTGCAGTATCTGCGGATACATTCGGAAATACAAAACCAGTGCCGCTGTCAAATACACTGCGATCCCGATCACGCCGATGATACCGGCTGTCGACCCGCATACACGCCACATAAGAATATCCACCAAAACCAGCCAAATGGCAAGGAAACAGGGAAGGATAAGGTAACGAATCACCGCGCCTTTTCTTTTCTTCATCTTCAATGAATACCTTTCTCTTTTGCCCGACCGCATTTGGAAAAACCGAGCTTCCTCTGGGCGGCTCTGCGATAAAAGACAAACGCCGCCGCCTTGGCAGGCAAGGCAGCGGCGAATACATTTCCATCCAAGCGGATTTTTCTCTTATACTCACGAGCATAATACGACGGGTTAAACTTCACTTCTGCTGAATGAGAAGGATTTGTTTAACTGCATATACCGCGATACAAATTGCTCACCTGGCAAACGATTCGTTCGCGCATATAAATGGAAATATGATGCTATTTTGCCGCGGTATATGTGAAAGTACATGAAATTCCTGTTTTCAGTACTTCCGGTCGATGTATATGCAGAAACCATCTCTGAATAAACGGAAAACCCTGTCTGTCTTTCCCGGCGGGCTGTTCCATTTATTTATGTGGCAATCCTTAATCCTGAATATAAGGCATAATAGCCATATGACGGGCTCTCTTGACCGCCAATGTCAAAGCACGCTGATGCTTTGCGCAGTTTCCGGTGATACGGCGGGGAAGGATCTTTCCTCTTTCGGACACATACTTGCGAAGCTTTGCTGCATCCTTGTAATCAATCTCATTGTTCTCCTTGCCGCAGAACACACAAACCTTTTTTCTTCTGCGTCCGCCTCTCCTCTTCATAGGAGACTCCGGTCTCTCGCCTCTATTTGTAAATGCCATGATAGTTATCCTCCTTTATTAATTGAACGGAAGCTCTTCCTCGATTCCATCCGGAATATTCATAAAACCATCGAGGGAATCTGCGCCTGCTCCTGCTGACTGCGATGAAGGCGCGGAATTTCTCGGCGCGGAAGACTGATAGCCGTCACTGGCTGCCTTGCTCTCCGCAAACTCCTGATCCTCGACAATAACGTCTGTCGTATAAACCTTGACACCGTCCCGGTTCGTATAGCTCCCGGTCTGAATTCTTCCGGTTACAAGAATCTTTATCCCTTTATGGAAATACTTCTCTGCAAACTCGGCAGCGCGTCCGAAGCATACGCAGCGGATAAAGTCTGCCTCTGCATCCTGATCTCTGCGAAATCTGCGGTCAACGGCCAATGTATAACTGGCCATGGCCTGCGCGTTTTCGCCAGCAGTGTAACGAACCTCCGGATCTCTTGTCAAGCGTCCCATTAATATCACTTTGTTCATTTTAGTCCCTCTCTGATTTCTTTGAAACGATCTGTCTGAACGGCTTCTTAATGGTGCTTTGCACAATAGCTTAAGCGTCCTTGCGGACGATCAGATACCTGAGGACGTTGTCCATGATGCGCATCTCGCTCTCAAGGTGACCCGGAGCGGACGGATCTGCTTCAAACTGAATGAAGTAGAAATAACCTTCATGCATCTTCTGAATCTCGTAAGCAAGGCGTTTCCTGCCCCACTCCTCAACTTCCGTGATCGTACCGTTATAGCGGGTGACATAACCCTTTGCCTTCTCAACGACTGCGGCACGCGCTTCGTCTTCCAGCTTGGCATTAACTACCAGTGCCAATTCATACCTATTCATGGTTTTTGCTTCCTCCTTATGGTCTTTTGGCTCCCTGCCTGTCAAACAGGGAACAAGGACTTGATAATTAAGATAAATGTTCAACAGTTTTCAATCTTAGCACATTTTTCGGGGGTTGTAAAGTATTATTTTTTTGAGCCGGTCTGTAAAGTGAAAACTGAGATATGGAAAAAACATCAGATTCTTCCGTATATCTCTCTTGGCACCAGCGCTTTCATCCGGATTCCTTCAGGGGTGTATTCTTCCTGCAGAAGTTTTCCCGTATCCCTTGCAAGCGCGAGTTTTTGTCCGTCCGTGTAGGGGATCAGGCGTTCTATCAGGATCATTCCGTCATTCACAAGGTCCATGAGAGTCTTCTCCAGCTGTTCTGTTCCCAGTCCGGTTTTCACGCTGAATTTTATGACATGGTCTGCCATCGGGTCATGCAGGGATAAGCCTCCAAGATCCTGTTTGTTCAGAAGGGTGATGACCGGTTTGCCCAGAGCCTTGAGCTCTCTGAGGGTATCATAGACAACCTGCATCTGAAGCTGGGCCTGTGGATTGGAAGCGTCTACGACATGGATCAGGTAATCTGCGAAAACCGCTTCTTCCAGGGTACTTTTAAATGCTTCCACAAGATGATGAGGAAGCTTCCGGATGAATCCCACCGTATCTGTCAGCAGAATGCTCTGTCCGTCCGGGAGGTTCATCACCCTTGTTGTGGGATCCAGCGTGGCAAACAGCTTATCCTCCGCGAGGATCCCGGCATCGGTCAGCCGGTTCAAAAGCGAAGACTTTCCCGCGTTGGTGTAGCCTACGATCGCCGCTGTCTTTTGCGTCCCGCTTTTCCGGTGCGTACGCAAAAGAGTACGATGCCGTTCGACGTTTTCCAGCTCTTCCTTCAGGGCTGAAATGCGGCTTCTTATCAGACGGCGGTCCATTTCCAGCTTTTTCTCGCCCGGTCCTCTGGTTCCGATTCCGCCTCCCAGACGGGACAGGGAAGCACGAAGCCCCACTAAGCGTGATGCACGATAACGCAGCTGTGCCAGTTCTACCTGAATCTTCCCTTCACTGGTCTGAGCTCTTTGTGCAAAAATATCCAGAATCAGGAGTGTCCTGTCCATGACTTTACAATCCAGTTCATGCTCCAGATTTCCCAGCTGTGCTGGGGAGAGTTCATCATCGCAGATAACTCCTGTCGCGTTGTACGCATAAAGGAGAGATCTGACTTCCTCTATTTTTCCAGTCCCGATATACGTGCCTGGATGAATGCGGTCCAGGTTCTGGATCACCCTTCCCACAGCAGCGGCTCCCGCGGTTGCCGCCAGCTCGGAAAGCTCATCCAGCGAATCCTCCGCGTCTTCGTAAGACCCGACAGCCGCGGCCACAAGAATAACCCGTTCCTGATCATGATCCGTAGATATCATATGTTATTATAATCCCCCGCGATCAATCCGTCGTCACACGTGATTTCAAAAAAACGTACTCCCTTTGCGCCTGTGTATCCTCCGGGAAAAGCTCAAGATATTCCCTTGCCTTCGAGTATGCTGTCTCAAAGTCCAGCTTACGCTCATAAACGACTATTTCATTGTATAACAGTCCGGACAACTCCGCCGTTGTGGCAAGAGGTATCCCGGCCTGAATTTTCTCCAGCGCCTCATCATAATGCTTCTGTCTCATATCACAGATCGCCAGCCCGTTATAACCGCTGGCAGGATTGTCTCCCAGCGTAATATACTGGGTATACATTGCCTTGGCGTTTGCCACATCATCCTTCGCCAGATAAGTCATCGCCAGCAGCAGTTCCGCTTCGACGCTTCCCATTTTCAGCGCCTCAATCAATTCGGATCTGGCGCTGTCATAATCCGCCATGTAGTAATATACTTTTCCGCGGCTGCAATAGTCCTTCGCAGTCTTTGCAGCTGAAAGAAGCGATAATTCAAGAAAATAGGTCCCGTCCGCTTCCATGTCATGCGCAAGGTAGGCTTCATAGATCTGAATGGCCCTTTCATAGGAAGAATCCTTGCGATAAGACTGATCAAAGCTGGAAAAGGCATCCTGATACGCGTCCAGCGCCAGCGATGCTTTTCCCATGAGAAAATAACCGTCTGCATCAAGACGTGACATTTCCTGCAGCGCGCGACAGTCATTCAACGCCTCTTCATATTTATTTAAAGCAAGAAACGCCGTGGCCCGATAGGATAAAACGTCTTTTTTCAGCTGACCGGACAGATTTTCCATTTTCAGGACCGCAGTAAAGTCCTTTACCGCTTTTGCGTATTTTCCCATTCGAAGACGGCAGATACCGGCGCCACGATAGGAAAGCGCAGGGCTCGTCTGTGTTTCAATACATTCCAGATAACCATCCAGCGCATAGGCGTAGCTGCCCTGTGCCAGATCTCTGCCGGCCTGGCTGAAGGTTTTTTGATTTTCGGTGACGGCACAGCCGCTTAAGACAAGGGCTGCCGTAAAAGCGGCTGCGCACAGAATCCATCGTTTTTTTTGTTTTTTCACTCCGCGATAATTCCTTCTTTCAGCATGGTGTCAACCACCCGCCCCACATACTCCTGGCAAAGGGCGTCGGTTTCCGCCTCCACCATTACCCGCACAAGCGGTTCCGTCCCACTGGGACGTACCAGAATCCTGCCGGCGTCGCCAAGATCCCGGCTTGCCGCTTCTACGGATGCAAGAACCGCCTCATTCTTCATTGCGGTTTCCTTGTCTGCCACACGCACGTTACGCAATAACTGCGGATATTCTCTCATTTCCTGTGCCAGATCAGCCAGCGTCGCTTTTTGCTCAACGACTGCTTCCGTCAGCAGAAGGGATGTCATGATTCCGTCTCCCGTTGCCGCGTAACGGCTGAAAATAATATGTCCGGATTGCTCCCCGCCCAGGCTGTAGTTGTTTTTCAGCATATTCTCCGCAACATACTTATCACCGACGGCTGTCTGCTCATAGCGAAGGCCTTCCCGTTCGAGAGCTTTATAAAGACCGATATTTGACATCACGGTTGTGACGACCGTGTCATTGTTCAGCCGGCCGTTATTATGCATGTATTTTCCGCAGATATACATAATGCGGTCCCCATTAACCACGTTTCCGCAATGATCCACCGCGATGCAGCGATCCGCATCCCCGTCGTAAGCAAAGCCCATATCCAGCCGGTTTTCTGTTACAAATTTCTGGAGCTCTTCAATGTGTGTAGATCCGCATCCCCGGTTGATATTGGTTCCATCCGGCTGATTGTGAATGACGAACGTTTTTGCCTGGAGAGCTTCAAAGACACTCTTCGCGATGGCGGAAGAGCTGCCGTTAGCACAGTCCAATCCGATTCGGAGTTTCTTAAAATCACGGCTCGGGATCGAAATCAGGTACCCGATATAGCGGTTTCTCCCGGAAGCAAAATCCACCGTCCGCCCGATATCTTCGCCGACTGCATGAGGCAGTTCCGCAATTTTCCCGTCAATGTAATCTTCGATTCTCTCTTCTACCTCAGCCTCAATCTTTTGTCCGTTTCCGTTCAGTATTTTGATTCCGTTGTCATAGAACGGATTATGGCTGGCGGAGATCATAATACCGCAGTCAAAATCTTCCGTCCTCACGGCATACGAAACGCTCGGGGTCGTCGTCACATGCAAAAGATAGGCATCCGCGCCGGAAGCTGTCAATCCGGCTGCCAGGGCATATTCAAACATATAGCTGCTGCGGCGGGTGTCTTTGCCGATGACGATCTTTGCCTTATGCTCCCTGCCATAATACCAGCCAAGATAACGTCCTACCTTAAATGCATGCTCTGCCGTAAGCTTTACATTTGCTTCCCCGCGAAATCCGTCTGTACCAAAATATTTTCCCATGACTGCTCCTCCTGAAAACTCTTTATTGAATTGATGAAAACGAACGGCTTCGTTTTCACGTATTCTTTACATTGCCTGCCGTACGCTGTCCATACAGTCACTTGTTAAGGTGTTTCGGGTCTGTCGACTTTTCCCTTCTTCTCAGGCCGTGCCCATCCGGAACACTTTTCATGCTTCGCTTCATTCAAATCAAAGCGCCTGATACAGTCCGTCAGGATATTTGCCTTCCCGGGTCATCCGAAGAAAGGCCTGCGCAACAGCTTCTTTATCTTCCTGGTAGGTGACGCCGAACCATTGATCCGGCGAATGAAGAACCTTTACCTCGGCTTGTTTTTTCCTGATCAGCTCATCAATCATGATCGGCAGAAGATATTCCTTCTTTATGTCTCCTTCGGGTATTGATGAAAGGAAATCCTTAAATCCACTCTCCAGGGTATCCAAAAACGCAACAGGCAGCCCCCACATATTCATGGAAACCAAGGCATCGGTGTCCACCGGCGTCACGGTCTGATCCTCTGCTCTGATTTCCGCTCCCGAGGCTGTTTTATATATATTTTTTGTCTCCTTCACTCCTGTAAGCTTTCCGTCTTCTACCTGGCAGATGCCCCTTGTCACGCCGCCGTTCTCGCTCAGCGTATTTCCCAGCCTGAATCCGGCCATGCACAGCTTTAGAGGTGAGGAGGATTCCTCTGTCGTCACGAGAAAATCATGCACCTTGCGGTAAGCAGCTTTTCCGTAATAATCATCTGCGTTGATCACGGCAAAGGGCTCTTTAAGAACCTGTTTCGCGCACAGGATCGCATGTCCCGTCCCCCATGGCTTTGTCCGGTCAGCAGGCTTTTTAAAGCCCTGGGGAAGATCCTCCAGGGACTGAAATGCGTAATCCGTCTCCAAAATCGTGCCGATCCGCTTCCCTACCGTTGATCGGAATTCTTCTTCAAAATCCCTCCGGATAATAAATACCACTTTGTCAAAACCTGCTTCTGCAGCATCCCTGGCAGAATAATCCATAATCACCTCACCGTGAGGTCCAACGGGGGCAAGCTGCTTGTTACCCTTTCCGAACCTGCTCCCGATACCTGCCGCCATAATCACAAGTGTTGTCTTTTTCATACTATTTATCATTCCTTTATTTTATATGATTTTCATCCTGCTTCCGAAAGTCCTGCCAGGCGCGCCGCCTGGTCTGCCGCTGTCAGTGAATCGATGATTTCATCCAGGTCGCCGTCCAGAACGGCAAGAAGCTTATACAGAGTCAGATGGATGCGGTGATCCGTTACTCTCCCCTGTGGAAAATTATAAGTTCGGATTTTTTCGGATCTGTCTCCCGTACCGATCTGACTTCGCCTCTCCCTGGCCTCCTCCTCATGCCGTTTCGCCAGTTCCATCTCATAAAGTCTGGACCGGAGCACTTTCAGCGCCTTATCTTTGTTCTTCAGCTGAGATTTTTCGTCCTGACAGGAAATCACGATCCCGGTCGGGATATGGGTCAGACGTACAGCTGAATCCGTCGTATTTACGCACTGACCCCCGTTGCCTGATGCTCTGAAAACGTCAAACCGGCATTCATTCAGGTCAAGGTGAAAATCCACTTCTTCTGCCTCGGGCATAATAGCTACCGTACAGGTTGAAGTATGAATCCGCCCCACAGACTCCGTTTCCGGTACACGCTGTACCCTGTGAACACCGCTTTCATATTTCAGTCTGGAATAGGCTCCTGAACCGCTGATCAGGAAAGTGGCTTCTTTAAAACCCCCGATCCCGCTTTCATTAAGGCTCATCAGTTCCGTCCGCCACCGATTTCTTTCCGCGTATTTCGCATACATACGATAAATCTCAGAAGCAAACAAAGCAGCCTCATCACCGCCTGCACCGGCGCGAATTTCCACAATCACATTTTTCTCATCATTCGGATCTTTGGGCAACAAAAGGATCTTAAGCCTTTGTTCCAGACCGTCAGCCTGTTCCCTGGCTTCAGACAGTTCCTCCTTCAGCATGGCCCGCATCTCTTCATCTCTTTCGTCTTCCAGCATGGAGACGCTGTCCTCAATGGTCTGCTGATTTCGCCGGTAATCCTGGTATGCCTCCACCAACGGCAGCAAATCGCTTTGCTCTTTCATAAGCTTAGCAAACCGTGACGGATCCTGGGCAACACCCGGATCTCCAAGTTCTGCCATCACTTCCTCGTATCGGGCGAGTAAATCGTCCAAACGGTCAAACATTTCGTTCCTTCCTTCCTTTTACCACTCGATCCAGACCGCCATAATCTTTCAGTATTTTCACATCGGCAAAACCTGCCTCAGAATAGATATCAGCCACAGCCTGTCCCTGATCAAAACCGATCTCACATAAAAGCCAGCCTCCGGGGATAAGGCAGTTCATCGCTCCGGGCACGATATGCCGGTAAAAATCGAGCCCGTCCGCTCCTCCGTCCAATGCTTCCCTGGGTTCATGCTCTCTTACCTCCTCCATCAGGGATTTCAGGATTTCCGATGGAATATAGGGAGGATTTGATACAATCAGATCTGCTCCTCCCGGCATAAAGTCCCTGTAGTCCAAAGTCCGCAGAACGTCCCCCTGTATCAGTCTGACGTTTTCCACGCCAAGAAGGCCTTTATTTTCCTCCGCTGCAGAAAGCGCTTTTTTACTGAGCTCCACGCCAACGCCTGCGGCATCTGTTCTTTCCTTGCATATGGAAAGCAGAATGCATCCCGAGCCTGTACATAAGTCGAGTATTTTCGGGAACGCGAACTCCTTCAGGCAAAGAAGGGCTTCCTCAGCCAGACGTTCTGTATCCTGTCTTGGAATCAGCACCCCGGGACGTACCACAAAACGGTCTCCCATAAAATAGGCTTCACCGGTAAGATATTGCAGCGGGATATGTGCCGCTCTTTGACTGATCAGCTTTTTATATTCATTTGCCTGATCCGGCTCCAGCTCCAGATCCGGGTGGGCGTATCCCCTTGAACGGCTGATTCCGCTTACGTGCTCCAGCAAAAGCCAGGCATCCTGTGACGCATCCGTGATGCCGTTCTTTTTCAGTGCGCCGCTGCCGCAGCGGATAAGCTCCGATATCCGGCAGTTTTCTTTTCCGTGGTTTTCGGCTGAAACAGGCTTTTCCCCGTCTCTGTATCCGGTATTCATGCCTTGCCGGCTTCGATATTTTCCGGGGGCTCACCGGACTTCTCCCTCGGAGGCAAATCGGCTTCATTCATGCCAAACTCTTCTGCCAGATACTTTCTCCAGTCAAACACTGCCTCTACCGCGGCAATCGCCACTTCTGCCATATCCGGGTCAGGTTCTCTGGTCGTAAGCCTCTGTAATGCCAGACCCGGCGCGCTCATCATGCGGGCCAGAGCCGAATCCGTCCTGCCGGCCCATTGTATGATCTCATAGGAGATCCCTGCTACGACAGGTACCATAAGAAGGCGGCCAAACAGCCTTACCCAATAGGAGGGAACAAGAACAAAAATAAAATGAAGAAAGATACTCACAAGCATGACCAGGAACAAAAAGCTTGTCCCGCAGCGGCGATGCTTTCTGGAGCTCTTCATTACGTTGTCCACGGTAAGCGGAAGCCCGCTTTCCACGCAATTAATGCATTTGTGCTCTGCTCCGTGATACATAAATGTCCTCTGGATATCCTTCATTCTTGAAATCAGGAACATATACCCGAGAAAAAGAGCCAGCTTCACAAAGGCTTCCGCAACCGTCACGAGAAATTCATTTGCCCCTATGCGGCGAAGCAGACTTGCAAGAGCATACGGCAAAAACATAAACAAGGCGACGGACAGGACAACAGAAAATGCTACGGTAACATAAAGCATCAACGTAAAAGCCTTATCTTCCTTCTTTTTCTTCTTTTCCCGTTCTTCCTCGGAAAGCTGCTCTTCTTTTTTCTTTTCTTCCTCGTCTTCCTCATCTCCCGCAATTTCAGCGGAATACATAAGGCATTTCATTCCTACGACCAATGAGTCCACAAAGCTTACCACGCCGCGGATCAATGGTTTTCTTAAAATCGGGGAAGAGCCAAAAACACTTTTAAAGTCTTTTATATCCAGCTCAATCCCTCCATCCGGCCGTCGTACCCCAACAGAATATCTGTTTTCATGGCGCATCATAATGCCTTCCATGACAGCCTGGCCTCCGATTTTTGATGGTTTCATCTAATGAAGCTTCCCCCCCTTCCATGACGAAGTTCTGTCGTCGACTCAATTTCTTTAAAAAGCAAAAAGGCTGAGATTTTCCAACCCCAACCTTCTCACACGTCGCTTTTGATCTTTGCTTCGACTATTAAACGGCTTCAGCCAAGCGCCCGCCGTATGCGACAGCGGATCAGTTGTTGGACAAGCCATACTTACGATTGAATTTCTCAATCCGTCCACGGGCCTGTGTAGCCTTCTGCTGTCCGGTATAGAACGGATGGCATTTGGAGCAGATTTCCACATGGATATCCTGCTTCGTTGAACCTGTGACGAATGTATTGCCACAGTTGCAGGTCACATTTGCCTGATAGTAGGTCGGATGGATTCCTTCTTTCATCTTGATTTCACCCCTTTTTATCATAAGTAGCGCAGGATCTGCGCCGAGATATCTTAAAAACAGCCATGTAAGTATAACACAAGGTTTTTTCCCATGCAAGTTTTTTTATCTTTTTTTTATAAAACCTTCTGACGTTTGATCAGCTGTACGAATTCCGCATTGGATCTTGTCCGGGCAAACAAGTTCAGGATCTGTTCTACCGCGTCTTCTTTTTTCATCCCATTGAGTGCTCTGCGCATGATATCCACCGCTTCCAGTTCTTCTTTTCTAAGCAGCAGATCCTCTCTGCGGGTTGAGGATCTTTGGATGTCGATGGCCGGGAACACACGCTTTTCCTGCAGTTTTCTGTCCAGAACCAGCTCCATATTGCCGGTTCCCTTAAACTCCTCATATACCACATCGTCCATTTTGCTGCCGGTTTCTATCAGGGCTGTGGCAAGGATCGTCAGGCTTCCGCCTTCACGCATATTTCTGGCTGCTCCAAAAAAGCGTTTGGGCATATGCAGGGCAGCCGGGTCCAGACCGCCGGAAAGCGTCCTTCCGCTCGGCGGGACAACAAGGTTATATGCCCTTGCCAGTCTCGTGATGGAATCCAGGAGGATTGTCACGTCCTGTTTTAATTCCACGAGTCTCTTTGCCCTTTCGATCACCATCTCTGATACTCTGCGATGATGCTCAGGCGTTTCGTCAAAGGTTGAATAGATCACTTCGACATTCGGGCCATTGATTGCCTCTTTGATATCGGTCACTTCCTCCGGCCGCTCGTCAATCAGAAGAATAATCAGCCGCATTTCCGGATTATTGCGCAAAATGGATTTTGCCACATCCTTCAGCAAGGTTGTTTTTCCTGCTTTCGGAGGAGAAACAATCATGCCTCTCTGTCCTTTTCCGATCGGGCTGATCAAGTCCACAACCCGCATCGCCGTCGTCCCGTTGGGACGTTCCAGAATCAGACGCTCGTTCGGAAAAATCGGCGTCATATCTTCAAAGTTATTTCTCGTATATCCCACACTGGGAGGAAAGCCATTGATGGATGTGACATACAGTAGAGCCGAAAACTTTTCACCCTGGGTTTTTACCCGGATATTTCCCTGTACGATATCCCCTGTTTTGAGGTTGAAGCGTCGGATCTGTGAAGGAGCGACGTAAATATCATTCTCACCCGGCAGATAATTATCGCTACGTATAAAGCCAAAATTATCAGGCATGACTTCAAGAATGCCATTCGCAACAATACCGCTGTCAAGTTCCTGCAGAGATTCCGAGGGGAGGTCTCCATTGGCGGATCCCATATTCGTGTATCCATTTGCCGCAGACTGGTACCCCGCCTGTACGGAACCAGACGCCGCAGACTGCTGATACCCCCCCGAACCGGATACGTCCGGCCCTCCCTGACGATAAGCCGCATCCTCTCTCGTCTGGACTTCAGACGTATTTTTTACGTCCTCCCTGGCACTCTGTCTATAAGGAGGACGCTGCTGCGGACGGGCAGCGGTATTCACCTGACGGGCTCTGCTGACCGGCGGGCGGTACATTCCTGCCGGATTCGGAGTCCTCTGAACGTTTTTTCCCATGCCGTCCTGAGGCGTCGTCATCCCTCTTGTCTCACCTCTCGTCTCCTGTGAGTAAGATGTAACAGGCCTGCCTGCTTCACCTGTCGGAACCGTACCCACCCGATCTCCTCTCTCCGTCTCCTGCCGGGTAACGCCCCCGGCTCTCTCCGCAGACTGCTCTTGTATGGCAGACGGATTGGCTTTAGCAGGAACCTGTTCCTGTCTCTCCGTCTCTTTTGCTTTTGCTTCCTTTTCATCCTCTTCAAGGAGTCGATCAATCAATGCCGTTTTTCTAAGCATGGAAATCCCTTTTATATCTTTCGTCTTTGCCAGCTCACGCAATGTGGACAGCGGCAATGATTCATATTTTTCTCTCATATAATAATATCCTCATTTTAATACGGGGTATGATGCCGTTTACGCGGCGTAAAATCTGACGCACGGAACGAATCAGAACACCGGCGTTTTGTTCGTTTCCTTTCAATTTGGAATTTGATGCCGGATAAACGATACAACTGATCTTTATTTCAGGAAAGAGTCAGAAATAAATGTCACGAATAACGAAGGATTTGTGTTTGGGAGTGAATCTCAAAAATCAGGCGCATAGCGGGCCAGATAACTGATTTTTGAGGTATGCTCCCGGACAGAAAGACAAGTAATCCGGGACAGTAATATCTGACTCAATCCTCAGACAGAATAAGACACTTTACGGTAAGAATGGATATTTGTTTTACGTATAGATTCTTATTTGACAAATGGAAAACTTTCGAAGCAGAAAACACGGACTCAGCAGTTTTAGAAAAATCTTTTTCGAAGTGGATGCGTAAATCTTTGCGCGGCAGTCATGTAAAGTTTATGAAAAACTTTTACCGACGAAATCATCATACACTAATTCCCGGGGAATGTAAAGAAAAACCCTTCGATGAAATCGAAGGGTTTTTAAATCATGTGAAATTTTTACTTCATTCTTACAGCCACTCGGAATCCGCTCATTTTGCACAGAAAGATTTGCAAAGTTAAGTATAAATAGTGCAAAATGGCTACTTCCTCGTGTCTGTGGGCGACCCAATCTCATGCAAAAATGAGCGAGCTCATTTTTGCATGACCTTTTGTCGCC
>JAFVGK010000089.1 GCA_017475035.1 Blautia sp.
CCGTGTTTCAGCCGCCTCCTAAGCGGTAGGTCGGGTGTTCGATCTCGTCTCCCGACTCGGTCGGCGCTAAACGCGTGCCACTGGCACGCAGCGCCACCTCGCGGACGTGAATTTTGAGTGGGAATGTGTTAGCTGGCTAACAGAAAAGCTGACCTCCCCACTCATTTTTTTGTGGAAAAATGGGACGGTAGGACAGCCTTCTCAGCTAACAGTGTTAGCAGGGAAACGTCCGTCAGCTAACAAAAATGCCCTCTCAGCTAACATCTCCAGAAGTGCCTCCAGCTAACAGAAGGAATGAGGTACGTGTCAGGGATGTCAAAGAGGGGTAAAGCCTGGACAAGACGGGAAAGCCCGCCTGGATCAGATTGCAGAAATGTAATGTGATCCGGGCGGGCTTTTTTGTGTTTTAGGCCACAAAGAAAGGAGAAAGCATCAAGTTGTCAGTAACGGAAGATGAACGCATCACACCGATGCCCCGTATTTTACGATCCTGTTTGAAGATCAGGATGAATCGGAGATATATGGAAATCAGATAAATATCGGAGTGATTACCTGCCCATTGGCGGATATCGCTGAGCTGGATGGCAGCTATGATGTGCTGATTGAACTGGATGAGAGCGAACCGGACGAAAGCAGGCTGGACGAGAGTGTGCCGGATGATAGTAAAGGAAAAGAAAACACGATGGTGATGATGGTAGGTGATATGCCCGTGACAGTGGATTGGGAGGACAATGAATCCGTAGAAGCACTGAAGGAGCTTGCGGCAGAAGACCTGACAATTGAAATGTCCATGTATGGCGGATTCGAACAGGTTGGTGCTATCGGACAGGGCCTGCCTTGTAGTGATACGCAGACGACTACCGCTTCCGGCGACATCGTACTCTATTCCGGTGACCAGCTGGTGGTGTTCTACGGCAGTAATTCATGGGCGTATACCAGGCTGGGAAAGATTATCGACAAAACTCCAGAAGAGATGGAAGAACTGTTAGGCAACGGCGATGTGACAATCACGCTGTCGAAGAACTGAAGAAGGGATATCTTCCTTCACCCTGATCGGTCCACACTACACCGGTGCCAACAGCGACCTGCTGAACGGTGTCCTCAGAGGAGAATGGGGCTTTAAGGGCATGGTGTTGACCGACTGGTACGGATCCTATGGCTATCAGATGACGATGGATTCTGTTTTGAACGGCAATGATCTGATGCTGGGATTTGGGTCGAACATCCGCACGCAGATTGAGAACCCGGATTCCCCGACCATGGTCAAAGCTCTTCGGCAGGCCAGCAAGAACATTTTCTATACGATCGTCCACTCCGGCAACTACACGATCGAAGAGAGGCGGACCGGAATGGATCCGATGACAAAGTCGATTGTCACGGTCGACGTAGTGCTGGGAGCCGTCCTTGCGACCATCGAGGCTATCGTTCTGGCCCGATATTTCAGGAAGAAAAAGAAACTGCAGCAGTCGTGAGAGAAGCTGTGAAACGAAGCAGACAGGCTGGAAAGAGGTATATTAAGGAAGGAGCTAAACCATGAAGAAGGCGATGTTTATATGGTTATAAGCTGCCTTTTCACAGATTTCCGCCATTTTATGCATCGGTTATTCTTCAGGTTTGTTGTAATGCTCAAAAGCCCTGCGATATTCATCCAAAAACCGGTTTTTTAAGAGTTCTGGTTTTATTATCTTTGCCCGTTCCCCAAACCTGTAAAAATATTGGAATGCCTGATAAAATGTGCAATTGAAGTGGTAGTATCCGTCATCATCAATATATGATAACGGAGGCCGCATGTACTGAATCTGACGGTAGAACTGCCTGCCTTCTTTCGTAAGGGCTATTATGAACTCTTCATTTTCACCAACGAGAAACTGGATCTGATTATTTTCGATCCTGTCCTCTATTTCCCTTGTCTCTGCTTTGGACAGGCTTCCGGACCTGGAATACTCGGAAGACATGATGCGTACATCCTTTAACCTTGAAAGACGGAAGGATGAGATACTCTCTTCCGATTTCAGTCCTCCACTCCTGACTGAACGGCCAACAATGTAATGGAAAAGGCCGGCCTCGTTAGGGAGGATACCGTAGACACGCAGATCCCACCCATATCTTTCTTCCTTTCTGTTCATCGTCACTATACGTAGCAGTTTCCCTGTGTTCCTGGCGGCTTCGGCAAGAGTGATCCATTCATGGAAAAACAGCCCTTCCCGTTCATATAGATTATGAGATGCATACTCTTCAAGCAGGGCTTTCATGTATTTTGATGGTTTATGTCCATAATAGGCCGCATCCGGCCAGTTCGGATCATAGAACAGCTCGGTATTCTGGTTATTCAAACGGAAAATGACAGAAGTGCCTTTTGGCCAGGAAACAGCTTTTTCCTTCAAGGACTCCCTGTACGGTTCCAGAAACGCGCTGCATACTTCTTCCGTTGTCTGTTCCGTGAAATTTTTCTTTTCAAGCCTGAGCATAATGTATTGCCTGCGTTTATTGATTGCTTCCGTAATGGAAGCTTCTTCCTGTGGAACCAGCCTGGCAAGAAGTTCATTAATGAATCCGCTGGATGTGAGATGTGGAGCAAACATTTCCCTGTCGTTTCTAAGGATATCCCGGGCATGTGACGTGAGGTTTATACGTTGCTTATGTTCAGTGTTGAGTTCCTGTACCATTGTATCCTCCATTTCTTTTGGAGCATCTGTGAAGATGATATATACCTGGATAGTAACAGAATCTCTTTATAGTTTCAATAAAAAGGGAGAAAACAGGAACAAAAAAATTTTTATTATGTTCATTTTCAGTGTTGATATGTCCTGATATAATTTCATACATCAACGATGAATCAAGCGACAGAGAAAAAGAGTGAGCTAAAAGAGACGGACAGAGAATTGATGATCTGTCCCAAAATGATCTGCCCGAAATGGGGAGGATGACAGCACACAAATCAGAAAGGCATTGGGAAACGATAAAGGTTTTCCGCAGGCAGGCAGCACTGACCTGTAGGCTGAAATGTCTGCAGTGTTCAGGCTTCTTAAGAGGGCGAAGAAGAAGCGGCGGCCACTTGTCACTGGATGTATGTTACGGCGTAAACACATGATCCAAATGGATGCTTCCTGAGAAAACGCCTTCTCAGGACCTTGTCTGAAGCGTGTAATGCCAGCCTCGCGGCGGCTGAAATGCCGTCAGCATGAGGGAAAGGAGGGAGAGCATATGAGAAAGTATCCGATCAAATACAAGCCTGTTCGCGATCACAGCAAAACACGTTGCGTGCATTGTGGAAAATGGATGGAGTTGTATCGGGAAAAGACCTGCCCGAAATGCGGAAGGGTATCAGTTGAAAGAGCGAATAAGAAATTCTGTGACGACTGTCATGCGATACTGGAAAGCGGGAATCCTGTTTGCCCATTCTGCGGAAGTAAACAACGCACAATCGTGGAACTGCGTAGCCTTGAATTGAAAAATCTGACAGCGTTTGCCCATTTGCTTCATGAGGGCAAGCCTTCCATGACCATCAAGGAGTGCCGGGAAGTGTGCCGGGGCATTACGCAAGACAATCCATACCGCCTGTTTTTTAAAAGGAAAGTAAACCAGATCCAGCCGTTTATTCAGGCATGGAACGCACTGGGTGGTACAGCCGCCTGTTGCTTATCCCGAGAAACCAGCAGGCGTCCAATCGTGCTTCTTCATTCATATAATGCACAGCACAAGATGGAGCACGCCCGTTTATTATATGAGGTCATTCAAAAATCGGGTCGTTCTATGATTACCGAAACGGAACTCATGAGAATGCTGTACCGTGTCAATAAGAAGGAACAGCCGACCAGTATACGCTTTACTTCTGATTTTAATCGGATAGAAGCATGGGTTGCTGCCTGGAGAAGGCTTGGAGGCACTGCTGTCCGTTCCCAGGAGCACATGTAAACGGTATGCGGCCTGCACTGAGGGATAAGGATCTTTGCAACCGTACAGGTTGAAATGTATTCCGTGGTTCCGCCGCAGGATTATTATAATATTACCGATATCGAAGGGATCATATCCTTTTGATATATAAGGAAGCCTGGCAGGAGGCTGGCTTCCCGTCCAGAGGCGCTTATAACGGAGAAGGCGCGTCAGCAGCGAAATACTCGAAGCAGAATTAAGGCTGAATCCCGGGAAACCGGTTGACATGCCCAGCTGCAAGGCTCTGTTTAACCCAACACCGCAACCGTTCTGAAAGGAGGTGCGGTCGCCAATGGGCTAGATAATAGCATATTGGTTATTTCGATGTAAGTTTGAGAAATCAAATATTACACCACCCCTACCTTGCGTCTATAACTGCTCCGTGACTTTTCCTCTTGGATGGTGTCGCCCTGTGTACTGTGCGGAAAAAATTGTGCCCAAGCGGTGGCCTGGAAACCGCAGCGCAGTCCGAGGTAGGGCAACGAATTGCAGCGACAGACACGAAAACGGCGGCTGAATCGCGCATACAAGCACTTTTTCGACTGCAGCCATAGTGGAACGGAACGGGCTGCTATGGCTGCGTAAAGGCCGAGAAAGCGCAAAGTATAGAGATTCGCCGCAAGGTTTCACCTCCTGCCATTTTTTGGATTTTTCCCGAAATGGGGAGAGGGATCAGGAACTGACATTGAAAGGTACCGGGGAACGAGAAAGGTTCTCTGCAGACAAACCGCAGCGGCGTATGGGCTGAAATGCCTATGATGACCGTGTTTTCCCAAGGGCGAAGGGAAAACGGCGGATGCCTGCCGCCGAAGTATGATATGGCGAAATTGCATGCTTTGGATGGGTCACTCCCGCAGAAACGCCTCCGCAGGGACTTTTGATAGAGGCGAATGACCGCTCTCGCGACGGCTGAAATGCCGTCAGCATGGAGGAAAGGAGGAAAAACCATGGAAAAATCAACAGAGAACGAACTTGCTCATTTGCTGTATCAGTGCAATACAATCCAAGGCGCGATGGCATATTCTTCGACCGGCAGCAAATGCCTTGATCTTTTTTTTATCGCCGGCGCAATGCGAGATCATGATGAAGAACGTATCAACATGAAGTTCGTGGAAGCTTACAGAGAAAATCCTGAGCTTGCTATGAAACTGCTGTTTTACATCCGGGACATTCGCGGCGGCATTGGCGAACGGGATATTTTTCGACGCCTGATTCGCACGGTGGCAAAAAAGTGGCCGGAATCAGCCGTGAAAAATGTACGCTGGATCACTGAGTACGGAAGGTGGGATGACCTGATCTGCCTGCTGGGAACCAAGGCGGAAAAGGAAGTGGTTCGATTGATCCGGGAGCAGCTCGATGCCGACATGGCGGCGTTGGAACGCCGAAAAAAAGGTGACATCCATGCACATATCTCTTTGTGCGCCAAGTGGATGCCCTCATCGAATACGTCCAGTGCCCGCACGCGTGGGAATGCAAGAGTACTGATGAAGCTGCTGAAGCTGAACGAGAAGCAGTACCGTGCTATTCTGACGTCGCTCAGGGCAGCCATCAGTCTGACTGAACACTATGTCACCCGGAAGGATTTCGGCCGCATCAACTATGACCATGTACCTTCCCAGGCGCTTTACCGATATGACGGGCTTTTTACGCATTACGATTTTGACCGTTATGAGTCATTCATGCGTGGGGTTCGAGGCGGCCATCGAAAGATGAACGCAGCGACGCTGACGCCTGATCAGATTGTAAAACAAACGTACTTTGGATCGGATGAAGGATCGGATGAATGGCTTGGAACAGTTGAACGATTACCATTCGCTTATCGTAAAATTTCCGACAAAGTAAACATCAGCAACGTGGTTTCGTACCACACACATTTTTGGGCCAAGCTGGTCCTCTACACGGTCTCACGCAGGCCAAACTCTCCGCTTTCTATCAAATACTTTCAAGGGGGAAGGCAGCATCAGAGCCGTAGATGGAGGGCATTTTTCTACAACCAGCGCCGCATCATGGAATGCATGCCTATGAGGCGGTTTGAATTTATCGGGCTCTATGATGAGGGAAAACCGCGGGCCTGGAAACATCCCTTCAGTCCTGATGATCCGGGCTTTGTTAAAGCAGATCTGGATCCGTATGTACGTACTGGCAGAAAAAAGTATGCGGTGTATCGCATTTGCAATCGTTTCGCGGGCCCGCGCCATGTTTTTAATCAAACCAGGTATAGTTTTAATAGACTCTTGCATATCGATGAGTTCTGGAAATCCCTGACCGGTTCAGTAGGTATGGAGAATGCGATCAGCATCATTGATACATCCTCATCTATGATGGCCTATGATGCTCACATTGTGGCAAACGCGTTGGGATTGTTCTTTGCAGAACATGCCAAAGGTGCATTTCACAATAAATTCATCACCTTCTGTGAAAAACCAAAGCTGATGAAAGTACGCGGCAATACGCTCCGGCAAAAGCTTAGTAACATCCAAAATGCCGACTGGGGCGGTACCACCAACCTGGAAGCGGTATACAGAATGCTCCTGCGCATGGCTGTAAGAGCCAATGCCGGACAGGATCAGATGCCTTCCGCAGTAGTCATTTACTCGGATATGGAATTCAATAGCTCTGTCACGAATCCTTACGGAAATCTCTATGATGATTTTCACGAGGCATTCGAGCAGGCAGGATATAAGGTGCCTGTTGTGGTGTTCCATAACGTGAACAGCCTCTCGATGCAAACACCTGTGCTTTCCGATACGGTTGGAGCGGCCCTCTCCAGCGGACGCACCACCCACCACATGAAACATAAGTACACACAATCAACGACACCACTGAAGCACATGATGGAAGTGCTGATGAGTGAACGCTATGCACCGATTCATGCGTAAACTGTGTTTAAGAGCAGTATTCAGTTGCGCATGAATCGGATTAGAGAAAGGAAGTGATTCCATGCCTCGTTTTATCCCCGGAGAAAAGTTGGGAAATAAGGCCAGCAGACAGCTGGACAACCGGAAACGTCAGACCTGGCCGATCCCTCCGGTCGCGAAGACATTCACAAGCAAGAAAGAATACAGCCGTAAACGAAAATCCTGCGATTACCAAAATGATTGGAGTCGTGGGTTTTTTTGTGGGCAAACTACGCAAAGGACATCATCTGGAAAATAGTTTTCCCTTTTGACTTAATTTTCGTATTGCGATTGAAGGAGAACACAAAATGGAAAAAATCACTGTAGAAGAACTGAAAAGGTTGGAGGATCAGGATATCCGGGAACTGAGGAAAGATGATCCGGATCCGGCTGCCATGTTATTCCCTTTTTCCATATCCTTAGCAACGAAACTACATCGCCATCCTGTAAGCAACCACCTCTGGTAGGCCCACCGGGGTCCAGGGCGTTGCCCTTGGATCCCGCCAGGAGGGGAGCCCCCCCTGGACCCGCCAATTTCCCTACCCATACCATACAGATACGTTAAGCCCAGATTGAAGATCGCAGAGATATAGCCCTGATCAGACTATACAGCTGTTTCCTGTCATCCGAAAAAATGGCAGAATAATCTTTTGTCCATCCTTGACATACGCTGAAGACAGAAAGAAAAACGCTCAGCTTTTTGAGGAAGCTTTCTATGGCAAGAAGGATCTGGATCCTCAGCTGCATGCGCAGGAGGAAGAACGGAAGGTAGCTGTTCCTGAAGGCATTGATCCTGATGTACTGGCAAAGATTCTCTCGAACCCCGAGGCGATGGGTCTTCTTTCTTCTCTGGCGAAGACTATGGGCGGACAGTGAATAATATAGAGCCCATAGTCTTATGCCATTGAAGTTGCCGAAGGCAAATTGTAATTTTTTTTTCGTTAGAAAATATGTATACTATTTCTAACGAAACTATCTACACAAGTGACTGTGGTATGGCAATACGTTAGTGATGGACCATATAAAGAATACAACTACAACGATGTACATATTTTGTTTCGAAGAACATCCAATATAGAAGCGACAGGTTACTCTTATATTACTGGATTAGTAATCCAGGGACTCAGGCCGTTGGGCAGAGAGCATATTAATGAAGCTGTAATTCGATCATTACGTGAGTGGTTGTCTCCTGAATAAAAGAGTGCTTTGCTGAATGAGGCACTTGATTGGAGATTGCCTGGGTATGGTTTGAAAGAACCATGGAAACTTCATTCAAACACTCGGCAGGATAAATTCAGTGTATTAGAAGCCATGTATAAACATCTCCCGGCAGCTGGTGGCAGCAGCGCCATCTGACGGAAGATGCTTTCTGAATTAATGAATAAAAAGCTGTTTCAAAATACTGATCGAATATAATCCGCAATCTCCCGACAGCAATTTTCTAAAGCAAAATGACCGCTGGAAACCGGTATGATCGTGGCTTCGAGAATGTCCTTCTGGAAAGCTTCTGCGCCAGCCCAGATGAAAGAAGGATCGTTTTTTCCCTAAATGGCTAAAAGTTTGGCCGGTAATTTCTCAGATATTCCTGGAAAGCTGGATATAGTTTTACATTGTTCTGGTAATCATATATCAGATCTGACTGTTTTTCGGCGTAATCAGGAATCACAGAGACTCCGGCTTTTTACTCCGCCTTTGCAAAAGCTACTGGCGTCGCGCCAGAGACCCCGTCCATTTCCTGGGCACCTTTAAGGTAAAGGATTTCAAAAAGGTCTTCCACATGAAGTGTACGGAAGGAATAAGTCTCTCCATCGGACACAAATTCCACTGTATAAAGGGTTTCATCCGGGGTATGCAGCCAGTGCCCGAACACCTCTGCATCTATCTGCTCTCCTGGCTGAAGACCGCTGGGTACCAGGTTCTCTCCCTTAGACTGATACACATACAGTTCGGTGATTGGGGTATTCATGGCATTTTCCAGAGTATACACACGCCGCCTGATCTCAGTTGGACCATTTGCAGTGCTGCTGTCAGCCCGCTGCTGGCGTGCCATCCAGTTCCAGATATGCTCGCCTTCGAACTCTGGAATGTTGTTCTCCAGATACAGCCAGCTCCAATGCCCGTCATAATCTACACCGTCAAGATTTACAGTGCCATACTCTGAATAGATTCCGCTGTCACCAAGAACCTGGTTGAGTCTTCTTCCTGCCTCGTCGATTAATGCCGTTGTATCTGCGGCAGTATGAATTGTCCAGATCGGAAGATCTTTGAGTATTAGAAGTTCTTCGTCAGAGGGAATTACGGATCCATAAGCTTCAGACACTCCGGAGGTAATGCCAGGGCAGACAGGAACAACCGCTGCCCAGCGATCCGGATGATTGATTGCCATCCATACCGCTGCATACCCACCTGCAGAAGCACCGCAGATATAGATTCGGGATGGATCAACAGGATACTCATTCACCATCTGATCCACAATATTCAGTAAAGTCTGCTCATAATCTTCAGTAAACAGATCCTCAATCCAGCTGGTCGGAGCCTGAGGAGCGAGAACGAAAGCACCTCCGAAGATCTGCTGTGCATCCTCCTGAGCAAAGCATACAGCTGCACGATTTGCACGCAGGCCGCTGGTCGTGGATTCTACACCCTCGTAACCACCCTCACCAAGTCCGTGAAGCCAAAGTACCATCGGATGAAGCGTACCGTCATCTGCGTTTTCCGGGACATAATAATAATAGGACATCCCATCAATCTGTCCTGATTTGAATGCTTCCGTTTCCGGATTGTTCCATGAGCCGCTCTGAACAAAGGAGAGGGTACCAGCTTTTATGGTTTCCCCGTCGATAACAATATCTTCCGCCTGTTCAATCGTGTAAGTCAGTTCCAGATCCATGTTTCTCTGGATTACAGGTGACGCAAAACTAAGTGTTCCTTCACCGGCCACGTCAAGTCCGCAGTGCAATGCCAATTCCACAGTATCTCCCGTCACACAGATCCTTTCGACAGCCCGCTCCACATCCTGATAAACACCGGAATTGACCTCATCTCCTGTGATTCCCTCCGGGAGTGAAGCACTTGCAGTAATGCGAAAGCTATCCGGATCAAGGCTTTCCGGGACCACGCCATCAAGTTGGAAAGTTACCCGGTTCACAGCTTCACCAAAATCAAAGGTATGTGCATGAAGCTGAAATTCCACTGGCTCCGCTACATCAGCCTTTACTGCTGCTCCAAAGTAGACACCACATGTAACAGCCATGACAGCCGCAGAAACCAACCCACAGAATGCATGTTTCATAAGTTTCATGATTTTTCTCCTCCGATGAATTTTTAAAGCATCTTGATTATAGCAGAGATGTAGTATATAGTAATCTTCGAAAAATATAATTTATCCATCTGTTTTTTATATAGATCTTTATGTGCGAATTGGATATGAGATTTATACTGAATGATTCGGATAAGCGGAAAATCGTTTCTTTCCTGTTTGAAAGGATTTCGCCCGAAATTAAATGGGGAGGGTAAGAATGGATCTGCAAGTACTTCGTTTCTTTATTGTTTCCGCCGATGCTGGAAGTTTTTCTTCTGCATCGAATCTTCTGCACTATGCCCAGTCGAATCTTTCCACCAGGATCCGGGCACTGGAAACAGAGTTAGGCGAACCTCTTTTCTACCGGGACAAGCGTGGACTCACTCTTACATCAAAGGGAAAGCTCTTCTACGATTACGCAGCGAAAATCCTTCATCTCTCTGAAGAGGCTTCCATAGCTCTTCACAACATGGATTGTCCGTGTGGTACGCTGACGCTTGGCTCCCTCGAAGCTACGGCACTTAAGGATCTTCCCTTCCTGATGACACGTTATCACTGTCAGTGCCCGGACGTGAAACTTTCCCTGCGGACAGATATGAATGATGTTTTCCAGCCCCTGGTGCTGGACAGGGCTTTGGATGGTGCTTTTGTTTCAGGTCCTGTACTGCATCCGGATCTCTCACAGGTTCTGTTCAGGAAGGAACGTCTGATCCTGGTGGGAAGTGCCGAGAAGGAGGTTAGTCCAGAATTCGATCCTCTCTCCCAGGCTCCGCTCATCACCTTCCCTGTCGGGAGCGTATTCCGGCGCAGGCTGAATTTTTTACTCTCCTCCCGTAACCTGTCCTGGGATGACCGGTTGATTGAACTCAATTCTCTGGGGGCAATGATTGCTAATATCTGTGCCGGGATTGCCTATGGATATCTTCCGGAATCCATTGTACAGCCGTACTTCAATCAAGGGTTGATCCGGCATTATCCGCTGGAAGACCCTTACTCTTCCCTTGATGTGGTTTTCATACACCGGAAAGATCATATTCTTGACGCCGCCTTCCGGCAATTCCTACAGATGATACAGGAAACATCCGGATTACTGCCGGAAGCTGCTGAAGAAGGAGCATTGTGACAGGATCGTCAGTATCCTGAATGCTTCTTGAATTGTTAGACTGAAAGGAGTGAAACAGAAAATGCATTACATGAACTCAGAAAGGAAATATTTTCCCAAAGTATTTTTATAAAGCTACCGCAGAGTTGATAGAGATTGCTTTTCTTGATGCCTACTGGGGGCAGCGTACTGCGTAAGAAGTTCAAGAAGCTGATCGAGGAGAAAGGCCTTCCCGACGTGGTCTTCCACAGCCTTCGCCATACCAGCGTCACCTACAAGCTGAAGCTGAACGGCGGCGACGTAAAGGCTGTACAGGGGGATTCGGGCCATGCCCAGGTTGACATGGTTACGAATGTGTACAGCCATATTATTGATGAAGACAGAAAGAAAAACGCTCAGCTTTTTGAAGAAGCTTTCTACGGTAAGAAGGATCTGGATCCCCAGCTGCATGCGCAGGAGGAAGAGCGGAAGGTGGCTGTTCCTGAAGGCATTGATCCTGGTGTTCTGGCAAAGGTTCTTGCGAATCCGGAGACGGCAGCGCTTCCCGCTTCCCTGGCGAAGACTATGGGGGGACAGTGAGAGCCTTGGCGGGCTGATAATCCAGAATTTATAAAAATTGCCCATTTGAAAAATTAGGTTTTCAGGAGTATAATACATATACAACGTGTGGCATTTCAACTGCGTAAATCCAGTTGGAAGCCGCACGTTATTTATTTCAGAAGAGGAGGAAAAGAGAAATGAAACGAGTGAAAGCCGCTTGTATCTGTCAGACACTCCACTTTATGTTAAAGGATGATCTTGGACACGATTACGCAGTGAAGCTGGTCAATGAAGAGGTTGCAAAATACAAGACTTCTCTGGATAAGAACGGTACAAAGTTCAAACTTGTCAGCGAAGAAACGCAGCCTGACGGTTCTGTCATGATTAAAATCATTAAGCAGTATAACACCAGTCCAGTAGGCGATTATCTGGATTAAAGCAGAATATTATCTCAACACAGTAAAGCGTGTAGCCATTGGCGTAAATCCGGCTGATGGGTACACGCTTTTTTTGAAAGGATGTGATTCCCATGGAGGAAGAAACGAATCAGTATCTTGGGGTGGAGCATATTGGCAGGCTGATGCGCAAATATGCGATTCCCTGTATTATTTCGCTGTTGGCAGGCGCTCTCTATAACATTGTAGACCAGATATTTATAGCGAACGCTTCTTATCTTGGCTCATACGGCAACGCTGCCAATACGGTGGTTTTTCCGCTTACAGTTATTGCTTTGGCAATTGCGGTTATGATCGGAGATGGCTGCTGTGCATTTGTCAGTCTGAGTCTCGGAAGAAAGCATCCGGATACAGCGCGGAAAAGTGTCGGTAACTCTGTAATTATGGTAATCGTCAGTGGACTGGTTCTTTGTCTGGTTTATCTCATTTTCAGTGATCAGATCATTGCGATGTTCGGAGGCACTGTCAATGCGGAAACTTTCAGGCACTCCAAAGAGTATTTCTTTTATATAACGCTGGGCATCCCGTTCTATATGTTCGGGCAGGCCCTGAATCCCATCATCAGAGCGGATGGAAGTCCTGAGTTTGCCATGACGTCAACTCTTGCGGGTGCGGTAATCAACATCATTCTGGATCCGATATTTATCTTTGTGTTTCAATGGGGCATGATGGGTGCTGCTTTTGCTACTGTTCTTGGACAGGTTATAACAGCTGTACTTGCGATCTGGTACATTGCCCATATGAAGCTTGTAAAGCCGGAGAAAGCAGATTTCAGGATGGATGGCGGCGTCTGCCGAAAAACCCTGGTGCTTGGGGTAACCAGTTTTTTGTCGCAGATTTCCCTTGTGGCAGCTATGGCTGCTATTAACAACATGGTAAGGAAATACGGAGCTCTGGATCCGGTGTTCGGCCAGGAGCAGTACGCACAGATCCCGATGGCAGTCGTCGGTATCGTCATGAAGTTCTTTCAGATCGTCATTTCCATCGTTGTCGGTATGGCGGCAGGCTGTATTCCTGTTGTAGGTTTCAATATGGGTGCAGGAAAGCAGAACAGGGTCAGGGAGCTGTTTACTAAGCTGCTGATTGCTGAGGCTATCGTCGGTGCAGCTGCACTTATCATTGTTGAAGCATTCCCTAAGCAGCTGATCAACATCTTTGGCGCGGCAAATGAGAGTGTTTACTACACAGCCTTTTCAATGAAAGCATTCCGGATCTATCTCTGTATGATGGTTTTCGCCTGCGTGAATAAAGCGTGCTTTATTTTCCTGCAGGCGATGGGAAAAGCAGTATCGTCTACGGTCCTTTCGATGATCCGGGAGATTGTGTTTGGCGTAGGATTTGCACTGCTGCTGCCGGTTTTCTTTGGATTGGACGGTGTTCTGTACTCAATGCCGGTATCCGATTTTTTAACCTTTATCATTGCTGCATTTCTGATTATGAGAACGTACAAAGAACTGAACCGGGAGGTGATTAAGCTTGCTTAACAGAGTCATAACGATCAGCCGTGAATTCGGAAGCGGCGGCAGGACTATCGGAAGAAAAGAAGCAGAAAAACTTGGGATTCCCTGCTATGATGCAGAGCTGATCCAGAAGATCGCTGAAGAAAGCGGATATACTGCTGACTATATCAGGGAAGAAGGTGAATATGCACCAGGAGGCTGGCTTTCCACAGTTTTTACGGACAGGACAGTGGGCTTAACCAACCAGGACAAGCTCTGGAATATACAAAGCCGGGTGATAGAGGAATTAGCTGAAAAAGGCTCCTGTGTCATTGTAGGCCGCTGTGCCGATTATATTCTCCGGGACAAGGCACACTGCCTGAACGTGTTTATTCATGCGAGCATGGATAAACGTGCCGAGCGCATCGTCAAAGAATATGGAGAAAGAGATCAGACGCAGGAACAGCGCCTGAAGGAAAGAGATAAGCGTCGGGCTGCGTATCATCGCTTTTATACGGATATGAAGTGGGGACATGCACAAAACTACCATATCTGTCTCGACAGTGGAGAGCTGGGTATCGAGAAGTGCGTCGAACTGATTTCACAATTATACTAAAGCAGATGAAGGGCTCCCAAAGAGGTGGAAAATGAATGCTCGGTGCGGGCTTAGGTATCTGGGCTGCGATCGACTTACTGGAAGGGGCGGCAACGATAATCCCGGCGCAAAATCCCAGGTCTGATGTTCTGGCAAGGGTTCTCGCAGAGCCCGAGACGACAGCTCTGCTTGCTTCCCTGGCAAAGGGTATGGGGGCAGTGAGATTAATAGAAATAGCCCCTGTGTCGTGCTTTTTCAGGAGATCAGTTGGGGAATTCCCCACTGCTCTACTGAAATTATGACACAGGGGCAAACGGAGTCCTTACCCTGTTTACAATTCTGCAATGTACTTGGACTGTTCCGATTTGGGTATTCCCAGGGCATCCATAGCCTGCTGGATGGTCCAGCCTACATTCTTCATCAAATTCTTTATGCTCTCCAGGCGTGCCTTATCCACGCCTTTGGCTTCGCCTATAGCTATACCGTTCGCCTCTACTCTATCCAGCACTTCACACATATCCTCAGGCTTGCCTCCTTCCTCATCATACAAAG
>JAFVGK010000090.1 GCA_017475035.1 Blautia sp.
ATTCCAGTTTGCAGAGATGCCGTTGGTAAGAGAGGTATGCCATGATACTTGAAACGAAAAGATTGATCCTCCGACCGTGGGAAGAAAGCGATGCGGAGAATTTATTTAAATATGCAAGTCATCCTGATGTGGGACCAATCGCAGGATGGGCGGTTCATACAAGTGTAGAGAATAGCCGTGAAATAATCCGGAGGGTTCTTTCAGCGCCGGAGACCTATGCTGTAGTATTAAAAGAATCAGGCCAGCCTGTTGGCAGCATTGGACTTATGCTTGGGAAAGCCAGCAATATTGGCCTTCCTGATTCAGAAGGTGAAATCGGCTACTGGATCGGAGTTCCGTATTGGGGACGAGGGCTGATACCGGAAGCAGTCAGGGAATTGATGCGCTACGGTTTTGAAAACCTGAAACTTAATAAAATATGGTGTGGTTACTTTGATGGGAATGAAAAGTCAAAGCGTGTTCAGGAGAAGTGCGGTTTTCATTATCATCATACGGCCTATAATGTGCCCTGTGCCATAGAGGGCGTTCTCCGAACGGAACACATAACATGCTTTTCCAAAGAGGAATGGCAGTCTGTCAGATAACTTCCAGTTTGAGAGGTAAAAATGATAAATCACAGAGTACAGAAATATATAGAGGATCATTCTTTCTGTTCAGAGTACCTTTTCAGGAATTGGGAAGCGTTCCTGGATTTCATCTATGAAGAAGGCTGCCGCGTTTCGTCCATCCTCTGGTGGGAGCACTGCAAAAAGAATTTTCAGCACGGATACGGCGGATATTCCGATCCGGATGACAGGGAATGGATGTATTCTGAGACCTGGCTTCATGAAGATGGATTTGAAGAAAAAAGCCTTGCGGATATTAAGGCATATATTCATGAAACCAGAGCGCATGGTCTTATTCTTGGTGACAAATACATCAGCCACGATTTGGTGCCGTCCTTCTATCTTGCAGATGAACAGACTCCGGTTTGCAGAGATATTGCCGGCTCAGATATTTGTAAGGGTAATTCAAAATGAACTATAAGGTAATTGACAAAGAAAAATACTATAGAAAAGGTGTGTTCCGTCATTTCACGGAAGACTGCAGGTGTTCGACCTCAATAACAGCGAGAATCGATGTGACAGAACTCGCCACACATTCAAAGAACACAGGGACGAAATTTTATATCAATTTCCTGTATATTCTTTCAAAAGTTCTGAATTCACGCGAAGACTACAGGATGGGATACCTTTGGCAGACAGATGAGCTGATCTGTTATGACGTGATCAATCCTACGCAGTATGTTTTCCATGAAGATACGGAAACCTGTACTCCGGTATATACGGAATACGATGAGGACTATGAAAAGTTCTACGCTGCTGCTTTAAAGGATGTTGAAGAGGCAAAGAAGACAAGGGAATACGGTCTGGATATGGTTAATCATCCAAACTGGTTCGATGCATCGTTTATATCCTGGCTTTCCTATGATTCACTTCATCTTGAACTTCCCGATGGAAATCTGTATTTTGCGCCTATCATCAACTGGGGAAAATACAGGGAAGAAAACGGAAGGCTTGTCATGCCTGTGACCGTTCGTCTGAATCACGCAATCGCTGACGGGTACCTGGTCGCAAACGTATTCCGTCTTTTAGAGCAGGAAATCACGTCTTTTGTCGAAATCTGATCAACAGATTCGTATTTGTAAAAGATTCCGATAAATCATGATTTGGCAATCAGAAAGTGCAAAGAACTGAAAATATACACAGATTGACATATTCCAGTTGTCAGAGGAGAACAGATGTTGAACATCCAGATCTTTGGAACAAAGAAAAGTTCCGATACACGTAAAGCAGAGCGTTTCTTCAAGGAGCGCGGCATTAAGTTTCAATCCATCGACCTGAAGGAAAAGGGTCTCAGCAAGGGCGAGTTTAACTCTGTGATGCAGGCCGTTGGTGGTGTGGATGCATTGATTGATCCTGACTGCAAAGACAAGGATCTGTTGGCTCTGGTTACTTATATCTCAGCGGATGAACGTGCGGAAAAGGTGATGGAGAACCAGAGTGTTATTCGACAGCCAATCGTCCGGAACGGTCGTCAGGCCACTGTCGGGTATGCTCCGGAAGTCTGGAAGATCTGGCAGTAAAAGGGGATCATGCGGCACGATGGATATGAGAACGGTTGAGAAAATCGAATATGGATCGGCATCGGCTGTTCGTGTTCCGCCGGATGCGATATCAGACTTGGACATTTCGGAGAGATTCATAGCTTTTGATACGGAGACGACGGGCCTGAATCCAGACAAAGACTGCATCGTAGAGCTTGGTGCAGCCGTTTTTGAGCGCGGTGTGCCGACAGAGACATTTCAGAGCTATGTGAATCCCGGCATCCGCATTTCGAAGGAAGTTTCCGTGCTGAACCATATCACGAATGAGGTGCTGCAGGCAGCGCCGAAAGAAGAAATAATCTATCCGGAATTCATGAAATTCCTTGGAGCTGCAGCAGAGGGAGAGATCATGATCTGTGGGCATGTGGCCGCATTTGATCTAAGCTTCTTATGCAGGACTCTTGACCGGCTCGGGATAACTGCGAACTTCTATTTTGTGGATACCAGACAGCTGGCGACACAGTTCCCGGAGCTTACGCATCACAGTCTGGCTGCAGTGGCGGAGTATTTTCATGTTCCGCATGAGCATGCGCATCAGGCCAAAGAGGATGCGCTGACCAGCGGACGGATCCTTTGTAAAATGATCGAAAGAAACAGAAACATGTAATAAAGCAGGTGAGTGTTATGGCCGAAGAGAAACTGAAAATCTTATACCTGATGCAGATGCTTCTGGAGGAGACGGACCCGGCGCATCCGATGAATGCGACACAGCTCTGTGAGAGGATGCAGTCCCGCTATGAATATTCCTATAACCGGAAAACAATCTATACAGACATCAAACGTCTGCAGACCTATGGGATGAAGATCGCGCAGACAAAGGGCAGCAGCTTCGGGTACTATGTCGAGAAGCGGGATTTTGACCTGGCGGAGCTGAAGCTTCTGGTTGATGCCGTGCAGTCTTCAAAGTTCATTACGAAGGAAAAATCGGAGGACCTGATCCGTAAGCTGGCCCGTCAGACCAGTAATGAAAACTCAAAGCAGCTGCAACGTGAGGTTTTTATTTACAACCGGATCAAGGCAGATAACGATGCGATCTACTCAAATGTAGATGCTATCCATGAGGCTATTCAGAATAACCGGCAGATCGGATTTAAGTATTGCGAGTGGACTGTCCGAAAGGAACTTGTACAGAAAAAAGGTGGTGCCGAATACATTGTTTCGCCCTGGGCTTTGACATGGGATGACGAAAATTACTATATGGTCGGCTATGAAGAGGCTTCCGGGAAGATCAAGCATTACCGCGTTGACAAGATGCAGGAGATCCGGGTGACGGAGGAGAGCCGTCTTGGCAGAGAGAACTTCAAGGACTTTGATCTTGCCGCATTTGCCAGGAAGACCTTTGGCATGTACGGTGGCGAGGATCGGAAGATCACGCTGGAAGGAGAAAACCATCTGGTTGGTGTGGTGATTGACCGTTTCGGAACGGATGTGATGATCCACCCGCATGATCAGGAGCATTTCCATGCCGGCGTGACTGTAACCGTCAGTCCGCAGTTCTTCGGATGGCTTGCCGGGATCGGAAAAGGAATCCGGATCAGCTGGCCGGAGGATGTGCGGGAGGCGTATAAGAAGTATCTACAGGATGTGATAAGCAATCTATGAGAAAATAGAGTCTTAAGATTCATTACTATGAAGCAGACCGTGGGGGAATCGTTCATCATTCAACGAAAACCGAGGGCTAGAGGAAGCCCTATTGATTTCTAAACAACAAGGAGAACATCTGTGATTATTAAACGAGATGAAGCATTTATGGCAGTTTGTGAGATTCGAACTCAAATAGATGCCAATACAGTAAATGTAGGAACGGGAATGTTCGTAAGTTCATCGGCACCAGGAGAGAATCAGTTTTATGGCTGGATAGTAACAGCGTCTCATGTTGCCAGAGAGACAAAGGACAGTACAGTTATAGTCATATCCACAAAGGACGGGAAAGCAGCCACGTTGCCGTTGAGGCTATTTGGTCCTATCGGTTGGAGGCATCATCCAGTTGCAGATATTAGCGTGTTTCAGATTCAGTTCAATCCGATGAATCAACAGTTTATGCATGGAAGGTTCTTTCCTTATGATCACATTAATCTGGAACATAAATCTGTTTCCAGAGATTTTGAGTTGACTGCGATTGGTTTTCCACAAGGCCTCGGTACGGATGGCCTATTCTCGCCGTTTACTTTCCGATCTTATGCTTCGTCTGGATTTGTTACTCTGCCTCGGGCAGATACGAAAACGAACAGTACATTCTTCTGCCTGGAAAATCCGAGTGTAGGTGGATATTCAGGTTGTCCGGTTTTTGACCTTGGATATGAAACAAATGGGACTATGATGGTAACCAGAGATCAGACGTGGTGTCACGGTATTATGCACGGAACAATGAGTGATAATACAGGTGGAAAGATTGCGATGGTCACACCCGCTTTCTTTTTGAAGGATTTGATAAAATGACGGATGAATCTAGTGCACCATTGAAACGGATTTCAGCCATGGAAAATAACAGTATCGTGCGGAAGCACATTATTTTCTATGGATATGTACAGGGAGTCGGCTTCCGTTATCGGGCCCGCCATGCAGCAGATCTCTTTGGCTGCACCGGATGGGTAAGGAACGAATGGGATGGTTCTGTGTCCATGGAGATTCAGGGAGAAGAGTCGCAGATCGATCAGGTCATCCTTGCCATCGAGCGTGGCACCTATGTCCGGATCGAAAATATGGAGGCAAAGACTATTCCTGTCGTGGAGCACGATTACGGTTTCCGCACACGATAACAATAAAAGCCCGCGTCATGCGGGCTTCGCTTCTGCAAAGATCTTTCTGAAGTACCAGTACTCTGCCGTCTCTTTGTCGTCGGCCTCCCGGATGGTCGGCTTTCCGCAGTCCGGGCAGCAGCCGTAGTCGGGATTTCCTTCAAAGAGGAAGTGACAGCTGGTACAGATCCGGATATCGTTGTTCTTCATTTTCATAGAGTTCCTTTCTCAACCGCTCGGGCGGCATATAATCGATTTTTGCTTTGGCAGCCTGGATCTGCTGATCCTTTCGAGGGATGTGATAAACTTGTTCCCCGCGTTTAAAGTTGGCCCCGGTCTGCTTGAAGTGAAACGGCACTTCATATTTCACACACTGGCACATGGTATCCATCACCCATGCATAATCGCAGAGCCGGGCTTCTTCGCCGGATTCACCTCCGCAGACCACCTGGTCGATCTCTTTCCCGTATTTCTCAATAAAGCGTTCAATAATGATCGGCCCCAGCATCGGCTCGTGGATGATGGATTTGTGGCGGATGGGAAGCTCCAGAAATATAGGGAGCCTTTTATCAGCCATATACTGGTTTTCGCAGGTGCAGCAGATGTGGACGTTTTTATAGCCTTCACCCCAGTCTTCCGGAAGATTCACATGAAACCGCTCCGGCCGTTTTGTGACAAAGAAGAAATCAAGGTCTGCGCGGGTCCGCATCATCGCCCAGGCATCTTTTCTCCATTCGTCCGCATCCGGATGGAAGAAGTCCGAGGTGAAGCAGGTATAGACGACGCCGTCTTCCGGTTTTACCTTGTACTCACCTTTTCTATCTTTGCGAATGGGGAGATCAAAGGCTTTTGTCTTCGTGACGATGGAGGAGTCCTTGCCGAATTCTGCGTCCCGGCGGTAAACATAGCAATTCCGGCAGCCCGCCGATACTTTCGTACATCCGTGCCACAGGTTCCATGTGGTTGACATTGGCATCCTCCTTTCACTCATTCCGGCCTGTTCGAGTTGTTTTCTTTTATGGTATATCATCTCCGATGCTGCCGAACAAGGTGCCCGTGACATCCGTGATATCATCAAGCGGGATTACCGTTTCTCCGATGGTAATCGTACTGGTAACATCATCAATCTTCCGGCAGATCCCGGATACGGTTTCATAGAGGCCGCCACTGCCGTAGGCGAAGCTGTTTCTGTCTGTGCAGGGAGAGAAGTACTGAACGGTAACAGACGGTTTATTCCTGCGGACCTCTCTGCTGTTCCGGGTGAGGCCTCGGAGAACGGACAGCTTTCTATCCAGATTGTCATGCTCTTCCTCGCTTAAGTATCGCCGGTCGCAGTACCTCACTTCCTTACTGGCGATCCATCCGTCAAATCCGGCAAGGGCGTCAAATGCGGAAAAGATCTTGGCGCGGTGAACCTTATCCATCGGCGGATGTTTACGCCAGAAGTCGTCAAATTTCTCATGCTTCGGTCTTCCGTGGAGGAAGAGCGAACGATATTCAAAATTTGCCGGCATCGGCATGTAGCCGATCACTGCTGTGCTCATTTCTAAACTTCTCCTCTCCGGGACTGCTCACATCATATTTCTGACGGTTCAAGCGCCCCTGTTTTTCCTGATTTATGCCCGCCGATCTGCATATTCCGTTCCATCGTGGTTGCCCCTTCCAGCATATTCAGCCCTTTCACTACGGCGTTCTTTCCATAACGCTGCCGGATTTCCAGCATCGCGCCCTGTATGGCTTTTTCGCGTTTCAGGGCTTCATAGTCTGTGAACAGATCCAGTTGGTATATTCCGTCATCGGCTGTTGTCTTGTCCGCATTCACACCCAGCCGGCGGATCAGGAGCCGGTGATCTACCTTTTTATCAAAGGCCTCCGCCATAGACTGTGATACCTCCGCATAGGAATTGGTGGCGCTGGTGAATCGGACGGTTCCGTTTGTGTGTTTCGGATGAAGCCGGCCGTAGAAGTCGATTGACAGCGGACCATCGTAATTCGGACATTCCTCCAGACTTTTCCAGTCGAAGCTGACCCACCAGGTAAAGACCCGGGAAACCAGGTTCTTCCGGTACATATCACCGCAGAGCACATCGATCATTTCCAGGAACACAATCCGTGCTTCTGCAAATTTATAGGGCCTCGGCAGCACCTGTCCGTTTGAAAGACTGTTCCGGGAAGGCCTGAAGCTCTTGATATCCTTCATGCGAACAGGCTCGATGCCCCAGGCGTGGTCGATCAGGATTTCTCCGTCGATACCGAACTCCTTGTAAAACCATTCTTCGTTCTGTACGGAGCGGAGCGCCACTTCCCCCATCGTATACATGTAATTCTTCTGCAGGCGGTTGGCCTTGCCGGGACCGATCTGCCAGAAATCAGTAAGGGGTTTGTGGTTCCAGAGCCGGAAGCAGTAGGAGCTTTCGTTCAGCTCTGCGATACGGACGCCGTCCTTGTCCGGCGGAGCTTTTTTGGCGACGATGTCCATGGCGACCTTGGAAAGATACAAATTGGTGCCGATCCCGACAGTGGCAGTGATCCCGGTCGTTTTCAGAACGTCCCTGATCATGACCATCGCCATGATGTGAGCCGGATGCTGCCCGGTCTTTTCCGCCTCCGCTTCATAGAGATGCAGGTACGGCGTTGCATAGATGAATACCTCATCCACACTGTATACGTGGATGTCCTCTGCCGAGGCGTACCGCAGATAGATGGAGTAGATCAAGGCGGAGACCCGTTCATATTCTGCCATGCGCGGTGTCGCGATATAATAGAGAATCCGGGTGTGATGCATTCTTTCATACTGCCGGATGGCTTGTTTTGCTTCGAACAGTCTCGGCCGTGACGGAACACCGATGGCCTTCAGGGCCGGGCTGACCGCAAGGCAGATCGTCTGGTCGGAGCGGGACGGATCCGCCACCAGGAGGTTGGCTTTCAGGGGATCCACACCGCGGGCAACACATTCGACGCTGGCGTAAAATGATTTCATTTCGCATTCCTTGTCATAGGAATAGGGGCTGCAGTTTATTCCATCCAGAAGGAACTGATCCCGCATGATCATATCTCCTTCCGCATTCCGGACAGGAGTGCCGTTCTCTGTGTGCTCGAATATCAGGTATTCCAGAGATTTGCCGTAGTCGGCATTTTTACTTGCGATGTGTTTGAGTATAGCCACGATATTCACCTGCCATTTCCATTACGTCTTTCCGCATCCGCATGATCTCATTGATGCAGCGGGTAAGCTCATCCGTCATTGTTTTCGATTTAAGTCCTCCCATATGGAAGTACCGGGTCAGCTGGTTCAGGTTGTTTCCGATCGCGGAAAACGCCTGCGCCAGTTTTTCCAGTTTCGGGAAATCTGCCACGATATGATTATGGATCTCCACTTTCCCATAAACGGCCTGACGACGGATGTATTCAGAGATACTCATTCCAGCTGAGCTTGCAGCACTCTGGATCAGATCGTATTGGGCGGCATCGAGGCGGACTCTGATATTATGGGTTTTCCTTTGCTGTTCTTCTTTTTTATTGGGCATTGCTGTTCCCTCCTGTTGCATTGTGAAAGCTGCTTTATTCCATGCATAGCATGACCGATGAGTTGCGACGGAGGAGAAAATCAGCGCTGCGACACTTTACCAAGTGGAGCCAAAAACATTTTCCGAAACGGACCTTTGTGGTCAACGTGTACGGAAAACGATATCAGAGGGTATGGGGAGCGTTATCCCCATCAAGGTTGCCGAAGGACGCAGTTTCAGCGAAAAGCTGAAAATGTGGGACACAGGCGAATCTTGCCCTAAGAAAGTTATGGCACCTCAGATTTGTAAAAACAGCGAAGCCTCTCCTCCCATAAATCCCAGAAAAAACTCTTCCAAGGCAACATTGGAAAAGTGCAAGATGAAAAAATCATCAACTTTTTTGCTTTGGATGGTTCCCTTCCGCCTGATTTTTCTGGGGTTAGTGGAAGGAGGAGTTTCTTTTATGGACGAGAAAAGATCATATACAGTGAAGGAATTGCAGGAGATTCTGCAGGTAAGCAGGCCGGCGGTTTATGAACTGCTGAAGCAGAAACAATTTGAATGGGTAGTCGTTGGAGGGAAATACCGCATATCAAAAAAGAGCTTTGACAGATGGTTTGATGGGGACGAGGCAGACTAAAAAATGGTGGTCAAGTTGACCACGATTGACATCCTAAAAGTTTTCCGATGACAGCGATATAATAAGCAGGTAAGGGATGGATATCGATCAAAATGAAGTTTTTGATGGAATACCGCCTTACAGAAACGGAGCGGAAGAGGAGTTGATTCAAAATGACAGATACGGCAACCGATACAGATTTCCGGATGAGTGGGAATCCGAGAGATTCAGGGAATGCAGATCGCACCTGGATGTCGGTAAAGGAAATGGGCGATCTTCTGGGAATTCGGAAAACGGATCGATACTGGCTGGTGCACAAAAATGTATTTGAGACCAGGTCGATCCGTGGAAAGATGTGGGTGAACACCGATAGCTTTGAGAAGTGGTATGCCAATCAGGTCAAATATCAGAAGGTCACAGGGGAAGAACCCGGGAGGGAACTGAAAGAATGGTCGCTCTCGCCGCGAGATATTTCTCAGTTGCTGGAAATCCCGGAATATCGTGTTTACGAGCTGATAAAAGAAAAGAAATGGGAAACCGTCACTGTTGATCATTGGACGCGGATCAAACGGGATTCTTTTGAAAAGTGGTATCGGGGGCAGAAGCATTACCGGACAGCGGAAGACAGGCAGATTGATGAGGATCTGGAAAATGCAACGATCACATTTCCGCAGGCAGCGGCAATACTCGGGATGACCAGAAAAGAGTTCTACTCAGTTCTGCGCGGAAAAGAATATTCACAATTATTTGAAATCGTTGAGGTTGCGGGAAGAAACCGGATTACGAAGGCGAGCTTCGGGAAATTCCTGAACGGGCAGGACAAATACTGTATCGCGGAAAAGGGAGAACCGGCAAAACCTGCTGTGCTATCCGGAAGCGCTGCTTCTACAAACGAAGAGTTCAAAACAAAGGAAGACTGGCTGAAAGCGAAGGATGTTCCGAGGAGATTCCTGACGATCGAAGAGGCTGCGCTGATATCGGGAATTACGCCTCAGGCGATTTCCCGATATGCTATGCGCGGGCATTTTGGAGAAAGCCGCAGAGTCGGCGGGATGGTCCGCATCCCGGAGAAGCAGTTTCAGGAATGGCTTGCGAATCGCCAGGGAGGAGAAAAGGCTGATGGCATCAATTAAAGAACGAAATGGCAAGTATTGCGTGATCTATATTTACAAGGATGAGAACGGGAACAAGAAGCAGAAATGGGAAACCTATAAGACCAAGGCAGAGGCCGCCCGGAGGAAAAAGGAAATTGAGTACAAAGAAGGGATGGGGCAGTTTGTCATTCCGCAGTGTAAATATCTGCGCGAACTGCTGGAGGAGTATGTCAATCTCTATGGTAAGGATAAGTGGTCGCTCTCCACATATGATCGGAACACCGGTATCATCGATAACTACATCCGCCCAATGATCGGAGATACAAAAATCTCGGAAATCACAACGCGCTATCTGGAGAAATATTATCAGCAGCTGCTGAAGACACCGGCGGTTCCGACCGTGGCACCGAAGAAAGAGAAAAACACGTTTGTGGGTACCAGCACGATCCGGGATGTCCATAAGATCCTGCGGAGTTGCTTTGAGCAGGCTGTCAAATGGGAGCTGATGGAGAAGAACCCGGCCATTTACGCAACCGTGCCAAAGTATAAAGCTGCGAAACGGGAGATCTGGACAGCGGAGACGTTAATGTATGCGACGGAAGTCTGTGAAGACGAGATTTTGAAACTTGCCATGAATCTGTCATTTGCAGCATCACTTCGGATCGGTGAGCTGTGCGGACTGACCTGGGACTGCGTAGATATTTCCCCGGAAGCGGTTGAGAACGGCATCTGTTCCATCTATATCAACAAAGAGTATCAGAGAGTATCGAAAGAAGCGGTAAACCATCTGGACGGCAAGGACATTCTTGTCGTATTCCCGTCGGAGGGGAAGCTCTGCAGCACAGTGCGTGTGCTGAAAACGCCGAAAACGGAAAGCAGTAACCGGAAGGTTTTTATTCCGAAGAGCGTTGCCGAAATGCTGGAAAAGATCAAAGCCAGTCAGGACGAAATGAAGGGACTCCTTGGAAAAGACTATCATAAATACGATCTGGTCATGGCGACGGACTACGGACTTCCTATCGGTGAGGCAGCGATCCGCAAGCGTTTCAAGAAACTGATCAAGGATCATAATTTGCCGGAAGTAGTTTTTCACAGCCTGCGTCATACCAGCGTCACGTATAAGCTGAAGCTGAATGGCGGCGACATCAAAGCTGTACAGGGTGACTCCGGCCATGCACAGGTCAAC
>JAFVGK010000091.1 GCA_017475035.1 Blautia sp.
CGGGTACAGTTAAGCACGGTATCAAATAATCCCCTTGCCTTTCGTATTTGCCGCCCAGTTCCTCAAATAATGATTTTGCCATTGTCTGTTACCTCCACATTCTTTTTTATTTTGAATGTCCGCAAAATCCGTCCTACATCACTTGCACTATGACATACGTCAATCATCCACCTTCATATTATACGGCTCACCTTTGATCCTCATTATTGTTTCCTTTTGGATGTCAGTCAGTTCTTCATATTGCTTTTTTTCAAGCACAAGAGCTGCCCAAGCCGTCTTCATCATTGGACAATGCGGACATGTCCGTGCAGAAATCACTCCGTAACTTCCCATAAAGGGCGGATAGTCCCATCCTTCCTGGTACGCTTCTTCCGGTGTCATAATCTCAGTCTTTCCGCAGACCTCACACACATATTTAATTTTTTCCATAGTCTCTTCCCACCTTTTCAGATCTTCATCTCATTTATACCCGACCAAGCAGATCCATCAGTCCGAGCATCCCCTTTTCTCCCAGTTTGACCAATAGTATCGGTATTGCCTCGAACGCAGCACCTGCCAAAAACATTTCAACGAAAACCGACACATCCATTATTTTCGTTATTACGCAGAAAACACTTGTAACCATCATGACAAATCCCAGTATGCTCGTTACAGTCTCAAAAAAACCGCCTATAGCGCCCCAAAAACAGAGAGCAACGAGTATAAGTAATCGCACGGGCAGGAGTACCAATCTGATTGGAAACAGCAGAATTGCCTTTAGTATCCGCATTATAAATTCCCCCTCTCCTTTTCCATGAGCACCTTATACGCCACAAGTCTAAGAACATACTCCGGCACCTGCGATGTACCAAGCTCCCAGTCCTGCATAGTGCGGTACGGAATAGCAAGCCACTCAGCAAACTCCTTGCGATTCATTCCGGTCATATTTCTAACCGCAACAAAAGACGTAGCAAGCAGTCTTTTCCTTCTGTCGCTTTCCATCCTTTCAATACTCTCATTTTCAATAAAAACTCCATTTGCAATGAATTCAAGATCCTTAATCTCTTTCTTTTTCATATTGTACCTCCTTGTATACGGAATCCGTATATACTTTCAACTTCATTATATACACGGAATCCGTATGCGTCAACAGTAAGGTCAACCATCTTCGTCTTGCTTTTTCTTCCACTCAGCAAGAAGATCAAAAAGAACTTTCTCCATCTGAGATTTGGTATAGAATGTTGGGAAATATTCCTGGAGTTTCTTCTTGGTGATCGTGAGCTGCTGAAATCTGTTGCTTTCATCCTTGGGAGCATTCTCATTCAGGATCCGCATAAGTTCCATCTTAGTGATGGTATCGTTTTCCTTCAGATAATCTCTCAATGCAAAGATCTGAAATGTCTTGCAGATTTCATTCTCACACATGTACTCGTAAAGCATCTGCTGAACTTCATGATTCAGGAAAGAAACTTCTACTGCAGTAGCAAGTGCCAAGGCTTTCTTATCAACCAGTTCCAAAATCGGAGGAACGAGTTCTACCAGGCGGAGATACCGATGTAACTGTCCGCGGCTTTCACCTACTTTCTCTGCAAGTTCATCATCAGCCCGGCCTTCCGGCAACTTCGTCCCAATTCGGGACGAAGTTAAATCGCTTCGCTGACCTTGTCTGCGCATCGCATCATATCGCATCTTATAAGCGAACGCTTTCTCACTCGGCAGGATCTCTTCTCTCTGCAGATTTGAATCAACCATCGCCAGGACGGCTTCATCATCATCGTACTTCTTTACGATTGCAGGGATCCTTTCTAAACCGATTTCCTTTACTGCAAATAACCGTCGGTGACCGGAGATCATTTCATAATCTCCGTCTTCAAGCGGTCTGACTGTTACCGGAACCAGCACACCATTTAACATGATGCTTTCCACAAGCTCATGCATCTTTTCATCATCCAGGACCTTGAAGGGATGATCCTTGAACGGCCGGATCTTAGCAACCTCGATCTCGTCACAACCGGCTACTGAAGGAACACAGAGTAATTCATCAATGGATGTCATTTTGATCTTTTGTCCAACTCTCTTAGCCACGATCCAACACCTCCTCCGTCAATGTCCTGTACGCATTAGCCGCCTTTCCTTTCGGATCATACTGATAAATGCTGGAGCCTTCTGCACTGATCTCTGCCGCACGGACCGAAAGAGGGATGCAGGTATGAAACACGCCGATCTGATTCGAATACGTATCTATGACAAGCTGTGAGATATCCCTGGCATAATTTGTCCTGGCATCCACCATCGTAAGCAGTATTCCTTCGATCCGGAGATTCTTATTAAGTCTCCTCTGTACACGGCCGATGGTTTTGATGAGCTGTTCCAAACCTTTCACCGGAAGGTACGCCGCCTGGACCGGGATCAAAACACTGTCCGCACACGCCAAAGCATTGATCGTAAGCATTCCGAGTGAAGGCATGCAATCGATGATAATATACTTGTAGTCGTATTCTGCTTTGAGATATTCAACGATGCTCCGAAGCATAACCTCTCTGCTCATGGCATTCACCAGATTGATCTCAAGAGCTGACAATTCGATATTGGCCGGAATAAGATCCACTCCTTCATCGTGCTGAATGATAGTCTGTGTGAGAGACAGTTTCTTTTCTTCCATCACTTCTGATAATAGAGTAGACAACGTATATTCCAGACTGTCCGGCTCCCTATATCCCAGACTGATCGTCATGGAGCCCTGGGGATCCCCATCGATCAATAAAACCTTGTTGCCCTCTGCAGCCAGTCCGATCCCAAGATTTACAGCTGTGGTGGTCTTTCCGACTCCACCCTTCTGATTTGCAACTGCTATAACCTTACACATGATCTTTGTCCTCCTTAGTTACTCTCCGGATCGCCGTACATTACTTCAATGTACTCATCCAGCTTTTCAGTATTCACAAGACAGATACGCTTGATTCGATATACTGCCTTAGCTTCATTTGCTAGATCCATAAATGAGTGGATCCCCATAGAATAAAGGATCGCGCCCTCATCATATCTAACCCATTTCTTCTTTCCGTTTTTGAACTGAGCCTTGTAATTATCCAATCTCTCCTGTTTACCGGGATCTTTTGATCTTCCTCTTTCCATATCAGTTTTCTCCTTCCGCGCC
>JAFVGK010000092.1 GCA_017475035.1 Blautia sp.
CATTTATATGACGCCAGCTTTCCAAAACAAGCTGCAAACAGATCTCTTCCGCTGCGTCGATAAGAAAAAACAGCAGTTCTCCAGATTTCACTGAAGAGGTGTTTCCCTTCTGCCACATTCCCGGAAATAACCGGAGAATCAAATAGCTTTTCGCCTCCCAGCGTACAAAGAGCAGCAAAGACTTCTTCATCCGTATAACCCGCCGGATTTCGCAATGTTGTGAGAGCCTTATCCTCCTGCAGGAGATCCGGAGCGGCGTACCGGCGTGTAAAATCCGGAGAAAGATCATTAAGCACTGCAAAATCCAGCATCCAGCGCTGAATATTTTTTTGCATCCGCTTATCACCGACTCCGGACTCCACATAGCCAGCCTCAAACTCCGCAAGTTTGATCACGCTCTCTTCCGGAGAAGCAGCACCGATCCCGTTAAGGAGTTCATATACATAAAGATATGCCGCCGATGTCGGAATAGGGTGGTATTCCCCTTTTCGGATCAGTGTTCTCCAGGAGAAATAACCGCGAAGCTGCCTGAGCGTCATATCACGGTAGGTCGGAAAATAGCAGACGAACTCACCTGTCCAAGGCGCAATATCTTCATAATCCTGCATGAAAACACCCTGCCGATAGAAATTCTTACATTTCAGCTGAAAAGATCCGTTCTCATACTCATAGAGACTTCTCATTTCGCCAATTCTGTCAGGGACAGAATCCTTCGTCTGAACAGGTATCCGTTCGGAAAAAGACAGGACTGTATCGCCATATATCGAAGCGGAAGCAGCTGGAACCGGATCAAGAACGACGGTAAATCCCCATGGGTTATCTGTTTCTGACGGTTCCATTGGCTCACCTCCATACTTTTTATCCTTATGCCGGAGAACAAAATTATATCATGTTTGAGGTTAAAATCAAGTATACTGCATTTCTAAGCATCAATGACCAAAAGGAAAACCCGTTGGCAGAACAAGTCACTTCCGTCAACGGGCTTTCCCTATTCAATTTCAGTCAAAGACGTTCTGCGCGGGCCTTTTCCAGGGCTTTGATCACGATCTTAAGGGTTTTGATACGGGCGTACTTTTTATCGTTGGACTCAATGATAAACCAGGGAGCATTTTCTGTACTGGTTTTCTGGAGCATCTCATCGATGGCTTCCTCATACTGCGGCCATTTTTCACGATTACGCCAGTCTTCCTCCGTCAGCTTCCACTGTTTTTCCGGGGTGTTCTGACGATCGTTAAAGCGAGCAAGCTGCGTGTCCTGATCGATATGAATCCAGAATTTCAGGACAACAGCACCCCAATCAGTCAGCTGACGCTCAAATTCATTGATTTCGTTATAGGCACGCTTCCAGTCATCTTCGGTACAGAACCCTTCCAGCCTCTCCACCATGACCCGGCCATACCAGGTACGGTCGAAGATGCAGAAATGGCCGCTTCGCGGAAGCCTTATCCAGAAGCGCCAGAGATACTGCCGATTGAGCTCGTGCGGTTCCGGCGACGCAATCGGAATAACATCAAATCCACGGGGATCCAGCGGACGGGCTACACGACGGATATTTCCGCCTTTTCCTGCAGCATCCCATCCTTCATAACAGAGGATAACGGGAATCCTTTTGCGGTAAATGGTATTATGGAGTTCACTTAAACGGTCCTGAAGAGTCTTGAGTTCCTTTTTATACTCCTTGTCCTCCAGGGCCGGAGAGAGGTCAATCTCCCGGAGATACGGCATATTCAGCAGTGGGAAGCTTTCTTTGAACGGCTTCCCGATATATCTTCCTTTTTCAAGGCCTTTATCGATCAACCCGACCAGAAGCTTTAAAGCGTCTCTTGTCGCAAGCCGTTTCCTGCTGCCATCCAGTACATGCCACGGGATCAGATCCCCTGTCTCCTCCATAAACTCATCATAAGTTTCCCGGAATAGCGGATATTCCCGATGCTGCCACAAATCATCTTCCGTAACACGCCATTCTGTCTCGTAATTCTCTCTCAAGGCTGTAAGACGGTCTCTCTGTTCTTCTTTTTCGATGTGGAGGAACAGCTTCAGGATAAGGTAACCGCCGTCGCGAAGCTGACGCTCAAATTCAATGGCAGAGCGGATCAGTTCTTTATATTGTTTTTTTGTGATCTCGCGGCGGAGGAACTTTCGCACAGCCCCTTCCATCCATCCGGAATCATAGAACATTATTTTCCCGTTTTCGGGAATGGCACAGGCATACGGATAGAGGAATGGATAGCGCGCTTCTGCCTGTGGGGTGCTTACCGGGGAAACCACATTGTAAAAACGCGGGTCAATTTCATTGATGAGCTCATTGATCAGGCTCCCTTTTCCGGCAGCCGCCCATCCCTCTACGAGCACAATCACAGGGAGATTGCTGCTTCTCACCAGCTGCTGCTGGGCAAGAAGTCTTTCCCGCAAGGCTTTGATTTCTTCTTTCAGAGCCTCTTTTTCGACATCTTTCGGTGGGTTGAATTCTTTCAGCATTGTTTTACCTCCTTAGAAAAGCTGACGGCGTGCACGTTCTTTATCCGCAGCCGCATCATCAGCAGGATACCACATCGGTTCCACCAGATGGACATAGCATGCTTCTCCCTCGGAGAAGGTAATGCGATGAGGCGTCTGTACTTTGAGAAGCTGGTCACCGACGGGGACAAGATATTCCGTGCGGTCTGTGAGGAAAATGCGTTTTTCAATATGGCTGGCAAATCCGCCTTCTCCCGCTCCGGTAAGTGCAATTTCATTCGGCCTTGTAGCAACAACCATTTCATCAGCAACGTCATCGGGAACAGAGAGATCCAATGACTGTTCCATATGGCCTTTGGGATAAGCCTTGCCGTCTTTCACGACGACATTGATAAATGTGCTCTCACCGAGGAAGTTGTGCACAAAACGGTTACAAGGCTTGTTGTACAGGTTTTCCGGTGTGTCAATCTGCATGATCTTACCCATATCACAAACCATCATGCGGTCGGAAATCGCCATGGCTTCGGATTGATCATGCGTAACGAAAATAATCGTAAAGTTGAATTTCCTTTGCAGGGCCTTGATTTCAAAACGCATCGTCTCACGGAGTTTCGGATCAAGGTTTGAAAGCGGCTCATCCAGAAGCATCACTTTCGGGTTCGTCACAATGGCACGTGCCAGAGCGATACGCTGCTGCTGCCCACCGGAAAGATCCCCGGGGAAGACGTTTTCCAACCCGGTGAGGCTCGTATGATGCAGAGCTTCATTGACCTTTTTAGTGATATCGGTTTTATTCATTTTCTGGATCCGCAGCGGGAAAGCAACATTTTCAAACACATTCATATGCGGCCAGACGGCAAATGCCTGAAACACCATACCCAGCCCGCGTTCCTCCGGCGGAACATAGAGATTTTTCTTTTTACTGGAAACAAGTTTTCCGCAGAGTTCAATTTCTCCTTCCGTGAGATCTTCGAACCCGGCGATCATACGGAGTGTTGTAGATTTCCCGCATCCCGATGGCCCCAAAAAAGAGAAGCACTCCCCTTCGTGGACACGCAGGTTAAAATCATCAACGGCAACAATATCTCCCAGTGTTTTGGTGGTAAATCTTTTTGTCACATGATCAAGTACAATCTGGTCAGCCATGTGTTATACCCCCTTTCTGTCTTTGGTCAGTGCGTTGACGATGGTATTGAGAATGATAATAATGCCGATGGCAACCGTTGCAAGAGCAGCTGCCTGCGGAATCATACCGGCGTCACGCAGAGAGTAAATCTGGACACCAAGGGTACGCGTGTACGGGCCGTAAAGCAGAATAGAGGTTGTGACCTCTCGCATGGCCGGCAGGAAAATCAGGAAGAAGCCGCTTACCATGGCAGGACGAATCAAAGGAAGCGTCACATCTGCAAGGCTTTCTGTATGCGAAGCACCACAAACACGAGCAGCCTCCTCAAGAGAAGAGTGCACCTGCAGCAGAGCTGCGGAAGACGTCTTCATACTGAAGGAGAGATAGCGGGCAAGATAAGCCACCAGAATAATCCAGATGGTGTTGTACAGGTTGATTCCGGCGATACGTCCGCTCCATGCGAGGATTACACCGATCGAAAGAACCGTGCCCGGAATGGCATAAGGAAGCATGGAGAGAACCTCCAGAACGCCTGCTCCTCTCGGCCTGATTTTCTGCACAACGTAGGCAATCAGTGTACCAAGGAACATACAGATTATGCCCGCCGTAATGGAGACAAACAGCGAGTTGCGGATGGAGGACATGGTACCGTTTGCCGAGAAGACCTTCTGGTACTGAGCAAAAGTAAAGTTCTTGAATGCGATGGGCAGACCGTAAGCCTTCAGGAACGAGATCAGGACAATCATCACAAGAGGAACAATAACGATCAGCACAAGCGTCAGAATCGCAAGAAGAAGCAGCGGAATCTTTGCACCCCGGAGCTTA
>JAFVGK010000093.1 GCA_017475035.1 Blautia sp.
CGCCATTTCATCAACCATCTGGGATGTTCTGTCCAAAGAGATGCCAAACGCGGTCTGTGAATCCGTGATCATATCGGATGCTTTTGCAAGATCCATTGTTCCGGCCGCGGCCAGATTCAGAACATTCGGCAGCATTTCAATCGAAGTATCTGCATCATATCCTGCAAGCGCCATATAATTTAATGCATCCGCTGCTTCTGTCGCTGTAAATTTTGTTGTTCTTCCCATTTCCTGGGCAAATTCGCTTAACTGGCTGTAAATCTGCTGTGCTTCAGATCCTTCTGTTCGCAAATCATCGACGGAAAAGCCTAATGTTGCCGCAACCTGTGACATGGATGCATCAAATTCTTTTCCGACTTCGAGTGTACTTGCCGCAAAGTCTTTCAATGCTGCACCCGTAGCTTGAGCAGCTTTAAAGGCAACATTTCCCATTACACTGCCAAAGCCCGCAGAAAAAGCGGAGCCGGCAGAACCGCCGACTCCTTTCACTGCATCATTTATTGATTCTCCAATGCCGTCCGCTGATGCGACCAGCTGTATATATTCAGTTGCTATTGCACTTTTCGCCATGTTTATTACCTACAATATTTTTCCAGGTATTCCGGAAATCCTCCGGAGTTTCAAATGCCTGTTCTTTTTCTTTTGGTTCATCATCCAGGAATCGTCCCAGAATCGACTCCGGTGCTTTTCCTCTCTTCTTCGGGTCTGTCATCGCATAAAGCAACACATTCAGACTGTCCTGAATTCCTGCAAGAAGATAAATCTCTCTCGGCAATTTTTCTCCGGTTATTTTCCGCTTTGTTCTGCTGTTATCATCAAGTCCGTTTGCCAATATGGCAATATAATCCGGAGGCCAGTCCTTTATGTTGTATATCCGATATTCCTGTGCAAAATCACAAATCAGTTCTTCCTTGCACAAGCCTAAGCATTGCGCAAGGAAGTTTAGTTTTTTGACTTTGAATTATCCGTAAGAATTTCTCTTAATTCCTTCACAACATCTTTCGTCCCTGCGGACCCGTTTATGCTCCGGAGATGATTAATTACTTTCTTATCTCCGTCCTTTCCGAGAAGTAACCGGAAAATGCTGTTGACGGAAGTTACCACCTCTGCAACGGCAATCTGGCTTTTTTCGTCTTCCTGCAGCTCATTTAGAGCCTCCATCATGGATGCATATTTAGTGATATATTCCCAGTCGCTTAATATTGCTTCATCATATTCAAATTCAAATCCTGATTCTGTTTTTCCTTTAATCATTATGCCTGCTCCTTTACTTCTATTTATTATTCTGTCTCTTCTGTCTCTCCGGTTTCTCCCGTCTCAGCTGCCAGATAGTCATAATGGCACGCACCGGTAGCATCCGGATTTGCTTTGATGGTAAGAGGGAACACAACTGCCTCTTCGTCCTTGTAAGTAACATCTCCGAGCTCCGACAGAGTTCCGTCCGGAACCACAATTCTTTTTGCTCTGTTTCCGGTCATAATGGTGTCGTATACCCATACACCGTTCTGTGCAAGATTGGACATGGATTTTACTTTAATCTCTCCGGTAGTTTCGTCTATTGTTACATTATCCTCGCCGTATACTACGCTGAGTACATCCGGATCCAGACTCTGCATTGCAGAAAACTTGAAACTTTCCTTCTTCGTTACGATAACATCATCTCCACCCCATGCCTTGATGGAACTGGATTCGTTACTGATGGAAAGACCGTCTTCTGTCGCATATCCGAGGCAGATATAAGCTGCTCCGAGTTCGGATGAGCAACTCGTTGGCACAGTACTTCCCTTCGGTGCGAAGAAAATTGCTCCTGTTGTTTTCGGCTTACCTACTGTTACTTTCTTCTTGTCGTTCTGCATTTTCATACCTCCTAATAGGTCAAATTAAAATAACAACGATAACGGTATTTGTTGATTTGCGGATCGTTCAGGTCATTTCCTCCCCCGAGTCTGCTGGCTGCAATCTCCGGTAAAAGGATAATGTCTTCCATGAGCATTCGGACTCTTTCATCAATTTCGGCTGCATCCAGTTTTTTCTCCGCGTAAGAGTGAAACTCGATGGTTACGTGATTAATGAAATTCTTTCTGCCACGGTCAACAATCGTAAAGATTACAAATTTTTTCGGAAGGTTGTCCGGCATGTCCAGATATATCGGAACATCCATATTTGCTTTGAGATAATTCAAAACAATCGGTTCAATTAACATCTTATTGCTCCTTCCTTATGGTCACGTGGCAACGGTCGAATCCAACCCAGTCGGAATCTACTTTTCCCAGAGCTTTGGCGTCCTGCTTTAATGCAGCCATTACCTCTTTGCTTTTCAGCAATTCGCCTACCCTTTTCGTATTAAGTTCCACCTTTACCACTTTAATCTGATCAGCCATTCTGTATCCTTTCGATTCTTACCTTCTTATTCCACCGGAGCGGAATGTTTGCTTCTATTCCCGCCGTCGGATATCCGATGGTCCGGTATCTTCCTGCAAACGGCGCAGGAAGTATGACTTCTGTATCCTCCCAGACATGATCGTCTCCCTTCGGAATTGCTAATGTGTAATCCACTCTCTTTCCAAAGAGCACCTGCGCATTCTGGATTTCATCCGTAGACGGTTCCCCGACCAACACATCATTGACTTCTGTCTCTGTTTCTGTATAAATCGGTTCCCCGAACGAATTTGTTCCCGTCTGCGTTTTTTCGATTAAGATGATTGTGATGCCTTGCATAAGTCCTCCACGGGAGAATGTGTTCCCACCTGATTGCTAAGTCCTAAGAGTTTCTTATCGATTCGTGCCAGGTACATCTCTCCGACTGCTCCACCGGATGAAATGGTCCAGCTCTGGGAATATCCCATTGCAGACATAGACCCTTGCGTTGCTCCGACCGGAATATCCGAACCGGAGCTTCCGAAGGTTCTTGATACCATTCTGGTTGAAACAACCTTCTTTGCCTCCGCGGAAGCATCCTTGTTGTATGCATCGATAATCACTGCTGCCTGATCAAGAAGATTGGTACAAACCACCTCTTCATCAGCTGTCATATCCCGAAGCATCACTCCCTGAACATCCGCCACAGTTGCATATGCCATTATCGTTTCCTCGCTGTTTTCTTTTCAGAATCGGTTTTTACGTTTTTCGACTTCCTCTGCGTCTTGGTTGAACCTGCTGCAGATATGCCATCATCGTTCTTAACCTCTTCCTTCTTGTTTCCCGGACGAACAATTTCTTTCTGTTCTGCAGTTTTGTATCCAAGCTTTCTGTATTCGTCTGCTCTTTTGTCGTCCACCCACATCACAGTTCCGGTTATTTTGTTGATAAATTTAACTGCCATATCCTACCTCATTCATATTGAAAATACCTTGCCATGTGCCCGCACCGGACCCTTGTATCAGCCTGCAGTTTTAATCCCGCATTCCGAGCCTGTGAACAGAAGTATAAATCCTCGCTTAAGTTTTCTCCGGAATCGTATATCACGTAGCGGAAATACGGCTTATCAATGGCAGAAGTGACTGTATTTAAGTTGATCAACATACACGCCGCTCCTCCGCCACGGATATCGATTCTTTCGTCAGGAGGAATATCTTTATATAAAATTCTGTCACCATACTTTGGACCCGGTCTGTGAATTTCGCTCTTCCCCTCTTTTGTGTTTTTATGAGGACAAAATCCCAGGACGACATCCGCATCTCCCTCAAGCATATTCGCCAGAGCATCCTTTGGCACAATCGTATCGGAATCCACCATCAGGACGAAATCATACCCGCCCTTGATGGCTTTCTCCATGATCTTATTCCTTGCTTTTGCGCAATCGTATCCTTTAATGAATTCAAAGTCGCATTCGCACGGTTTTGCCAGGTCATAAATTGCCTTAAAACACTCCGGCAGAATATTTTCGAATGTCGGCACGGCTATCAGTATTTTCATATGCTTTCCTTATTCGGTCTGTTCGGTTTCCTCAGTTTCCTCGGTTTCCTCGGTATCTTCGGTTTCGCCTGTATCGCCGCTCTCGTAAGGAGTGGTGAGTAAATCGAAGCACGCGGTATCTGCGATAAATCCGATTTCAATCTCTGCGCGAACCGCAAACATATTGCGCTCCCAAAGATTGATTGCCGTACCATCAACCGTGATGCTGGCTTCCTCGGAAATGCTGACGCTCACACCCTCTACTACGCCATACATTGCCTGAGTCCAGTCGCCTGCGACACCGACGATGTTGGGTTTATCCGCTGCCGTACCGGCGATATATGCGCCCTTGCTAAGCTCGGTCTTGGAGCCGAGAATCATCGGAATTGCGCCTTCTGCTACCGAGTTGATAAAAATAGGTCTGTCATTCTTATCCTTTGCGGTCAGAAGAACTCCCTTCGCCTGCGGCGAAATCACGAATCCGTTTGTGATACCGTTATGAAGAGCGATATCCGTATCAGCTGCCACGAGTCCGCCGTAAGCATTCGTTCCGATGTCCTGTTTTGTACATCCGGCAAAGCTGTCAAATTTGTCGCCCGGAACTGCAACGCCGCCAAAAACTGTCTTATCGAATTTCTGTGCAAGTGCCAGAGGAAGTCTCTGCACCAGCGCATCGTAAAGCGATCTTGTGTCACGTCTGAACTGATTGGAGAAGGGAACGATTACCGCAAGGGTATATCCCTTCATATGTTTCGTTGTAACGTTGGGATTTGAAACCGGTTTCTTCTGAGTCTCTCCTACCCATGATGCCTCGGGATCACCGAGAATTACAGGAATGGTGAGTCCGTTTCCGGGAAGCTTAATCTGTCTTGCCAGCTTCATTACTGCGGAACCTTCCTGCGTTTTCTGTAAAATTTCTTTGCTCACTTCTTCAGGCAGAGCAATGTCGCCTCTCCATGTTGAATTTTCTCCAGCCATTTTATTTCTCCTTTACTTTGTTACTTTGCCGAACCAATCGGCAAACTGGTCTCTGGTTTCTTTTCCGGAAGGAATGTTCTTGGGCGTTCCTCCGTCTTTCACCTGCGGATAACCACTCTTACCCGCAAATTCGAGAAGGGCTTTCGCTTGCGCTTCGCAGTCCTCCTTCGTTGTGCCGGACAACAGGCTTGCCGGAACTCCGTTTGCTGTTGCCACTTCTTCTCTTATCTGCCGAACCGCACCTTCCGCCTTTAAGGCATCCAATTCTTTCTGGAGTGCATCCGCCTTTTCTGTTGCCTTCTGAAGCTCTGTCTTGTTCGCTTCTTCTGCAGCATCGAACTTGGCTGCTTTCTCCTTCAACGATTCGTAATCGAGATATTTACTCCGTTCCTGTTTCACGCGATCTCCAACGATTGCGTTAACCTGTTCCTGAGTAAATGTCTTCTCGCCCTGCGTTGCGCCGGTAGTGTTTTCGGTGCCAATGTTTGCACCATTGTTCTGTTCATCCATTGAACTGCCCTCCTATGAGTATTTGTTTTCCCTTGTTTACGGTACAAGTTACCTGATTTTTGGTATGAAAAAAGCACCCCGAAGGATGCTTAATTCCAATGTTATGAGTTGCACTGGTGCAACTTTTTGTTTTCGGCTCCGTATTCTGCTGCCATCGTATCGTTGATGCGCATACTCGCGGAGCCGGTTCAGTATGTTATAATCTCCTTATCGGTGCCCGCCGAAATTTGCGAAAGGAGGTTATATCGTCATGACAGATAATGAAAAACGTGCTCACGAATTAGCGATTGCTGTAATGCAATTAAAGGCTACGTTTCTCAGAGAAGATTGTGCCAAAGCAAATAAGACAATCAATTTTGATTTTCTTCAGTTTTATCAAGAGGTTTACGATGACGCACTGGCACGAATTTCCGAGAAAAACTCCAACAAAGAGGATTAGAAGTATCAACGGAAACTTCTGTTTCAACCTCTCTGGATAATTTTTCTTCCAGAAGGTCGGAGATTCTTGCAACATCTATAATTTCCAGTTTTTCATCAATCCGCTCCAATGTATCAGCAATATGTTGGAGCGGTTCTGTATTCTCTATAATCTTTTCTTCAGTTATTAAAATCTCCGGATATTCACTAAGTCTATATGCCGTCTTTCCGTTCGGAAACACCTCTATCTTTTTGACAGTTCCTTTGAAAAACACCTTTTCGCCTACATCATATTTCGTTTTCATCTCCTGCTCCTTCCACGAAAAAAGCACCCACGCTTTGGTAAGTGCTTTCTGCTTCCCTTGATTTTATTTTTAAGTTGTCTCTACAATTCTTTCTATCTCACTTATTCCAATTCCGACCCATTCATCATTTTCTAAATACAGCGTAATACCTGGTTCATCAAGACCGCTTTCTTCTTCATCGTCAACCTCACCAGCCATTCCAACCAGCTCTTGACCATCTACGCAAATAATCTTGATTTGTTTTTCGAAATATTGATATTTTGCCAATTCTCTAATGTCAATCATATGTATTTCCTTTTATCGGTACGAGATGAGATCCTTTTGTTCCATGGTGAATGGCCGCCTTGTTCGTATAGCATTCTTTGCCTTTGTCAAAGTAAAACCCAATAATCTTGTCGCAAGTTATTTTTTCAATATTCGTTGCCGTTCCATCTCTTCTTGGTTTTATTATACCAGTTCCGCTTTGTTTGTAAATAATATCCTGTGCTTCTTCCTTGGAAATAGTTAAAACACTTTGAGGAGACAATCCCTTCTTCTTTCTCGATTCCTCATAAGCTGCATATGTCTTTGTTCCCTCTATATGCTTATCGTACTCTTGCTGACTCAATTTCAGTGAATATTCACCATTTCTTACTTTTTCAGAAATTGAACTGGCACGGAAACTCGTGATTCTTAATGGTTTCCCGTCACCATATTTCTTCTCCGCATACATCTGCCTTCGCAATGAATTCAACTTATCATCCCAAGTATCCCCTTCCTGAGCTTCAATCATTTTCTTAATTTTCTCCGGATGATATCCTTTCACGTTCGTATCCTTTGAAAATCTCACAGCAAAAGTACAATCGCAATGCGGATGAATATGATCTGCATGATTTCCTTCTGCCGTGCTTCTGGTTGCTCTCTGCCATCCGTTAGCTCCCAATGAAAGACAGAACACACAGGTATCACCTGCCGGTATCCATGCATATTCAGCGCCATCACGTCTCGCATTCATCAGTGTTGTATCTTCGGCAAACCTTTTTACCATTCTTTCAATGGTATCCGGCAGTTTTTCTTTTGAATCATTTTTCAAAGTTCCATTTATTGCTCTTGCTATAGATCCATATCCAAGGGGATCCCAAACTTCTGCTTCTTTTATCTGTCCCGGCTTTAGGAACCCTTGTTTTTCGGCCAAAGCAACATCCTGATCATATTTATTTGCTGCCAGTGTAGACGCAGCCAATCCATATGCTTGTGTAATCTTATATGTGGCATCCAATATTTCCTGTCTGGATGCTCCAGGATGACGTTCAATCCATTTCTGAGTTGATTCGGAAGCTCTTTCACATACACTACTCAGTTTCTCCCGGTACTGTTCTATTGTCACTTCCTTCGTTTTCGACATCTTCAAGTCCTGCTAAAATATTATTTCCGACTATTCTTGCTTCCTGTGATTTGATTCTCCTAATGTCTGCCTGGTCAAAGCCAATCATCTCTGCAAATACATCTGTATTTCCAAATCCCTCTCTCGCAGAAGCAATCTTAATAGCAGCATCCGCTGTTACAGAAACGGAAGGCATTGCCGGATTCTTAAAGTGTGCCACAACAGCCTTTTCATCATCTGTAAGTTGTTCCAAAGTCTTTTTCTGCGAAATAGCCATTGCCATTAAAGCGATATTCTGCAAGGAATGCCCGTTTCCGGTGTTTAGCTGTTCTGCCATGGAAACAAGTGTCTGCTCCTGCGCAAGAAGAGCCTCTGAACTGGAAGGATTTGCATCATTTACAATGCCGGTATCGGCAACCGAAAGACCTGTTGCTGCCGCAAACTGTGTGGCAAGAATCCGAATCATCTCGGTATGCGGTGAAATTGTTCCCTGAGCAAACTGACCCACGGAAGGCTTCTCACTGATGTCCGGATTGTAGGTTGCCGCCAGAATTGCTCCGGCATATTGTTTGAACTTATCGGAAACAACGGTATCATACTGTTCGTCCGTTATTCCGAGCATATATTTCTGAGGAGTTGTGGCAAATTCCAGACCGATTGTCGCATTTGCCAGTGTTCGGACATAAGAATCAATCAGTTTCCGAATCGGATACTTAATACGACTCCTTCCAAATGGTTTATCCGTAGTTGCATTCCAAACGAGCGGCTCCATTAGCGGTCTTCCCATTTTATTCGGCTTCTTTTCCGCATACCAGTAACAGTCAATCTTCCGCATTACCCAGATGGCATCCTCTGTATACAGATTCACCACCGATGGTGTCCATGTTCCACGCTTCGATTCATCCTCCACCGTATCAATAATGGCGAAGCCGCAGTCAATCCGCCCTTTCTCTCCGTTCCACAATGCTGCGGATGTATTCGGAGCATGAAAACGAATCTTGCAGCCGATCTTTTCATCTGCGGACAGTGTCGCAAAGGTGCAGCCGTATTTTAATTCGTCTCTGCAGGCCTTCATGTATTCAAAGATCAGGTTGTTTTGCGTAACGATATCCCGGAGTTCTTTATATTCTTCTCCGTTTGAGGAAACAAAACCATCAAAGCGGGAACGTCCGGCAAGTACATCTACCGTCTTAGCACCCCAGGAGCATGAAATCTCCAACCCATGAAAGCCTTTTGGTAATGCCAAACCCAAATTGACGGAGTTTAAACTGATTTTCCCTTCATAATAATCATCTTTCTCGGCATTTCTGCTGCAATGATACTCATATACTCTAATCAGGTCCGCCAGTTTCTTCTGTTCTTCTTCACCGAGTCCCTCTACCTGTCCCGGATTTAAACTAAAAACCATTTAACCAATCCTCATTTTCTTTCCCGGAATGCGTTTCGATGTAATTACTCCATACAGAGCCAGGGAACAGGCTTCAATCGGAATACTGTTGTCTCCGCCGAATCCCCATCCTCCTCTTATCGGTCTTTTTAACGAAGTAATCGCGCTGTCGCGTAAACCCGGTTGTTTATAATACCATGTCAGTTTCCTTTCGCTGACATAATCCACAACATAACTTGTAGCCGCAATGATTTCTGTTGCCCGCGGTCGGATTACAGAATTCTTTGCCTTCCATACATCGCTGATTCGATCAACAAGAACGTCGACTCCGTTCTTTCCGTCGATAACCACGCAGGAAGCCTTGTTATATCTTGCGTTCAGCCATTCCGCAAGCCACCTGGTACCCTGTGCAGTACTTCTTCGGTCTATCATTGTGATTCTGGCTTGTCCTTCTTCCGTAAGAACCGCACCACATAAACAAACCTCGGTCCCGTCTGAAGAAAACTTCACACCGTAAGCTTCTTTCCCTTCCGGTTTTTCTTCCTTTGACATACATTTATCCCATTCCTTCTCCGGAATGGCATAATTCATTACTTCTGTATGCTTTGGCATAAACCCGAGATGTTCTCTCGCAAATGTATCCTCCGACATTGTCATTGCATCTTTTGCAAGAGCCGATTCCAGTAGCTGGTACCCCAAAGACGGGTTTGTCCGGTACCATCTGTCTTTGTCCTGAACATCCCCGATTTCGTCGGTGCCCCACTCATGGAGGCAGCTTCCTTCCTCCGCATCTTCATGCAAATTATCAATCACTCTTGTGAATACTATGCCTTTTTCCGCTCCCTGCATCATTGGCGGTGTGCCCATGAGTATTGTTTGTGGTGATCCTGACGGAGCTGCCGAGTTAAGCGGCGATAATGAAGCATCCTGCGCTTCCGTATAAGCCTGAGCCTCATCTATAACTACAACATCGAAGGTACCGCCACGTCCCATATCGGAATTATTTCCTCTGGTACGGAACTCTATATGTCCGCCGTTTGTCAGATCTAAAACCATCTGACCTGCGCTGACGGTGTATTTTTCAACAAGCGCATTCAATTCCGGATATTCAGCAAACGGATCATTTTTTCTGGTTCCGAACTTCTTACGTAAACGGTCGAACGCCTTCTTCGCTGTCTGGAACTCCTGTGCCGTATGCAGGATACTCTCTCCACGTTTAACCAATCCCCATGTTTCCCGCGGATC
>JAFVGK010000020.1 GCA_017475035.1 Blautia sp.
GTGTGAAGTGCAAAGCAATTTTACATTAAAGACCCTATTTAAAGGATTTTCAAAGAAATTGCCTTGCAGAAGTATCCTATAAAAATCGCTACTTTATGCGATGACAAGCGGAGTCTTGATTTTTTCAGCAGACACTATTTATGCTTCAATATTTAAGCCCATTTATATCGAACTTTTTCAGAACTATAGCGACTGTATTCTAATTTCTTTTCACGCTGAAGTCGCCCGATTACTATATATGGGCGAACTTGCTGACTATCAGCAAACGCTTTAATCGCATTTAGGCTAAAATCAGCGCATCTGACAAATTCCTCATATGCGCTTGAATCAATCAGCCTTGTGCTTGCAAAATCATCAGCACCCACCTCAATATCTGCGTTTCCATCATAATCTATGAAATTTATGGAACTGTTAACATCACCATTAACGATGTGCCCTAATTCATGAAATAATGAAAACCAAAAGATATCAGCATAGGACCCTCTGATGGTTAAAACCATCTGATAAGTGCCATCATTCTTTTTTGAGATAAATCCCTGAACAGGTGCCCCTCGGAAATTCTTGACAACAGAAAAATCTATTCCATATTCGCCAAACAATTCTGTTAGCGATTTTTGAATGGATTCTCCTGCGTTACACATAACTGTTTTTGCCTTTGCTACGAGCTCATCAATCTTATCAATGTCGAATTTTGTGCTGACATTACGTTTTTCTCCGGCAATCTGACAAAGTCTAATCCAAGCACCCATGACATAAGGATCCACCTTGGATTTTGCAGACATTCTAAGCGCACCTTCCGGGACCATTCCCTTCAGATTTGCTATATTACTCATCTGGAGTGCTTTCCTTAGTGAAAGAATCGAATCATCCACAGCCTCTCTGAGTGGCATCTTCCCGATCTCTCTCAGGTATTTCACAATTTCTTTTAAGCTACTTCTTGCAACTCGTTCTTCATCTGTGATTGTTTCGGATTCACTAGCCTCCAACAGTTCTGCATCATAATTAGCCTGCAGATTAATCCAGAATGACTTTGATACACCAAGCGCATATTCCAACGCAAGAGCGAACTTAGCAGAAATGTCTTTTTTCCCTGCAATAACATTGCATACATACGCAGGAGTCACTCCAGTTCTCGCAGCTAGTTCTGCCTGTGTTATTCCTCTTTCTACGAGGATATCGCTTATTGTTTCTCCCGGATGAATAATCAGATCACGGGATATACCAGTTATCTTTGTCGCCATGATAATCACTCACCCCTTCCACTTCAATCTCTTCACAAATTTTAACCGTGTCTTGTGTTGCATTTAATTCTATAATCAACCGTACATTTGCTGATACATGCTATGAATATGTAATCTGCTTATATCCTGACAGTTGCTCAGGCTTTCCCAAGCCCAAGGAAAGAAATATGCCAAAATTAACTGCCGCTACCAGATGATCCATAAGCTTCTTTATTGCACGTACCCACTCAAATGGCAGTTTTTTCTTCATCTTTGAATAATCAGTGAAATACTTTTCAACTTTCTTATTCACATATGTTATTTTCAATAATTACCACCACCATCCTCCAGATACAAATTAACCATTTGGTTAATTTATATCATTAGAAGGAACAATTGTCAATACCCCCCGTCTTGCATTTCACGATTTTGCACGCGTGACCCCCGCGTCGTTCCCTGGGAGCCATACCTGTAGAGATTTCACCCGCCCCTACCCGCGATGGGTCTCCGCTCCGCTCCGGTCGGCGCAGGACCGATGTCCACTGGACATCGTGCGCCCCCAATAGTCCCCTCTCTTCGTGTATGGTTGAGTGACACGACTTGCACAGCGCGATCAGGTTACTTCGATCGTGCGTGCCACCTTCACTCAACGGCTTCTTATGGTGTATCTCTTCAGTCGGCACGATAATTCCACGCTGAAAGCACAGCTCACAGAAGGGATGCTCCGCAGCGTACTTGTCTCGGATCCTCTTCCACGCACGACCATATCTTTTCTTCGTTGCTTTATCCCTGCCGTACTTCTCATAATTACTGTTCACCTTCTGCTGATGCTCCGGACAGTAACGACCGTCTGTAAGGTTCGGACAGCCCGGATAAGCACAAGGCTTCTTTGGTTTGCTTGGCATCTGTCCACCTTCTTTCCCACAGAAAAAGCCGCCACGTGATCTGCTTCCGTAACGGCTCCTTCATCTTAGCCTTTTGCCATTTTAACAATATCACATAGGCTTACTGTATCGAACTTGATTTTACTGTATTGTTATCGGAATCTTGATTTCATCCAGGGCATTTCTGTGAAGACGAAAAACATTGTTGATACCGTATCCTAGCTCTATGGCAATCTCTTCCCATCTCATATAGGACAGGTACCGCAGTTCCAGTATTGTCTGAAGTTCCGCACTCTCCACTGCTTTGATCCTGCAGATGATATCCTTCTTCAGTTCCACAAGCTTCATCATATCTTGGTTGATCTCGTTCTCCAAGTCGATGATTTTTATAATGGCATCTTCCATTCTGGAACCATCCCTGTTCTGGCTCTTCGGCATATCTGAATATGTCACGGTCGCTTTGGTTGCCAGATCATGAAGTTCCTCTATCTGCCCCAGCTTACTCTCGATGCGCTGGTTCAGCCCAAAGGCCTGCGACAAATATTTCTTTGCTGCTACCTGATCTAAAGAAAGAATGAGGTAATAATCATGGAATTTGCAAACAGTGTAGTAACTCTTATCGGTAACATCTTTAGCTGCGGCCTTATCCTGGCTTTCCTGATCGGCGTTATCTACGGCATCCGCTTTATGCTTCAGATTAAGCAGCAGGACAAGAAAGAATATGAACGCAAGAAGGCGAAGGATGAGTTGGAACGCAAGGAAGCAGAGCTCAGATACCAGAAGATGTTGGAAGACAGACGTTAAGCAGACGGGAGGCGGCAGGTATGATCTGCCGCTTCTCTTTTCATGGAAAGGACAATGATGATGAAAGAAATGTCAATCGACTTAGAGACTTACAGCAACGTGAACATCACCAAGTGCGGTGCTTACAAGTACGCTGAGTCTGAAGAATTTGAGATACTGCTCTTCGGAGTCTCGGTGGATGGCGGATCCGTCAAGGTATACGACCTTGCCTGCGGCGATACTGTCCCGGAAGAGATCCTTGCAGCATTATCTGATGAGAATGTAACCAAGTGGGCTTTCAACGCTTCTTTTGAGCGCATCTGTCTCTCCAACTGGCTGAAGAAACATCGCCCGGAATACTTCACCGGCTACAGCATCCCGGAGGATCCCGCCGGTCGTCAGTACCTGAATCCGGCATCCTGGAAATGCGCCATGATCTGGTCAGCCTATATGGGACTGCCCCTCTCACTGGAAGGTGTCGGTGCTGTGCTGAAGCTGCAGGATCAGAAGCTGAAGGAAGGCAAAGACCTGATCCGTTACTTCTGCAGTCCCTGCAAACCGACCAAAAGCAATGGCGGACGCACCCGGAACCTTCCGGAACATGATCCGGAAAAGTGGTCACTCTTCAAATCCTACAATAAACGAGATGTGGAAGTAGAAATGGCGATACAGAAGCGCCTGTCGAAATACCCTGTCCCGGACTTCATCTGGGATGAATATCATCTTGATCAGGAGATCAACGACAGAGGCATCGCCCTGGATATGGATGTGGTGGAAAACGCCATCACCTTTGATGAACGTTCAAAGGCTGCCCTATCCGAAACCATTCAGGACATCACCGGTGTAGAGAACCCGAACAGCGTAATACAGATGAAGGCCTGGCTCTCTGAGAACGGCGTGGAAGCGGAATCCCTCGGAAAGAAAGATGTGGCAAAGCTGCTCGATGATACAGACGGTCAGGTGGAAGAAGCCCTCCGGCTCCGCCTGCAACTTGCAAAATCATCCGTGAAGAAATACCAAGCCATGCAGAATGCTGTCTGCAAAGACGGCAGAGCCCACGGTATGTTTCAATTCTACGGAGCCAACCGCTCCGGCAGGTGGGCAGGCAGGCTGATCCAGTTACAGAACCTTCCGCAAAACCACATGCCGGATCTTGCAGAAGCCAGAGCCATTGTGAAAGCCGGCGATTACGATACTCTGCAACTGCTCTATGACGATATCCCAGATACACTGTCACAGCTAATCCGGACAGCTTCGTGCCCCGTCCCGGATACAAATTCATTGTCAGTGACTTCTCCGCCATCGAAGCCAGAGTGCTGGCCTACCTTGCCGGTGAAACCTGGCGTTCCAAGGTATTTGCAGAAGGAAAAGACATCTACTGCGCCTCTGCCAGCCAGATGTTCGGCGTTCCGGTTGAAAAGCACGGTATCAACGGTCATCTCCGTCAGAAGGGCAAAATCGCGGAATTAGCCCTCGGTTACGGCGGCAGCGTTGGTGCTCTGAAGTCAATGGGAGCCTTGGAAATGGGACTGACCAAAGAAGAACTGCAGCCGCTTGTCAACTCCTGGCGTAACTCCAACCCGATGATCACGGCCTTCTGGTGGGACATCGACCGCGCCGTCAAAACTACCATCACGCAACGCATCCAGACCGAAGTGCGCGGAATCCGCTTCTTCTATAAAAGCGGTATGCTCTTCATCAAACTTCCCTCAGGCCGCCTGCTCTCCTACGTTAAGCCCCGCATCGGAGAAAACCAGTATGGCGGAGAAGCAGTCACTTATGAAGGAGTCGGTTCAACAAAGAAATGGGAACGCATCGAATCCTATGGTCCAAAGTTCGTGGAGAACATCGTTCAGGCCGTCAGCCGCGACATCCTCTGCTATGCCATGAAAACACTCCGGCACTGCTTTATCGTCGGTCATGTTCATGATGAACTGATCATCGAGTGCAGCCCTGATATCGACCTGAATGTGATCTGTAAGCAGATGGGCAGATCTCCGGAATGGATGCCGGACATTCTGCTCTGTGCCGACGGCTACGAAACACAGTTTTACAAAAAGGATTAATGACAAAAGGCTTCCGTCGACCTTTTATCAATCGGAAGCCTCTTTTTTATCCATTCCTATCCACTGTATGAAAGCCGTTTTATCGCTGCTGTTGTATCCGGCTTTTTCATAAAACTCGAGCGTCTCCGGGCTTTTAGATCCGGTAAGCAGCATCATTTTATAGCAATTCTCCTGCTCAGCTATTTTCTTAGCAAAGTCCAGACATTCCGTCGCATACCCCTTTCCACGATAATCAGCATGTGTCACCACATTCTCGACAAATGCATATGGTCTCACATTTCTGGTCAGATTTGGTATGATCACGCACACGCATGATGAAGCAATCTTTCCCTCAACTTCACAAACAATCAGATGATGATTCTGATCTCCAATTATCCGCTCCCACGTTTCTTCAAGATGACTATTCATTTCCGGAATGCAATCTTCATGAAGAAATAGGTATAATTCAAGCAGAGCGCCTAAATCTTCTCTTTTCGCTTCACGAATCATAGTGTATACAACTCTCCCATAAAATACTGTTCCTGAAAACTGATGGCCTCCAGAATATCCTCTGCCTGAATCATTTCTCCGCTTAAGCTTACAATCCACTTATCTTCGTTATCATTCAGGCGGTGATATATAGCAATGACCTTGCCTGTATATGTTTCCAGTGGCTGATCCGCCCCAAATACATACACATCCTGTTCAGCTCCATCTCCGGCAAACACTCCATCAACATACCCATAATTGATGGGATATATCATCTCCGGATGTCTTGGATGTGCAGTTCCCAGTGGCCTGTCAATCGTTCCGCTCACTGTGGTTCCAAGTACATCACTGTAATCCATTGAGACAATATCCGTTTTGTACACACGACTATCTTCTCCGTGGACATCCTTCATGATTTTCCAGAATTGATATCCGTACTTCTCATAGAGCCCTGTTTCGCCCGTGGAGATGTAGATATGCTTATGACCATCATTCTTTGCAAGTATATAAAGATATTCCAGCAACTTCCCAACACGTCGTTTTCCTCTATACTCCGGAAAAGTATACACAAAACCGACCCAAGGTGTCAGTGACGGCTCCCGTACATCATCCTGCTCAGCGTATGTACAAAAGGAAATCAGTTTATCACCATCAATAAGCAGGAGCGCTTTGGTCGATTCGCCGCACAACTCCTTCAGTTTCTGATCCCGGAGCAGTTCAAACAGATATTTCCCCGCTCGCCAGTCGCTCTTATTTATTTCAGAAAGCCAGTGATCTTTATTATCACTGGCATAAAAATCAATGACTTCCATCAAATTTCTCCTTCAGCAGCCCGGTCATACACGGATTGTAAATCTTTTCTTCCTTTGCTACTCCGATTTTTCCGGGTACATTTGCATCTGTCCCTAATCCTGATTTATTGATTCTTCCACTTCATCAGATGATACTTTGAATGATCATCCTGAAATCCGACTGAGCGATATAACGAATACCCATCTTCCGTAGATTTTAAATCCATTACCACTAATCCCAAATCTTTTGCCTCAGCAAGCAGCACATCCATTATCATGCGTGCATATCCTTTTCGATGGTAAGATTCTTTGGTGTATACGTTCAGGATGGTACCTGTCTTTCCGTTTATAAAAGCAGGACTCATGGGCTTTTCTATAACAAGCAAAAAGGCACATGATACAATCGTCTTTTCTTCTCGGATCACATAAGCAAACAAATCCTTATTCAGATGTTTCCGATAATAACCAGGCAAAGCTTCCCGAATTTTCTCAGCATCCTTTTTATCAATCGAACCGTTGTCTTCTACAAGATAATCAAGTCTCAACTCAACAAGGGTATCTATATCTTCAAAACCAGCTTTTTCAACCTTTGTCTTGAATTTCAAATTCTGCGTTTTCTCCCAAATCCAATCTTCCTTCGTCATCAGGCTTACATGTCCTGTCCGCTTTTCGTGCATCAGCGGAACATCCACATTCTCTGATTTCCACTGATACTTGAATCCACATTTCTCCTGGACGCGCTTGGACTTCGTGTTTCCTTCGTAATAACCGATCCAGACCTTCTGCATACTGCAATCCTCTAAGGCGTGGCGAAGCATTTCCTTCACGGCTTCTGGCATGATGCCCCGTCCCCAGAAAGGTTTTCCAAGCCAGTAACCCATCTCGCATTCGTCATCCCGGTCAGTCATATCAGTATGACCGTTCAGCTTCAGTTCGATTGTGCCAATAGCCTTGCCATCCTCTTTCAGACATATAGCATAGGCCTCTTTGCCGCCAAGGACATTCTTTATCACATCCCGGCTCTCTTCAATGCTCCGATGCGCAGGCCATCCAGCAATCGGTCCCACATCAGGATCACTGGCATATTTATATAAATCCTCTGCATCATTTTCATTCCAGCGACGCAGGATTAAGCGTTCTGTTTCGAGCATTTTTTCATCCTCTTTGTGTTCATATTCTTTTCCTTCTCAAAAAAGGCTGTCTTCAATAATTCATATTCTTCGTCGGAACACATCTTGCGACAAGACGGCTCAAATGATCTTGTAACCTCAAAGCACTCTTTCATATTGTCGCAGGGGTAATCCAAGCAATCCCCGCATGTACTAATGCCTCTTTCCTGACAGCATTTTACAACGTGGTACCGGCACCAGTTTTCCGGCTTACATCCTGTACAGGAATTCTCTTCATTTGTTACAATATGATCGCGATATCCAATCTTCATCCATAATTCCGCGGTATGCTGCAGTTCTTCAGAAGTTTTCTCATATGGATGAGCAATATATCTTGGACAAGCAGCGCAATCATTCCCACAAGCCGCTATTATCTTGCCCACCACCTCAAACGAAAGCACCGTTTCTTCTTCATTCAGATGATGGACTTCCGGTTTGAATGGCGCTGCCACGATATTCCATAGCTTTTTCGCACCACCATTTTTCTCGTTATACTTGATTTTCCATTTCCCTGGATGTCTTGCCAGGATCATTTTCGCTACCTCATGGGCAAAATGTTTCCTCCGAAATAACGGGAATATCGTAAACTCGGCCATTGTATAATCCGGATTCTGGCCTATATTTGAGTACGGGCATAGCATCGCAAACCCTACCATCACATTATCATTGTATATGAAATACGCCACCCGCCTCGGATCTAAGAAATAATCATCAAAATGACCATAATGATAATTGCCGTTTTCGTCCATCGGATCATCATAATACGATGTCATCTCATACAGATATTTCTGATTGATGTTCCAAAGCAGATCCCTGTCCTTAGCCTGAACAGTTTGTAACCTTAACATGTATAAACCCTCGCAAATACCGTGTTATTTCAACGAAACAGTCCAGTTATCACCATCCACCAAATACTTAAACTCTGTTAATTCCGGATCATTAATAACTCTCAAAAGTTCATCCAGATCATCTACTGCATCTATTTCTGAAAGGCAGCTACAATCAATCCATTCCATCTGTCCTTCCTCTGATGAAACAAGCTCTCCGGAAAACTGCTCCGTCTTAAACAGAAGCACTATGTACCTTCCGTCTTCTATCGGGAACTGCTTTATTCCAGCCAGCTTCGGATTGATAATATCCATTCCGGTCTCTTCCTTCATCTCTCTTTTCACAGCATCGACAAAAGATTCCCCCGGTTCGACATGACCACCTGGGAGCGTATATCCCTTCCAGTCTTTTTTCACTCTATTCTGAAGCAGAATTTTGTCTCCATCTTGGATGAGACAAAGCACGGTCAATTCAACATTTTCTGTTTTTGCCATTTATATACTCTCCAAATACTTATTCGCATCTTCTCTTGATCGGAAAATATGAATTTCTTTTCCTAACCCATACTGTTCAAGCAATCCATATATCTGGGGAAGCTTTGTTTCAGGAAAATCGATGATCCACTGCCGAAATTCTTCATCAAGCTCTTCTTCTACCCAGGGCATCTCTTCTCTCTTTTTCCCTACACGTGCTTTGGCTCCGGCAAGGCAGACCTCCAATGGATAATCCAGAAGAAAAACTGTATCGCAGTATTTGAGACGCATCTCTATCGTTCTTCCATAATTACCATCTATAATCCAGGTATCCGTCTTCAGGATATCCATTAGTTTCTGATCGAACTCATCCTTGGTAATGGTTGTCCTGTCCGGCAAATGCCATATCATATCAAGATAATACAACGGAAGTCCCGTAATATCCCTAAGCTGTCGTGCAAAGGTGCTTTTGCCTGCTCCGGGACTGCCGATCACTATAATTCTCTTCATAATTCACACACCATAATATATTCTTCGGCATTCTCGTCCACAGTCTTGAATCCGACCTTCTCATACATTCGTACAGCGTAATTAGCTTTCTGCACAGCAAGAGACGCTTGCTTATAACCCTTCTCTTTAAGCAGTGCAAGCATCTCATTCATCATACGTGTTCCGATACCCTGTCCCCTGTATTCTTTATAGAGCGCTATCGCAAATGACGGTGTTTCATCGTCTACATGACCGTAATCATTCATGATCCGTGTCCAGACCGCTCCAATCACTTTTCCGTTATTATCTGCGACAATACAGTGATCCGCTCTGCATGTTCCGAAATCTTCATAATATATTCTGAGCTCCGGTTGTTCTATGATTGATCTGTCCGGTGGCTTCACGCCCTCTGGTATGAATATCGCCTCATACAGAAAATCTCTCAGTATATCTTTTTCATTTACTTCCATTCCACGTAGAAGCATTAAACATACCTCGTTATTCTTTTATTTCCCAATGCCCATATCGTTTTCCGCCAACACGCTCTATACGACCAACTTCTTTAAGAGCATTGATATACTTCTGTACAACCCGGCGTGTCACTCCTATGCTTTCACCTAACGCCTCCTGTGAAATATCAGGCTGCTCCTTTAGTTTTTCAATGATCCTAAGCACCATTGCATCGTCCAAAGCACCGTGCTTATCCTTGTTTTGGTGCTTTGGTGCTTTAGGCTGATCTATAAGGGCACTCTTGAGCGCTGGGAAATATACTCTGAGCCCTGTTCCAATTATTTCGAATTTCGGAAGCTCTGCTCCTAACGCTGTGCACTCATCACAAATCTTTTGAATTCCCTGTCCCCAAGTTTCTATATATCCCGCTCTGTAAAAAACGTTGGCGATGTCAGGATTATACGGAATGGAATCATGTGGCTGCATCAAGGTCTCAGCAGTCCATCCCTCAGGAAGGATACAGCGGTTGCTTATAATAATCTGCTCTTCCTCGATCCGTATTTGTATTGGAGTCCCGTACATATAACAGTTATGCGCGATGGCATTGTAAATCGCTTCGCGGATGGCGTTCCGCGCAAAAGGATAAGTCTCTACACGCCGATCGTGCTCATAGGTGATTTTTGCCTTCAAGTATTTGAGATAAATCAGATCCACAACCTTATCTGCCGTAGATATAAGCGAACCTTCAAGATCATCATGATACTCCACGGTTCCGTTCGCAAACTTGCCGACTTTAACGAAACTTCCAACCTGCACAATACTCGGATCACCGTAGAACAACAGCACGGCAGAACGCTTCAGCTTGCCGTTTGATAATAGTTTCAACTTGGACAGAAGTTCCTCATTTGAAATATTAAGCTCAGCCTCGGTCATCCGCTTGCTGCGAAGCGCCTCTCTCCTGAAAATCTTAAAGCTTTCCGCATCCAGGTCGTCAACGGTAATTCCATCAACCGTTACATCTTCCCACCTGACGCCGGTCTTTTTCGTAATAAATTCCGTCAGAGCAATTCCGGTCAGCTGCTGCTTAGTCGCACCGCTCCGGTAATGAAACTCACCATGATAACTGATGGGAAATGAACTCGGGCCAACCTTTATTTCAAGATAGTCTTTCCCATCTTTCGTATGCTTATTCACATCCGCAACAATGCCAAGCCCGGACTGAATCTTATTCGGAATATCTTCCATTAACTTTTTGGCATCCTTCACGCCGACAACATTCCCGGCATCATCAATACCGATGTAAATGGTGCCGCCCTGAGCATTGGCAAAGCCACAAAGCCACTTCAGGTATTCATCCCGCCAGGATTCCTTATATTCGATGTTTTGACTTTCTGCCATAAACAATAACCTCCGCCATACGTTACTTAGTGAAATCTTGAAAAGTCCGTTGCAATATACTTTTCAAACTGCTTCTTGCAGTATTCTTTCTTGATTCCGGTTTTCTTATCCCTACGATTTCCATTGAACCAGATACTTCTTTTTCCTGTATTCCCATCTGTGAACGGCCTTTGTAATAGGTCGTCACACAAAAAGATCGTCCGCTGGAAGGTTGACACCCTCCACCAGCGTGCTGGTGCAGAACATGACGGTGATTTTTCCTTCCTTAAAGAGCTTCTCGATCCTCTGCCGAATCGATGTCGGCAGGTACCCGATATGATAGGCGATTCCCTTTTCGAGAAGATCGGCAAGAAAATACTGATTGTGAACGAGCTTTCTTACATCGGCAGCCAACGTATCGAGCTCTTTATCATTGAGTTTGCTCCGGCAACTTTCAAACTTCCGAGCAGCAGTGATCGCATTATCCTTGCTGCTAAAGTAGGCAATCATCTGAGGAGCCCTTTCTTCATCGGCCTTATCAAAATGCCACATGAGAGGAACGATAGTGCCGTCGAGGTTTTTAATCCTGCAGATATACTCCTGCGTTTTTAGATGATCATTGTAAATGCTGACCTGTTCTGTTTTTAGATTTATCAAAAATTTAAACTGCGCCACCGGTGAATACGTGGAGGCTGTAGCGTTCTGGTCGTCGTATTGACCGGAAGAAATCAACTTCAAATATACTTCCGGATTTGGGATATTGGGTGACGCGAACACAAAATGCGGTCGGTTGTCCTTCCTGCGCAACTCATCTACCACTGAATAATAGAACGGCGCACGGCTGTTCCTTCCGGTCATTTTATGTGCCTCATCTACAAACAGGTAATCCAAGCGGAAGTCCTTTTTATCGCTCATGAGGTACAGCAACCTCTCTGGTGTCATAACGAGGATAAAGTTATGGTCCGGATGGATTTCCAAAGCCATATCACTGGCCGCTGAGATAACATGGTACTGGTATTGCTCCAGAAGGCCTGCCAGATCCTTTTTTATGATTTCGCTCTTGACCTCATTGATCAGAGCTTTCGTCGGTACGATCAGGGCAAAATTCATTTTTATGCCGCTGACGATCTGGGCTTTGATGAACATGCGCATCACAAAAGATTTACCCATAGAGGTCGGAGCCGAGTAGCTGAAACACTCATCCGACAAGTGGTCATAAACCTCTTTCTGCGCTTGGAAAAACCGTTTGCTCCGATCCGCAGGCACAGTCAGATAAATATCGCTGAACATGGAATACAACCGGTCCATCGCATCCAATTCCTGAAATGGAGATTTCACAATATCCAATCCGAGGAAATTGCCATTGCTTGTAAGGACGGAGCCAGCATAATATGCGACCAGCTTGTTATCTGGATAGAGAGCCATAAGCAGGGTGATGATTTCCTGTGCCCAGATTTTATGCTTGTCAGCATTCTCCGGATGAGTGGACTTTGACAGAATGTCCGCAAACCGGAGTGCGTCTTTAACATTGATACCTCTTGCCTGCTTGATATGGGTAATATGCATCGTCTGAATGGCATAGTTGTATAAAATATTCTTGTACAGCTCATTCAGATAGTCGTTGTTTTCGATATCGGCATAAAGGATATCACCGAGCTTTACCGTCTTTTCTTCATTCATGCAATAACGCCTCCCTTCAGCACGTTATCCATGATCTGACGACTGTCGGCCTCAGCATCATCAAACGGAACCAGATAGAAATAAAACGAGTGGTTTTCCAGATTATTCTCTTTGATCTTCTGAACAATATATGGTGCCCATCTCTTCAGGTCATATTCCATCTTGCTCTTCGCCAGTTGAGGGAATTCTTCTCCACGATCCTTCTTGAGGCCAAGGGAGTATCCGAGAAATACACCGTAAGACGTATCGTATTCCGTAAGGCCTTCCGGCTCAGGCAAAATAATACTCTTCAAAAATTGGCCCTCAGCATCGTTTACCATTCTGTCCAGAGCTGTCTTCTGTAACATAATGATTTCTCGATCCTCATGACGATCGATTTTCTGGATCGTTTCAAAAGCGTAGTTAATAGCATCCTCCAGCTCTCCGATTATTTTGGAGGCACCAAAGACCAACTGATAATGAAGCCGATCAGCTCCCTCATCAGGAGGAAGGAGATGAATGCCCTTGCACTCACTTTTGAACTTTGAGAGATCATTGTATACTTCAGCACGGCTCAGAATTTTCCGAGCGTTAAGCATCTCTTCCAAAAATGCATAGACAAGTATTTCGCTCATTGCGCTTCCGGTGCCTTCAGCCTCTGCGCCACCATTTTCGCGCATGATTCGCATTGCCTCAGCGATGGCGACATCAAGTTCATCGTTGTTTTTGAAGTCCTCCAGCTGTGCACGGGAGAAAACATAGCGAGCCAGATTGTGATACAAAATGCCCTGCAGGTTTCCGGTAAAAAAGTGATTGCTGTGCATAGCCATGTGGAATAAGCGCAGTTGACCTTTTCGCTGCAGATCGAGCTTCTCCTGATGCTCCACTTCTGTAAAGATGTCTTTGAGGCGGAGTCCTTTCTGCCTCATGGTCGGAGTTAACGATTCACTCACGCCTATCCCTCCAAACTACATAACATTTATTGATTATCGTCTTTCTTTTCTCCATACGGTGCAGGATCTTCCGCAACCTTTAGAAGCTCTTGCTGTGGGAATAGATATACGCTTGATGTCTCCTTTACCTGTGGTGTCGGAGCATCGTATGGCTTACCCTCCGGATTGTAAGTCAAATTAAACACCAAATCGGAGAGCCATTTCTTGAATGATGGATTATCCTGAAACTGTTTGAACAGTTCCATATTGTCGGCCATGATTTCAAAAATAACCTGCTGCAGAGCACGCTCGCTTTCCATTCGTGCACTCTGCTCATCGGAGTTCTTCATGGCATTCTGGTATTTCTTATCCTTGGATACCATCTCAGGAATCCGGAGAATCTGCTGCTGCACGTTGTCCGCATCGTTCCAGTTGATGTTTCCAAACATATCGTTGAAGTCTGCGATGATCCGGGACAGCAGATCCATTTCCGGCTCTACAATGTGACCGCTCTTGCCTGCCGGTACCGGTGCTATCTCTACGTCGGCATCCTCCAGCTTAATGTCAATCATGGCCTGTGCTTCGTTCCGGTAGCTGGAAAGGTCGATGGTGTTCTGGATGCCCTCAGATAGATCGTCCTGCCTCGGTGACGGCAGCTTGGGAAGAAGTAGGTTGAGGAAGATCGATAGCTTTTCCCACTCCACATTCCCATATGGAAGGATCGCACCGAGGAATCCGTATGTACGCACAAAGGACTTTGCAGCGCTTTTGAAGTCGATCTGGTCATCCGTCTCCAGCTGTTTGTATACAGCGACACAGGCGTCGAGCGTAGGATCGAGACGATCCCGTTCCGCACCGCTCAAGAATAGATCAACCAGCCGCTCAACGTCGCTGTCATCATAGACCTGATGTCTTTCCATTATGGTGATCAGGTCATATAGTTTGTTTGGATCAGTTTCGCCAGACAGAATCGTGGTGCGATAGTATTTTGAAAAGGCCTCCTGAATGACGGATGTCTTGTTTGCAAAGTCCAGTACAAAGGTGTCGTCCTTGCCGGGATGGGCACGATTCAGACGGGAGAGCGTCTGCACAGCACCAATGTCATAGAGCGGCTTGTCCACATACATGGTATGTAGCAGCGGCTCGTCAAAGCCGGTCTGGAACATATCTGCCACGATCAGGATGCGATACGGATCTTTCTTAAACTCCTTCGGGATTTTCGCATCCGGGAATCCGTTCATGGCCGCAGAGGTCAGCGCCGGTTCCTGCCCTTTGTATTTGTGATCGCCGGAGAATGCCACAATCGTTTTATACGGACTGTGACGCTCCGCGAGGCACTTGTTGATAGCGTAGTAGTATTCAATGCAGCGCGGGATGCTGGCGGTAACCACCATCGCACGAGCCTGTCCGTTGATCTTCTTCTTGGCGATGACCTGCTCATGGAAGTGCTCCACCATCATGGCCGCCTTCTTGGAGATTGTGAATTCGTTTCCTTCTACAAAGGCGCGGAGCTTCTTCTGGGCACGCTTCTTGTCGAACATGGGATCGTCCTCGAAGGTCTTCATAATCTTATAGAAGCTGTCGATGGCCGTATAGTTCTTCAGCACATCCAGAATAAAGCCTTCCTGAATCGCCTGTTTCATGGTGTACACATGGAACGGACGATGCTTGATCTCGCCATCTTCCTCATATGGGACACCGAAGGTCTCCTCGGTTTTATTCTTGGGAGTGGCAGTGAAGGCAAAGTAGCTGGCCGTGGTCAGGAGCTTCCGTCCTTCCACCAGCGCATTGATCTTGTCCTCGTTGTCCATCTCGTTATCGGAAGCGAGTCCGGACAGCGCCAGATTCATGTTTGCAGAGTTACGTCCGCTCTGGCCGGAATGCGCCTCATCGATAATGATGGCAAAGCGATTATTCCTGTGCTCCTGCCCAATCTCCGTGGCGATAAACGGGAATTTCTCCACTGTGGTAATGATGATGCGCTTACCGTCCTGAATTGCTTTCTTCAGGTCGCCGGAATGCTCTGCCCATACCACGGTGTTCTTTACCTGCATGAACTGCTTGATGGTATTCCGGATCTGCTTGTCCAGTATCCGGCGATCCGTGACCACCAGCACAGAGTCGATCATCGGATGGCCGTTCTCCTCCAGCCCGATCAGCTGGTGGGCGAGCCACGCGATGGAATTGGACTTTCCGCTGCCTGCGCTGTGCTGGATCAGATAGCGTTTGCCAATGCCATTTTTCTTAACATCAGCAAGGAGCTTCATGACAACGTCCAACTGATGATAGCGCGGAAATATCTGCTTCTCGGTTTTCTTTTTGGTATCCTCATCAACTTCTATGACAACCTGCGCATAATTTTCGATGATGAGCGTCAACATCTCCTTTGTCAGGATACTCTTCCAGAGGTAGTCCGTCATCAGGCCATCCGGATTCGGCGGATTCCCAGCACCGTCTTTGTAGCCCTTGTTGAACGGCAGGAACCAGCTGTTCTTTCCGGCCAGCTTGGTGCAGAACTGAATTGTGGTATCATCCACGGCAAAATGTACCATACAGCGTTTAAAAGAAAACAGTAGGTCACGCGGATCACGGTCATCCTTATACTGCTGAACGGCATCCTCAGTCGTCTGTTTGGTAAGGGAGTTCTTCAACTCCATCGTGATGACCGGCAGGCCATTGATGAAAATACAGAGATCCAGCGCCAGCTTTCCGGCATCCTGAGAATACCGCAACTGCCGCGTAACGCTGAAGATATTCTTGGCAAACATCTTCTTGGACTCCTCGTTTACTTCGGTCGGAGTCAAATAGAACATGATGAGATCGGCGGGATATACCTTCACGCCATTGCGGAGGACATCGATGACGCCGCGCTTGGCGATCTCACCCTGCAGGCGATTCAGGAACTGGCGCTTTTTCGTATCCGAATGAAACACGCCGAGCTTCTCCATCTCTTCTGGCTGGGTGTCAGATAGGAATCGAAACAAGCGTGTCTCATCCACAACGTATTCTTTGTTGTAGTCGGCATTGGAGCCTTCCTCATAACCATTCTGCTCAACAAGCCATTTTACGATTAAGGCTTCAAGTCCGGATTCTTTTGTGTTGGTGAAAGCCATAATCATTCCTCCTGATCATCAGATTCTTCCTCATCATTCTCTTCTGAAGAATAATCAACCTCATCAGCTACATACTCGTATTCTGGAACCTCAATGTCACGAACGTCAAAATTACCAGTAATGACATCAGCTACAATTCTGGCTTTTAAGTCTTGAAGCCCTTGAATTTTACTGTTCTCCTTCTCAATTAACGCATCGATTCTATGACATATTTTGTCAAGATAGATTACAATTTCTTCCTGATCCTTAATAGGAGGTACCAGAATAAAGGCATCTTTCAACATCTTTTGTGTTACGCTATAAACTTTTACGCCATTTACTTTCTTTCTAATTTGGTACCGCCATGTTGGCGATTGAAAGAGGTAAGCAATGTACTTATTTATCATAGACCCGCATGGATGCGCGATGATGGAATGATAACCAGCAAAAATAGTATCGTCCCAATCAACAAAAGCACAGTTCCCGCAGCCGTTAACGTCCTCTGATGTATCCGCAAAGATAAAGTCTCCTTTTTCCACAAGAGAAGCTGGGCTTGAGGACAGATATGATTCATTTACATACCTTATCAGATCTGCATTTAATCCTACGCCAGAATTCTTCTTCGAATGTACTTGCCCATAACTGATGACGGGAACGCCACTTTCTTCCAAGTTTGCTTTTGTTATTGACAAGCCTTTCCTAAATGTGAAGGATTGTCGAATGCGCTGTATCTGCCAATCTCTCGGATAATCAATATCCCACCGTATATCATCGTTGTGTTTGATTTCGGTATTATGAACACCCTTGATTACTGCTTTGTCTATTAGATTCAATTTCATCTCATTCAGAAGACTAATCTCATTCCTGTGAGTTGAAATCAATCTATTAATACCCGAAACTTTCCAATCAAGATATCGCACGATTTGGTCTTGCTCATCCCTTGAAGGCACCGGGAATCGAATTGTTAAAAACACATCTGGATATAGCCGCAACCTTGATGGCCTGATACCTGTAGAGAGCGAATGGTATACATCTACCAATTGTCTCTCGCGCAAAAGCATATCAAGATAACGAGAATTATAGATATCTCCGTTCTGACGATACACATTGTATGCAGGACTAACCACGCCCTTATATTGGGATACTCCGATAGCGCCTTGCCAAGTCCACATAGTATTAGCTGCAATGTCTCCGACATTACAAATCTTATATCCAATCAAAGACTCTGCCTGAAACATAGTTATATTTTTCTGGCTTCGAGGCGTTATTCCGGTAATATGTGAAACCGATAATAATTCTTCTGTCCCTTCTGTGGAGCGTTCATCTATAACTCGGAATAATTGTTTCCCTCGATACATTGGCCATCGAGACGGGTATTGTCTTTTATCAGAAGGATTAAATAGATTTGTGCTCATCCATCAACCCTCCCATTATTTCTGCTAACATTCCATCCGAGGTGGCTTCCAGCTCCTCAAGGCCAGCTATTATCGAAATCATATCGCGCATAGGAGCTGGTCTATAAAAGTATTTTGAAAAACTAATTTCATATCCAACGATTGTTTTCTTCTTATCTACCCAAGCATCAGGCGCATATGTTAGCACCTCATTTTCCATGAACGAGTTGATACCGCCATCATATAAAAAGGGAACCGTTTCTGTATCTCGCAAATCTGTATCTGCTTCACCTTCAATAGGATAAGCAGATAAATCTTTTTGAGTGATATAGGGACGTATTTTCTTTAATACAGCAGACTTCAGTTTTGTGGCCTTTGCAAACCCAATCCAATCATCAAGTGGAGTGCCTTCAGGAACAGCTGCAATGGCGTCCCTAACCGCTTGCAATTCCTCTTCTTTTTTAAATATTTCCTTTGGAATATACCGATCAGGAAACACTCGGAGTCGAAGAGGACGCTCTACAGTAATAGACCAGTATGCGAACTCATCGTTACTGAAAACCTTACTAACATCACTTTCCTCCATATCAAGAAAGATACGGACAATCTCTTTACGAATATCTGGAGTAAACTCACAGTTCTTCTTGCCCATATTTCTTCTGAGTGAAGATTTCATCGCTGTGGCGTCAATCAGCTGAATTTTCCCTTTACGGCGTTCTTCTTTTTTATTGGATAGAATCCAAATGAAAGTGCCAATGCCGGTATTGTAAAACATGTTTTCCGGCAGAGCTATAATTGCCTCAACCAAGTCATTCTCAATCAGATAACGTCGTGCATTGCTTTCTCCACTCCCAGCATCTCCAGTGAAAATGGAAGAGCCATTATGCACCTCGGCAATCCGGCTTCCTAACGGTGTATCCTTCTTCATTTTTGAAACGTTGTTCAGGAGGAAAAGGAGCTGTCCATCACTGGTACGTGGAATCATAGCCATCTCTTCTCCGCCTTCAAGATAGGTGTTGAAACGAGTGTCGAGGATTTCCTTCTTTCCACCCATCTTTTCAGCATCGACTTTCCAACTTTTTCCGTATGGAGGATTTGAAAGCATGAAATCAAATTGTTTGGACGGGTGTTGATCCGCAGAAAGCGTAGATCCAAATCCTATGTGTTCTGCCTGATCCCCATCACCCTTCAAAAGCAAATCCGCAGTACACATAGCAAAAGTCTCAGGCTGAACTTCCTGACCAAAAAGATGAATCGAAACTTCCTTACCGCGCCGTTTGGCCAGAGTTAAAAGTCGCTCCTGTGCAACCGTGAGCATGCCACCCGTCCCGCAGGCTCCGTCATAGCACGAGTATGTAGCATCCTTGATCTGATCTGCGATGGGAAGGAATACCAAGTCAGCCATGAGCTCCACGACGTCCCTCGGAGTCCAGTGCTCACCAGCTTCTTCATTATTCTCTTCATTAAACTTCCTGATGAGCTCCTCGAAAATGGTACCCATGCCGTGGTTGTCCAGACCGGGATGTTTCAGGATCGTCTTATCCGCATCCTTATAAACCGGATTCGGACTCAGGTTGATATCCGGAGAAACAAACTTCTCAATCACCGCGCCGAGAATATCGGCCTCCACCATCGTATCGATCTGATTGCGGAATTTGAACTTGTCAAGGATGACCTGAACGTTGGGAGAAAAGCCATCCAGATAAGCAATAAAGTCCACCTTCAGCGTCTGCTTCTTGGCGCGGCTGGTCAGGTCACGCAGCAGGAATGGCGACGCATTGCAGAAGGCATGTCCCGCCGTATTACACAGCGCAGGCCACTGATTATCAATCTGTGCAGCATCCAGCCGTTTTTTCATTTCCAGTACTGCTACCTTGGTGTCCTCCAACAGCGCGTCCAGACGCCGGATGACCGTCATAGGCAGAATGACATCACGGTATTTGCCACGCACATAAACGTCACGCAGGCAGTCATCCGCGATTCCCCATATAAAATTGACTATTGCATTATGCACTTGATTGTCCATGAGTCCGTTTCTCCTTATCTCATTTATGCGTCTACTGCGCCAATTTGATCATACAAAATGAGCTGTACAAAAAAACGGACTCATTCCGCATTTTCTGCTTTTTTCTCTTCCTTGTCATCCGCTGCGCCGCCAGAGCGAATCCAATCGTCGACTTCGCTCAGTTTGAATTTCCAAAGGCGACCTACCTTATACGCAGGCATATTTCGTTTAGAAATCCACTGGAGGATTGTTTCCCGGCCCACGCCAAGGTACTCCTGTACCTCTTTCAATGTTGACCATTTCTCTACGACCATTTCTTTCACGATATGAACCTCCATTTATTTGCCGGTCATCGGCTGAAACTCGACAGTTACTGTGATATACAGGCTCCTGTCTTCGGGAAAGCAATTATTCCCATCTTTATCTATCATGATCCACTTGTATTCTGCTGTATCTTCTTTGCCACGGGCTTCGATGCCTGTGGCTATTTTTATTTGTTCTCCCGGTCTCAGTGTCGGCACATCCAGATAGATGCTCTCAACCTTCAATTTGATATCGGCGCTGTTTGTCAGGAACAGCCGCCTTCCTCTCCATTCCACAGTTCCGGCGTTATCAATGGTCCATGTGTGCTGAAAAGCATCGTAACAGTTGACCCGATACCGTTTTTCACGTCCAAAGGAAACCTTTATCTTGTCTCCGGGATACCTCGCAACCGTGGCTCCTTCCGTCTGATCATCGCCGTACTTCATCAAAAGTTGGTATTTTGTCAGGACAATGTCTTCCGCTTCCTGAGTAGCGCTGCCAACAAAGGCTTCAAACTGATAGGCCAGTGCCCTACAAAATAGCCCGGCATCCTCAGTTATATCATCCGGAATGCCAAAGTCTCTCATCAGCTCTCTGATCCTGTCGTCCGGGACCGCCTTGTTGAAGAATGCCGTCAACCCGTCAATGTCAAAATGACGAAAGGTCAATTTTAGATCTGGTGTGAATTCAAAACTGCCATTGTATATCTTTCGCTGGATCTCGACATTTTAAGATCTGTTTTGTCCTTGCAGTAGGGTGAAGTGCTTACTCCCTCCTGCCATGAACAGCATGGTAATGAAGATGCCCGTGTTCTTGCGGCTCGGATAATACAGGAATTTATCCGTCTTGTCATAAATCCGTTTGAAATAGTCTTTTAGCTTCAGATCCGGCACCCCCCAAAAAAGAATCCCAGTTTTCCTCCCAAGTCTCCCAGATTTGACGGGTTTTGGGGCCTTGACAGGTATCCCAACTTCATCCGGTAGGATATACGCAGAAGACGAGAGAGCACTTATCTGGGCAAAAACCGATTATACCCCTTTATTATATCACTCAGATATGTGTTGTTCAATCCAATACAGGTGTTAATACCTATAAAAAGTTATTAACCCACTCTCAAATCTTCGACCTTGGCCCTGAGCATGGCCTAAAACTGCTCCAGCTCACCAATGTGATCGGTCCGAGTGCACAGAAAGGATCTGTTCGCCACAGCGGTGACGCTGACAACTGAATACGAAGCCAGCACGCGAACAGCTGGACGCAACTTGAAGCGGAGACTTAGTTCTCCCGCTACGGGTGGGATTTTTGCGTCCATTTTGCCGCTGGCACCCATACGGGCTCTCCGCTTCTCCACTACCTCAGCGGTCGTGGGGCCAGAGGAGGGACCGTAAAATGACAATCAACGACAAGGCAAAGTCTGAAGCCGAATTCAGACACAACACAAGCATCGGTCCGAACGGAGAAATCTTGTTCGATGCACCGATAGAGATTAAGGATCAGTCAGACCTCAACAACTATGGCATCACATGGAGTGATTGCCGGACGCTCAATTTCCACGGTAGCGATAAAGTGACGGTATACTTTTTCAAAACAGAGAACCGCGCCTTTGCAGAATACCAGTGGCGTTATCTGGACACACAGCACTCTCGTGGATACGTCAGCGTCAGGTGCATGATTCCTGGAAAAAGAAAGGCATTCATCAAATGCCCAGACACCGTCTCCTGCGCCACCTGCCCTTACAAGGACAAGAAGTCGGCCCCTATCATCAGCTGGGACGGGCTTGCAGAGACCGGATACGAACCGGTTGGTAGCGCCACTGTGGACGAGCAGATCGGAGCGAAAATCGAGTACGAAGGCATCAAAGCAATGATGGATACGGAAGATACCCGGATTGCGAGAGCGTTTGAGATGAAAGAGCTACAGGGATATTCCGTCAGGGAAATCGCCGCAGAGCTGCAAATCTCCCAGCCTCGCGTCTATCAGCTGATCGCCAGAGCCAAGACGATCGGTATGGAATTCCGCAAGATTAACGGCTAAAACAGAAAAAGGCGGTACCAGGACCCTACATCCTGATACCGCCGCTTTCACGTGTCAATTATTATTCTTTTTTCAAAGGAATCCAGATATAACTCTCGTAGTCCTCTGGCTTCTCTGTTGGCGGTCCGTAGACCTCAAAGGAATAATTACCTGCCAGAGAATACCCTTTCAGTGTTGGGAGCCATTCAGACCAGATCTGTGTGTTCACGCTCTGCAGGCTGTCAGGGAGAGGCCCCTTGCATTTGAATTGA
>JAFVGK010000003.1 GCA_017475035.1 Blautia sp.
GAAGTATTGAAGATTGAGAATAAGTTAAAATCCTTTTTATATCGAAATTCTCTACATGATGTTCTACAGTGGTTTGACGCAATAGTAACACGTGAGTATTATGAGAAAGAATCCGATACAAAATGGGATGTAGTAACCGAACCAACTAAACGTGATAAGTTACTACTAAATTTGTTGGGTATAGTATAAAGCCTTGGAGATAGTCATCAGGGTCATCCTTCGATTTATGGTGACTATTTCGTGACTTTTAGGATAAAAAACAAGGCCGGTATGGAACCGGCCTTGTTTTCCTGGTATTGCGTAAAAGCCATCAGATGAAGGATCAATGGGAATGATCCGACTCGATCTCGAGATCCTGGTTTTCCTGGTTACTCATAGCCAGAGCCACCAATTCATCATAATCTTCCAGATTATAGCTCTCATTATACGGTGTCGGAAGCAGCCCATCGTTGATATAGCCGATAATCTCATCCCTCCGAGAGTCATCCTCGCTCAGGTCGACTCCGGTGATCTTCCAGTTATTGTCAACCTCAGGCTCTACCGGCGAGTTCTCCGCGAAATATGCCACGATCATGTCACGGATCGAGCCGGAAGATTCCCATTCTTTCTTTCCCTCGACAAGCTCACCTGTCTTGAGTGCGGAGGAATAACGGTAATTATTTACAGCTAACATCAGGACCTGATCATCCTGAAGAGGTTCGCCATGGAACATGACATTCTCGATTCTCTCCCCCTTCGGCTTCGAAAGATTAATCTCATAATCCACGCCGGCAAACATGTCATAAAGATAACCCGGATACTCCGGATCAAAGGAGATGTTGATGTCGCCAGGCTTCCACTGGTTATAGCACTCTGCGGACCATTCCATGTAATTCTTCAGTTCCCTGCCGGTTACCGGCACACGGTAAAGGGTGTTGTCGAATTTATAGATGTTGAAGATATCTCCGTAGTTGATATCCCCCTCGGGCAGATCGCTGGTATCTTTAAACAAAGCACAGGCAGAGACATCCGCCTGAGAATTCTCCAGTTGGATCAAGTTGATAAGATCCATGACAGCGGTATCCTCAAGCTTCCCTTCTGGCAGGCCAAGAATCTCATCGTCCGGCTGGAACTTCGCTGTGGTGCTTCCCAGGGCTGCGCCGCCCTCCTCACCATCGCCCGTGCCGCCCTGGATAAAGGCGATCGTCTTTTCATGGGCTTCCTTGATCAGAGGAATCTCTCGAATCTCCTCGCTTGGGGTAACATCGGTCATATCGACTATTTCTACACTGGCATCCGTGATCTGGTTATCCTTGTCCAGAATGAGGTCAAAACGGGCAATTTCGCGGCCGCCGTTACGGGTGCCACCTATCACAACATCACCTTGCTTCTCATTGACCGTGATATGCACATGGGCAACCTGAAGCACATCCACCTCAGGGTTGTCATCCAGTATTTTCTGTGCGGAATCCGTGCCCCCGTCCTCATCGAACTCGGCAACCATCCCCATATGAGCGCTGACCATGATGATGTCCGCTTCCTCACCGATTTGCGCGATAGCTTTCTGCACAGCCGTACTCGCTGCCTCAAAGATGGTCTCATCAATACCCTCTTTTCCGCCATCCCAGATCGGAATATCCGGAGTACAGACACCGATGATGGCAACCTTCACACCGCCGCAGTCCACGATGGTCCAGCCATAGCCGGTCACAAAGCTTCCATCCTGGTTCAGTACGTTCGCACCAAGGACCGGGAACTCTGCCTGTTCCATGATCTTGAGCATGCTCGGGATACCCCAGTTGAACTCATGGTTCCCCAGGGTCATGGCATCATAACCCATAGCATTCATTGCCGTAATAACCGGATGCGGATCATCCGGGATCTTGTTGTAGATGTCATCTGTCATGATCGTACCCTGAATATCGTCCCCACCATCGACGAGGATAACATCCGGATACTCAGCACGTACTTCCTGAATATAGGTGTACAGGCGGGCCATGCCGTTGTTTGCCGTTTCTGCATTGTCCTCATAGGAATAGCCCCAGATATTCCCGTGCATATCGGAGGTTCCGAGTATAACGATATGTTTCTCTCCCTCTTCGGCAAATGCTATAGCCGGCATCATCCCTCCCAACAGCAGGAAGGAGAGGATAACGGCAAGTAATCTGGTATAATTCTTTTTCATGGAACATCCTCCTCCCATAACGAATTTTTTGTACGTTGACTCTTATTCCGGGCATACCTCATGAACCAGATAGAAAGTCAGGTCAGCCAGAAGAATCTGAACCTTCTGTCAGAAGATTTTCCGGTATTCCGACACATTTAATATCTACTATAACTATATTTATCAAGAAATAGCATGGAAATGATTAAGAAATACCTCCAAAAATCTTTTCTTCATCTTAATATAATTAGTAAATATTGTCAATAACAAATCACGCTCCTTTGCCATTTTCCCAGAATCAGTTATTCCTTGCGTTCAATAACCACGACAAGATTTTCAGCATCTTTTCAATCTGATGCAAAAACAGTTCAGGGATATAGCCCACTCATCCGGTTTTTCACTGAACATGGCTGCGTCTCCATTACCAGATCAGAAGACGATCCTCGGGAGCGAGATACATTGAGTTGCCTTCCCTTACGTCAAATGTCTCGTAGAACTCGTCAAATTGTTGAACCGGCACATTGGTTCTTGAATAATTGAGAGGGTGCTCATCCTGTAAGAGTTGTGTCAATTCTGCGCTGTAAAGCCCGAGGCTGCCGTTCATCCGGGCATACTTCGTAAAGAATTTCTGATAGTCAAAATCCGGAACTTTTGAAGCCATCCGAAGGGCGCATTGCAGTCCGGTCATATCCGCGATCATCTCCGTGTCAATATTGGTACCGATAAAATGCAGGCCGCCAAATGCCACTATCGTGTCCAGATAATCATCTATCTTTTTTACGCGCTTTTTGAACTCCTCCTTATCTTCATCCGTCCACCAGTCCCTATATACTCCGTTTGCATCAAATATAGCTCCTCTGCTGTCAAATGCATGAGATATCTCATGACCTACCCAGAACGCCCCGATCGAAGCATATAGCTCTTCAATGCTCATATCACTTGAATAAAAGGGTTCTCCCATCATACCAATGATCATGTTGATCGTGTTCTGATTCCAGGAATAGAATGCATTACAGGAAAGAATATCAAATCCTTCAGCCCACATTTCTTTATCCACTTCTTTTCCGATCAGGCTCCTGTTGTATACCAGTTCACTCCCGCCCAGCCTGTTATATGCCCCTACAAGCGAACACCCGGACAGATCCAGACCGGAAGTGTCTCTGAACTTATCCGGATATGCGGCATGTATCGTTATATTATCCAGCTTTTCTATTGCATATTTTTTTACTTCATCAGAAGCCCAGGCGTTATCGGAAAGCATTTCCCTGTAGGTATCGATAACGGTCTGACACAGTTCCTCCATTTTCTTTTTATCTTCTGCTGAACTGTATTTACTGATATACACTTTCTGCATGGAGGTCGGAAGGACATTCATCACAAAGAGATATGCCATTTCTTCATCCGGGACAGTTCCACTGATGCCGAGATATTTGCTCTGCAGTTCATTGTATTTATCGTAGATCTCTTTATCAAGGATCAGACGGAATTCATATATGTATCGGACAAGCATCAGAGCCTTAATTCCTTCAAGGTTTTCTTCGGTATATATTTCGTCCAGAAGCTTTATATAATCCGGCGCGACAACAAGGTAGCTGCCTTCATACTGATACCCAAATGTGCTCAGAATCTGATCCAGAGGAAATACCTTAGAAAGGGCTGTCAGCTCGGAATATGTCATTTCATTATTGATCCTGTCTATATAATCATCCTGATTTGTTTCCTTTGTCGTGTAAATCTTCGAAGAAAGCTTTGTCTCCAGTTCTATGGCAGCATCAAAAATCCTGTAAGCATTCTCTTCCGACATACCGAGTTTTCCGACTATGAATGCGAACATCTCCTTCCTCAACCCATAGTACATATCGCCAAGTCCGGTTCTTTCAGAATACTCTGCAGAATCTTCAAGCAGAAGTCCGGGAAGTGATATTTTTACTAAGTATTTGTCAGGATCATTAAAACCGACTTCCGCCGCAAAATTGATCAGAAAGGAATTAATAATTGGGGAAGACTCTGTATCCATCATAAGATTCGTAATATCATCCAGATTTTCGGCGGAGAGAATTCTGTCATAAGTCCCCTTTAATTCTGATACTCCTTTATTGTTCCTCGCGTCCCAGTCAAGCAACAGCCTGTAATAGGTGTATAAGAGTTCTGCGTCATGCCCCTCTACACTCTCTTCATTAAGAATCTCAAGGCATTGATTCTCTACATCCACTTCCCGTTCAGAATAATGAGACCATACATTGTAGCCATCAGGTATTTCGTTTGACATAAGCCACTCTTTATTCGCATAGAGGTGGAAATCTTCTTTCGGGTCAACCGGCGTTTCATCGGTGATATTCTCTTTCAGTTCAGAATTGATCCACGGGATCCCGTCGTCAGTCTTCACATTTTCATTTTCTGAAGATGCTTGTGCTCCGCTTTCTGCGGCAGCAGCAAAACTTCCCGTCATGAACATAGAAATCGGCATACAGGCTATACAGGCTGCCAATACATAACTAACAATCTTTATTCTCATTTGAACCTCCACGCTCAATTTACCTGCAAGATCAAAGAATTTTTCATCCGTGAACTTGATCATATCAAACCTAAAAGTCATGAAATAGTCACCATAAATAATTTAAAAAGTACAGGAAATGCCTATATTCCTTAATTTATGGGCTTGCATATCTGGTTGCTATGGTGTATAATAGTCTCCATTAATAGGAGATTATTATTATGGGAAGAAAACCATCTGGAAAACCGTCCATTGACAGGATTCGTAGAATTCAAAAAAACGGTTACGTCTATGTATACGAGAGAACCCGAGTTTTAGATGAAGAAACTCATAAATATAAATCATCACAAACGCTTCTGGGACGTCTCCCCGATGGCTCAGAAGATTTATACGGAGAATTACTTCCTACAAGGCCAAAGAGAAAAGCACTTAACCTTTTCGTAAGCAATCCCTCACAACCTTCTATTCCTGAATCGGATAAACTCCGTACAGGAATGATTGACATTGTAAGCAATATCTGCGATTATTCCGGATTATACTCCGTTTTCAATACAATCCTCAGTGATGAAGCCGGGATACGGCAAAAGATTTTAACGTGTGCATGGTATGATTTTGCCTCTGACGGAGATACATGGCCTGGAATTACAAACTGGAGTACAAAGTATCAAGGACTCCTCCCATATAGTTCCGGGCCTATCACAAAGAATATGTATCACAGTCTTTTCGCAGAAATTGGAACAAGAGAAGATATAAAGATTGGCTTGTTCCAAAAACTATGTGACGGATTAGAAGATGAAACACTGCTCGCTCTTGATTCGAGTACTTTTTTCACTGAATCGGAAAACCTGGTTAACGCCCGAAATGCTGTACACAAAGATGGGCAAATAAAGAATGTGTACAAGATAGTATACTTTTATGCGATTAATTGTAGAAAACCTATCGCTTATGCAATTATTCCAGGAAATATACCTGATTCGGAAACTGTATACAATGCATTGCTTCAACTTCAGATGCTAAGGCTGAACAATGTGGAAATCGTATCCGATAATGGGTATTGCACGGAGCCGGTTATTGCACTTTATCTCGAAAAAAGCCAACCATTCCTAACCAGGATCGAGGCAGATATAAAATGGATATCACCTATTATTGAAAAAAACCGTTCAAAGCTGGAACATGGTTGGGTAATGATGGATTGTGATCCCAAGTTCTCCGGGTATCAAACATCCATCCATCGCACGTTTATCCGCAGATACGAAGAAAATGGTAAGTCCATTGAAAAAGAAGTCAATGGAAAAGTCCATGTATTCATTTATTTTAGCTCTGTTAACAAAGCAAAGGATGACGTGTACTTTCGCAATACATTCAAAGAATACAAAGATGACTTGCTGCTTGGCCGATATCTCGGCGATGACCAAAAGAAGATTGATGCATTTGCAAGAAAGTATATGGTTATCGAGCGAGATGAAGGTGGAAGAATAATAAACATCACACCAAATAAAGCTGCGTGCGAAAAGAAACTAAAAACCAGCGGATATCTTGTCCTGCTATCAAATAAAGAAACTGATTTGGAAACCGCACTGGTTAATTTCAGGCAGAGGGAATACATTGAGGAAACTATAAAAAACTTTAAGGGCCATACCGGAGGAAGAAAACCAAGAGTATGGAGCGATGACACCTTGGATGGTGAGGTTTTTGTTCAGTTTGTTTCTCTCATCATGCATGACTCTTTTGAATCCAGAATTAATAAGATAAAAAGTACTCTGGCATTGCCCAATGGAAACATAGAGCACGATACATCAGAAGTATTGAAGATTGAGAATAAGTTAAAATCCTTTTTATATCGAAATTCTCTACATGATGTTCTACAGTGGTTTGACGCAATAGTAACACGTGAGTATTATGAGAAAGAATCCGATACAAAATGGGATGTAGTAACCGAAACAACTAAACGTGATAAGTTACTACTAAATTTGTTGGGTATAGTATAAAGCTTTGGAGATAGTCATCAGGGTCATCCTTCGATTTATGGTGACTATTTCGTGACTTTTAGGTTGCAAATATACTTTTCTCTCCTGTGTCCAGAACAGAAAGAACAAAACGCAGTTTCCTTAATAAACGTGGATGCCATAGAAGGTCAATACAAATAGTAAGAGACTTCTCGTCTCCTGTTATAAAGTCGTATTGTAGTCTTCCTGAAATTCGGAACCTCTGTTTCGAATAAATCCCAAAGAACAACTTTGTCACCTTTTTTTCTCGGACGGCCTTTCTTCGGCACTTCGTCTTTTTCTTTAGGAAGTTGCTTATATCCAGTGGTTGTTCGTCGGGCTTTAACTATCATGTGAACATAACTCTTGCGATGTTCTTGCTTGTTGTGTTCGTCTAGTGTTAAAAGAGCAGGACGCGATAAATAGTAACGGTCGAGCAGCAGCGTAGCATCATCTTCCAAATAATCAGCAACATTGCAGGCATCCCTTAGGATCTGCACGACATGGGAATCAACACTGAAATCATGATCTTCCCAGGCATCCCATTTTTCCATGCCCTGCAAACCATCATGAATCTTATTGGTCATTGGTGTACAGGAAATCTGACCATTTATAATGGTCAGTAAACCTATGCATCCCCATAAATGACCAAAAATCATTTCCGGTTTGCTCTGGGTTTCGGATTCCTGTTTGTATTTTTTAACCCCGGGCATATACTTGCCTTCTTTAGATCCTTTTGAACCATCTCCGACAAGAATGCATCTATTGTTTTTCCTCAGACCTGGAATGTGCTTCTTCACAACCCGGCAATGTTTTTTCCTTAAATCAGTCAGGTTCCAGGAAGATGCACGAAAGAATGCCATCATGGCTGTGTAAGAAGTTCCTGGAATCATCATAGATCGAATAACCGAAGTCAGACCGAGTAAATCAGTTCGAAGAATGATACCAATAACAATAATAACGAACCATTCGAAAGCTTTTTCTCTTGAAAAGCAGGTTCTGAAGTGCATTAGCATTTTTTCGATTTTTTCAAACATAATTGTGGCAAACCACAACTGAGTATGATACAATATCATATAGGATATCTCTTTGTGGTTAAATCTCCTTTCTTTCTTTTTATGTCCAATAACAAGAATAGCAGATTTTCCGCTAAGAGATATCTCTTTTTTGTTGCAATTTATTTACAATAAAATTGCATACATTTTTCAAATTTTTGTTACAACACTAAGAACTTTAGACTGTCAAG
>JAFVGK010000094.1 GCA_017475035.1 Blautia sp.
CAGGATCAAACTCTCTGTAAAAGTGTGATCACTCAAGACAACTGCATGGCTGTCTCTCGTCATTACTGTTTTTGTGGACATCCGTTCCAGCCAACCAGGGCTGAACAGATATCGCAAGAATTATGTAAAGAATTTTTCGAGAATCGTATGTGTTTCACTGTTCGATTGTCAAAGTACGTTGATGAACTCAAATGCTCATCGATGCTGTCACGGCGACAGCCGCTAAACTATATCACAGCGCTGATCGCTTGTCAACAGCTTTTTTTGTTTTTGAAAAATTTCTTTTTCAAAAAGCGGAGAAGGAGGGATTTGAACCCTCGCGCCGCTATCAACGACCTACTCCCTTTCCAGGGGAGCCCCTTCGGCCAGCTTGGGTACTTCTCCAAAAAGCCCGACTTATAAATAAGTACGTTTATTCAATTCCATCTGTAAGAAATATGATCTCTCGCAGACAGCTTGTAGATACTACCATGCATCAATCTGTTTGTCAAGTCTTTTTTTAACTTTTTTTGATTTTTACATGGAGCGGAGAGAGTGGGATTCGAACCCACGCGCCCTTGCGGACAAACGGTTTTCAAGACCGCCTCGTTATGACCACTTCGATATCTCTCCGGGTGCGTCTTACGTAACGCATGCATCAGGATAACACAGTTTTTATACGATTGTCAATTGATATTTTGCATTTTTCCAAAATGTAAAATGTTCGCAAAAAATACGAAAGATTTACGTATTTTCCTTACGGCATCGGCAGGCATTCCTCTCTCGGATCGTTTCCAGGATTCTTTTTGCCGTCGCCAGATCATCCGGGGTAGTCAGCTTGATATTCTCATATGAGCCGCTTACCATGGCTACTTTTCCCATACCGGTCTTTTCCACGACCATGGCGTCGTCTGTGATTCCCTTCATGGCATCCTGCTCACGAAGCTTTTCATGCGCCTGGCATATGAGCGGATAGGAAAATACCTGGGGCGTCTGCACCAGCCATACCTCTTCTCTTGGCGGCGTGGAAACTACAATGCCTTCCTTATTTACTATTTTTACCGTATCCTTCGAGGGCATACCCACCGCACAGGCACCGTAAAGAACAGCCGCTTCAAGCGCTCTGTCCAAAATGGACTTTTCTATAAACGGACGCGCGCTGTCGTGAATAAATACCACGTCCGTTTCATCGCAGGCACGAAGTCCTGAATATACAGAATCGTACCGCTCCGCTCCGGCTGCCGCAAAGTATTTTACTTTCTGAAAACCGTATCTCTCAACTATTTCGTCTTTGCAGAACGGTATATCCTTTTCCTTGCAGACCAGCACGATATCCTGTACCTTTTCATATTCCTCGAAGCATTTCAGTGAATAATATAAAACAGGATGCCCCTCCAATGACAGATATTGCTTGTCTGTTTTTGTCTGCATGCGGGTGCCGCTGCCTCCCGCCAGGACTATGGCGGTACAATGTAGTTTCTTATTTATCATCGGAAATCCCTTTTCCCGTTTCTTTCTTACTTTTTTATTGTATGATCCTGCCGTATAAGCCGCATTTCCACGGCAAGCGCCTGATTCCGTGCTTGCCCGGCTGCTTCATCGCTGCCCCAGCCGAAGGTTCGGAACCGCGTTCAGATCCCAGCCATGGCGGACGCCCTTAATGTATTCATAATAACCCGCGCAGCCGATCATTGCAGCATTATCCGTGCAAAGTCCCGGCGACGGACGGTAAAACGAAAACCCTCTTTGGGCACAGGCCTCCTCCATTGCGCTGCGCAGCGCGCTGTTCGAAGCCACTCCTCCGGCTATCGCCACTTTTTTCATTCCCAGTGTCTTTGCGGCAAGCATCGTATGCTCTGTCAGTACTTCTACAACGGTCTTTTGAAAGGAAGCCGCCACATCTGCCCGGCAAACTTCTCTTCCCTTCATCTGCTCACCATTCAGATAATTCAGAACCGCCGTCTTTACTCCGCTGAAACTGAAATCATAGGGGTTGTCAGCCATTTTCGGTTTCGGAAACACAATCGCGTCCGGATCTCCGTCTTTCGCCTCCCGGTCAATCTTCGGTCCGCCCGGATACCCCAATCCGATTGCCCTGGCCACCTTGTCAAAGGCTTCTCCGGCAGCATCGTCCCTCGTCCTGCCCAGAATCTCATAGACTCCATAGTCCCTGACAATGACAAGATGGGTATGCCCTCCGGATACGATCAGGCACAAAAACGGCGGTTCCAGATCTTTATTCTCGATAAAATTCGCCGCCACGTGCCCTTCTATATGATGTACTCCCACCAGCGGCTTATGCCTGGCAAAGGCGATGGCTTTCGCCTCGGCGACGCCGACAAGCAGGGCTCCCACAAGTCCCGGCCCGTATGTCACGGCAATCGCGTCCATATCGTCCAGGCTCCTGTCGGCATCCGCCAACGCCTTTCGGATCACAGGGTTGATTTTTTCCATATGCTTGCGGGAAGCCAGCTCCGGCACTACGCCCCCATATAACGTATGAATCGGAATCTGGGAATGGATGACATTCGACAGCACCTCTCTGCCGTTTTTCACGACAGCGCAGGCTGTCTCATCGCAAGAGCTCTCAATTGCCAATATCAGGATATCTTCCAATATTATTCATCCTCCTCAAACTTCAATTCCACGCTTTTTCCGTCTTTACATGCGTAAGCCCTGGGAAAAATCTCCCTGACCATTGCCATATATTCCTCCGGATTAATCAGCGCAGGGCTGTAATGAGTCAGCCACATCTGATCCGGATCTGCCTCTCTTGCTATTTCCGCGGCTTCCCGGAACATCATATGCCTGTTTTCCTTCGCCTTGTCAATCTTATCTTCCTCGCCGTACATTCCTTCGCAGATAAACAGGTCAGCGCCGGCGGCGTTTCTTGCTATGGACTCGGTAGGCCGGGTATCCGTCGCATACACAACCTTCAGTCCTTTCCGTTCAGGTCCGAGAACCATTGACGGAGTATAAATCTGATCCCCGTCCTCGATAATCTGTCCCTTCTGGAGAGGATTCCAATATTTCAGTGGGATCTGCTGCTCTTTCGCGCGCTCCGGCGAAAATTTACCCTGCCGGGGAATCTCCAGAGAATATCCATAACAGGTGACATTGTGGTTCACGCGGAATGCGGTAATATGATAGCCTGCAAGCTCCAGCGTCTCCTCCGGCTTTGTCAGCTCGATATATCTGATCTCGAAGGGCAGCTCCGGAGCAATGACCCGAAGAGCATTGACCACCCGTTCCAGGCCCTTCGGGCCAACCATCGTCAGCGGCTCCTCCCTCTGCGCGTTCCCCATTGTCAGCAGCAGCCCCGGAAGGCCTGCAACATGGTCTCCGTGGTAATGCGTAAAACAGATCACGTCGATGGGTTTGAAGCTCCATCCTTTCTGTTTAATCGCGATCTGGGTTCCTTCACCGCAGTCTATCAGGATACTGCTGCCGTTAAACCTTGTCATCAGAGCTGTCAGCCATCTTTTCGGCAAAGGCATCATTCCCCCTGTACCCAGCAAACAAACATCAAGCATTCTCGCCCACCTCCTCCATAACGAAGCTTTGTACGCTGACTCCATGTCTTCAGATAACGATTTTGCAGCTTCGGCAGCCGGGCTGCCGAAGACAGAATCCGTCTCCCAAACGCAGTTTTGCAGCGCTTAAGATAAGCGTATCAGACTGCGCCGCAATTTTCTTCACATGCGCTCATCAAAATGGCGTCTTCCTTCGGATCACTGTAATAATCCTTCCGCAGTCCATCCTGAACAAAGCCGCACCTCAGATAAAGCCGAATCGCCGCCTCGTTTCCCTGGCGCACCTCAAGATGGATTTTCGTGATGCCGAATTCCCGGGCAATCCGCATCGCCCCGTCCAAAAGAAAATGTCCGATCCCTTCCCTCCGCCTGTCCCTTCGCACCGCTATGCTCAGGACATCCGCTTCATCCAGCACATACTGCAGCCCGCAGTACCCCAGGATCTCCCCTCCCTGTTCCACAGAGAAGAAAAGAGTATTCTTCATAGACCAGAAGGCAAAAAGTCCTTCTCTCGACCAGGGATCGGAAAAAGATTCGCTCTCAATCTGAAGCACCTGGTCAAAATCCTCCAGGATCATTTCCCGCAATGTCATGGCGTCTCCTTTTGGGCACGTTCCCGCTCTGCCTGGGACAGGCGTAGATACTCCGGCACAAACTCATCCGCCGTGCAGCTCTTTCCCGCCCGGAACAGCTCCAGACCCAATACGGCAACCGCGCCGGCCCGTTGTCTCGACAGATGCGCCGGTGCCTCACGCCAGGGAAGCTCTAACAGTTTTTCCAGCTTTTCCCTGTAAACCGGCACGCCATCTCCCAGCACAATCACAGAAGCCTGCGGATCTGTTTCCGTGAGGGCATTCAATTTCCCGGCAATATCCTCCACAGACATCGCCGTCTGGGCAAGAACCGTTTTCTGCCTGTTTCCCTCGTCAAAATATATTCCTGTGTAAACCTGCTGCCTCCTGGCATCCATCATGGGACAGACATAAGTCCCGCAGCCCAGAAGATTGTACGACAGTCCGTCAACAGTCGGAACTGGTACCAGCGGTTTATCCAGAGCCAGTCCCAGCCCCTTTGCCGTTGAGGCCCCGATCCGAAGCCCGGTAAAGGAACCGGGACCGGCAGCTACGGCAATCAGATCAATCTCTTCTATCGTCAGCTCCGCCATTTTAAGCATCTGATCCAGCATCGACAGCAGCGTCTGGGAATGGGTCAGCTTATGATTGATTGTATATTCTCCTGCCAGGATCTCCTCTGTCAAAAGCGCAGCCGAAGCGACCATACCGGAGCTGTCAAGGCCTAAGATATTCATCGAGTTTCATCCCTTCTATCAGTATCCCATATCTGTACTCTGATTAAAGCCGATTCACGGCAAGGCTGCCCTCGTCTCAGCGCGCCGTCGAATCACATGGGAAAATGAGCAGGCTCATTTTCCGGAACTTTTGCGGCATGAATCATGCTCTCATTCATCCTGAATCGAAATCCTTCGATAGGAAAACCCTTTCTCCGGATCTTTCTCTATTGTAATATTCACACAATCGGAGGGCAGGATTTCGCGGATTCTCTGCGGCCATTCGATCAGGCATACGCCGTCTCCATAAAAATATTCATCAGCCCCGATCTCCTCCATCTCCTCCGGTTCTTCGATCCGATATACGTCAAAGTGATACAGCGGCAGGCGCCCGTCCGTATATTCCTGTACGATGGTAAACGTAGGACTGTTTACATAATCGCAGACTCCAAGCCCTGCCGCAAATCCCTGTGCAAAAACAGTCTTACCCGCGCCGAGATCGCCCTCCAGCGTATATACCGAGGAAGGCTTCGCCGACTCTGCCAGCCGTCTGCCCAGCGCAAACGTCTCCTCAGCCGAATATGTCTCAACCGTCATCCCTGTCCCCTCACTTTCCATGGCAATCGTGTTCCCAAGTGTAATCAATTCAGACACAATTGTCAAGGGTCCGATAAACGGCGCGGAAAACCTGGCCGATGCTTTCCGCCTGAGTGAATGCCGCATCAGCCCGGCAAGATAAGCGCCATCCATAAAGCCGTGCGTCAGGTAATCGGCAGAAAATCCGTAAGCTCCTTCAGGATTGCCTCGGCGTCCGCCAGCGGCTTTACGTACCCCTCCAGCATTTTTGCCTTAGCGGCAAGCCCGCGCGACCTCGGACTGATAAAGATCCGGCATTTCTCCCTTCCGTTCTTTGCCTCCTGAATCAGATTCTGCGCGGCGGAATTTCCGTCAAACGCCAGCAGCACGGAAGGCTGACGCTTAAAAATCTCATACGCAAAGCTCTTGTAAAGTCCCATCCCGGAGCTTTCAATCGACACCAGGATACGGACGCCGGATTTTTGAAGCCGCATTTTCTGGCTCACGGTAATCCTGCTTGGCACAATCGCATATACAGGGAACCGCCCCTGTGCGCGCTTTGCCAGATAGCCTTCCTGTCCGCACAGGGTATGTCCCACCACAAAGCAGAACCGTTCCGGATCCAGAAATTCCAGCATTCTGTCGATACAGCGTTTATCTTCCGGTTTTACAATCGTGTGATGCTGGGTATTGTTAAAGCTTCCGCCGGCGATCAGGATCGGGAAGCATTCCCTGGAAAGAGGCGCGATCTGCGCTGCCAGCACATTTTTTGCTTCTACCCTGCCGGAATCCTTCCAAAGATTGTCCAGGTCCAACGCGGGGTTTTCCATCCGTTCACGGTAATACCGTTCCACGTCCCCCCCGGCAAACGTCTCCTGAAAGCTCTTCATTTTTTCGTCAAAAGCCCAAAGCGCCTGCATCCGGACAGCATCCTCCCCCTGACGCATGCGCTGAAGTTCATCTCCCGACAGCTCCAGAAGCTTTTCCAGGCTCAGCTCCTCCTCGATGGAATTTGTTCCATACAGAGCCCCTCCGTCCGTTCCCTGAACACATCTGACGCCCGCCTTCAGATACCGGCGAAGCGGGTGGTTTTCCAGACTGCTCAGGTTATTCAGACGGACATTTGAGCTGAGCTGGAATTCCAGAATCACGTCATTTCTTCGGATCTCTTCCAGAAGCGCTTTTCCTTTTGCGCTGCCAAGCTCACAGGTATACAGTCCATGGCCGATCCGGACCTGAGGCCTGTAGGGTCTCTCAGGCCGGACCGCTTCCGCCACGCAGCGGATGCTGTTCGCGACATTGTCCTTCAGACTGTCATTTTCACCCGCATGAATCCGGATCACGAAGCCAGGAATCTCCTGGGCGATCTTCACCAGCTCACGGATCACCTCTTTCAGCTCCAGAATGTCATTGATCTCCTCTCCGATGATGTCACTCCCCGCAATGTACGGATCCGCGGCGATCACGGAAAGAATATTCAGGTTTTCCGCCAGATAATCCCCCGGCGTGATATTGTCCCGCACGATGGTCAGCGGAATCCGCCGGATACCCGCAAGAAAGCGCAGGCAGACCCCCGTCTCCCTCGATACGGAAGGCATGATCTCATGAATCTCCCGCAGCTTTGCCGGAAACTCTCCGGGCTTCAGCAAAGCCGTATCCGTAATCTCCACATATTCGATCCCATGCTTCTGGTATTCCCTTGCAATCCATAACAGCAGGTCCTGATACAGCGTGTTTTGACGATACGTATCCGACCGGCGGTCCTCCCGGATCTGCCCGGCATAATTCCGGACCTCCCGGTCTCCGATCAGCTCCAGGTTCAACCCGCCCAGCAAATGTTTCGTCTGTACGCCTTTTGTAAAAACGTACCGGTAAAGATAAACCTTCTCAAGATCCGCAAATACAGCCTGCCCATCCTTCGGAACTGTCAGGGAATTACGAATCCGCTCAATATTTTCCGCGGCAAATTCCGGATTTCCCAGAATCAGGTCCGCAAAATTAATAAAGGTCAGGTCGTCGATCCGCCGCTGCCTGTATTTCCCCGTCAGTGTCTGATCTGTCAAAGCCTCCTCTGCCCTGGAGCGTTCTGCCTCCAGGAAGGCAATCTGCCTGTCTGTGCAATGCAGCCGCAGTTTTTTGATATAATAATAAGGATACCGGATCTGATGCATGATCCCCAGCGCAATCAGAATATCCGGCGGAAGATTCCCGTTCATATGCGTATGCAGGTCCGTGCGGAATTTCATCTCCCTCTGAATATAGGTCTTGACGATCGTCTTTTCTTCACCCAGACGATAATCCTTGGTCTGGCTCATCAGTGTTTTCGAGATCGCCGGTATGGAAGCCTTCTGCTCTACGCTTCCGTCCGGATAGATATTCGCGACCTTCGTATTCCCCAGCCTCAGAATGTACATTTTCCTGTTGTCGCCGTCATAATAGCAGGGAATCTCATTTTGAATCACCAGAAGCCCGTTTTCTCCCTGACTCGTCTCAAGACCGCACAGGCCTGCCAGATTACGGATCAGATTTCCCGTATGATGGTTCGGCGTTCGTATAATATGGAACAAGCGTTCTCCCTCCATATAGAGGTCCACAACAATATCCTTTTCCCGATCGAGATAAAACCGCTGAAAAAAAACCATAGCTGCCTCCTCCCAAATCGCAGTTTGATTCCATGTTTTCAGATGACGATTTTGCTTCTTCACAATGAATTTTCAATTCCTGTCATCTTTATCATAATCGACGTTTTGTCCGAAATCAAGAGCTTTCCAGGCTTTCCCGCTTCCAATAATTGCAGCCTGTCCGGCAGCTATAGCAAAAGGCATTGATGTTCTTACTTTTATCCACAATCATAATAGATTTTCCTGCAATATATGAACATCAAAAAAGATCTTTTTGATGTTTCCGATAAAGCGGCCGATATCGACGCTATTCGCAAAATCCGAGCTGCCCGCTCCTGCGGCAGCTGCGCATCGGCATTCTGCTCATTCCGTCGGCGGCTGTCCCGTAAGTCTGCGGCGTTATGCCCGGCTTCACCCGGTCAGAACACCGCAGACTTACGGCCCCTTACAGGCCGCTTAATTGTAAATAATCTATGAATATTGTTCATGTATCATTCATATTCGCGCTTCTGTTTTTGTACAGGATGACAATTAAACAAAGGTTTGTTATGGCCTTGATAGCAATTTTTGATAATTAAAAAGCAATTTTTTCCTTGTACACAAAAATGAGATATGTTATAATTACCATATGTTTTTGTTTGCACTTTCATACAAAACAGACAAAGGAGGAACTTACGTATGAAGAGATTTCTTGCAACAGCAATGGCTGTATCCATGTTAGCTGCGGCGATCCCGGCTGTACCTGCCATGGCAGAGGAAGCTCCGGAGCCCATCACCCTCACCGTTTTCCGCGGCGATCCCGGCGACCAGCCCGCTGACGACAACAAGATCTATCAGAAGATCAAAGATGAATTAGGCATCTCCTTCGAGTTCGAATTCCTGGCAGGCGATCTGGATGAGAAACTCGGCATGATGATTGCCGGCGAAGATTATCCGGATCTGTTTGACGGCGGCAACAGCGCAGACCTGTTGATCCAGAACGGCGCTTTGATTAACCTTCTGGATTACGTTTCCCCGGAGACCACCCCGCGTCTCTGGGCTCATATCGAGCCGCAGAAGGCCCGCATCATCACCCAGGATGAGGACGGAAACGATGTCCTTTACATCATCCCGAACTATGGTCTTGCCGATGGCGAGCAGATTGTCAACCGTGTCAACGGACCTGCTTTCTTTATCCAGAAACAGGTTCTCGCATGGGCAGGCTATCCGCAGATCCACACCCTGAACGAATACTTCGACCTGATCGAAGCCTTCCTTGCCGAGAATCCCACGGATGAAAACGGTACGCCTTATGTCGGCTTTGATATCCTCTGCGAGGACTGGAGACATTTCTGCCTGATCAATCCGGTACAGCATCTGATGGGACGTCCGAATGACGGCGAGGTTATCGTGGATGTCAACTCCGAAGATTTCCACACAGAGACCTTCATCGACAAGCCTTACGCAAAGCCATACTACAAAAAGCTGAACGAAGAGTTCCAGAAGGGCCTGATTTCCAAAGATACCTTCGTTATGAACTATGACCAGTATATCGCCCAGCTTTCCAGCGGCATCGTGCTCGGCATGTTTGACCAGACCTGGGATTTCGACAACGCGACCTATGCCCTTCAGGACGCCAACATGTACAAGAACACCTATGTTGCCCTCGGTCTTGTTTACGATCCGGAATATGTAGACGGCAAAGAGATTGAAGAGCATTATGTCAACGGTACCCTTCCGAATATCAACCGCGGTTTCGGCATTTCTGTCAACTGCGAATGCCCGGAGCGCATCGTAGCGATGTGGGAAGAGCTGTTGTCCGATGAATGGCAGCTTCTTCTGAACTGGGGCGTGGAAGGCGAAGACTACTCCATCGAGGACGGACGTCTGACCATGACGATGGAACAGTATGAAAACACCCTGAACAACACCTGGATGCTTCACAACAAAGCCCGTGCCCTTTTCGAGAGCAGCCCCAAAAAGCAGGGCTACATTATGGAAGGCGACCTTGCCGGCAACTGCTGGGAGGTCGGAAATCAGCCTGAGATCGTCTTCGGCAACATGAACGAATACGATAAGGAATTCCTTTCCGCATATGGCTATCAGAAATTTGCCGATTTTGTCAATCCTCCGATCGAGCTGGCTCCCTATGGCGAAGCATGGCAGATCGATTATACGCCGGTTGACGTAGATCATCAGGACTTCCTGGATATCCAGGACAAATACCTTCCGGAGCTGATCATGACAGATCCCGACAATTTTGACGCTCTTTGGGACGAATTCGTCGAGAAGATCACTCCGTCCGCCACTGTATTCAGTGAATTTATGCAGGAGCAGGTCTATACGAAAGCAATGCAGTTACTGGAAGCCGAAGACTAAAAGATCCTGGCGGCAAAAACAGATTCGTTGAGTGCCGCTTCTGAAATGCAGGGGGGAGAAAATGATTTTCTCTCCCCTGTCATTCGTTCTTATGTAGATGCTGATTAAGGATCGAACCGTAAGTGAATGTCCATAAAATACCTCAGGATTTCTGATCGAGGATGTCGTCCCAAAATCAGGCACACAGCGGGTGGCTTGCCTGATTTTGGGACGGTGCCCTCAAGCACAGAGTCAGGAAACTGCGGGCATTCACTTTGGACTCGTTCCTAAGGAACCAGCCAAACGAACAGGACGCCTGCGTTCTGATTCGCTTTCCGCAACGGATTTAAGCTGCGCGGGCAGCATTATTCCACTATAAATTCGTGTGCACCCAAAAATGGTTCCCGAGCCTCTTAGCAAAAAGGAGAGACAGCCATGAGCACAGTCACGGCAAATTCCGGACAGGTCATTCAGCCGGCAAAAAAGCCAGGCTTTTTCAAAAAACTCGGCAAGCAGTGGCAGCTTTTACTGATGTCGCTGCCGATGCTGATCTACGTCCTTATATTTAATTACGCCCCCATGTGGGGCTGGATCACCGCGTTTCAGGACTATAAACCCAAGCTGGGGATTTCCGGCAGTAAATTCGTCGGCCTCAAAAATTTTAAATGGCTGTTCGGCCGGGAAGACTTCATCCAGAGTATCCGTAATACCCTGGGCATGAGCATCATCAATCTGGTACTCGGCACGGTAACGGCCATTCTTCTGGCAATCCTCTTAAACGAAGTGCTGCATTCCGGCTTCAAGCGTTTTGTCCAGACCGTCACTTACCTGCCTCACTTCCTTAGTATGGTTATCGTAGTCGGCATGGCGCAGAATATTTTCGCCAGCAACGGACCTCTCAACCAACTGCTCATGAACCTCCATCTCATCCGGCAGCCCATCTTCTTTTTAGGCGAGGGCAAGCTGTTCTGGTGGCTGGTAGGCGTCATCAATGTCTGGAAAGAAGTAGGCTGGAATACCATTATTTACATTGCTGCCATGACCGCCATCGACCCCTGCCTGTATGAGGCGGCCTCCATCGACGGAGCCGGGCGTTTCAGCAAGATCCGCTATATCACCCTGCCGGGCATCAAGTCCACCTTCGTCATCCTCCTGATCATGAATATCGGACATCTGATGGAAGCTGGCTTTGAGATGCAGTACCTGCTGGGTTCTTCCCTCGTTCAGGACTGGTCGCAGACCATCGATATCTTCGTTCTGAAATATGGTATCTCCAAACAGCAATACGGAGTTGCAACCGCAGCCGGTATGTTCAAGAGTGTTGTCGCCATCATCCTTTTGTTTACGGCAAATACCCTGGCGAAAAAGCTGGATGAAAGTACATTGATATAAAGGGAGGGCGTCATGAAGGAATATACAGCAAAAACCAATAGAATACGCCGTGACAGGATATTCCCGGTTGTCAATACGATTTTCCTGCTGATTTTGGTATTCATCACCTTATATCCTGTCCTTAATACCGTCGCTTACTCTTTCAACGACGGCACCGATGCTCTGAGAGGCAATATCGGCCTGTGGCCCAGGGTTTTCAGCCTGGAAAGCTATCGCTCCATCCTTTCAGACAACGCCGTCTATACCGCGGCATGGATTTCCGCTTCCAAAACCGTGCTCATCACACTGCTGAACCTGTTCTGGACCAGCATGCTGGCCTATGCGCTGTCCCGCAAGGAATTCGTCCTCCGCAAATTCATCACGGTCATTATGGTTCTGACCATGTACGTCAACGCCGGACTGATTCCGAATTACCTGTTGATTTCACGTACCCTGCACCTGAGCAATACCTATCTGGTATACATTATCCCGACCATGTTCTCCTGCTTTAACATGATCGTGATCCGTACCTATATTTCCAGCCTGCCCGATGCATTGATCGAATCAGCCAAGATCGACGGCGCCGGTGATCTCCGGGCTTTCTGGCAGATCATCTTCCCGCTGTGCAAACCCGTGCTCGCTACGGTAGCCTTATTCGTGGCCGTAGGAAGCTGGAACAGCTGGTTTGACACCTATCTGTATAACGGCGGAAAGAAAGAGCTGTACAGCCTGCAGTACCTGTTAAAGATGAAGCTGGCCACAACACAGGCCAGCGCCAACGCGGCCAAGGCTACGGCAGACGCCCTGAAATCTGCAACCATGACAACGCCTGTCACCATCCGCTGCGCCATCACGGTCATCGCCACCGTACCGATTCTGCTTATCTATCCTTTCCTGCAGAAATACTTTGTCACAGGTATTGCTCTGGGAAGCGTAAAAGAGTAATCGGACTTCCTCTGTTCAGAAGCTCAGCGATATAAAAAACGCATTGGGGACGGTTCCTTTGAAAGAACCGTCCCCAATGTGTTTTTTGGATTCTTCGTAGCAATCATATCATCTCATTCACCCGCGGTAACGAGACAACGCCAGAATCATGCTTAAGCCTTCTACAATCAATGAAACACCAATGATCTGGGTTGCCCACGCCGAAAACATGGCAGGCTTGAGAATAACAATCACAGCCAGTACCAGTGTTGCCAATGCCATAATAATGGCCGGGGTGAACAGCGCCACGTCAAATTTTCTGATCCGGATCAGCTCCACCAGGCTTACAATTGCTCCATAGGCAATCACGATTCCCCAGGTCCAGGAATAGATTCCCACGAATTGGCTCGGTTTCACCAATAAGAACGCGCCTGCAGTTACCTGGACGATGCCGATGAGCAGCCTTATGACATCCCGTTCTTCCTTGCCGGTAATAAACACGACAATTTTCACGATGCCGAAGATCAGCAAAACAATACCGATAATACGAAGCATGTATTCTATCGCCTGAAACGGCCTGACCAGCATAAAGACGCCAAGCACAATTATCAGGATCGCGTCAATAATATAGTTTCTGAAAAAAGATCTCATGAAAATCCCCCTTTCGCAGCAAAGCTGCTCTCAAGTCCATATAACCGCCCGAAATCTTTTCATAAATTGCACTCCTGACCCAAAGGGAGGGTTTCAGACCGCCATCCTCCGGCACTCTGAAACCCTCCCTCATTGATTCGTCAGACAGACATTATTACCTTGCGCGTTCCTTGGAAAGAATGTCAAACGCCACGGCCCCGAGAAGAACCACGCCTTTGACGACTTTCTGATAGTTCGCGTCAATGTTCATCAGACTCATGCCCAGGTTGATCACACCGATCAGAGTAGCGCCGACGACCATACCGGTGATCTTTCCGGCCCCGCCGTATGCGGAAACGCCGCCGACAACGCAGGCGGAGATGGCATCCATCTCATAGTTTGTTCCGGCAGTGGAGTTTGCAGCCTGGAACCTCGCCAGAACCACCCATGTGGTGACAACCGTCAGAATTGCCATGTTCAGGTATGCCACAAACATGATCCTTCTCGTGTTGACGCCGGAAAGACGCGCCGCTTCACGATTGCCGCCGACCACATAGAAATGACGGCCTACCGTGGACTTCTCTGTGATAAAGCTGTAAATCAGCACGACGCCCATCACCCATACCAGAACAGTGGGAATTCCGCCGGCCATTGCCAGCTTGTAAGCTACCAGAATGATTACCGCTGCCTCGAGAACAGACTTGATCAGCACGGCCTTTGCGGAATCCGCCTCATAGCCCTTTTTCACCTTGCTCGCTCTGCTGATCACATTCGCCAGCACCACAATCACTGCCAGCGCTATACCGGCGATCATGCAGGGCTGATTAAGGGTATTCATCTTCGTGCTGAACAGCTTTCCGGAAAAGACCTTTAAAAAGCTGTCCATGCTCTTTACGGAAATCGATCCTGTGGAGCTGTTGGCGCTCAATACGGCCGTGCCCAGACCACGGAAGGCCAGATAGCCGGCCAGGGTGGCAATCCACGGAGGAATATTCAGGTAAGCGATGAGATAACCAAGCAGGCAGCCGTAAAGGATACCGATCCCCAGCATTAACGCAATGGAGACTCCTACGCCCAGACCGCGGATTACCATGAAATAAGAACCGATGGCGCCAAGCAGGCAGACAAAAGAGCCGCAGGCCAGGTCAATGTTTCCGCCTGTCAGCATACACATCAGCATGCCGCTCGCCAGGATATACACGTAGGCATTCTGTGTAACCAGCGCGTTAAAATTCATCGGCATGAACATGGAGCCCTTCGTCTGGATCGTAAAGAAAACATAGACTACGGCAAGGACGATGAGCATCGTATTTTCTTTTAATACAGTTGAAACATTCTTTTTCATGATCGTCCTCCTCCCTTATGCCTTTTCTTTCTTGGACAGAACATCCACGAGCACGGCGACCAGAAGAACAACGCCTTTGACGGCTCTCTGATAATTCGCCGAAATGCCCATGATGCTCATGCCCTGGTTGATAACGCCCATCAAGGTTGCGCCGATGATGACACCGGTGATCTTGCCGACACCGCCATAAGCGGAAGCGCCGCCGATGAAGCAGGAGGCAATGGCGTCCATCTCATAGCCCTGCCCATAGGTAGGCTGCGAGGAGCTTGCCCTTGCTACCGTGAGAATACCGGCAAGACCTGCCAGAAGTCCCATATTCGCATAAGCGATAAAATAAACCATCTTGGTATTGACGCCGGAAAGCCTTGTAGCCTTCTCATTTCCGCCTACCGCGTAGAAGTAACGGCCGATCGCCGTATACTTTGTGATATATCCATAGATCAGCAGAACCCCGGCTATCCACATCAGAACCGTAGGAATTCCTTTATAGCTGGCCAGCTTATAGCTGATCCAGAGGATCAGGGCACTGATGACGACCAGCCTTACCTTGTCTGCCACAGGGCTTGCGGAAACAACGCCTTTTTTCCTGCCGACGGACCAGCCGATCAAGGTCAGAAGGACATACAGCATCGTGATGCCAACGCCTGCTGCCAGACAGGTCAGGTTCAGCTTGTCCCCGCCTAAATAATCCGGGATATAGCAATCTGCCCCGCCGCCGAAGATACGCAGGAATTTCTGATTATCGATACCGACAGTCAATCCCTGCAGCACGACATTGGAAAGGCCGCGGAAGGCATACATGCCGGCCAGCGTGGCGATAAACGGAGGAACGGAAATTTTCGCAATCCAAAAGCCCTGGAACATGCCGATCGCAAGTCCTACCGCCAGCATCACGGCCACTGCCTGAAGATAATTAAATCCCCTTGACATCATCACGCCGCCGATCGCGCCGGTAAAACAGACTACCGAACCGACCGCCAGGTCGATGTTGCCGCCGGTCAGGATGCAAAGCAGCATGCCGGCTGCCAGCACAAACACATAACCGTTCTGGGAAATCAGATTGTTGATATTCTGCGCGTACAGAATCTTTCCGCCTGTAGTAATGGAGAAGAAGATGACGACGGCAACGAGCGCGATAATCATCATATTCTTCTTTGCGTAGGTTCCAATCGAACCGGTCTTCATCTCAATCCCCCCTTCCTGACTTCAAGATCGCCGCCATAATATTCTCCTGGGTCGCCTCAGAAGCCTTCATCTCTCCGACGATCTTTGACGCGTTCATGATATAGATACGGTCGCTCATTGCCAGAACCTCCGGAAGCTCGGAAGAGATCATGATAACAGACTTGCCGGCAGCAGCCAGGTCATTAATGATACAGTAAATCTCATATTTCGCGCCGACGTCGATACCTCTGGTCGGCTCGTCGAGGATCAGGATATCCGGCTCTGCAAACATCCACTTCGCCAGCAGAACCTTCTGCTGGTTGCCGCCGGAAAGATTGCCCACAAGCTGCTCCACGCTCGGCGTTTTGATCTTAAGCTTGCCGCGGTATTCTTCCGCCACCTGATATTCCTTGTCCTTATCAATTACAGTCGCCGTAGCCAGGGCGTCCAGGTTAGCCAGGGAGGTATTGACCTTGATGGTCTGGGACAGAACCAGGCCGTTGCCCTTTCTGTCCTCTGTTACATAGGCAATCTTATGCCGGATGGCGTCAATCGGAGATTTTTTCAGATGAACCTGTTTGCCGTCCATCGTAAGGGTGCCTTCCACAAGCGTACCGTAAGACTGGCCGAAAATGCTCATCGCCAGCTCGGTACGGCCCGCGCCCATCAGACCGTAAATGCCGACCACTTCGCCCTTGCGGACATACAAAGACGCATGGTCAACTACCGTACGCTCAGGATACAACGGGTGACGCACGGTCCAGTTTTCCACCTGCATGTTGATCTCACCGATGGGAACATTTTCTCTCTTCGGGAAACGGTTGGTGATCTCCCGGCCTACCATTCCTTTGATGATCCGGTCTTCATCGATGTCATGACCCGCATTGTCAATCGTCTCAATCGTCGATCCGTCACGAACCACCGTGATCTTATCCGCCACATAAGAAACCTCATTCAGCTTGTGGGTGATAATGATCATGGTCATGCCCTGTTTCTTAAAACCGAGCATCAGATCCAGCAGCGCCCTGGAATCCTCTTCGTTCAGGGAAGAGGTGGGCTCGTCGAGGATCAACAGCCGTGCCTTCTTTGCCAGGGCTTTGGCGATCTCGACCAGCTGCTGCTTACCGGTACCGATCTCCTTGACCAGCACTTTGGAAGACTCCGTAAGGCCTACCATCTTCAGATACCTGTCCGCTTCGGAATAGGTTGTATTCCAGTCAATACGCGCTTTAAAGCCACGTTCATTTCCCAGATACATGTTCTCCCCGATGGACATCTCCGGAACCAGGGCCAGCTCCTGGTGAATAATGACGATGCCCTTCGCCTCACTGTCTTTGATCGTGCGGAACTTGCAGACCTCGCCATCATAAACAATATCTCCTGTGTATGTCCCGTAGGGATATATTCCGGACAGAACATTCATCAGCGTAGATTTCCCCGCTCCGTTTTCGCCTACCAGCGCGTGAATTTCTCCTTCCTCCACCTGCAGGTTTACGTTATCCAGAGCTTTTACCCCAGGGAATTCTTTGGTGATATTTTTCATCTCCAACAGTATCTTTGCCAAATTACTTCCCTCCTCCCAAAACAAAGTTTTGTACGTTGACTCAATGATCACGGATGACTATTTTGCAGCCACGCCTGCAAAAAACGCAGCCGTGGGCAAAATATGTCTCCTCACTGCCGCTTATTTTTCCTAACATCTTCCTTTGCGCGGCTCTGCGATAAAAAAACAGGCAGGCCTTTGGACCTGCCTGTTTCGTGTTTACCATCACGTCCATACAGAGCCGCATCTCTCAATGGGTCCTGCACAGGCCTCATCTTGTGAATATCGCAAAGGATTACTGAAGCTGATCCTCTGTGTAATATCCGGAATCGATGAGAAGCTCTTTGTAGTTGTTTACATCCGCGAACACCGGCTCGCAAAGGTAGGACGGTACTACGATGGCGTTGTTGTTGTAGGTCTCGGTGTCGTTTACATCAACTTCTTCGCCGTTGACGATCTGGCCGACCATCTTGACAACCTGGGAAGCCAGGGTACGGGTATCCTTGAATACGGACATGGCCTGTTTGCCGGCGATCATGTTCTTGGTGTTCTGGATGTCGCAGTCCTGACCGGTGATAATCGGATAGGTGCCGCTGTAGTTTGCATCAAGGGCGTTCTCTACGCCGAGAGCTGTAGAGTCGTTGGAGCAAAGCCATACGTCAACGTTGGTGCCGTCTGCGTAGTTAGAGGAAAGAATATTCTCGGCTCTGGTCTGTGCGGTCTCGGTAGCCCATGTCGGGGTAGCAACCTCTTCGAATGCGAGCTGTCCGGACGGGATAACCAGCTTGCCGGCGTCGATGTAAGGCTGAAGGACATCGATAGCGCCCTGATAGAAGTATTTTGCATTGTTGTCGCCGGGATCGCCTGCGGTGACCTCAAGGTTGAACGGGCCTTCAGCATTCTCAAGGTCAAGAGCTTCTACAATGTAGGTGCCCTGAACGGTACCGACCATGTAGTTGTCAAATGTAGCATAGTAGGAAACAGCGTCGGACTCCATCAGCAGACGGTCATATGCGATAACCGGGATCTCATTCTCTGCCGCCATGTCAAGAGCCTCGCCAAGGGAAGAACCTTCGATTGCGGCAATAACCAGAACGTCAGCGCCGGCAGCGATCATGTTCTCAACCTGGGAAAGCTGTGTCTGGACATCGTTGGATGCGTACTGAAGGTCTACTTCAAATCCTGCAGCCTGGAGCTCTGCTTCCATGTTGGCGCCGTCCTGGTTCCATCTCTGGAGATCCTTTGTCGGCATGGAAACACCGATTTTCTCGCCTTCTGCGAATGCGGTCGAGGAAACAGCCAAAGCTGCTGCCATTGCAGCGATGAGAGCAAGCTTCATCATGTTTTTCATAATCTTCTCCTCCTGTAAAATAATATAATATACGAAGCCGCTGTCCGAAACGGGAAAAAAGCTAATGCTTTTGTCCATTCTGTCCGGCAGCTACTATAATGAATTTTAGTAATTCTGACTGCTTTTGTCAAGTTAAATCTTCAAAATTCGTAGGCTTTTGAGTGAATGTGAAACAGGTCCGGAAGCCGGCACAGTCTCTGCAGGCAAGCGTCAGGGTATCGTCTGAAGCACCGGACCGGCTCTGCCTCCGAAAGTATTATTCTGCCTACTTGACAGTTAAATCCTCATTCAGTACGATAGAGCCAGACGACAAAAGCCTGCTTCAAAAAAGAGCGGGCTCCTTTTTGCATGACCTTTTGTCGCCTGAATCATTGTACTGAGAAAGAATTTTTACATAAATCAGGAGGCAGACTTGCGCACAAGAAAAGAAGAGCATTTGCTCACTGCCGCGATCATCCTGTTCGCGGGGCTTTTAACGGGAATCATCTTTTTGGGCCTGCGGCAGGCCCGCAGCAGACAGGAAGCCATCGCCAGGCTGTCCTTAGCCGTTGATGCCCGGACAAGGGCAAGGTACGATCACGGGGATCAGATTTACCGGCAGACCGGGGAACAAATCCGGGCTGTCCTTCCGGGCATTGTCTGCTGGGGAAACACCTCACCGGACACAAACAGAATCGCCAGACTTACAAAAGCGCTGCGCAGCGTAGTTGACGAAACCCTTTACAGCGGCTTTTTTGCTGATCTGCGCCATGAAACACAGTTTTTCTCCCGGGCTTCCGTAAAGACCAGAATCGCCGGCCTTGGCATTTTTCAGGAAGGAATACCGGAGATTCTCTCCCGCAGCGGCGCCCGCCCTATTCATGTCCTCGCTGACTTTACGATTCCGTCCGATATTGCCCAGGCTCCGATCCGTTTATCCGACGAGGAAGGAAAAGAGCTTATCTTCGCGCTTCAATCAAACGTCAGATTCGGCGTCGTTACCATCTCCGGCATAGAAGGGTACTTCTATCTCGGAGACGGTTATTATGACGCTTCCCATCCCACCCTCTCCTTTGCCCGAAAAGAGCCTGGTGAAGAAGTCCCTGTACCGTCCCGGACCCCGGTGGACACGGAGCTGAGCCAATTATACAGAGCCTGTCTTCCGATCCTCTGGCTGGACAAGCCGGAAGAAATGGAGGAAACGGCCTACATCACAGCCCTCAGGGAAATGCTCGCCCATCAGCTTTCCCCCGCCGGTCAATATGTCATTCTTGCCTGCACAGAGCCTGACTCCGATCTGGATCAGGCATTGGAGCTTGCATTTCAAGGGCATTATCTCAATGTGACCCCAAAAATGAAAGGATGGAAGCCCTCTGCCTACAATACCCTTGCCCGGCAGGTGTTCGACTGTTTTTCAGACCAGGGCGCGTTTGATCAGGTAAAAGAAATTGTCACTCAGGCACGGCAGTTATTTTAAAAATCTGATTCTGCAGGCGGCAAAAGGCCATGCAAAATGAGCAAGCTCCTTTTTGCATGACCTTTTGCCGCCTGAATCATAATTCCCTTATTATTCCAAAAGTGCCATCAGATCTTCCTGGTTCAGCGTTCCGCTGGAAATTCCTTCTCCGCTGAGGATATCATCGGCCAGCTTTTGTTTATCCTCCTGCATCTGGATGATCCTTTCCTCGATCGTCCCTTTCGTCACGAGCTTATACACGGTAACCACGTTTACCTGTCCGATCCGGTGCGCCCTGTCTGTCGCCTGATTCTCAACGGCAATATTCCACCAGGGATCATAATGAATCACCACGTCCGCCCCGACCAGGTTTAATCCGGTGCCGCCTGCTCTTAAGGAAATCAGGAAAACCGGCGTCTCATCTTCATTAAAAGCCTTCACCAGCGTCAGCCGCCGTTCCTTCGGCGTAGAACCGGTAATGGTATAAAACGGAATATGCTCCTTTTCCAGATCCTTTGCCAGAAGATCCAGCATCGAAGTAAACTGGGAGAAAATCAAAGCCTTGTGGCCTCCGTCGGCAAGATTTCTCACCAGCTCCATGCACATCTCACGTTTCGCCGACTGTCCCTTAAAGTCTTCGAAGCACAGATTCGGATCACAGCAGATCTGGCGCAGCTTCATCAGTTCCGCCAGAAACTCCAGCTTCATGCGGCGGAAGTCCGTTTCCGACTTGCCCGCAAACTTGCTCTTCATTTTCACCACCTGGCCGTCATACAGGTTCTGCTGCTTCACATCCATCTGGGCAAAGCGCAGCTCCACCAGCTTATCCGGCAGGTCCTTCAGCACATCCCGTTTCAGCCTGCGCAGGATAAAGGGCGTAACCATGCGCTGCAGCTCCATCTGCGCCTCTTCCTTCTGATATTTCACGATAGGTAATTCATAATTATTCCGGAAGGTATCATAATCATAGAGGAATCCCGGCATAAGATAATCAAAAATACTCCAAAGCTCAGAAAGCCGGTTTTCAATCGGGGTACCGGTGAGAGCATACTTCGTCCTGGCCTGAATCAGTTTCACGGACTTCGCCGCGGCAGTATCATGGTTTTTGATATACTGCGCTTCATCAATTACCTGAAAACGGAACTGTTTTCCCTCATAATCCGCAATGTCTCTCTTCAGCAGGTCATAGGAAGTCACAAGAACATCAGCCTGACGATAAATCGCCAGCTTCTCTCTCCTGTCGCCCTGAGTCCCGGAAAGCAGCAGGACCTTCAGCTCCGGAGCGAAACGGCGCAGCTCCTCTCCCCAGTTAAATACGAGGGAAGCCGGGCAGATGATCAGGGACGGAAAATGCTCTTCAGAAAATTCTTTTTCCCTGTGCTTCACCGAAAGCATGACCGTAATCACCTGCAGCGTCTTTCCCAGACCCATCTCATCCGCAAGAATACCGCCAAAATTATAGTGATCCAGGGTACACAGCCATTGAAAGCCCGTCTCCTGATATTTTCTGAGAACACCCTTCAGTTCTTCGGGAATCTCAAAATCAGCGTCCTCCACTGTCTTGAATTCCTTGATCAGCTTACGGAAATGAACATCCCGGTTCAGATACACATCCTTTACCGATTCCAGCATCTTGTCCAGATACAAAGCGCGGTAGGCAGGAATCGACATCTTGCCCTTAACAAATTCCTGTACGGAAACGCCCAGCACATCCAGCATCTGGGCCAGCTGGGCAATCGTATCCTGGGCGTCCAGCCGCAGAAAGTCCCCGTTCCGCAGCCGGACAAAACGCCGTTTTTCCCTGTACTGGAACAGAATCTCCAGCAGCTCCTCCTGGCTTAAATCCTCCGAAAGAATCGAAAGATTCATAATCCCGGAAGAAACCGAAACGCCGATGTCGAATTTCACGGATTTGCGCACGCGAAGACGCTTGAAGCGTTCTGTCGCCCGCACTTCACACACCTCCATCAGCTCGCCGATCCCATAGCTCAAAAAGGCGAAGACCTGCTCTTCGTCCCTGGTTCCCGACAGAAGGTGAAGATCCCGGTCATAATTCGTCAGATATTTGCAGATTACCCGCAGGACGTTTCCTTCCGCCTCCTGATCCCGGTAGGATGCCACACCGCTTCCGATCCGGTCCTGCTCCTGATCCAAAAGATCCGTCAGGGAAAAAATCTGCGGCCCGTAGGTCACCTCTGCGCGGCAGATCACCGTATCCTTCATATAATCCAGATAACACAGAAAAGTCGGCTCAGGCGGCAGATACCGGGCAATCTCTTCGATATCATACTCCACGATATCCGCAATTTCCCTTAACTGCGGCAATGTTTTATAATAAAAATCAGACAGATGGTTCCTGCCGATACACATGCGCACATACCCGCCATGTCCGGCCTGAACCAGCGGCTCCAGCGCCTTGAACCGCTCATGGGGAACCCGGTTGAAATAGCATCCTTTTTTATCCTGAGAAAAATAATACGCGCTGCGGCGTCCTTCAATCATCTCAGGCAGATCTCCGGTAATCACAATTCCCTGGAAATATCCCGTTTTCTCATCCAGATCCCTGGCAATCTCCAGCTTCGGCTGGAAATCCTGATCCCGGAACAGATAACTGCTTTTCTCTTTACTGATCGCGTCCCGAACGGTTACCTCCAGGCTTTTCCCGTTCATAAGCTCAAAGAACCGGTCCAGACGTGAGCCCAGAAGCTGCACCGAGCTTTTCATCTCGGGAAGGGTCACGGGCTGATAATAGCTTCCGCCATATAAATTCCTGAATCTCTCGTTGATCTCCCGGTCTTCTTCAGCGATCTCCTCCAGGAAAGAAAAAACGGAAAGGGAGTCAGGATCAAGACTTTCCCTGCTCAAAGAAAATACGGTATTTTTCCCAAAGGTTTCCTTCTTACCCTCCCGGATTTTCTGTATGATATCCCCCAGCATTTTTATTTTATAGAATTTCCCGCCCTGTCCGATCCGGAAAGAGGCAGAAATGCTGTTATCATGTTCAACCTCCAGGGAAGGAACGATGCTCAGAAGCTGCGGCGCATCCGTCGCCACGAGCGAAAGCGCTGCTTTCGGACTGTAAAGCATATGGTTCAGGAGCGCCATACCCGAACGGTTCGTCGCATCCCCTATATTGTTGTCCTCCAGATATTCCTGAAGCAGAAGTATCGCCGCTGCCTGATGATGGCAGATCGTATGCTTCAGCGTCGAATTCTTATCCTGCACCGAATAACAGCTGTATTTGGTACAGGCGCTGTAGACGATTTTGTGGGAAGTGAAACGGATCCGCACCTGCCATCCTTCAAAATAAGAACGGCTTACGCTCAGCAATCTCGCCTCTCCCATCTGCCTCTCGGATCCGACATCCTCTTCAAAGCCCAGGGAGACCTCCATCGGCAGGCACTCCTGATTCCGTATCAGTTCCCGGGCCTTCTTAATAGTATCCAACGGTACATTGAGTCCCTTAAAAAATCCCTCTGACTGAAAATATCGATATTCCTCTGCCGGAAAAAGCGCGGCATTCTCTTCACGAAAAGCCTGTGCGATCTGTTCATGTTCCTGTGTAATCAGCTCATCCAAGGTATCAGACGTTTCCCGGTCCGGGTCATCCGGATCCCGGGGCCTTGCGATCACCTCCGTCCCGTTCTCTGTCAGAGAAATCACTTCCTGTTCCGTGCTGTCTTCCGCCTGCATCGTCATATGTTCATCTTTTCTGTCATCAGCCGACACCCTGCCGTCTCCTTTCCTCATAGGGAAGCTGTGAAAAACAGCCTGTTTTTTCAGAATCCCGCAAAGCCTGCTTTCTTATTCAGTCCTCTGGCCCGGAAAAGCTTCCGATAAGCCTCCAGCTTTGTCTTCGGCACGCTGACTGCCATCTTTGCATAGGTATTCTTAAAAATACCGGTTCCCAGACTGCCGTCTGTCAGCTTCGCTGTCTTTACCGTCAGGGTCTTCAGGCCGACACAGCCGGCAAAAGCCCCTGCGCCGATTTTCTTCACCTTTTTCGGCAGCGTGACTGTGCCCAGGGATACACAGCCGTTAAAAGCGTTTTTGCCGATGGAAACGAGGCCGGATCCCAGAGACACTGTTTTCAGATTTACACAGTTGGAAAATGCGGCTTTCCCTATCGTTGTCACAGTCCTGGCAACTGTCACCTTCGTGATCTTGCTGTTGGCGCGAAATGCGCCTGCCGCCACCGACGTCACCTGATATGTAATCTTTTTCCGTTTCACGGCTGCCGGGATCGCCGCAGTACCTTTCGCGCTGCCGGCAGGACTTACATAAGCAACGGCCGGATTTGAGGGATCCGAGTCTGTCACCCGGTATGAGGCTCCGGCGCTGTCCTGAAAAACGGTTCCCACCGCTGCCGGGAGATCCGCAGGAGAAGGCGCAGCTGTCACCGGAACCGCTTTTACCGTAATCCCGGCGTTCCCGCTATACTTATTAAACCCGGCGTTCAGAGTAACCAGGCAGCAGATGTACTTCCCGTCCAGCCAGGTATCCTTCGGAACCAGCTGCACGCTGTCCGTCTCTTCTCCGGAAACATCCGCATGCGTCTTCACCGTACTCCAGGACCACTTGCTTCCGCCCGCCACATCAGATATCCACCAATGATAAGCATTGGCTCCCTTACATTTCGTCCGGAAGGTCAGCTTTCCCAAAACATAAGCGCTGTCATCGGCAGGCTGTTCCTCAAAGCAGTCGTTGACTGTCATTTTCGCAAAATACGACCTGACCACCTTTCCGTCCGCGCCCTTGACATCGCAGGCTATATATTTTCCGTTCAGCCACCTATCTTTCGGAATCAGGGTGATCCTGGACGTATTTCTTCCGGAAACAAGCGCATGTCCCGAAACAGAATCGGTGCCGGTCCAGGAATATGCCTGAGAGCCGGTTCCGTTATTGTCATACACATACCAGGCGTAGCTTTCTGCATTCCCTGCACTCACCTCATAGGTAAAGGACTCTCCTACTGATCCGGTCTGACTGACGGGCTGCGTGGTGATGCTGGCATGTAATGGCTGTACATAAATATAATTGCTGTAAAGTACCCCTGTATGGTTTCTCAGCGTCACCGCAACCCTGAGATAACAGCCGTTATCCTGCTTCACAGTCTTATAGGTACTGCTGAAAGCCCCTGTAATCGCCACCCAGCTTCCCGTATTATTATCTTTTTTTGTCCATCTTTGCCAGACATAGCTTCTCGTACCTGCAGGAAGGCCTGTCGTGTCAGCCGACAGGACATCCCCCACAACATAGGTCTTATTCTGCAGCTCTACTTTCCAGGAACCGGTCAGCTTCTGGCCGATCATAACGTTATTTGCGTCCGCCCCGGAGGACGTGCGGATATTATGGGTGCTGACCACTCCTCCGGAGGGCGTCAGGATCTGAAGGGGAGAAGAAACCGAGACCGTGCCGTTTTTTGCCCACACAGCGTTCTTCTGTCCTTTGATGCCGGCTCCTCCTGAAAAAAAAGTAATGTTTCCGCAGGCATAGATTCCTTCTTTTAAAGAGCTGGTTACCACCGCGCTCCCATGAATCCATACATCTCCTTCACAGTAAATCCCATAGGAATCCGCGCTTACCTGATCCAGATTTCCCTGTGACCCGACATCAACCAGAGTCTTTGCCGACAGCCCGATATAGCCGGTGACGGATACCTCTCCCCCGATCAGAATGCTGCCGTTATCAGCCAGCATTCCCTGTCTGCCGGAACCTGTTGCCTTGACTTTCACTGTCGCTTCCCGGATGCTGATCGTACCGTTTTTTGCACGGATCGGAAGATATCCTTCCACCGTCGTGCTGCCTCCGGTGATATAAATATCTTCATTGGCATAAAGCACAGCACCGCCTTTGCCGGCATTCGATGCCGTCACATTCCCGTTCTGCAATGTGATCTTCTTATACGCCTCAATCGCGGAACCGGTGACGGACGAGGCACTGACGGAACCGCCCTGAACCAGAATATTTCCTCCGCTGGAGCGAATCCCGACCGCGAAGCCGACAGAGCTTAAACTGCCTCCGCTTTTTACCGTAATATTCCCGGAGGTCAGGACGCCATAATCGGCCTCGCTGACAGTACCCTGCTGGACGGACACCTCAGCGCTGACCGTCAGCTCCTTCACGCAGATCGGGATCGTCTTATCTCTCGAGAATAACATCAGAGAACCTTTTGTCCCGCTTTTTTGCATGATGGCAAGACTATAGTTCTTTCCCGTGATGGAGTTGATTCTCCTGACGGTCGTATTGACAATCAGTGTCGTATCACCTGTCAGATTCAGATTGACTCCATCACTCAGATAACTGGTATACACTGTCCCCTCAATATTCCTCGTCTCCGCATTCACCGGAGTCCGGGGCAGAATCAAAATCCCAAAAATCAGGCACAAAAAGGCTATACAAAACTTTTGAAGCTTCATGATCCGTCTCCTCCTCCCTTAACGAAGTCTTGTCCGTTGACTCAATATTCTCGGACGACGATTCAGCTGCTTCGGCAGTCGGGCTGCCGAAGACAAAATCAGTCTCCTCCCACAACACAGTTTTGTACGTTGAATTTTCCGGCATTTATACTCTGTAAAAAAATTATACTCTATAAAAGAAGGATGTGTCAATCTTGAACAGCTTTGGGCGAGGGCTCTCCGGAATCAGATTTACGATAAAGATAAACGCGCCTGTACATTTGATGGATATATGTTGGACAGCATGATGTATACTTTTCTCATCATAAAGAAGCAATCATATGGACGGCCGCATTTAATAAACAGATCCATTCTCCCGGCTATCCTGATGATTGTTCTATGATTCTGAGACATGAAGGGTCATTAAAAAGGAACGTATGATATGAAAGGAAGGGAATAACTATGTTCAGAAAATTGAAAACCGGTACATTTCTTGCTTTCGTTCTGATCGCTTTTGCGTTCGCTGTCTCAACGAATGCACATGCTGCCGTCTCAAAGGTACCTCAGCAGATCACGGCAAGCAAAACAAACATCACTTTTACGCAAAAGAAGACGCAGAAAATCTGGATTACCGGTGTCATGCGCTCGCTTTCCTGCAGCTTTGATAACGGCGCTGTGATCGATGTCAACCTTGTAAGTGCTTCCGAGCTGAGAATTACGCCCAAGAAAAACGGTACCGCCAATGTTTACCTGACCGCCTCTGCCTGGGGAAATTACGCGCAGTCCAATACGATCAGAATCAAGGTGAAGGTCCAGCTCACGAGCGGCAGACTTCCGCAGCCCATCACCGCCAGCGCAACCAGCCTTGTCCTGAAAAAAGGAAAATCACAGAAGATTTCTCTCCTGGGCGTACAGACCTCTGTGAGATGCTCCTGGGATAACGACAGCGTCATATCCGTAAGGCTTGACAGCGTATCCAGGCTCACCGTGACCGCCAAAAAGAAGGGAACCGCGATCATCACCCTCTTTGCTCCCAGAAACGCTGTCTTTAAACGATCGAACATCATAAAAATCAAAGTCAAAGTAAAGTAAAGTATTCAGAAAAAAGTTTTGCAAAACGGCGCAGGACATATTCAGCCACGGTAAGATCACCGCAGCTGAATATGTCCTGCTTTTTTATTCCCGTCATGCGGAAAACCTCCGATGTACCATTCTGTACCGAATGATTCCCCTGCAGCAGCCTTCCTTTGCTGCCTCGGAAAAAGGCCCTGGCCGACCGTCGCCGACAGGTGACATCTTCCTTCGGACATCTCCGGAGAAAAAAAAACAGGCATCTTTCGATACCTGCTGTCTTTTAAGCGTGCGTTAGAGGATTCGAACCCCCGACCTTTTGGTCCGTAGCCAAACGCTCTATCCAGCTGAGCTAAACGCACATTTTGCTGCCGTTCCTTGCAACAAATGGTATCTTACCTCATCTCCTGGTTTTTGTCAAGGGATTTTTTAAATTTTCACTGTTTTTTTCATTTTTAGTGCAGTATCAATTTAAAGCTTTAGTGCGGCAAATTTTTCTCTTGCATTTCTCTTTTCTCTCCTATATAATCCATTACTGTGAATTCCCGGGCAGATAAACTTTCAGATTTGCCCATAATGACATCTGCGTTTCAGACGCACATGGTCATAATCAAGGAAAAAGGAAAGGAGTTCTTTTATGATCGAAACCATCACCAAAATAAACGGCACCCTCAACGGTATCGTCTGGGGCTGGCCCGCCTTGATTCTGCTTGCTTTCGTCGGCATCCTTCTGACGCTTCTCACCCGGTTCTTCCAGATTTCCCATTTCGGATACTGGATGAAGCATACGATCGGCGCGATCTTTGGCGAAAAGCACGTGACCGCACACACAGGAGATAAAACCATCTCCCAGTTTCAGTCCCTTTGTACGGCGCTCGCCGCTACCGTCGGTACCGGCAATATCGTCGGTGTCGCAGGCGCCATTGCTGTCGGCGGCCCCGGAGCAGTCTTCTGGATGTGGCTGATCGCTTTCTTCGGAATGATGACAAACTATTCCGAAAATGTTCTCGGTATCCTTTACCGTAAGAAAAACGAGAAAGGTGAATGGTGCGGAGGCGCGATGTACTATCTTCGCGACGGACTCGGAAGCAAAAAGGGATGTAAGCAGATCGGCGCATTTCTCGCCATTCTCTTTTCCTGCTTCTGTCTTCTGGCATCCTTCGGTATCGGAAATATGAGCCAGGTCAACAGTATGGTCAATAACGTCAATCACGCATTCGGCGTTCCCATGGTTGCCACAGGCATTTTCCTGTTCATCGCAGTTTCCCTGGTCATTATCGGCGGTCTGAAGCGTATCGCGGCCTTTACGGAAAAGCTTGTTCCCTTCATGGTCATCCTGTATCTCATCGGGACACTGATCATCATTATTATGCACGCCGGTCAGATCCCCGCTGTATTCGTTTCTATCTTCCGCGGCGCTTTTGCCTTACAATCAGCGGCCGGCGGCGTAGTCGGTTCAGGCATCGCCCTCGCTATGCAGATGGGTATGAAGAGAGGCGTGTTCTCGAATGAAGCAGGTTTAGGTTCTTCCGTCATGGTTCATTCCAGCTCCAACGTCAAAGAGCCTGTCCGTCAGGGTATGTGGGGTATTTTTGAGGTATTTGCGGATACCATCGTTGTCTGTACTTTGACAGCCTTCACCATCCTCACCAGCGGAACCATTGACCTTGCCACCGGAACAATGACAGAAGCGGCGGCCGCTGTCGGCAGCAGTTCCCTTGTCAGCTATTCCTTTGAGCAGACCTTCGGCAGAGTCGGAGCAGGCTTTATCGCGCTGGCCATCCTTCTCTTTGCCTATTCTACCGTACTTGGCTGGAGCCATTACGGAGCCACTGCCTGCGAGTACCTTTTCGGCACAAAATCTGTCGTTTTTTACCGTATCATTTTCTCAGCCATTGTTTTCACCGGCTCCGTCATCGAGGCGCAGCTTGCCTGGGATATCTCCGATACCTTCAACGGACTGATGATGCTCCCCAACCTGATCGGCGTCCTGGTCCTCTCTCCTATCGTCATGCAATGCACACGCAACTATGTTGACCGCAGGATAAAGGGAAAGACCGATGTGGAGCCTATGCTTTCCATGTTCCCGGACATCCAGGAAATGCAGAAGCAGGCCGTGATCACAGAGGGAGACGACTGACGTTCTTTTGTGTAATGTGATCTTTCCATAACAGACAGCGGTTCATCCGCAGATAAACGACGGTTCTCCGGCTGTTTCAGACTACGGTTCATCAAAAAAGCTTGCACGGTTCGCTGTGTAAGCTTTTTTTAATGGACACACTCCGATAAATAATACCGGTGTAAAGTGATTCTCCTCTTCCCGCCTGTAACGAAGTCCGGTACATCGACTCATTGTTTTCGGATGATGTTTTTATTGTCCGGCGCTTTACTTTTTTGCTTTTCTTTCACATTTCTGATTGTAAGACATGCTGAATCATGGTACAATCGATTCATTATCCTTTAAACACTTTCAGGATATTTTATAATGACAATGGTTTAATTTCAGCATCATTCGTTAACAGGAGTATAAACCAATGCAGACAGCCATTATTACAGATACAAATAGTGGAATCTCCGTAGAGGAAGGACGCGGTATGGGACTTTTCGTATTGCCCATGCCGGTCATTATCGATGGCAAAGATTACCTCGAAGGAGACAACATGACTCACAGTCAGCTTTATCAGGCTATTCTGGATGGTCGTGATGTATCCTCTTCCCAGCCCTCTCCGGGCAGCATATTAGACCTTTGGGATTTCATTTTTTCCAGCGGTTATGAAGAAGCTGTTTATATCCCCATGTCCAGCGGGTTATCCGGATCCTGTGCCGCTGCGCAGGCTCTGGCATCTGATTATCCTCATAAAGTAGAAGTCGCTGACAACCATCGCATCTCCGTAACGCTCCACGATTCCGTTCTGGAAGCCCTTGATATGGCGAAGGAGGGATATGACGCCGCATCGATCCGAAAATATCTGGAAGATACCGCATATGATTCCAGTATCTATATTGCGGTCAATTCCCTCGAGCTTCTCCGCAAAAGCGGACGGGTCACCCCGGCAGCGGCAGCCATCGCGCAGGTTATGCATCTCAAACCCATTCTGACCATTCAGGGCGGGAAGCTGGATACCTTTTCTAAAGCGCGGGGCATGAAACAGACCGAACATAAAATCCTCGACGCCGTAGCCGAAGACCTCCGCTCCCGTTTCGCGGCTTACCCCGCTGACAGAATCAGTATCGGCGCCGCCGGAACCTTTGCGAAAGCCGAAGACGAGAGCGCATGGCTCGCAGCCGTGCAGAAAGCATTCCCGGAGCACCCCACTTTTTACGGCAGATTATCCTGCAGTATTGCCTGTCATGTCAGTGTGGATGCCATCGGTATCGGTGTATCCGTGCTTCGCAAATGATCAGCAGCCCCTTTACCGCATGAAGAATACAGGAGCGCATAGATAAAAGCCTGATTCTGCGCGAGCTCCTTTTTGCATTGCCTTTTGTCATCTGAATCATAGGAAAGCATCGACAAAAGCCCGTATTCCCGACAGATATTGGTCAACCAAAACTGTCGGGAATACGGGCTTTTCGTAATTCCATACTCCTCACAAAACGAAACTTTTTCTTACCAGGTAACGGCAATATCAAGCTGTTCAGGATTCCAATCCGCAAATCCGCCGGTATCGCACACAATTGCCATGCCAAGGCTGCAGGGTACCAGACTGCCTCTCGGATGTACCTGCAGATTGGCCGCGCACATAATGTAATCACCCAGCATCTTGCATCCGTCTTCCCTGACCCAATAGGGATCTTCATTTCCCATGCTTCGCATAATACTCACAACGCCTGACATATCCAGATTATAATATGTTTCTTTCCCGCTTGGTCCCATCACGGTTCCTGACATGGTGTTCAGCACGGGACCGTCCCACTCAAAGGCAGAAGTAAAGCTCTCCTCTTCTTCCGCTGTTTCATCTACCACCACAGGAACCGTCAGTGCCTTCGTGATGCTGGTAACGGCCTCATCCATAGTCCCGGAGGTAAACATTTCCTCTGCCTCAACAGAAATCAGCTTTCTCGCCTTAAGGCTCTCTTCCTCCAGAATCTCTTCCATCGGAAGCTCTTCCGCAACAGACGCTTCCGCATACGGAACCTCTGCCTCCATGGCTTCAGGGATGCCCACAGGTCCGCTGGTAAAATCAATCGTAACGGCCTTTTTCACAGCTGCTTCAACACCTGTGCCGGAAGAGAAATTCTCTGCCGCGCACACACCGGATTCACAGAATAATACTGCGGCTGCAAGGAAAAGTCCGCTCCGTTTTTTTATTGATATTTTTTTCACTAACTTCATAAAATTCATAAACTAAACCTCATTTCGTAATCGTTTCATGACAAAATATGTCTCAGGCATTTCAACGTATTACATGGAGATTATACTCCTTTTACGTATGTTTGTCAATTCACGGAAAAACACAGGCAAATCGGGTAACGGTGTCATATCATACGCCGGCGGGAGCCTGATTTGTAATCTTCATTTATTGACAACATTTTCATTCTATGCTTTACTATACTCGACATGAAATAGGATGCTCACGAAGGAAAGGTATCTTTATTATGAATATCAAAGCGTTCCTGAAGAAAAAAAATATTGAAATCTCTGCCCGGAGATATGGCATCGATGCCTTAGGCGCCATGGCTCAGGGTTTATTCTGTTCCCTGCTGATCGGAACCATCATCCGTACACTCGGACAGCAGCTCGGCTGGGCATTTATGACGGATATCGGCACGTATGCCATGTCTGTCTCCGGTCCTGCCATGGCCGTTGCCATTGGGTACGCCCTGAAGGCCGATCCCATGGTCCTCTTCTCTCTGGCAGCCGTAGGCTGGGCAGCAAACGCTGAGGGAGGCGCAGGAGGACCGCTTGCCGTCCTGCTTATCGCTATTATCTCTGCAGAATGCGGGAAAGCCGTTTCCAAAGAAACAAAGGTCGATATTCTCGTAACCCCGTTCGTTACGATCTTCGTCGGGGTAGCCCTGGCAAAGCTGATTGCTCCGCCGATCGGAACCGGCGCAAATGTATTCGGTCTGGTGATTGACCGGGCGACCAGATTACAGCCTTTCTGGATGGGCATCGCCGTTTCGGTACTTGTAGGCATCGCGCTGACACTGCCTGTTTCTTCCGCCGCTATCTGCTCTGTCCTGGGTCTGACCGGAATTGCCGGCGGCGCTGCCGTAGCCGGCTGCTGCGCCCAGATGATCGGCTTTGCAGTGATTTCTTTCCGCGAAAACCGTTGGGGCGGTCTGATCAGTCAGGGGCTTGGAACATCGATGCTCCAGATGCCGAACATCGTACGTAATCCACGGATCTGGATTGCTCCGATTCTGGCTTCCGCTGTCACGGGTCCGCTGGCGACCTGTGTCTTTGGTCTGGAGATGAACGGAGCTCCCATCAATTCCGGCATGGGTACCTGCGGTCTTTGCGGGCAGATCGGGATATGGACAGGATGGCTCGAGCCAAGCGAAACCGCCGCTGCGAAAGGCGCGGTTGCCATCACGCCTACCGCGTTCCATTGGCTTGGACTGATTCTCATCTGCTTCGTCCTTCCCGCGATCCTCTCCCTTCTCATTCATCTGGCCTGCCGCCGTCTGGGATGGGTGAAAGACGGAGATCTGACTCTTTCATAAAGTATTGCCATAAAAAAAACCTCCCCCTGTTTCATAAACAGAAGGAGGTTTTTTATTCATTCCTGATTATATCTTATTCCGCAAAGAATTTTCCGCAGATTGCTGCAACTGCCGCGCCAATCAACGGACCAACGATGAATACCCAGACATTGGCAAGGGCAGCGCCGCCGACGAAGATAGCCGGTCCTAAGGATCTGGCCGGATTTACGGAAGTTCCGGTCAGGCCGATGCCGATGATGTGTACCAGTACGAGGGTAAGACCAATGATCAGGCCTGCAATCGCGGAATTCTCAACCTTGCTGGTCACCTGGATGATAACAAAGATAAATACGAAGGTAAGAATCGCCTCGATCAGCAGAGAAAGAGCAACGTTGTCATTGAACAGACCATTCGTGCCAAGACCGCTTCCTGCTCCCCAGATCGGCAGCATCAGAGCCGCGCCTGCAACCGCGCCAAGCACCTGTGCGATCACATAAAGGACGAACTCACCGATTTCAAGCTTACCGCTCAGGAACATCGCGAAAGAAACTGCCGGATTAACATGGCAGCCGGAAACTCCTCCGATCGCGTAAGCCATCGCCATAACGGTAAGACCGAATGCGAAAGCGGTAAGAATGTAGCCGGAACCGGCAGCCGGATCACAGCCTACTGTACAAGCCGTTCCACAGCCGATAAAGACCAGGCACAGGGTTCCCAAAAACTCCGCCACAAACTTTTTCATCTCTTTTTCTCCTTTCTGAAAGTAGTTTGTCATTTGCCGTCGGGGCATCCCCGGCGGACGCTTCGACACACGTCTCCCAAAAGTATTAACGTATGTGCCTATACTATGAACTATTTTTGCCCCAAAGTCCATAGTTTTTTTTCAAAAAAATAAAATTAACCGGTTACTTTTCATATATTCTTTTTACGATAGCCCGTCAATTCATACAAACGTATCCGACTCGACCGTTAATGCCATATCTGCAATTTTTCAGAAGAAACCACTCGCTTCTTCACAATGCCCCGGCGCAGTGTTATAATACCTCCTTGTACCGGTCCGTCCGGATTACCGAAGCATTCAAAAAAAAGCAGAAAGGACAAAAATATCATGACTATCCGCAGAGCTATGCAGCACGACATCAGAGGAATCAACCGGCTTTTGCACCAGGTCGAGGACGTACATCAGAAAGGAAGGCCGGATCTGTTTAAACCCGGCGCAAAAAAATACACGGATGAGGAGCTTTCCGTCCTGATCGACGACGATACACGTCCCATCTTTGTCTGCGTAAATGAGCAGGATGACGTTCTGGGATACGCTTTCTGCATACTGGAGGATCATAGTCCCGAGCATGTCCTGACGGACATTCTCTCTCTGTATATTGATGATCTTTGTGTAGAAGAAAATCAGAGAGGAAAGCATATCGGAAGCCAGATATATGAATATGTGACACGCTATGCCAAAGAAGCGGGCTGCTACAATATCACCCTGAATGTCTGGGAATGTAATCCCGGAGCAAAACGTTTTTACGAAGCACTCGGATTGACCCCCTACAAAACCTGTATGGAAAAAATCCTGTAATAATGAACCCGAAATTTCACTGCATCGGCAAAATCCGATTCCGCGAATCGCTTCGCCGAAGCTCCTTAGGTCAGGAATCGCCGGATGATATACGCCGGAGTGCAGCTCCACGCATGGCAATAGCTGTTGACGATACTCCCGCCTTCTCCGTAGGGAGATGCCCCCGGATCATCCGGGTTCCACGCTTCATAAAACGTATCCGCTCCTGCTTCGATCATGCTGCCCCAGTAGGCCTTGATATGAGCGACGGCGTCTTCTTTCCGTCCTGCATGCAGCAAAGCCATCACGTAATAATGATGCATATAGGGAGTCTGCATAGGATAATCATCCGCAAATTCCTGTGCGCGTCCCATCAGTTCTGCTGCCGCCTCCGGCTCCGGAACATCTGCCAGCACCATCCATACCTGTGTTGCGATGGATTTTTGCCCGTTGCTCAGGAAACAGCCGGCCTTTTCATCCCAATAATGCTTCAGGGCGGCTTGTTTCAGATACTCCGCTTTTCCTGCAAGCTCCCCTGCTTTTCGGGCATCTCCTTTACGGTCTGCCAGCTTTACGGCATAAGCCAGGGCATAGATCAGGACGGCAAGAGCGCAGCCTGATTTATCAACTTCATCATTCCAGTCAATAAAGGTATCAGCCACCGTTTCCGGCGTTACGCATCCGTCATCATCCACACGATCCAGTGCGATGTCAATCTGCTCCATGGCAACATCGTAAAGCTCCTCCAGAGCCTGGGCATCCTCATATTCCTCCAGATACTCTTCCAGTGTAATCACGAAAAACAGGGCATAATCAAACAGATACGTATCATCTGCCGCCACTTCAGGCTCCGTAAACAGGCATGCGCTCACCCTGCCGTCCGGGAACCTGCTTCCGGCAAAAAGATACAGACACCGTTTTACCAGATCCCCGTTCCGAAAACTCACGGCATTTGTCAGGGCCTGCAGACGAAAATCCCCCGTCCACAGCCGGCGGTCTCTCTTCGGGCCATCTTCAAACACTTCCTGCATGCAGTCTTTCAAGGTAGCCAGGCTCACCTGATAAATCCGTTCCAGCATCGCATCCCGGCAGGAAAAATCGTCCAGTCTCCCCGGATCCGCTGAAGTCTGCGTCATACACTCTGCATGCCTTACCACTACCTTATATTTCGGGGAAGTATCGATCACGGAAATCTTCAGATAACGCAATGCATATCTTCGGGGCAGTACCAGTCTGGCCGGCAGGACATCCACATGAATATACTCCTCGGGAACCCAGCTGCCGGAAATCCAGCCTTTATACTGCTCAGAATCCGCCTCCAGTTCCGCCCTTGTCTCCGCGAAAGTCAGCTTTAAAAAAGCCGGCGCGTCCTGATGGCTCCCGGCATGGGAAAGATCCAGCATGATGCGGCCGACATAGTGAGCTCCAAAGTCCAGGCAGAGCTCCTCGCCCTTTCCCAGGGAAATATGCGGCAGCTCTTCCGGCAGTATTCCATCCTGACAAGATAAAACACTGCAGCTGTCAATCCTTTTTGGTAAAACAATCCTGTGGTGAAGCACCGGCATCAGCTCCTTTGCCCTGTCCAACAGGGCAGCGTGATTCTCCGGATGAAAATCTTCTACAATTCTGATCAGAGCCATTTTCTTTCCCCGCCTGTTTTTACCTTTCCTGAGATTTCAGATAATCGATCGCCTGCGCAATCAAAGATCCGTGATCGATCGCCAATCCACTTGTCGAAACCATTTTATACCGGTATTCGCGCAGAAGTCCCGCGCTCCGGCATGTCCGTTCCACACCGGCCTCCATCGTCAGACCGCTTTCCGGCTGACAGAACTTCAGGGTGATCAGATCCTTGTCACCCTCCCTGCGCACTTCCTCGGACACCTCAAACCATGCGGCATCCGCGGCGTCATCTCCCGCCTCTGCCCGGATATCCTCCTCAATCAGAGTCAGATAAGCCGTCGTGATGATTCTCCACCTCGGATCCCTGTCGACATTCCCGTAAGTATGCAGCTGGATCATCGGAAGGCCGGTAATCCCCGTTTCCTCTTCCAGTTCCCTTCGTGCCGCGGTCTCCAGATCCTCACGAAGCTCCACAAAGCCTCCCGGCAATGCCCAGAAGCCAATATTCGGGTGATTTCTCCTCTTGATCATCAAGAGCTTCCAGGAGGAAGCACTTTCCCCACACTTTTTAAAAATCAGCATATCTACGGTATTGCTGGGGCAATCGTATTTTTTTGCGTCGTATTCCTCCAGAAACTCTTCCAGAGTCTGTCCGGCTTCATTTCTGCCTCCGCAGCCCCGATACTTTTCCAGGTCATCTAAAAACCGCATTTCCGCTCCCTCCTCAACCACATTCCACGCAAAAATGAGTGGGGTCATTTTTGCATGACCTTTTGTCGCCTGAATCATTATATCATGCTGAACAAAAATAAGCAAACGGACAACAGAACTCTGCCCGCTTCAAAAGGGAAACGGCTCACATCCCCATCTTCTTCATATCCTCCAGCGTTTTTTCCGCTTTTCTTTCCTCTTTCTCCGTCTGCTCTTCTTCCTCATATACCGTCGGCAGATATTCGGAGAAATCCTTTACCAGCAGGGACGCCCCGATCATGGCAACAGCGCCGAACCCAAAGGCAACCCAGCAAAAGGCATACAGGGGCAGCATCTGCGGATCTGAATACGTCAGAAAAAGAGGGAACACATCAAAAAATACCAGGACGAGGATTTTCCACGGTCTTCTCGCGGCAAAAAAAACGGCGTTTCTCATCAGATGAGGAATCGTATCCGCAAAAGCCGCCATGACCGGCAGCAAAAAAGCAGTCAAGATCAATCCGGCCATCGCCAGCACATAGATCGCATACCGGAACCAGATAAAAACGCCGCCTGCATACCCGCAAAATCTTAAGTCAAAATAACAAAGAAGAGCAAATGCGGCAGCCATCGCTTCATACATCATGCTCTGCCTGAAATTTGTCCGAAAGCCGGTCCAGAACTCTTTAAAGGGATTGATAACTCCATCCGAGCGCAGTACCCGCAGCATCACATGATACAAAGCCACAGCGGAGGGCAGGGCCGTCACGATCGGCAAAGTAAAAAGCACAAACATCAGATTTGCTCCGATGATAATCCCGATTCTCGTCATCAGCTGCCCGAAAGCACTGTCATTCTGAAAGATCCCGTTTATCAGCCTGCCCATTCCTGCACTCCTCCTCCCAAAGCGAAGTTTTATAAGTTGACTCAATGATCACGGATGACGATTTTGCTGTTCTGGCAATTGGGCTGCCGATGACAAAATCAGTCTCACTCACTGACATACTCCAAAAAAGACTCCACTGCTTCCAGATGTGACGTATATGCTCCGATTCCCAGACAGCAGCTTTCCGGGTACAGGTTCCACTCCGTCATCAGCTTACTGTCCGTCAGGTCTATCCCTACAGGAACCGGTTCCTGAGAATAGGCTTCATCCAAAGGCAGCGTCCAGACCAGACGATCCGCGTATTTTTCCCGCAGCTCCTCACAGCCCTCATGATTTAGATCCAACAGTCTCCCGGTTGCGCCTAAGGCTTCGAGTCCTTCCCGTTCCATGGTTACCACGTCAACCGTGCCGGTTTCCACAAGGGCAACAAAAGACTGAAAATAGCTGTTGTTTGTCCCTCCCTCCCTGGAAGGATCAAAAAAAGATCTTGCCTGAAAGACCACGTTTTTTTCCCTCAGATCAAAGCTGCTATAGGAAACAAAACCGTCATAAAGCTCCGAATCGTTTCCTACGTCTGCCATCGTGTTTGCAAAAACCGCGTAAAACCAGTTTTCTTTCACAGAAAACAAAGCATGCCACCCGACATATCCGATCAGAAAAACCGCTGCGGCAATCCCGATCATCCACAGCCAGTAGTAATCCAGGATATAAGAAAGCCTGCTGCCCTTCGGCAAAGCAAGTATTTTCTGTTTTTCCGCATAAAACGATTCCCTGAGTTTTTGTTTCATAGACTGACGCTCCGGTCCGTTTCCTCTGCTTTTCTCCGATTGTTTCGTCTGGGGCCTTCCCTGACGCTTTACCGGCTGTCTCGTCTGATATTTCACAGAATGCTTCACCCGAGGCTTTGTTTTCTGCTTCAATGTATTTTTCTCCTTCTCCTGTAAAAATTAAAAGTAAACAAAATGCCTGCATTCTGATTCGTTTACTCCGCCCTGCCATAAAAAAGGCTGGCAGGAAACCTCCTGTCAGCCTTTTTATCTCACAGCTTTCCGCCGGAGGTGGCAATACCTTCCACAAACTGCTTCTGGAAGATGACATAGATAATAACCATCGGCAATACAGCAAGCGTAGCTGCAGCCATCATGGTCGGATATTCCGAGCCATACTGTCCCTGCATCTTCGCAAGGCCGGCGGACAAGGTCGTCGTATTTGCATTCGTACATACGATCATCGGCCACATCAGGTCCTTAAACGCGAAGACCGCGGTAAAGATGCCCAGGGAAATCATGGAGCTTCTGGTCAGCGGCATCATGATGCGAAGGAATCTCTGTCCCACATTACATCCGTCGATGCTGGCCGCCTCCTCCAGGTCCTTAGGCAGGCCCTGATAGCCTGTCTTTAAAAGATACGTGCCGAAGGCGGTCACCGCTCCCGGGAAAACCAGACCGAAGGTGGTATTCAGCATACCCATCTTGGAAACCATCAGGTACTGCGGGATAATAAAGATCTGGGCCGGAACCATCATCTGGATCAGAACCATCGCGAAAAGAACATTCTTTCCGGGGAAATTCAGGCGGCCGAACGCATAGCCGGCCATCGTGGCAGTCAGGCAGGCGCAGACAACACGGAAGAAAATCATCAGGAGCGTATTCTTATACAGAACGACGAAGTTGTAGCTCTTCCATACCGTCGCGAAATTCTCCCAATGCCACCCGCTGTTCGGGAAGATATAGAAGGGATTCACCGAGATGGACTCCTGTGTCGTCTTGACCGCAGTCAGAATCATCCAGGCAAAAGGCACAAGCATGATGAACGCCATGATGATCAGAACAGTATGGGTCAGGATCTTGTTGCGTCTCATTCTTTTTTCAGCGCTATCCATTTATCCATCCCTCCTTTAATTCTGATATACAACCTTCTTCTCCACCTGCTGCAAAATCCAGGTCAGGATCAGGATGAAGATCAGAAGGACAACGACAAGCGTAGCACCATATCCCTTGTTACCATTCGTGAACGCATACTGATAGAACAGGTAAACGATAGACTGCACTTTCTTCAAAGCCACGTTCGTCTTGTCCATGACCATGAACATCAGGTCAAATATGGTCAGGGCGCCAATGATACGGGTCTGGACAATAAAGAAGGTCGTCGGGGAAAGAAGCGGTATCGTAATCGAGAAAAACTGGCGCAGCTCGCTGGCTCCGTCAATATCTGCCGCTTCATAATAGTCTCCGGGAATCTCCTGAAGACCGGAAAGGAACAATACCATGTTATAACCGATGATCGACCACACGCCGATCACGCCGATGGAAATCCAGGCGATCTTCGGATCGGAAATCCAGGCGACCTTGGTATGCAGGATATTGTTCAGCAGGCCAAACTGGGTATTGTACAGCCACTTCCAGACCATAGCCACCGCTGCCGGAGCGCAGACCATAGGGAGGAAGAAGATCGTCCGGTAAACAGACCTGCCCGCGATCTTCTTGTTCAGCAATACGGCCAGAATCAAAGCGATAATGATGCCAAAGGGCACCTCTATAACGGCATACTTGATCGTATTCAACAAAGACTGCCAGGTTTCGGGATTCTGGATCACACGCTGATAATTTGCCAATCCGACAAAGGTATTTCCCCGTCCGAAGTCTCCTGTCTTGCAGAAGGACTGATAAATCGTATTCACAATCGGATAAAAGTTCAGCACGATCAGGCCGATCATGGTAGGCGCCACGAATGCCAGCCCCCACTTCGCCTCGCTTTTTTCCTTTGGCGACATATTCTTAAACAACGGATATCCCCCTTTCTTATACAGGGTATCAGAAAGACTTTCCAGCCGGTTTCCGATACAAAAAAGACGGGAAAGGAATCAGCCTTTGGCTGTTCTTTCCCGTCCAAAGGGCTTTTCAATTACACTTCAGCGACGGTTTCCGATCATTCGTTCGCGATCGCGTTCTCGATAATCATCTGCGCATTGTCGCAGGCCTGAGCCATCACATCCGGATCAGAAGGATTCTGCCATGCATCAAGGAATGCTCCTGACTGCTGCAGAGCATCTTCCCAGACGGTAGTATTACGTGTATACGGACGGAAGAACAGGTCTCCTTCCAGCTCCGCGCGAACAAACGCGGAAACATCCATGCCCTCGAACGCGCTTGCAAAAGCATCGGAAATGCCAACCATGCCGCCCATCGTTACGCCCAGCTCAGCCTGCTCCAGCTGGCCTTTTTCTGCGCAGAAATAGGAGATCAGGCTGTAAGCGGCATCCGGATCTGCTGTGTTATATGAAGCAGCCCAGCCAAGGCCGTTGTATGCGGAATAACGCTCTCCCTCGTCACAGGCGCCGTTCTCATTGACATCTGCGTACGGAAGCATTGCCCATGCATAATCTGCGGAATTCTCAGCCTTATAGAAGTTGTTGATCATCCAGGAGCCCTGGGTAATCATAGCGGTAAGCCCGGACATAAACAGAGAATCCGTACCGGTCTCGGCGACTGTCGTCTGCGGCGCGGCATACTCAAGGATCTGGCGCAGCTTCTCCATGGCAGCTTTGCCCTGCTCGGATCCGATCGTCGTGCCCTTGTGATCATCTGTAATAACCTGTGCGCCATAATCATAGATGATGTTATACCAGCCGTCCTGGTTGTTGGAGGTATTGATGGCATAGCCATAAACGCCGTCAGCTGCGCCTGCTTCCGTGATCGTCTTCGCGGCCGCAAGAACATCGTCCCAGGTCCAGTCATCGGTAGGATAATCTACGCCGTATTTGTCAAAGATCGCTTTATTGTACAGCAAAGCGATGGTATCATGATCCTTCGGCAGAGCATACTGTACGCCGTTGGAATTGTACAGATTTACCACGCCTTCATAATAGTTCGCCAGATCAATGGCGTCATCCGCGGCGATATAATCGTCCAGATTCAGAAGAAGGTCATTCTCCATGTAGAGCTGAGCTGTATTGGAATGCATCCAGAATACATCCGGCATCTGGCCGCCGGAAGCGCCGGCTTCAAGCAATGTCCAATAATTATCCCAGTCAACAACATTGATCGTAACCTTCACGCCGGATTCTGCGGACCACTCATCTGCGATCTGCTGAAGACCTGCAAGCTGGTTGTTGTCCCAGATATTGACCTGCAACTCGCTGGTCGTATAAGCGCCAGCGGTGGTCGGCATCGCGAGACACAAGCCTGCTGCCATGCCAAGTGAAAGAGCTGCGGATAAAATCTTCTTTGCTTTCATTCCGGTTCCTCCTTAAAAAGTGCTTTACATGAATGGTTCCTGCTTCCGGAATCTCCATCCTTGTGATTTCGAATCCGGTGCTTTCCGGTTGGTACGGCGTCTTCAACAGACGTTAAAAAGATTATAAAGAATCCTCATTCTTTTTTGTATGGTATTATGTCATTTCCATATGGACAAATCATGGTTATTCGTGATTTTGCCATTTATCAGGAACATTCTTTGTCTTTTTTCCGTCAAAGCTTCAGAAACAATCGTATCTTTCACAATGGATAGTCACTGACATACGTTCCCTTTTTGTCCCTCATTGCCAGCTTTGGACGTTTCTCCCGAAATTCCGACGGACTCATTCCATAGCGCCTCTTGAATGCTTTGGAAAAGGAAAGCGCGTCCACGTATCCGACTTCATATGCGATGGCATTGATCGGGCTCTGGGTATCGCACAGCAGGGAAGCAGCCTTTTCCATGCGGAAATTCATCAGAAATTCCTGGGGCGACGCATTCATTTCCTTCTTGAAAATGCTGGCCAGATAATTCCTGCTGATCCCGATCGCCCTGGCTACGTCCTCCACCCTGATGCCCGTCTGGTAGGAACTCAGCAGGAGATTCACCGCCGTCTGGACATAGATGTGATCTGCCCCTGCCTCCTCTTTTACATCCAGAACGTTTTCCCTGTTCTCTCCCATCAAGAGCGCCATCAGGCCATATAAAGCGCTTGTGCGGATCAGGTCATTCACATAAGTCAATTCAATCGCCCCAAGCATCCGATCCATCATGACCTTCATCTTGTCCATATTCGGGCAGTCGATTACCGGACAAAGCTGCAGAAAACCTGCCCGGCGCATCATTTCATCCGCCCGGAACCCATGAAAACCGATCCACATATACTCCCAGGGTTCTTCCGGATCCGCCTGATACACCGTTTCTTCTTTTGGATAGATAAGAAACGCCTGTTTTTCCTTTACCGGGAAGATTTTTCCATCTTTGCTGAGCTTTCCCTTTCCCGAAATCACCATATGTAATACATAGCTTGTCCGCACAAAAGGGCCAAAGGAATAACCGGGTGTACACTGTTCCCGTCCGCAATAATCCAGATTGATCGGATTCAGGCTGGAAATATTCTGAATCTGTTTCAGATCCTCAAGACCGGTAAAGTTCTCCGCCCGTGTCACGCCTACACTTCTTGATTTCTTTCCCATTTCCTTCCTATTTCACCGCCTTAAGGAGATAGATCACAGAGCTGAAGTCTCCGGAAGGCATGATGTTTTCCCCGACCTTACCTGTTGCAGCGTCGCTGGTCACAAGTCCGGCTCCCATCAGTTCGTCACCGTAAAATGTTCCCATGCCCTCCACCTCATACAGCAGATCCTCGCGAAGCCCGGCGAGCCGCAGCCTCATGAAAGCCTGATTCGCCTTACTTAATATCCTGAAGCTGCCGACGATCGCTTCCTTCTGATCCCCGGATACAACCATCCACGCCGGTTCATTGCTCTCAAACGGAGAACGGAGCCGGTAGAAGGTACCGAACTGCAAAAGCTCCCGATGATCCTTCATAAATTGGGTATACTTTCTGACATCCGCGATCTCTTCCTCTGAAAGACGGTTCAGATCCAGCTCATAGCCATAAGTTCCAAAGAAAGCTGTTTCAGCCCTTGTCTTAAGTGGGGTAATCCGATTCAGCTGATGATTCGGGACCGCGGAAACATGACTTCCCATGCTGCTTACCGGATACCCGTAGGATGTCCCGTACTGAATCTTAATACGCTCCACGGCATCCGTATCATCGCTTGTCCACGCCTGCGGCGCATAATACAGTAAGCCGGCGTCAAACCTTCCGCCGCCTCCCGCGCAGGACTCAAAAAGGATATGGGGGAATTCGGCTGTGAGCCGTTCATAAAGATCATAGACTCCAAGGATATAACGATGGAAAATCTCTCCCTGGCGATCCGCCGGATAAGCCTGGGAACCGCACTCCGTAATGCTTCTGTTCATATCCCATTTTACATAGGAAATCCTGCTCTCCCTTAAAATCCCGGAAACCAGACCGTAAATATAATCCACAACCTCCGGCCTGGAAAAATCCAGAACCAGCTGATGCCGTGCCAGTGAATTCTTCCTGTCCGGAATCTGCAGCACCCAGTCAGGATGCGCCCGGTAAAGATCGGAATCCGGATTTACCATCTCCGGTTCAAACCACAGGCCGAATTTCATCCCCATCTGCTCTATTTTTTCAGAGAGCCCTGCAATCCCGTCCGGGAGCAGCTCTTTAGCCGGGTACCAGTCTCCAAGGCCGGCGTAATCATTTCTTCTTGCGCCGAACCATCCGTCATCCAGAACAAACATTTCCACGCCGCATTCCTTAGCCTTTGCGGCAATGGCAAGAAGCTTCTCCTCATTGAAATCAAAGTACGTCGCTTCCCAGTTATTAATCAGAATCGGGCGCACCTTATGTCGGTATTCCCCCCTGATCAGATGATTCTGAAACAATCTGTGGAAGGTCTGGCTCAAATCATTCAGACCTTCCCTCGTATAGGCCAATACAACCTCCGGCGTTGTAAAATCGTCTCCTGACTCCAGCTTCCATGAAAACCAGGTCGGATGGATTCCCATCATAAAACGGGTCACCTGATAGGTATCCACTTCTGCCTGCGCAAGGAAATTACCGCTGTAGACAAAGGAAAACCCCATCGCCTCTCCGGAAAACTCATCCGTCCGGGGACGTTTCAAAATGACAAAAGGATTCTGCTGATGAGAAGAATGCCCGCGAAGGCTTTCGATGGCGTGGATTCCCTCTGACAGACGATGGGTGACCGGCATGCGCTCCCTTGCCCAGGAACCGGAAAACTGAATCCAGTCATATTGATCGTCAGGCAGATCCAGGCTCAAGGACATCGCGCGGGTAAGCTGTACGGCTTTGCTGCCCTTGTTGATAAAATGTGCCGACCGCGTCAGCACGCCCATTTCTCGAAAAACCGTATAAAAAAGCTCCAGCTCCACACCCGTCACGGCATCTGACAGATTCAGAACCAGGGTTTGGGCATCGGATTCATCCTCCACGTATGTCGCAGGCAAACCTGTCAGACGCGGTTTTCCTTCAATGATACGGTAACCGCGGTAAACAAAATCGCAAAGCCTGCTTCCGTTTTCCTGGAGAATTTCAACTGCGCCCTGGCGAAAATCCGCGCTCCCGTAAACCGGATATTCCTGTCTTACGTGCTCCAGCGAAAACCCTTCCAGCAAATCCGGAGAAGCGCTGTGGGAACGAATACACTTTTCCAGCAGATAATCATAATTCTCCCGGTCATGAATGGGCCTTCCGAAATACAGCTGCCCCATATGACCGTTTGGCAGAACTTTCATAATATAACTGAATTGCTGATTCTGTAAATGAAATGTCCGAGAAGTCTCATGTATATAGACAGACATGGCATAACCCCCTTTATGTGTCATGGATCTGAAGTAATGAACGATCTTGCTTTACGTTATTTCCTTATTAGATTTAAACACACAAAAGGGGATGATTGTGAGGGGAAATGTTAGGGGAAACAGTCAAAATGTTAGATAACCGTTTCTACGAATACAGTCCCGGTAAAGCAGATGCTTTCCGGGCAGCTCAACACATGACGGGTGAACACGCTCTGCTTCGAATCTGAAACGGCAATAACCGCATTCACGAATACATGATAATATGATTCAGGCGACAAAAGGTCATGCAAAAAGGAGCTCGCTCATTTTTGCATGAGATTGGGTCGCCCACAGACACGAGGAAGCAGCCATTTTGCACTATATACACTTGATTTTACAAATCTTTCTGTGCAAAATGA
>JAFVGK010000095.1 GCA_017475035.1 Blautia sp.
CGACAAAAGCCTGATTCTACGGATCGCTTCGCAGCGGAGCTGCTCTCGCGTCTCGCCTCCCGGCTCGGTCGTTGCTAAACGCATGCCACTGGCATGCAGCAACCTACAGCCACTCGGAATCCACTCATTTTGCACAGAAAGTTTTGCAAAGTCAAGTATAAATAGTGCAAAATGGCTACTTCCTCGTGTCTGTGGGCGACCCAATCTCATGCAAAAATGAGCGAGCTCATTTTTGCATGACCTTTTGTCGCCTGAATCATATTATTCTTTTGAATCTATAATGTTCTATTCCTCATATCGTTTCAGTGACACCCGGATCAATTCCTCGCAAAGAGACGGATAATCGATTCCCAGGGCCTGTGCTTCCTGTGGAATCAGGCTGGTTGGGGTCATGCCCGGCAGGGTATTGGCTTCCAGACAGAACATATTTCCCTCGGCGTCCATCATGAAATCAAACCTGGCGTAGGCGTCCAGAGAGAGTGCCCGCCATGCATCCAAAGCGATCTCCTGCATTCTCTTCGTGTCTTCTTCCGATAAGGGAGCAGGGCAGATTTCTTCTGTAGAACCAGGCTCATATTTATTATGGTAATCATAGAAGCCCTGTTTTGGCTTGATCTGAACAATGGGATAGGCGGTACCGTCAACTACGGCTACCGTATATTCATCCCCTTTGATATACTGCTCTAAAACAAGCTCATCTTCATATAGAAAAGCCTGCTGTACCGCTCTTTCATATGCCTGCTGGTCATGGACGATATAGACACCGACACTGGATCCGCCGCAGCAGGTTTTTACCACAACCGGAAAATGAAGGCCGGCTTCCTCCGGTTTTTTCACGACGGTATCCTTCGTAAAGCTCACTCCCGGAGGGGTCGGAACACCATGATTGCGGAACATATCTTTGGTGATGGTTTTGTCCATCGCCATGCCGCTGCTTAAATAACCCGCGCCGGAATAACGGATACCCATAAGATCAAAGCTCGCCTGTACCCTGCCGTCCTCGCCGTTCATCCCATGCAGGCCTAAAAAGACAAAATCAGCTTTTTCGCACAGGGCAAGCACATTCTCACCCCAAAAGCTTTTTCTTGCCGCGGCAGTTTCTTTTATATCTTTATCAAAAGTATGCATGAAAGACGCCGCCGCTTCCACATCATATTCTTCCGGGAACGGATCATCCCAATCCACACAAGGCACGCCGCCAAAGATGTCTATCAAAATCGCTCTGTGTCCCTTTTTCCTGAGTGCATGGCAGATCCCGGTACCGGAAACAATGGAGATCATACGCTCCGTACTCGTTCCCCCTGCAAGAACCACAATATTCATCTTTTTTCTCCTCTTCAGTAAACGACAACCGGAAGTCCTGTATCGAAGCGTCCATAAAGTGCCGCAGCCATATCATATGGTATCTCCACATCCCCGGTTGTTCCCTGAACCAGGTAATTTGTTCCTCCGTATTCCGTACGGTTGAGACCTTCCGTTATCCCTACATCAGCAAAAGGCATCCAGTAATCTGCCGTCGCGCTCTTAATGATGCCGTTTTCAATCTCCATGCCGGCTGCTCCCACAATGGGTGAGCTGGCGAATGCGTCGCTGGTAAAGGACTCCTCTACCGGAACCATGTTCTGGAAGCCGGTCGTCAGGACCTTTGGAGACTCCTTCTGTTTTGCCAGATAAACTCCGGCCGGTGTTCCCTGACCGGATATCTGAGTATTTCCGGTTACGCATTCCGTTTCCAGCAAAGGCGTGCCTTCCTGATAATAGACCAGGCGCTGCCCGGCAGTATCTACTTCCACATAGGTGTAGCCAATATCATTCTGCCCGGATCTCCGTGCTGCTTCCTGACTGTAAAGGGGCGTGCGCACCTGGGTATCTCCCTGTTCAATCAATCGCTTTAAGACAGTCGCTTCAGCCTGCACATCCAGAATCCAGCCATAATCGCCTCCGGCTACCTGTATCGTCCTTCCGTCATAGGTGACGAAATCCCGAACCGTGCCGACGGTATTATATTTCTGGGAAAGGGAGTCGAGATAAATGACCAGCAGACGATCGTCCAGAGTCATATATCCGTCTTCCGTCTGGGTAAACCATCCTTTGATCAGATCTCTTCCAACCTGCTCTGTGCTCCGGCCAAAGTCATAGGTAATAATCGTATCCGCCATCCGGTTCATACGGCTGCAGTTTTCAATCAGCTTCGGATCGTCCTGATAGACAACCGGTTTGATATAGCAGCCCTCATTTTCCAGGTTTACCAGAACCTTTCCCGTGCGCATCGCCTGGGAAATGCATTCCTTTACCTTAATCCCATCCAGAGCGTTCCCGATTACCTCCGGTGAAATGACAAACTGGTCATTCACCTCAGTGATATAAGCATCCCGGGGTTGTGTGACATGATCCGGGTTCATGCAGTCCAGATCCGCAATTGCCGTATCCATCATCGCGTCAACAAAAGAAATCGACCTGGAAAGATCGTGGGAATGTTCTTTTGTAAATTCCAAAAACCAGCCAAGAAGGTTCTGTTCCTGTATCATCCTGTCTATACTTCCATCCGAAGCATAAGCGAGGCCTACCTCTGTCGCGGTAATTGCTTCCCTCCCTCTGCCCTGTGTCTCAACCACAAGCGCAAAGGCTTTTGCCTCCCGGTCCATCAATGCTTCCGCTTCCTGCACGGTCATATAAGAACAGTTATACCCGTTCACTGTCGAGCCCGGCATAAAATGATTTGCAAAATACCAGACCCCATAGCCATACGCGCCGCCGGTCAAAACGACCAGAAGCAGTATTAAAGTGATAAGTACCTTACTCCTTCCCATACCCTCTCCCTCCTCCCAAAAAGCAGTTTCGTACGTTGACGCAATGCTTCGGATGACGATTCTGCCGCTTCGGCAGATGGGCTTCCAGAGCGGCAAAATCAGTCTCTTTTTTGCATGACTGCATCGACAACGGCCTGATTTCGTGGACGCTGCACGCGGTCCTGAATCATTTCATCATGTCAAGATACTTCTCGGCACTTACCAGCTTGACGCAAAGGACAAAGATCTCCGCCGCTTTGCTCAATTCCTCCAGGGTCGGGAATGTCGGGGCGATACGGATATTGGAGTCATGAGGATCCTTCCCATAAGGATAGGTCGCGCCGGCTCCCGTCATCACCACCCCGGCTTCTTTTGCCCTGCTGACAATCGCTTTCGCGCAGCCATCCAGGGAATCAAAGGAAATGAAATAACCGCCATGGGGACGTGTCCAATCTCCGATTCCCAGTCCGGAAAGCTCCTGATCCAGTGTTCCCAGTACCAGCTCAAATTTGGGACGGATCAAAGAAGCATGTTTTCTCATGTGTTCATGCAGACCGTCCAGGTTTTTAAAGAAGCAGACATGACGCAGCTGATTGAGCTTGTCATGGCCGATCGTCTGGATGCGCATGTATGTCCTGAAATCCTCCAGGTTCCGCTGTGAGGCCGCAACTGCCGCAATCCCGGAGCCCGGAAAGCTGACCTTCGAAGTAGAAGTAAACTTGTATACTATATCCGGATTTCCTGCCCGCTCACATTCTCCGAGAATCTCTACCAGAAAATCCTGGTTGTCATCATACAGATGATGAATGCTGTAGGCATTGTCCCAATAAATACGGAAATCTTTGGCGGCAGGCTTTAGTCTGGCAAAGCGTTCTACGGTCTCCTTCGAATAGGTATAGCCTTGCGGATTGGAATACTTTGGTACACACCAGATGCCCTTTATTGCAGGGTCTGTGCTGACAAGCTCCTCTACCATATCCATATCCGGGCCGTCCTCGGCCATCGGGATATTGATCATTTCGATGCCAAAAAATTCCGTGATTTTAAAGTGTCTGTCATAGCCGGGAACCGGGCAAAGAAATTTCACCTTGTCCAGCCTGCACCAGGGCGTTTCTCCACAGACGCCATGGGTCATCGAACGAGCAATGGAATCGAACATAACGTTAAGGCTGGAATTTCCGTATATGATGATGTTATCCGGCGGAACTTCGGACATAGCCCCCAAAAGGCGCTTTGCCTCCGGAATACCATCTATTACGCCGTAATTCCGACAGTCGACCCCTGTTTCGCATCGAAGATCTTCGCCGGAGTTCAGCACATCCATCATGCCCATGGAAAGATCAAGCTGATCCGTCCCCGGCTTGCCTCTGGACATATCCAGGTGCAGTCCCTGCGCTTTAATCTCGTCAAATCTCTTTTGCAGCGCTTCATGCAAGGCCGACAGCTCTTCCTTCGTCATCTGTTCGTATTTCTTCATTATCTTCTGCTCCTTGTTATTTCTTCCTTATGCACTGATTGCACGGCTATTGTATCATCATTTTTCAAGAAATGCTATACACAATATGCAAAACGATATGGGGTTCCTGATGCTATTTATTAGTTACACTTTACCTCGTGCGGGATTATCGTCTGCATTTTATACAATGTTTCTTTGAAAGTCCGTCCACCCTGCCAGGGGTGCGGCCATAATGAGATGCGCCTGTGCCCTCACTTTCATTCATGGCGATAAAAGGTTTCCGGGACATGGGGGCTTTGGAAGAGCCGGAGCAGCCGCACATATAGTTTATAATCCCTATTGAAATATAGGAGATTTTAAGATATAATGAATCTATCAGGAGAAAGGGGGTAATTATGAGAATATCTACAAAAGGAAGATATGCGGTGCGAATGATGCTGGATCTGGCCACAAATGACAGCGGCGAGCCGATCCGCCTCAAAGATGTTGCCCGCCGTCAGGGGATTTCCGAAAAGTATCTGGAACAGATTATTTCTATTTTGAACAAAGCGGGCTTTGTAAGAAGCATCCGGGGTCCGGCAGGCGGATACAACCTTTCTAAAGCGCCTGCGGCATATACCGTAGGAATGATCCTGCGTCTGACAGAGGGCAGCCTCTCACCGGTAGAGTGCGCGGACACAGATAATGTCATCTGTGCGCGGGAAGACAACTGTGCTGCCCGGCACCTTTGGCAGATACTGAATGACGCCATCAATAATGTTGTTGATCACGTTACCCTTGAGGATCTCCTGAACTGGCAGAACACCCAGGGAAATGATTACAATATTTAAAACGGGGTATTTCATCCATGGCAAACCAGACGGAGAAGATCATTACCCAAACATTGCTGCTTTTGCTTGAAGAAAAAGCACTGGACAAGATCACCGTAAAGGATATTGTAGAAACATGCGGGATCAATCGAAATACCTTTTACTATCATTTTGCCGATATCCCTGCCGCTTTATCCTGGGCATTAAATCAGGAAATCGAAGAGCATCTCGGACAGGCAAAGCCATCTTCTGTTTCTGATTCTTTTTTGGAAGCGATTGACTATATTGAGCAGCACCGAAAGATCATGTATCATATCTATCGGTCCGTTCATCGGGAAACCCTGATCATGTATGCCAGGGACTTTGTATCCCACAGCCTGATGCGATATGAGAAGGACAGCTTATCCGTTTCCCCCGCGTTTCCATCCGAAGAAGTCGAGCTGATCAGGTATTTTCTTCAGTGCTTTTTTATCGGTATGGTGATCGACTGGATGGAAAATCAGATGCGATACGATCTGAAAGGAAAGGTAAAGGAGCTTCTTTCTTTCATTAAACGATCCGAGTACCTCCTCGACAATAAGAGTCAGGCCATCCTTTCATCATCCCCGCAGAAACAGGCGTCCCCGTCTGACAGCATCGAATAACAGAACGAAAGCGGGCTTTTCTTCGAATGTGTCCGTCTCAAAATGCCCTACAACATGAAGTGTTATTGTAAACGAACAAAATGCCTGCATTCTGATTCGTTTACTGCGCCGGATTTACGCCGCGCAAACGGCATCTTTCTACAGTAAATCCGTGCGCATACCATAAGCATTTGAAGCGGGCACACTCTTTTATATCGTCCGGAACTCTGTCGTTTCCCATCCGCCTTGTACGGTTCCCAATCGTCTGAGATAACCGAGTTCTTTCAGATGACGCAGGGAACGCTCCACTTTTTCTTCTGTCTGTCCTGATATCCGGGACAGATCCTTTACCGATTGCGCGTAACCCGCACACAGGAAGTCATATAAGTCCAGATCCAGCTCTGTCGGGTACTCCGGATAACAAATCAAAGCCCTCGCCTTTGCGGAACTCATTCCCTGTTCCTGCAAAAACGTTTCCTCTCCCTCTGCATTCTCCTTCACTTCTTTTTCGGCATTTATGATATCCTCCGTGTTTAAAGGCATAATCAGCGTGCTTCTTCCGGCTTCAAAGGATTCCTTCAGCTCCGGCTTTTTCCAGTTTGCTTCCTTCCAGGCCTCCTGTATTTTTTTCAGTCCTTCTCCTTCGGGCATGCCGATCCGTATCCAGGAGAACATCTTTTTCATTCTTATGTTTCTTGTTTCGCTTGGGCCTCCTGCCAGCGCAAAATCCAGATCGCATAGAAAGGTCCCCGGATTCGAAATCGTAACCCAGTTTTCTCCCTTATCAATCAGAATACCGCTTCCCTGCACATAATCGGCATGAATCAAAGCGTTGATCAAAGCTTCTTCCAGCCCCTGCTGAATGTGGTTCTTTTTTGTCAGGCCGGAAGGATCATCCTCCCATGAGCCATGAATCCTGGTCAGAGGGTCGATAATCCTGCAATAAAAATCAAAGAGGTTCCCGCTCCATTCCCCGTCTCTTGTGCTGACGCGGTTCACCCAGCAATGATTGGAAAGAGACAATTCCCTGTAGTCCAAAAAGAGGTACGGAAATTCTTTTGCAAGCACTTCTTTCTTTCCAAAGAACAAAAGCCCGGCAAGGCTTGGGCATAATTTACGATCCTCATTCCTTGCCGCAGCCCGGATGCGCACCAGAAACTCTTCATTGTCCATATCGTTATAAGGATGACCCGGCCTGCATGAGGCAAATACAGCACGGTATCTGGCAATCGTATCTTCGGATAGAGCATCCAGGCGATATCTCCAGAATAATTTTCCGTCTGCTCCGCCGCTGTCCTGAAAACGCATCATCGATTGGATCAGTTCTCTTCCGCAGAGCACATTTTCCCCTCTGATCCGGAGGTAAGTGCCAAGAAAGACATCCTGTCCTACATACACAGGTCTCTGGGAACGTTCCGCACGCGGCACTTCGATGACGATCACTGTAATTCCCTCAAAGGAAACCGGATAGATTTTTTCTTTAAACAGAATGTTCGCGCTGATACGTCTTCTGTCCGACAAGGCAGTCCAAAGATCAATCTGAAGCCGTTCGGGAGTACGTACGCCCCGGGGAATATACATTTTTGTTTCCTTCTTCTCTTCTGCCCCCAAAAGGATGATGCCTCCGGAAGTATTGGCAAAAGCAGAATACGCCTGCCATACACTTGCGGGAATTCCTCCCGACACCGGCCTTGCCACGACATCCCGGCGCATGCCATGCGTAAAAATTTCTTTCACATCAACCACGTGGGGACACCTCCTTTCTGAACGAAGTTTTGCAGGTTGACTCAATGATCACGGATGGCTAGCATCATGAAATATGCCGCAGGAAAACCATCTTCTCTTCGCTTTCTCCTGTCAACATGAAATGAAAGTCACGAATCAGCTGTCCGGCGATGTCAGTCGCCTGATACAGATAGGAATCCACGCACCAGACATTTCCCTCTTTTACGGCACGGAAATCGCGGAATAAAGCATTTTTGTCCAATAATTCCGCAACACTTCGCAAAGGGGTCTGAATCGATCCATTATAGACCAGAAAGTCAGCGTCTGCCGCATTTGCGTAAAACTCTTCCATTGTCAGTCCGATCGAAACCTGAAAGCCTTTTTCTCCTGTTGTGATATCCTCAAAAGCATATCTGCCGCCGGCCAGTTCTATCATCTGCGGTACGTAATCTGCCGCGCCTCTTATGACAGCAATGCCGGAAGAATTGAGGGCAAAAAAGGCGACTTTCTTTCCGGTACCTTCAAAATCCTTTAATTCTTCCACAATCTCCGACTGTTCCTGAAAAAAGCTTTCTGCTTCCTCCTCCCTGCCAAGCATCGCTCCGTATACCTTCACCCACTCCGTTCTTCCGAGAGGATGGGATTCATAGCTGGATCTGTCAATAAAAACGGGAATTCCCAAATCCTCGATCATTTCAAGAATCCTGGGAGAATGCAGGATCATCGTGGATTCTATGGCCAGATCACATCCTTCTGTGACCAGCATTTCGAAATCCGGCTCATTGTATTTCCCCGCAAACAGAATATCACCGTTCTGCATAGCTTCCTTCGCCTTGTCAATCTGCCAGGATTCTGCGGCGAGGCTGGAAAACCTGATATGGGAGAGAGCGTCGAGTGCCTGAAACAAAGACATGTCCGCAGATGCAGCCAGATAAATCCGTCCAGGTATGGAGGGAAGAATCTTTACCTCTTCGGATAAGCCTGCCGGTACTTTGCTTCCCTGCGGAACCTGCAGATAACAACCGCTGTCATGGACATTTATATATCGATACCCGCCTTCATAATAATAAATATCGACTCCCTGGGCATATTGAAAATCCGTTTTTCTTACGAAGACCAGGCCATCTATGGAGACAGGGTCTTTTACGGAAGCTGCATCTTCCATAACAGCTGCATCTTCTGTGACAGCTGTTTCTTCAATATCTGCTGCATCTTCTGCGGCAGCAGCTTTTTCTTCGGCAATTGATTCTTCAACGGCAGCAGGAGCTTCTGCGGCTTTTGATTCCGGCGAAAGGATCTCTTCGATTTCTGATTCTCCCAGAATCTCTCCCTTTTCCACATATAGCTGATACGCAATCTCATGTGGTACCGACATGGCTGTCGTGCAGGCCGTCACGGTAAATTCCTCCCCGCATACTGCCGGGAGAAAAAAAACAGTGCTGCGATCCGTCCGGGAAATGGCTTCATATTCGGACTCTCCGACTCTGACATAAGCGATCTTGCCGCTGCCAAAGGTAAAATAGCCAAAGGTTTCCGTATCGGCATCGATCAATGCTTCACAGACTATCGTCATTTTGCCCGAACCACCCGACCATGAAAAATCCCGGGGAGCATAACCTGCATCTGCTTCGACAGGAAAACCTGAAAACGCAAAGCCGGAATATGAAGATCCCGTCACCAGCCATATAATCAGGAATACAATCAGATGTCTGACTGATACCGGATAAACCGCGTAATTTCTTTTCACAATCATGATAATCACAACTCCTCCCAAAACGAAGTTTTGAAGGTTGACTCAAAGTCTTCGAATGACGATTTTGTTGACTATGCATAATCTTTTTGCATGGCCTTCTGCCGCCTTAATCAACATTAAGATTATAGCAAAATACACAGAAAACTACAAGAACATAAGTATCCTGAACGAAAAGGCAGTCTCAAAGCAACTGGCTTTGAGACTGCCTTTTCGTAATCATCGTGAAAGAATTGATTTATCCGAGCTTCATCGGATTAACCTTTACGCCGGCACCCATGGTTGGGGAAATGACAACGCTCCTAAGGAACTGGCCTTTTACAGCGCTCGGCCTTGCCTTAATAATCGCGCCCATCAATGTCTGGAAGTTGTCGTTCAGCTGCTCCTCGGTAAAGGAAGCCTTGCCGATCGGGACATGGATAATATTAGTCTTATCCAGACGATACTCAATCTTACCAGCTTTGATCTCCTGGATAGCCTTTGTGACATCCATGGTGACCGTTCCGGCTTTCGGGTTCGGCATGAGGCCTTTCGGACCAAGTACACGGCCCAGACGTCCTACAACGCCCATCATATCCGGTGTGGCAACTACAACATCAAAATCAAGCCAGCCTTCGTTCTGGATCTTCGGAACAAGCTCTGCGCCGCCTACATAATCTGCGCCGGCAGCGGTAGCTTCGTCCAGCTTGGCGTCCTTTGCAAATACAAGAACACGAACTGTTTTTCCGGTGCCATGCGGCAATACAACGGCGCCACGAATCTGCTGATCTGCATGACGGCCATCACAGCCAGTGCGGATATGTGCTTCGATGGTCTCATCAAACTTGGCGACGGCGAGCTTTTTTACCAAGCTGATCGCATCAGCAGTCTCATATAAAGTCTGACGGTCGACTGCCTTGGCAGCTTCCCTGTATTTTTTTCCATGCTTCATTATAAATAACCTCCTGTGGTAATCGCGGGGAAAACCCTCCCACTTCGTAAAATGGCATACTTTTTTATTGCCGAAAACAAAAGATACAAATCAGAAATCTCAGTCAACAACTTCGATACCCATGCTTCGTGCGGTACCGGCGATCATGCTCATAGCGGCTTCGATGGAAGCGGCATTGAGGTCTTTCATCTTTGTCTCGGCGATTTCCTTAATCTGTGCCTTTGTCACCTTGGCAACCTTCGTCTTGTTCGGAACTCCGGAACCGGATTTAATGTTGGCAGCTTTCTTCAAAAGAACTGCTGCAGGCGGAGTCTTCGTAATGAAGGAAAAGCTTCTGTCAGCATATACGGTAATAACAACCGGGATAATCAGGTCGCCCTGATCCGCTGTCCTGGCGTTAAACTCCTTGGTGAACTGCACGATATTAACACCATGCTGGCCGAGAGCCGGACCAACAGGCGGTGCAGGCGTTGCCTTGCCTGCCGGAATCTGCAATTTAATATAACCTGTTACTTTTTTTGCCATGTCAGGCACCTCCTATGTGGTAATGGCGGGAGTAAATCCCTCCCACTTGGTATCATAACCAATCAATCATTCTTTTTTGATAGCCAGAAAATCAAATTCCACCGGTGTATCCCTTCCGGAGAAGACACCAAGATTGACCGTGGCTTTCTGCAGCTCCATGTTGATATCCGTAACAATGCCGCTGCGTCCTTCCCAGGCTTTGTCCATGACGGTCACCCTGTCGCCGACCTCAAAATCGATCAGAATACTGTCTTCCTTTGTGCTTACCGGAGCAAGCTCTGTCTCAGTCAGGGGCACGGCCTTGGAGCCTGGACCGACGAATCCTGTCACGCCGCGCGTATTGCGCACGACATACCATGTATCGTCATTCATGACCATATGCAGCAAAACATATCCGGGGAAAAGCTTTTTCTGCACTGGTCTAGCCTTGCCGTTTTTCAGCTCGATAACCTCTTGCAGGGGAACACGAACCTCCAAAATCTGGTCTTCAAGGTGCCGGTTTTCAATTGTTTTTTCAATATTTGCCTTCACCTTGTTTTCATAGCCGGAATAAGTATGTACGACATACCACATTGGTTCCGCTTTTTTAGGCATTTCCGGCTGATCCGGCATCTGTGTTCTTTCAGGTACTCCTGTTTCATCTGCCATATCGCTGTCACGAGCTCCTTTCGCAAACTTAAGTGAGAATGAGATCCCCACTTTTTCACTTTGTGCTTTCAGCAAGCCCTCATCCTTGTGATTATCTGATCAGGAGATTCAGTACACCAAGGATACCGGCATCCATAAGGCTGATTAAAGCGCCTAAAATGATGGTGATCACGGTAACTACAATCGTCTGATTGATCAAAGTCTGACGATCCGTCCAGACAATCTTTCCATACTCAGCCTTGAGTCCCTGAAACCAGGTTTTGCCCTGGCTTTTCGCCTTATTCGTGCCAGACTTCTTTTCATTCTTTTGCATCGGGAAAAACCTCACAATCTACGAATTACTTCGTTTCTTTATGCATCGTATGTCTCTGGCAGAATCTGCAATATTTCTTTGTTTCCAAACGATCAGGATGATTTTTTTTCTCCTTGGTCGTGTTGTAGTTACGCTGCTTGCACTCTGTGCACGCCAATGTGATTCTTACACGCACAACTTCCACCTCCGTCTTTAAAAATAAACCTAAGGTCTGCCATATTTTATGAAGCAACAGGTATCCGCTCCTGTTTTTTTGCACACAAAAAAAGCAGACCATTTTCCATGTCGCGTCTGCTATCTTAACACAGGGACATATGGAAGTCAAGCTTTTATTTCCGGACTATTACCGGAATAAAACAGGCGGCATGCGTCAGCTGTCGGACTTAACAAGACCGGTCCGGAACACGGGAAGCAATCTTGACAACTTTGCCCGTAATATTTAAGTAATAATTGAAAAAAATGCTTAAAAAAGTGTTCCAAAAAGCACAGAGCTATGGTATGATAAGAAACAGTTATGCAACATTCATGCGTTTCGGAAGGGGAAGTTATGAAGAGACAATTTCACGGCAGGGAAGAACTTCCCTACTCATACCTTGTTGATAATATCAAAACCGTGCTGATCTTTCTTGTGGTCTATAATCACATGATCGCATTGCAGCAGGTAAGAATCAGTCCGGTGATCAGAAGCATCTGGTATATCATTACGATTTTTCATATGCCTGCTTTTGTTTTTGTTTCGGGATACCTGTCTAAGCATCCGCAGCACCCCTTGAAAGTCGTCCGCAATATCCTGATTCCATATATATTCGGCTATACGATCCATTGGTGCGCTTATCTGTGGAACGGACAGAAAATTGATTACGAGCTCCTCCGTCCTACCGGAACCGCCATGTGGTATCTGCTTGCCCTTTTTGTTTACCGGCTTACCATCGAGGCGATGGGAAAGATCCGTTTTATCATTCCACTCAGCATTCTGCTTGCCTTATGGGCGGGAACGCGCCCCGAGTTTTCCACATATCTTTCCGTCTCGCGGATTGTTGTTTTTTTCCCGTTTTTTGTGGCGGGTTATCTCTGGCAGTACAGCAGCACGCAGAAGATCAGAAAGTTTAAGGGAAAATGGTTTCTCCTGCTGTTCTGCGTCGCCCTGCTCTGCAGTTTATGGCTTTATATGTCAAATAATGATCTGCCCGTTGACCTATTCAGGGAAAATCACAGCTACCAGATCAGCGGGGTAACGAACCTGGAAGGCATCGTGCTGCGTTCCATCATGTATATTGTTTCCTATACACTGATCATCACTTTTTTTGCCCTGTTTCCGGAGGGTAAGCTCTTTACAGGCTTTATCGGCAAAAATACCATGAGTATTTTTATTTTCCATTACCCCATTCTTATGGTTCTGAACTGGCTGGATCTTTTAAAGCTTCCGATCATGCTGAATTGGTGGGCTCCGCTGGTATTGTCGCTTGTTTTTATTCTTGTTCTGGGCAGCCCGCCTGTGAACTGGCTTTATAACGGAATCATTTATCTGATCAGTCTGATCCTGTTTAAGAAAAATTCAGGCAACAAAGCTGTATTTGCCGGAGAAGAAGCCATCGATGATCTTCCCGAAAGCGATTACGCTTAAAAGCTTTATCGACGATAACCTGATTCCGCAGATTATCCTTATCCTCCGTAGTGTGACTGCGTATCTGACGAAAGAGGTGACTTTACCATGAAACGAGTCATTACTTATGGGACCTTCGACCTTTTCCATCAGGGACATTACAATATCATCAAACGCGCTAAAGATCTGGGAGACTATCTGATCGTAGGGGTGACCAGCGAAAGTTATGATATTGAGCGCGGAAAACTCAATGTGAAAGACAGCCTGCTTCGCCGTATCGAAAATGTCCGGAATACAGGTCTTGCAGATGAAATCATCATTGAAGAATATCAGGGACAGAAAGTAAGTGACATCGTAAAGTACAATATTGATATTCTGGTAATCGGCTCGGACTGGAGAGGGAAATTTGATTATCTGAAAAATTATTGCCAGGTAATTTATCTGGAACGCACGAAAAACATCTCCAGTACACAGCTCCGTTCACAGGGGCAGACTTATTCCATAGGAGTCGTTACGGATACTACCTGGGACGGCGGTATTGTCTGGGAATCCAAATATGTCAGCGGGCTTCATACCGAGTGCGTCTTTTCGGAGGATCTTCCGATCGCCCAGAAATTCTGTGAGAAGTATGAGTTAAATTCTTTCGGAGATGATTTTTCTCTCTTTTTGGAAGAAGTGTCCATCATATATATTCATCTGCTGTCCTCCGACAAGCCCGCTTATGTCAGAAAATCTCTTGAAGCCGGGAAATATGTGATCTGTGACGCTCCGATTACGATCGACCCGGATGAGCTTTCCTCCCTGTTTTCGCTCGCGAGAGACAAAAACATCATGCTGTTTGAAAGGATTCCTCTCGTCTATCTCAGGGCTTTTAACCAGCTTGTGTGGCAAACCCACGGCGGCCTGATCGGCAATATCCTTGCGGTTAAGGCTTCTATCTCTCAGGAGTTCTTTCACGAAAACGGAAACCTGACCGAGACGATTTTCTATTCCCTGTGCTCGGTCATCAAGATTTTAGGCACGAAATGGCTGGATGTACAGCTTCATGAAGTGGGTGACCAAAAGGAAGAATGCTCTTATCTTGTCATTACGATCCGATATCCCCAGTCATACGCCATGATCGAAATCACAAAGGGGCTGGATGTTGAAGATAACCTTCAGGTCATCGGAAGCAACGGCAGAATCACCATCCCGGCCGACTGGTGGAACACCGGTTATTTTGAAGCCCGGCTGCACGGAACCGATCCCCTGAAACGCTTCTGCTTTAATTTTGAAGGAAACGGGCTGCGCTATCTGTTACAGGAGATGATGATCATGATCAGTGACCACCGTACAGACAATGCGCGTTTATTTCCGGAGGAATCCATTACCCTGGCACATATGATCCGGAAATGCCTGGAAATGAAGCCGGTATGAGCAACGGGGGACAATGATGAAAGGAAAAAACACATGAAAGCAACCGATTTCATTGTAGAATTTCTTTCCCGTAAAGGAATCCATGATTTTTTTGGTTACCAGGGCACCATGATTGCCCATCTCGTGGATTCCATTGACAAAAATCCTGACACAAATAATCATTCCAGTTATCATGAGCAGGGGGCTGCTTTTGCGGCCTGCGGCTATGCCCGCGCCAGAGGAAGCCTCGCCGTCGCCTATGCCACCAGCGGACCGGGCGCCGCAAATCTGCTTTCAGGGATCGCGAACGCTTATTTTGATTCCCTCCCTGTACTTTTTCTTACCGGTCAGTTAAATACATATGAATATTCCGGCATCCGGGGACTGCGTCAGCAAGGCTTTCAGGAAATCGATATCATAAGCATGGCAAAACCGGTCACCAAATACGCTGTACATATCTCAGATCCACAGGAACTCATACGTGAGATGAATCTCGCGTATACGATCGCCACGGAAGGACGAAAAGGCGCCGTTTTGATCGATCTGCCAATGGATGTGCAAAGAGCAGACCTGACCGATCCTGTTTATGATATGGAGTTTTCCAAGGAACAGCTCCTGCAGCAGACGCTAAGTCATGCCGGGTTCGAAATCGAAGGATCCGGAACTGTCAATCCGTCAGCAGAAAACGCGGAATCGGCCCAACAGGAATCCGCTTCTTCCATAAATGTTCCGAAACGTTCCTTTTTCTCTTTTCTTTCTAAAAAGAAACGTCCGGACAGTATGGAAAATCCCACAGTTTCCCCTTCCGGCCAAAGTTTATCCAAGCCTGGAGATACCGGTTCAAAAACAGCTGAGCATGCAGCTGCTTCTCTTAACCCGACATACTCCTGCAGCCCGCACGATGCTGCCGCTGAAATTCTGAACAGCCTCCAAAAATCCAGACGTCCGCTTATCATGGCCGGTCAGGGTATTCTGGGCCAGGCCGGGAATGACCTGATTCAATTTTGCAGACAGCTCAATCTTCCGATCGTAACCAGTATTCTTGCAAAAGATATTTTTTCTTATGATGATCCCTTAAACTTTGGCTGCATCGGCGGCGCTTACGGTCACCGATGCGCAAATATGATCGCAAACGCAAAAGCGGATCTCCTGGTTTGTCTGGGAATTTCACTCTGTACCAGACAGATCGGGACAAAGGTATCCTCCTTTGCTGAGGGAACAAAAATCATCCGGGTGGACATCGACCCCGTCCAGCTGCAAAGACAGATTCATCAGGACGGCAGTGAAAAATGCTTCCTTGCGGATGCGCGGGATGTCATCAAAGAAATGCTTCGGCAATGTTCCGGGCAGGAAGCCGGACTGATGCCTTCTCACTTTCAGCCATGGTTAAGCATCTGTACGGAGATCCGTTCTTCTCTCGCCATAGTGGATGATGAAGAACCGCTTCGGTGGACCAACCGGCTGATCGCTCACTTAAGCGATTCCCTGTCAGACGCGTCTGCCGTCTGTGTGGATGTCGGTCAGCATATGGTCTGGACCTACCAGTCTTTCCGTAATCAAAAGGATCAGAAGCTGGTATTCTCAGGCGGTCACGGAGCAATGGGCTTTGCTTTGCCTGCTGCCTGCGGAGCCTATTATGCTACCGGTAAACCGGTGGCCTGTATCTGCGGCGACGGAGCCTTGATGATGAACATACAGGAGCTGCAATGGATGGTCCGGGAGCAGATCCCGATCCGCCTGATCGTTTTCAATAATCAGTCTCTTGGCATGATCCGTCATCTACAGCGGGACTATTTTGAAGAAATCTATGCCGGGACTTCACCGGAAGGAGGCTTTACATCCTGCTCCTTCACCGATGTGGCGGATGCTTACGGCCTGATGGCCATGAAGATAAAGACCTCCTCGGACAAAATTCCGGACAGAGCAGCCCGTTTTCTTTCACAGCCCGGTCCCAGACTTCTGGAGTTTGTCATAGAGCCTGGTACCTTCGCTTATCCCAAGACCAGCTTAGGCGAACCGATCCACGACCAGCAGCCCTATATACCGCCCAAAGTATATCAGCGATTGATGAAGCTGTGACCGTTTCCCCGCCGGTTTTTATGAAAGGATTTTGTCATGCAGACACAAACTCTGATCACCGCCGCTACATCAGGAATCGGCGCCGGCATCGCAAGACGGATTCTAACCTTGAGCAGCGAAAGCGATCATGTCTTTGTCAACTATGGTCACCGAACGGAGCAGGCAGAAGCCTTTCGGGATAGTATTGAACCGCTTCTGCAGTCAAGGCTGTCACTGATTCAGGCAGACCTGTCTTCTTATGAAGGAATGATGCGTCTCGTGGATGTTGTCAAAAAACAGTCTTCACAGGAAACATTTCTGGATGAACTCATCCTGTGTGCCGGCATCAGCCTGAAAAAAGCCTTTTCCGATTACACATTTGAGGAATTTAACCACGTTCTGGAAGTGAATCTCTCTCTTCCGGCCTTCCTGGTAAAGGAACTTCTTCCTTATATGAAAGAGGGAGGAAGCATCCTCTTTATCGGATCATATGCGGGAAAGCAGGCATATTCATCTTCCCTGGTCTATGGCGTCAGCAAATCGGCCGTTCATTTTTTAACCAGGTCCCTGGTGAAGGAAACGGAACCGAAACAGATCCGGGTCAACGCCATTGCCCCTGGTTTTATACAGACCCCCTGGCATCAGGGACGAAGTCAGGAAAGCTTTGAACGCATTAACCGCAAGATTGCTTTACATCGATTCGGACAGGCAGAGGAAATCGCCGAAATGGCAGTCAGTATTTTACGAAATGGGTATATGAACGGGTCTGTCGTGGATATTCACGGCGGATATGATTATTTCTAGGTTTTCATAAAATGATCTGAGATTTTTGAACATATCTTAACGGAGGGTAAAATGAAACGTGTCATCACTTACGGAACCTTTGATCTGCTTCATTACGGGCATATTAATCTCCTTCAGCGCGCAAAGCAATACGGTGATTATCTGATCGTAGCATTGTCTACGGATGAATTCAACTGGAATGAAAAACAGAAAAAATGTTATTTTTCCTATGAGGAGAGAAAAAAACTCCTGGAAGCGGTCCGTTATGTCGACCTTGTCATCCCGGAAGAGAGCTGGGAACAGAAAATTTCGGACGTCAGGGAGTATCATATTGATACTTTTGTCATTGGCGATGACTGGAAAGGGAAATTTGATTTCCTCAAAGACTCTTGTGAGGTGATTTATCTGCCGCGGACACCGGAAATATCTTCTACACAGATCAAAAAGGATCTTTCTGCTTCGTAAGTGATAATTTTTTTTTCGATTTTTGCACAAAAATTGTGGAAATCTCAAAGATTTAATTGTATAATATACGCAGACAAGAGAATAAGGGCAGGCCGTTTATTTTTCTTTCTGCTCAATTCTCATTGTATAAAAGAAAGTGAGGGTTCACCATGAGTCAAAACAGTATGCTAGCGATGATTCTGGCAGGCGGTCGCGGTAGCCGCCTCCACGACTTGACCAGCAAGGTCGCAAAGCCCGCCGTTGCCTATGGTGGGAAATACCGCATCGTCGATTTTCCCTTAAGTAACTGCGCAAACAGCGGCATCGATGTCGTAGGCGTCCTGACGCAGTACGAGTCGATTCAACTCAACAGCTATGTAGCAGCCGGCGGCCGCTGGGGTCTCGATGCCAAAGACAGCGGCGTGTATGTACTTGCGCCGCGTGAAAAAGCCGATGCTGATCTGGATGTGTACCGCGGGACCGCGGATGCGATTTCCCAGAATATCGACTTTATCGATTCCTTTAATCCAGAATATTTGCTCATTCTCTCCGGTGACCACATCTACAAGATGAACTATGCCAAGATGCTCGCTTTCCATAACGAGCGCAAGGCAGAGGCAACGATCGCCGTCATGCCCGTGCCGATGAAGGAAGCCAGCCGTTTCGGTATCATGAATACGGACGAGGAAGACCGTATCCAGGAGTTTGAGGAGAAACCAGAGCATCCGAAGAGCAACCTTGCTTCCATGGGTATCTATATCTTCACCTGGAAGACACTGCGCAAGCTTCTGTTAGCAGATCTTAAGAGCGAGACCTCTTCCCACGATTTCGGCAAGGATATCATTCCTGCCCTGATCGCAGAGGGCAAGAACGCTTTCGCTTACAAGTTTGAGGGATACTGGAAGGATGTAGGAACCATTGACTCTCTCTGGGAGGCAAATATGGATCTTCTTGATCCGGACAATGCGCTGGATCTCAGTGACCCGACCTGGAAGATCTACACGGAAGATGTCACTGCCCTTCCGCAGTATGTCGGTGCAGAAGCAGTCATTTCCAACGCCTATATTACGCAGGGCTGCACCGTTGAAGGTGAAGTAAAGAACTCCGTTCTCTTCACGAACAGCAAAGTCGCTCCCGGCGCAAAGGTCATCGACAGCGTGCTCATGCCCGGTGCCGTTGTTGAGGAAGGTGCCGTTGTTACCCGTGCCTTAGTCGCAAACGATATCACCATCGGCAAGAATGCCGTTGTCGGCAGCGCAGACAGCGAGCATATCGAGCTTGTCGCGAAACGATTAAAGGGGGTCGAATAATATGTATAAAGCATTTGGTGTCATCAATTCATCCTCTCGCAACATCTGGGTAGAGGGTCTTCAGGATTATCGCCCTATCGGCGCTTTCTCCTTCCTCGGCAGATATCGCGTCATTGACTTTGCGATCTCTAACTTAAGCAACAGCGGCATCGACCGCATCCAGGTTTATATTAATTCCAAGCCGCGTTCAATTGTTGAGCATCTTGGTACAGGCCGTCATTACAACATCAATTCCAAGAGCGGAAAGCTTCAGCTTCTCTTCTCCGAGACAGATGCCGGCAATGATATCTACAATACCGATATCAAGGCTTATTATGAGAATCTTGAGTACATCAAGGCCATGCATCATCCTTATGTTGTCATCGCCCCGAGCTATATGGTCTATTCCGCAAATTACGCCGCACTGATCAACCAGCATGTGGAAAGCGGCGCGGATATCACCATGCTCTATCAGACTATTGACAACGCGAAGGAAGCATTCCTCAACTGCACGGTCGTGAACCTCAACCGTCAGAAGGGCGTGCTCTCCCTTGAGCCGAATCAGGGAAATGCCGCAAAACGCAACGTTTCTCTCGCTACCTATATCATGAAGAAGGATCTCTTTATCGAGCTGATCAACAAGGCACGTGAGACCTCTTCCATGTTTACTCTGAAGGATACGATCAGCATGATGTGCTCAGAGCTGGATGTCCGCGGAGTGCCGCATAAAGGCTTTGTCGCCGTGATTAATGATTTCAATGCATATTATCGCGCAAACATGGATCTGATCGACATTAAGAAAGCCGAAAGTCTGTTCCAGGCTGACTGGCCGATCTATACCCGCACGAACAACTCCTGCCCGACACACTACTATGCATCTGCCAGCATCCGCAACTCTGTTGTTTCCAATGGCTGCATTATCGAAGGCACGGTTGAGAATTCCATCATTGGCCGCGGCTGCGTGATTAAGAAGGGTGCCGTTGTAAAAGACAGCATTATTCTGGCCGGCGCAGAGATCGGTGAGGATATCCTTGTGGAGAATCAGGTTGTTGACAAGAGAGCGAAGCTCATCCATGTTAAGGAAGTGGTTTCTCCTGCAGATAAGCCCGGCTACATCCGCAGGGAAGATACTCTTTAAGGAGGATCCTGAAGATTTGCGCAGTATGACTTGTGCGCAGTTTTGAGATAAAAAACAAGGGCGTATTCAGAGTTTCATCATGGATGAAGCTCCGGATACGTCCTTTTGTTTCCTCATATCTGTGAATGCCGCTGCCGCTTCCCCGGCAGAGGGGCGGAGGGGTTATTCTTCCATCATTTTCAGATATTTTCTCACATTTCCCGCCACGTCTTTTCCGTCAAAGACCGCGGATCCCATAACCAGCACGTTGGCGCCGGCTTCCAGTACAATGCGGGCTGTCTGTTCGTTGATTCCTCCATCCACTTCGATATCGATCTCCCTGCCTTCCCGAAGCAGACGTTCCCGGAGCGTACGGATCTTTTCCGTCATCGGTTCAATGTATTTTTGTCCGCCGAAGCCGGGATTGACTGTCATAAGCAGCACCATATCTGTCTGGTACAGCACATGGTCGAGCACGGACAGGGGCGTTGCGGGATTCAGAGCCACACCGGTCTTTTTTCCGAGCGAATGAATCTGCTGCAAAGTGCGGTCCAGGTGTTTTGTCGCCTCGGCATGTACGGTGATCAGATCCGCGCCGAGCCGTGCGAACTCTTCCACATAGCGTTCGGGATCCTGAACCATGAGATGGACGTCGAACACGGCGTCGGTCACAGGGCGGATCGACCGTATGACGGGCATTCCGAAGGATATGGAGGGGACGAACATCCCGTCCATCACGTCAATGTGTATGTACTGGGCTCCGGCGTTGGCCGCGGAGGAAACCTCTTCGCCCAGTTTGCGAAAATCAGCGGATAAAATCGATGGCGCCAGCTTTTTTTTCATAATCATACCCTCCTTCTGCAAGGATACCTGTTAACCGACATAGCGTCCGGAGAACGATTTCGCTGCCTGCAGCGCTCTGTGCTCCGGGATATATGTCTCCCATTGACCGGACTGCGTTTTTGGGGTTTCTTATCGTTTATTGTAGCACGACTGAGGCCCGGTTACAATCGGATTCGGATCGGAAGTTCTTTTCTGTTTTTCCGGTCCCTCATAGATCAGGCTGCGGATGGTGGAATAGTACAGGTGTCCGCATACTCATATACGAATGAATTCAGGTCAAGAACCAGGGCCGGGATGATTGCGGCATCTTTACAGGTAACAAGGATTCCCCGATTGTACATATAGCCGGATTCATCCACATAAACCACGTTGGCGTGGGTATAGCCCGTTGTACGGGTTATCCAAAAGACATTTCCTCTTTCTCCTGATTCTTTCCATACCCCCTTCCAGAGCGCATAGGATGTCGGCAGGAACTGTTTTGCCCGGTCCGGGACTTCATCACGCCGGCTGAAACCGTGAATTTCCGAACTGTCATAAATGAACAGTTCCGATTCCGCCGGGAGGAATATCCTGTCTTCCGTCTGTGTCCCGGAATCCATCCCAAAATAATAATTTGCCTCGTTCCGTACAGCTGTTTCCACAATTGCTTCCTGTTCTTCATCGGAAAACGCCAGATCCAGGAAATTATCTCCTTTGGCGGAATAGTCTTTTTCGGAAGCATTTGCCTGTGCACCATATCCATTCAGCCAGCTGCGAAGCGTACAGTTCTCCCAGCTGACTTCCCGGAGATCCGCCTGGAACGGCTCACACTCGACGGCGGCATTCGAAAGCAGGAGCGCCGTTCCGTCCCTGACTTCCAGCACGCGCCACACAAGCGGTTCGCAGATAAAATACCGGGCGAGCTGATCACCGTTTTCATCCGATGAAAATACCCGGATATAGCGTTGATTGTCCAGTTCGCATTCGCCGCTGTCCCAGTCGGCCGCTTCCAGCTTTCCATACAGTTCCCGGTCTGCGATGCTGCCTGCCGCAGCCCCGGAAGGATCCGACACGATCTCAGTCTGCGGATAGTTTCCGAATCGAACCAGGGAATAGGATACTTTCTTTCCGTCCGGTTCATTCGGATCCGAACAGACAACCGGGTTCCTGATCAAATCCCTCTTCCGCAGATCTTCTTCTGTCTCATCCCGGAATGCGCCTTCCAGAATGTCACTGGAGGTAACTATTCCCGATGGCTCTGGCTGCGCCAGATTCAGGTCGATCCATATGGCCGGGAGGATGCCGGCGTCCTCACAGGTAGAGATGGTTCCCCGCTGATAGATATAGCCAAAATCACAAATGTAGGTAACGCTTTCGGGGGTATATCCGCTTGTGCGCATGAACCAAAAGCTGTTTCCCATATAACCGTTGACAGAAGACCACCAGGAGCCCTTGCATTTGGCATACGTGGTTGAGCGGAAACGTTTCGCCGGATCATCATAGCCGCTTCCGGCATAAAAGCCGTTCCGCGCGGCAGTATCCGAACTGAATACTTCGCTGTTGGAGAGCAGGAAAACCCGGTCTTCGGTGTCATTCCCACAATCTGTGCCATACAGCTCGTTCGGCCGGTTCTCTACCCTGGTCCGGAGAATCGCTTTCTGTTCGGCGGCGGTAAACGCCGTATCAAGGAATCCCTTCCCCCGGTAATCGATCCCTGCGTTGTTTTCTTCCGCGGGGTAACTGTTCAGCCAGCTTCGTACAGTGGAGCTTTCCCAGCTGACAGCTCCCTCTTCCACATTATAGGGCTGGCAGTCCATCAGCCTGTCCGCCATCAGGCAGGCAGCTCCGTCCTTAAGGCCGATCACACGCCACCGGACAGGATCAAAACGGAAATAATGCCACTTGGTTTTTTCCTCCCAACGATAATGCTGCACGCTGTCGGCAGCATTGCTGACTGCGTCCTCACGGCTTATGCGCAGATAGCGGATTCCGCTGATTTCTGTCTGGCTGCCATTCCATTCAGCCTTGTCCAGTTTCTGATATAGCTCAGGATCTACAAGATAGTCTTCCTCCTGCACTGCATAATCATCCACTGCCGTAAAAGCCTCGGCGACGATTTCCGTCTGGGGATATGAACCGAATGTTATACAGGACCAGGTGGTTACCTGACCGGTGGAAAGCGAATCATCCTTTTCTACGTATGGTTCCCATATCCAGTTTTCATACCCATCCTCTGCCAGTGCTTCCGCCAACGCGAATACCCGAGCGGGCATAACAGACAGGCAGAGAATCAGAAAAACTGCGGCAATTCTTTTCTTCATAATACTTTCTCCCATATTTTCCTTAAGCAGTTACTTTGAAAACGCACGCTGCGACAGCAGCGTTGTATAGTGGGATGCCCCCATGCTCTCATCTTCATTCCTGGCAGCGTCAGATTCGAAGAGCATAGGGTTTACTTTGAAACCTGCGCTGAGGCAAAAAAAAAGTCCATTAAGAAGAAATGGGAATACTTCCCCTTTGGCGCAGATTCAACCATCTTCTAAACGAACTCAAAAAAAACACACAATATGCTGAAACCGGGATGTGCATGGCAACATCCCTGATAAAAGATTATGATTGCATCGACAAAAGCCTGATTCTACGAATCGCTTCGCAGCGGAGCTGCTCTCGCGTCTCGCCTCCCGGCTCGGTCGTTGCTAAACGCATGCCACTGGCATGCAGCAACCTACAGCCACTCGGAATCCGCTCATTTTGCACAGAAAGATTTGCAAAGTCAAGCATAAATAGTGCAAAATGGCTACTTCCTCGTGTCTGTGGGCGACCCAATCTCATGCAAAAATGAGCGAGCTCATTTTTGCATGACCTTTTGTCGCCTGAATCAGATTATACAATCGGAATGCAAGGATGTCAACGATTATTGGCTGCTGTTCAAGGCAGTTTCATAAACAGGTGTATGAATCTGCCTTGATTGTCCAACAAGAATGCTTGACATTTCGTAATAGATATTTTATAATACGTATATGTAAACACGCTGAGTGCCCTTTTGAGCAGCGGGAGAACCAATTTTTGGGGTGTATTCGCTTTGCGAAGGGAGACTTCCCTCTCCTAATCCGTCAGCTAATCTCGTAAGCGTTGGGAAGATAATGGTAATCAGGGATATTGTATTTTTTTGAAAACGCCCGCTGCGGCAGCAGCGCGGCATAGTGGGATGCGCCCACGCTCTCATTTTCATTCATGGCGGCGTCAGATTCGGCGGGCATGGGGGGATCCTTAGAAAATGCAAGTAATTTCCTGTATCATTGTGTTATTTTTTGTATAAGCGAGCAAAATTTCTGCATTTTGTTTTATTTACCGTTTTGAATTTACACCGCTTCAGCGAAATATTCCTGCGGTAAATTTTTTGCTCATATGATTATTAAAAAACACCTTCCCGGCACTCATGCAGGGAAGGTGTTTTTTTATTCATTCAGGGAAAATGATTTTATTCCGGGAGGAGACATAGGGAGGGAAAGGTATCGAAAAAAAAGGAGGTATTGCATATGAAGTGGCAGGATTATATCAGAGAAAATGTGACTACGGCTGAAGAGTTACGTGAACCTTTGAGACTTACGCAGGAGGAATATGAAGCGATCCGGGAGGAGATTGCGCTTTTTCCTATGTCGGTGACAAGGTATTACCTTTCTTTGATCGACCCGGAGGATCCGGATGATCCGATCCGCAAAATGGCCATACCCGCGGGAGGGGTTGAGCTGACAGATGACGGGATCCTTGACACAAGCGGCGAGGCAAGCAACACGAAGCTTCAGGGGCTTCAGCACAAGTATCAGCAGACGGTAATGGTGTTGACAACACCGGAGTGTGCTATGTTTTGCAGGCATTGTTTCCGCAGACGGCTTGTGGGAAAAGCATCGAAAGAAATCGTTGTGGATATGGACGCCGTTGTCGATTATATCAGGGCTCATCCTCAGGTAAGCAACGTTCTCTTAAGCGGCGGTGATTCGCTGATGTTGACGACAGCAAGGATCGGGCAATGGCTGTCTAAGCTCTCCGAATTGGAACAGCTGGATTTCATCCGCTTCGGAACAAGAACTCCTGTGACATTCCCACAGAGGATTTTGTCCGATCCAGAGCTAATGGAAACTCTTGCGGTCTATCAGAAAAAAAAGCAGATTTATGTTGTCACACATTTTAATCATCCAAAGGAAATAACCGATGAATCAAGAGCCGCCGTGAAGGCTTTGCAGCAAATCGGCATCATCGTGAAGAATCAGACTGTTTTAATGAGAGGCGTGAATGATAATCCTGTAGTTTTGGGAAATCTTCTGAAACAGATTTCGGCGTTGGGTATCGTACAGCATTATATTTTCCAATGCAGGCCTGTGAAGGGCGTAAAGTCCCGTTTCCAGGTTCCTCTTTCAGAAGCGAATGATATCGTGCAGGCTGCTCTGGCTATGCAGAATGGTCTTGCAAAATCGGCCGATTTTACGATGTCTCATGTGACCGGTAAAATCAGAATCCTTGGAAAAACAGGTGACGGAAACCTCCTGTTCCAGTATAAACAGGCAAAGGATCCGCGTAATATCGGAAAGCTTTTCACTCTCCCGGTGGACCCGACGCAGACCTGGCTTCCGGAAAAAATCTGAATTCTGTCAGCCTGCAGCCGCTCAGAATCCACTGATTCTGTATTGGCGCTGTCGGTCAAAGGGAAACAAAAGGTGATGCCCGGATCATACAGTCATTCCATATCGACAAGCGGCTTCAAACCCAGACAATGAATAAAACCACTCCTGATCGATCACTATGACAGGCTCATCTGCAGATGGAAGTCTTCTGTCCGTGTCTCATAGCTGACTTTCGTCATGCTTCCGACGATCAGAGGCATCATAGGAGGCAGGTGCCCGATATCCAGATCCATCAGGATCGGGACATTGTATTTTCCCAGAAGGTCAACCACGGCATGATACTGATCCAGACCCATGAGCTCCTGTCCGTAACAACAGGGTCTTCCGATCAGGAAGCCTTTGACATGGGAAAACCAGCCTGCATGATCTAATTCCCAGACAGCTCTTCTGATCGACATCACGTTCAGATCGCAGGATTCCATGAACCAGATGATTCCGTCATCAGCGTATCGTTCATTGAACTCTTTCACTTTATCGTAGCAGGTTCCTGCCAGATTCACCAGGCAGTCCAGGCAGCCGCCGATCAGACGTCCCTCAAAGACAAGATCCTTTTGATCATGGAGAGTGTCTTTCTTTGATTTTGCATCGGCAGCGACAGGCTTGCATTCTTTCATCCCTGAAAATGCCCGGATTTTCTTCTGCTCCGTCAGGTTGTATGGTATAAGGGGATGATCTTCATCCTTTAAAGATTCCAGTTCAAACAAAGGATAACCTTTATTGTCCAGTTTTTTTCCTCTCAGAAGGTCATAGGCGTCCCGGACCGCCTGATGCCAGGGTTCCATCCCGAATGTGGGAGCGCATGGACCGTAGATTGCAGCTGTATCGCAAAGGGTTGCAAGTAAAAAGACCATGTTGGTATTATCAGAATATCCCATGTACCATTTGGGAGGTGCCTGGCGGATTGCGGCAAAATCCACATAGTCAAGTATCTCGCACATCAGTTCTCCACCGCCGCAGGAAATCAGCGCATCGGTTTCATCGGAAAGATACATTTTTGTCAGTTCTTCCCCACATTTCTCCGGTGTATTGCTGATGCCGATTCCTTCTCCCAGATATGCGTTCGGACCGGGAATTGTCCCGTGTCCCAGGCTTCGCAACACCTCCTGGGCATGGTCAAATGCGCTGCGATACGGTTCGATGCTGCAGCCAAAGGAAGGCGCCGGAAATCCGATCCGGCCGCCCTCCGGCAAAAATACCGGATATTTCATTTTTCAGAATCCTCCTCTTACAATGATAATTGTAAACCCCATACCGTCCGGATGACTATTTCGCTGCCTGTCATGCTTTTACGCTCCAGGAAAAAAATTCTTTTAAAAACTGTCACGAAATGACCTGTGCAGATTTCTGAAGATCATTTATCAGATTAGAGATCTTCAGCCTTTTACGGCTCCTGTAGTCAAACCGTCAACGATCTGGTTGCTGAACAGAGTGTATACGATGATCGTCGGTATAATGGCGATCATAATTGCAGGAAACATTTTATCATAATTTGTCTGATACGGGGTAACAAATTTTGTAAGGGCTACCGGCAGTGTCTTCTTTTTCCCGTCCGAGATAAAAACAAGAGCCAGAAGCAGTTCGTTCCAGTTTGCGATAAAGGTCATCAGACCGGTGACGAACAAGCCGGTTCTGGATAACGGAAGCGCGATCTCAAAGAAAATCTTGTAGATGGAGCACCCGTCGATACAGGCCGACTCAAGCAATTCATTGGGAATGCTTCTGAAGAAGCCTGTCATGATATATACGGAGGTTGGCAGGGAGAAAGTCAGGTAAGGCAGGATCAGACCCCATAGATTGTTGCTCAGGCCCAGCTTTGCAAAACGCACAAACAATGGTATCAGCACGCAGTGCACGGGAATCATCATACCAATCAGAATATATACCATAGCAACGCCCGAAAGCTTCCATTTCATACGGGCAATCGCAAAAGCCGCCATGGAACCAATAAGCATGGTCAGCGCCAATGTAATCACACATACAAACAGGGAATTCAGCATGGCGATTCCCAGTTTTCCGGTTTCCCAGGCGACTTTATAGTTTCCCCACTGCAGCGTTTCCGGCCAGCCAAAAGGATTCTTGTAGATCTCCGGCCGCGTCTTCAGTGACGTCATACCGATCCAGAAGACAGGAGCCAGATAGATGACAACCATAAAGATCAGAAACAAATAAATCAATATTGTCGGCAGTTTCGCTTTCTTTTTCGTTTTTGTCATGGTTCTCCACCTCACATCTCATAGCTTTCTGTCTTAAAAATCCTGTTAATGACAGCCGTTGCAAGAAGACACAGAACCACCAGTACGACACCGATGGCGCTTGCATAACCATAATGATTGCCGCCTTTACTGGAAAAACCTGTTCGATAAAGATAGGTTGCCAGAACGTCCATTTTCAGGTTTTCTGTTTTATCTCCCAGCATGGAATAGATAAGATCAAAGAATTTCAGAGAGCCAATGGCATTCAGGCTCATCGCGGTACCGACCATGGGCTTGATCAGCGGAAGGGTAATATAGCGGAAGGCCTTCCTCTTTGTCGCTCCATCGATATAAGAAGCTTCATACAGCGACTGGCTGATACCGGATATCTGTGCCATATACAGCATCATCGATTGTCCGACATACTGCCAGAGGGCAACGAAAGCAATCACCCACATCGGCAGCGTGATAAATCCCTTCGTCTCATACAGCCAGCCCGGCCCTTTTATCCCGAATACCAGCAGAAGGTTGTTGATACCTACCTTCGCATGAAAGAGAAAGGCCCACAAAAGTCCTAAAGCTGCCGATGACAGAACGCAGGGCATGTAAATTACATTTTTAAAAAAGTTTCTTCCGGTTTTGATATTCGTCAGCAAGCCTGCCAGGAGAAGTCCCATGATGAGCTGTGAAATACAGGAAAACAGAAGAAAGAACAAAGAATTTTTCAGGGCGATCCTCATCGTAGGATCCTTCAGCATTTTTCTGAAATTATCCAGACCGATATAGGAATAGCTTCTGGTAGCCTTATCGTAATCGCATAGCGCATAATAAAAGGAAGTGCCGATCGGTATGAAAAGAACAACCGTAAAGAGGATCAAGGCAGGTGCAACAAAAATGAAAATTGCCGTCTTATTTTTTAACAGTTTGTCCATAAAACCACCTCAATAACATCTGTGACTCTGCGAGAAAAAGCGGGACTGTAACAAACAGTCCCGCCAGGAGTGAATAAAAACTTACCGTTTATCTGTAACCATTTTCGGCATACCAGTCTTCTACTGCCTGGAATGCTTCCTCCGGAGTCTTTTCCTGCTGGAAGATCGCAACCATCTGGTTGTCAAAATAGGAACCGGCATCCGAGGAAACGAGGGACTCATTATAGAATCCAAAGGTGCCGCTTGCTTTTGTGAAGATGTCCATAACATCCGCCAGCTGAGCCGGTGCAACACTTGCATCGTATTCAACCTTTGTAACCGGAATCTTGCCGCCTACCTCAGCAGTATATCTCTGGGCTTCGTCATCCGTGAAATACTTCATCAGGGCAATCGCTGCTTCCGGGTACTTGGTGGTGGAGCTCATCGCCAGGGAGTCGGATTTGGCAATGATCCTGTTGGGGTCGTTGCCGCCTTCGATGGCCGGGAACTGGAAGACGCCGCATTTCTCTTCAAACTCCGGAGCCGCGCCGTTCATCTGTCCGATCGCCCAGGAACCCTGGATCAGGATCGCTGCGTCTTCGAAATACAAAGCCGCGGTTGCATCATCGTTAGAATCTCCTGCAGCCGTTTCCTGGAAATACTGAGAAAGCTCAAGAAGCTTCTCGCCTGCGGCGACGGTCTTTTCATTGTTCCAACTCTCTGCCCCGCTGTTTACGGCATCGAGATCAACGCCTTCTCTGTCGCAAAGATAACCGGCCAGCATGGAAAGGCACCATGCGGTTCCTGCGCTGATGGTAATCGGAGTATAACCTGCATCTTTAATCTTCTGGCAGACATCCAGAAGCTCTTCATAAGTCGCGGGAATCTCTGCTCCTGCTTCTTCAAAGATCTCTTTGTTGTAGAACACGCAGGCAGCCGCAATGTTCAGCGGAACCGCGTAAATCTTTCCATCATAAGTCTGCTGCGCAAATACAGCGTCACTGGAGAAGGTATCCTTCCATCCGTCCGCTTCGAGATATTCATCCAACGGAGCCGCAACTCCCGGAGCAACATAGTCTGTCAGGTTCGGGCCCGGGCTTACAATGAATACGTCCGGAGTCTGATCCGCATCCACCAATGCGTTCAGCTGTGTGTAATACTCTTCCAACGTGGTCGTAATGGGCTCTACATGATAAACCCCTTCGTAGTCCGCATTGAAGCGGTCCACTACCTGTTTGAAGCCTTTCGTAATATTGTCCTCGGAAGCCTCCAGATCATCCCAGAACATCCAGGTAATCTCCTGTACCTCTCCCTCGTCTGCCTGTGCCGGAACTGCCATAGCCATTGCGCCTGCGACTAAAGCTGCCGAAAGAACCACAGAAATCCATCTTCTCTTTGCCATGCTTTTCTCCTCCTTCTTGCTTTTGCTGCCCGGAACCGGGTGAACATACCCTGAACAACAGCAAAACCTGTAATATAGACTGCAGTACACTACTGCGGTTGTCTGTTCTGCTTTTTTTATCTTATCAGGCTCTCGCTATTGCTTCACTATAATTCTTGCCATCTAGCTACGAATTATTGCTTTTTTTTGAATTTGCAAAACCGGTTACTGTCGATTTTATCAAATTTCCGGGTTCATTTTTGTACATATTGCATAGTATTTTTGCAGGTTTTCTCGTTCTCAGAAAAAAACATTGATTCATCTTGCAGAAAAAAACCCATTTTGGTAAAATTACTTAAAAGAAAGTACGGCAACTTTTGACATTCGATTTTAGGTATCAGACAGATAATATTTCTTCAAAAAGGAGCCCTCTCTTAAATCAGGCTCCTGTCGAAGCTATAGTATGCGCACGAATTTACTGCGGAATGATACCGGCTGCAGCGGCGTAAATCAGGCGCAGTAAACGCTAACTTTCTTGAACTAAAAACGCTTTTGTAATTGTTCCATTCTTTTGCGTGTTGTTCATTGCGTTAATGACCACTCGGAAATCATCTTCATCAATGCCGAAGGGAGCAAGGATTTCCTTCTGCCTTGCTGTTA
>JAFVGK010000096.1 GCA_017475035.1 Blautia sp.
ATTTCGACTTTGTTATATTTTGGTTACATATATATTAATTTTTGCTCGTGAATTGTCTATACATTATAAAAAGCACCCTACTTCAGGGGGCGCTACAGTTATAGGATATATTTGGCTATAGCCTTATTTTAAAAGCATTGGATACAACACAATAGTCGATACAAGGATAGCTCCAGGGGGCAGATCATATTCTCCATGATAGTATTCATAGAATCTAAGGGGAACCTCCCCAGCTTTCGGATCAAATATCTCCAGCTTCTGCCATTCCGACGTCTGATTCTTGATACATAACGTAAGGCCCAGCCCATTATCCCCCATCATCAGATAGGAGATCCTCACTGCCGCTTCCTGATCCAGAAGGTAAGGCTGAAGAGAAAAATTCCTCCGCTCCTCTTCGTCCGGTGCCGACAGAGGCCATGGCTCATTCAAACTAAGTTGAACGGTTTGATAGGCCGAAGAATCATGCCCTTTAACTGTGACATCCCTTCTGTGAAAAATCGTAAAATCCCTGATCTCGTCCAGCCCGTAGGCTTGCAGAATTCCACCTTTATATAATCGCTCCGGGAGAGGTTCCCCTTGATAGTAGAAAGATACTCCTTCCCAATCTGCCCGGTAATAGACGGAAAACTCAACGCATTCCTCTAATCCATTTTCAATTCCCGACAATCTTTCTGTACCCATTCCGAAGCCTTCCAGGAGAACTGCCAGGGCATCATCACTGCCTTCCAGGTAATATCCGGATTCGTTTCTGACGCAAACAAGAATCTCCAGCTCTTCAATATTACTACCCTCGTTGCATTTCTCCAGAGCAAGAATCTGATAGATCCATCCGCTCTCTTCCTTTTCAACAAGGGGCTGGTCGCATAGGAACACTTCCCTTGACAGATCTACTCCCTCAATCTCCCATCTCAGCGGCACTTCAATTTCCTCTTCGCCATCCTCAGCGGTTATCGTCATAACGCAGGAGAAGGAGGTAATCTCTGAAATGCAGGCAAGATTATATCCAAAGCAATAATTTCTACCACTTTTAAAGCTTTCGGGCGGCACCTTGGATATGCGAACAGTTGTTCCTATCGCTCGTTTGTCATTCACGATGAAATGGTCAAAATGATAAGTTCGTTCCTCCTGCGCATGATTAATCACCTGGAATTCAAAATAAAATGAGAATGGATTAAAAGGATCTGCTTTGTATCCTTCTTTTACCTGAATGAAAAAGTCAACCTCGGTCTCCTCTTCCAGAGGCTGTACCTCATGATAAGCCGCTTGTGAAAAATAGGAAATGCTGACAGGATCGGTTTCAAAGTCTTCAACGGAGAGATTGGTTCCCCCCTCCTGTCCCCAATGGCAGCCCTCCGGAAAGAATAAGTGAGCTGTATGTGAGATTTGATCCCAATACTGAAAAACGAAACCCAGATCCCTGATCTCCTTCTGTGTGTCCACTTTTTCGGAGTCAATATGCCAGATGTATCCAAAGCTCCCCTGGGTATGAGCCGACAGGTAGAATTCGTCAAAGGTTTCATCTGCCGTAAGACCATTACAGGTTTGACATCTGAATTTCAGGATGATATCTGAATCTGTTTCATTCCTTATCGTACACGACAGACAAAGATCCCTGTCCCCGACCATCACTTTGTCAACTCTGACAGAAACCTTTCCCTCCAGAAGCATCCTTTGCTTTTCCTGCCCGGATGTCTCCCGTGCCGCAGAGTCTGTCCCCTCTTGTTCTTCGTGATTCTGCATTTCCGGAATACTTTCCCTGGATGCAAAGCAAACCGGTTCGGGAAGGGTGAATAGGATGACCGGATCCTTAGTGAAACTGAAGAAAAACTTCAGGCTCTGAATCTCGTAAATTCCCGCCCGCTCGAGCAAATGGTCCATACACATTTGATCGGTATAGCCGATTCCATCCAAATGGGAATCAGAAAATACGGTACGATTTTTGCATTCAAAAGGAACATACGCGTCCGTGTGGGTTGGTACGTCCACTCGAATCTCGTCTCCGAGCTGGACGCATTCGTTAACCGCCAAATAACCCGTCTGAAATAAACTTTTTTCCGTATCATTTATTACATGCAGAACACCAGCCAGGCATCCCTTTACATCTCGTTTCAGATCCATCAGCTGCCAGTTAATCCCGTCCACAGTTACCTCAGAGAGTGGCAGCCGTTCCTCTTCCCCTCTCAAAGTATCCAGACTGGCGCCGTCTATCTGAAAGGTAAAGACCTCCTTCCTATCTTCATGGGCAACGTGGTCACGTATCATCAGGGAAAAGGAAAGCTCTGTAATTTCCTTCAGCCCTGTCAGCTGTACCTGATCAATATGGTACACCTCATATCCACCACGTCCCCAATATCCTTGTGCCTTCGCAAAGCGAGTTCCATTCAAAAGAAAATCATCTATATAATCTATATAAGCGGATCCTCTTTCATTTGTATTCCGGATCTCGATCCCAACGCTCAACCCCGGAGAAACGGGTGAGCGATCCAGAACTGCATAGACATTCATCTCGAATTCTTCCTCTGCTACCGTTCTGGGAAGAACCTGGATATCATACAGATTTGGGTTCTGGACAAGTACCAGGGGCGTACAGTATTGGTTCTGCTGGATATCCGTGATCTGGATTGTAGCGTAACATACAGTGCCGCTCAACTGCTCATCATAGAGTTTAAGATGCCAGGAGAGCGGAAGCTCCACCTCAAGCTCCTCATCCATCTGTTCCCAGGAATTCATCCCTGGAAGGATATCTTCTCCTTCCGGTTTTTTCACAGCCATCCGATCCACACACATCTTAGTGTACGCCTCTTCGGAGAAGGAGATGCGGGACGTGTACTCATAGGTCAAGGTGTCGTACACCTCTGTTTTGACAAGTTCCAATTCACCGGACGCCTTATTTAAAGTATAGGTATACAGCACTTTTGCAGTAGTTGACCAGTAGTCATCATTTCCACTTTCATTGCGATACCGGACATATACATACCAGAACTTTCCGTCCTCAGATCTTCGATAACTGACAGGACCGGCCACAGCGTTTCCTTCCTCATCGGCAAGGTAAAGACTGTATCCGCCATAGCCTGTCCTGAGAACGCCGTCTTCCTCAAGAGGTACTTCCTCACTCCAGACCGGAAACAGGTATTCCGACTTCTGTGTCGGCGCGCCGCCTGCAGAAAGCTGGCTGCCATACATGCCATTATCAAAATCGTCAGTCATCGAGCCAAGAATGACCAGCTGTGCGGAAGAAAAGTTCTCCTGCTGCGCAGGAGTCAAGGATAAACTGTAATGATTCCCTTTTTCTGCCTCGTCTGCGTCCTCTGCCAGCTCTAATCCGGTGAAGTCGGCTTCTTTATCGAAGATCTTAAGTTTTGTCCAGTCTGTAAGGGGTTTCCCATCCAATATTTCTCCAAAGTTTCTGATATATCCTTGGTAAGCCGGACAAAAATCCATTTTCCTGTAGGTTTCCTGCCAGCTGTCTCGATAAGCATTTTTATTATACATCGGATGATAGATGGAAAGACCATGGATTTCTTCTTCAAGCCCATGGCTCGCACGGCTATACACCACCGCTTCCTCCAAAGCCTCGAGCAGTCTGGTGTTATCCTCCAGTCCGGTATAGTGCTCTATGAGATCTCTCAGATCTACGAGATCATATCCATTCTCGATCCCCCTGGCCGTCTCTCCGACGGGAGCACTGGCAGTGCGAAGTCGGGAGAGACTGGTATAGGCGGACTCATCCATATTTCTTCCCAGATACCAGAAAAAATTGTTTAAAGATTCCGTCAATGCTTCCATTACAGACAAATCGATGCAGGAAAGCGTCAAACCAAAAGCATCTTCATGACCTTCAAAGTAAGAATCAACGATCCTTCGCCCAATCTCTTCTCCCGTGTCCCCAGACCCGATTCCCTGAAGAAAAGCATAATTCCAGCCATATTCCGGTTCTTTTTCTTCCGAAGCGATAAGATAGTCCGCGTAAGGCGACAGGGCATTCGCCACCTCCGCGGAAGCCATCAGGCAGGCGTCAAAACCTATAAACGCTAACTTTCTTGAACTAAAAACGCTTTTGTAATTGTTCCATTCTTTTGCGTGTTGTTCATTGCGTTAATGACCACTCGGAAATCATCTTCATCAATGCCGAAGGGAGCAAGGATTTCCTTCTGCCTTGCTGTTAA
>JAFVGK010000021.1 GCA_017475035.1 Blautia sp.
AGACCGGCTTATCAAAATGGCTGATAATAACACCGCAGATACCATTCAGGACAGCCAGGCTAATCAAGGCCGCAAACACCGTTTTAATCCATGTGCTTAAGCCCGTAATCGCATAAAGTGATACCGAAACCGGATGATCAGTTCCGTTTCCGAATACAGGAAGAAACAGCAGAAGTGCCAAAAAGATATCCAGCGTATTACAGATCAGCGATATATACTTTTCCACGCATTCTTTCTTTTCATCTGCCGCCGCAGAAATGATCTCTTCCGAACAGATCAGATCATCAATCGATACGGAAAAGAACCTCGATATTTCTTTCAGCGAATCAATGCTTGGATACCCCCGGCCTTGTTCCCATTTTGAGATTGCGGTTCTCGAAACAAACAGAGCTTCCGCCAGTTCTTCCTGTGTCAGTGATTTAGATTTTCTTAATTCCTGTAGTTTTTCATTGAACTCCATTTTTGCTCCTGTCGGCTTTCTTCGCCTTGTCCGCATATGTTGCAGCAGACCTGTACAGCATAAACAGACCCGCACTCAACAATATGGAACCAATAATATCCGTTGCCCAGTGAACCCCTGAAATCAGCCTTCCGATTACCATAAACGCTGAAAAGGCGATCACGAATACCGCAGCCGATTTTCTGATTATGGGGTTCACCGCTCGCCTATATGCCTGAAATGTCAGTGTCGGCATCACAGAGAGTACCAGTAATGTCGTTGATGATGGATAGGACGCCTCCAGTCTTCCTTCTATCAGGACAGGCCTGTAATTGACCGGAATCATCTCAAAAATCAGGTAACAGGCTATTACCAACACATAATATACTCCCAATAGAAGAATGTCCGGATCAACCTTCAGCAGCTTCCGCCTCTTTATCAGCTGCACCAGCCCCAGTACTCCGAAGCACAGACAGATAATAATGGGAACAAGCCCCAGCCAGTCCGTGATCGTATAGAGTGTCATGTGCACACCGGTCAGCTGATGGACCCATACATTAAAATCGGCAAACCCGATTTTCGTTCCATTCTGACCCACAGCCTGCACATCGACACACTGGATCAAAAAAGTCCACAGGGCAAAAACACCGATCATCCCTACCCCTGTCAGCAGATTTCTTTTTTCCTTCATGTTCTCTTCGTCCTTTCATAAGATATTGCCAACCGGTAATCTGAAAGTAACAAAGAGCCCTGAATAAGGAAAGAAACGCATCGTCACATCCGTGATACGATTCGTGTCATGCCCGGAAACAAGGGGTTTTCAAGTGTTTGTTCCACTGGTTTCATCCATGATTATCAGGGAAGAATGCCCCCAAGTATCTTTTTCGCTCTCCCGCACCATTTCAGATATGCTTCATATGTATCTATCCCGAAGGTGACCGTCAGATAATAAACATGATCCTTCTGATCCACCACCTTTTTCCAGGTTTTCCTGATATACTCTCAAAACAGCCAGGTCTCTTTTCACCTGTTCCTCAAAATACCGGATGTTCTTAAGGGCGATACCTTTGTCCGCCACCCCACCAAAATAAAGCTTCAACATGGTTTCATCTGTCGTTCTCTCATTATAGTGAACGAAAGGTCACATGTCAAGGATTATTGTCTTTGAGTACCTGGAGAAATGAAAAACCCCGCGTCGCGATTTCAGCGGAGCACCTGGATACAGATTTCTTCCAGGCACTCTGCTGAAACAGTGACACAGGGTTTTTCTTCTTATTATTTTCGTAACTATGTTATGAAACGGTTGTTGTGGAAATCAATCGATAAGAAAGAGTATTACTTATAGGATAATCCAAAATGCATAGATTTTCTCACTTCTTTTTTTTCTTCGGAGCAGGCAGTTCCTCATACATTGCTTCTATCAGTTCTCGGAGAAACGCCCTATCCTCCGCATTGTCCACAAGGAGCATACTTCTGGCACCTTCATAAGCGTATGTCAGGAGTGGACCTAAAGAAATTTCTACAGATTCTCTGTTTGTGTATAAAGAATTGTAATTCTGTTTTCATGATAAGTCATGGAATCGTTTCTCACAATAGAAAAAGCCCTATGAATGATTTTAAGAAACTTTTTTCGTATCGTACTCCCAGATCAGTTCTTCCAGTGTTTGATACAGGCGCTCGGATTCTACGGGTTTGGTCAGATGAGCGTCCATCCCTACCTGCAGGGAGCGCTGCACATCTTCGTCAAACGCATTAGCTGTCATAGCAATGATGGGGATAGTTTTTGCATCCGGCCTGTTCAGTTTCCGAATAGCTTCTGTTGCCTCCAGACCATCCATTTCCGGCATACGCACATCCATCAAGATCACATCGTAGTGGCCAACCGGACTTTCTTCAAACATCTCCAGCGCAATTCTGCCGTTTTCTGCGTGGTCGATTTCTGCTTCTCGAATGGTAATGAGCTGCTTCATGATTTCCGCGTTGATGAACACATCCTCAGCCATCAGGATTCTTCTGCCTTTCAGCTCAGCACGTTCCTTCTCCCTGAAGAGGCTCATATTGTTTTTACGTGCTATCCGCTCAAACTCATCAAGCACGTTGGACGCAAACAGAGGCTTTGCCAGAAAACTATCGACGCCGCTATGTATCGCTTCTTCCAAAATCTCATCCCAGTTGAACGAGGTCAGGATGATCACAGTTGTTTCTTTATCATATTGCTCCCGTATTTTCCTCGCCACTTCAACGCCATCCATCTCAGGCATCTTCCAGTCAAGCAGGACAAGATTGTAAGGTTCATGCTTGGCATGCTGTACCCCCAGCATCTTCAGGGCTGTTTGCCCATCATAGCAGGTATCTGCCTTGATACCCGCTTCATCCAGTATGATACGTGCGTGCTCTGCCGCGACCTCTTCATCATCCACTACCAGAATCCGCATATCCTTCGGGTTGATAAAGTACGTGGATGGTCCTTGATTGTTGCTGTTGTTCAGCGAAATGATAACGGTAAACTCTGTCCCGACACCTTTTTCCGATTCAACGGATACTGTGCCGTTCATCAGTTCGATTATATTTTTCGTAATGGCCATGCCGAGGCCTGTGCTGCCGTACTTGTTGCTCCTGCCACTGTTTTCCTGCGTAAACGCATCGAAGATTTTCGGGATAAATTCCTTATTCATGCCAATGCCCGTGTCTTTGATGCAGAATTTGATAGTCGAATGATCTTTGAAAAGGTTGACGCGCTCTACCGTCAGCATCACGCTCCCCGGCGCGTTCGTAAATTTGATCGCATTCGACAGTATGTTGATCAGCACCTGCTTGAGCTTCATGTCGTCGCCGATGTAGTAATCACTGACACCGCCGATCATCTTACATTCATAGCGCAGTCCCTTTTCGTCACATTGGGACATGACCATGGTGTTGATCTGCTCCAGCATGTTGCGGAAGGAGAACTCTTCTTTGCGAATGACCATGCGGCCTGACTCGATGCGGCTCATATCCAGAATGTCATTGATGAGACCGAGAAGATGATGCGCGCTTTCCCCGATCTTTATCAAATATTCCCGAGCCTCGGCAGGCAGATCCTCGATACGCAGCGCCAGACTGTCCAGTCCGATAATAGCGTTCATAGGCGTGCGGATCTCGTGGCTCATGTTAGACAGAAAAGCGGTCTTTGCTTTGTTGGCCTCTTCTGCGGCGGCAAGTGCTTCACTGAGGGCGCGGTTTGTTGCCAGAGCGTCCCTCATTTCCGAGTCAATGTCTGTAAAGCCCAGACCTATGGCGTGTACGATGTTATCATCCCTGTCTTTGGGGTGACGTACGCCCGCCATGCGCAGCATTTCATAATACTCCGTTCCG
>JAFVGK010000022.1 GCA_017475035.1 Blautia sp.
CCAGGCATTTGCCGAGGACTCTTCCTATTACCTGCTCTGCTCACTGGAGAATATCAATGAAGACGGCGAGCTGGAGAGCAAGGCGGATATGTTCACGAAACGAACCATCCGTCCGGAGCGGAAGGTCACCAGTGTGGACACACCCAGTGAAGCCCTGGCTATCTCCATCGGAGAGAAAGGCCGGGTGGATCTTCCCTATATGGCGGAGCTTCTTGGGACACCCGGAGAGTACCGGGAGATTATTACGGAGCTGCAGGGAGTCATTTTCAAAGACCCTATGGCAGAAGCCCGGATCGACAAAGGCTGGCAGACAGCGGATGAATACCTGTCCGGTGAAGTCCGGCACAAGCTGAAGCTGGCGAAGATCGCTGTGGAGAGTGATCCCTTCTTCCGGATCAATGTCACAGCACTGGAGCAGGCCCCGCCCAAAGACCTGGATGCCTCGGAGATCGATGAGATCACGGAAGCCATCAGTGAGCTGAAGTACAGTCACGGGGAGAACTTTTCCATCAAACAGATGGAGAAAACCAGAAAGTCTCTCCAGACCAGGCTCGACAAGCTCCTGAATGAGGGGAAGAAGGACGATGTGATCACCTTTGAACAGCTGGGCGTAGACCGGCTGTATGTGGACGAGAGTCACGCCTTCAAAAACCTGTTTCTTTACACGAAGATGCGGAACGTGGCAGGGCTGTCCACCTCAGAGGCACAGAAATCCTCGGATATGTTTATGAAATGCCGGTATATGGATGAGATCACCGGCGGCAGGGGTGTCGTGTTCGCCACCGGAACACCGGTCAGCAATTCCATGACAGAGCTTTACACGGTTATGCGCTATCTCCAGTACGGGACGCTGCAGCAGAAAGGGCTTTCTCATTTTGACTGCTGGGCTTCCACCTTCGGAGAAACGACCACGGCCATTGAACTGGCTCCGGAAGGGATCGGCTACCGTGCCAGGACACGATTTGCCAAGTTCTTTAATCTGCCGGAGCTCATGTCCATGTTCAAGGAAGTGGCGGATATCAAGACCAGTGATCAGCTGGATCTGCCGGTTCCTGATGCAAAGTTTGAAACGGTGGTGGTGCAGCCTTCGGAGATCCAGAAAGATATGGTCTTCGCTTTCCGAGAGAGCAGCCAGGGTGCACAGCGGCAGCGTGGATCCGTCCGTTGACAACATGCTGAAGATCACTTCCGATGGCAGGAAGATCGGCCTTGACCAGAGACTCATGAACCCGCTTCTCCCGGATGATCCAGGCAGTAAGCTCAACGCATGCGTAAACAATGTGCTGAAGATCTGGGAAGACGGCAAAGACCGGAAGCTGACACAGCTGGTGTTCTGTGATCTTTCCTCCTCCGTTCCCTTTGGAGCGGATCGAAGAAATGACGCGGCTGATGGGCGGCGACGGAGAACTAAAGTGGTAATACAGCAGGCGGAGCCGATGCGTCTCATTGACGTATTGGCTCCAATTATTATGAGCAATTTTGAAAAACTCCTGTGTTAGGTATTGACTAACGAACGAACGCTAGGTATAATAAGCGATGAAATTGAGTATTACTACTATATTGGAGAAAGGGCGAAAAGTATGGAAAAGAGCAACACACGGGAAGAAATACTGGAGGCAGCGCTGGATCTCTTCGCTGTCAATGGATATGAAGCAACCAGTATCTCGCAGCTCGCCGATGCGGTGGGTATCCGTAAGGCATCCCTCTACAGTCACTTTGCCAATAAACAGGATATTTTGGACACGATCGTAGAAACCGTATTGAAAGGCTATGCCGATCATTCGATCTTTGTCCGTGCAAACTGGGACGATCCGGAATTCACAAAAGACAAGACTGGCATGAAGGCGGAAGATGTGGCTAAGCTCGTGCAGGGACAGCTGCGTTACATCCTGCATGACCCGCGTATCAGCAGGAGCAGGAAGATTCTTACGATCGAGCAATTCCGCAATGCAGAGCTGGCAGAGCTGCAGACGAAACAGAATTATGAAAATGTCCTGAACTACTTTATGGGTATGATGAGATTCCTGATCCGTGAGGGTACTTTGAAGGATGCAGATTCTGAAATTATGGCAGCGCAGTTCTCATCTCCGATCACCGTCTGGATCAACCTGTGCGACCGGGAACCGGAGCGGGAAGACGAAGTGATGGAGTTGGTCAGGAAACATGTGATACAGTTTTTCGAAATCTATCGGAAATAGATCCTTTTGAATGGGGATTTAAGATGGCCGGTCAGATCGGAAATGGCTGACCGGTTTTCTTTCCAACATAAAGCTAACGAACGATAGGACGCCATGGAGGGTTATACGATGAAAAAGAAAGTCTTTCCAATCTCAATGACAGTTTTATGGGGAATCGTATTTACGACAGCCATGCATAGCCTGATACTGGGAATCTGCATGGGTCTGATGATGGGAATCACGTTCGGTCTGTTCGATTCCGAAAAAGGATAACAAAGACAGGAATAAAAAACGCGCGTTCCACGGATGTTTGGAGGATGAGATCAATGAAAGAGCAGTTTGTTAAGTGGATGCCTATAATAGCGCTTGCCTGTTTTACGGCAGCTGTATTTATGATTGCTGACGGGTATTTTTGGAACGGAATTGCTTTTGCTGGAGCAGGAACGAGCCTTTCTTCCGCTGCAGCAGTCTATAAAAAGAAAAACGATGCCTCTGACGGGGATCAGGAAACGAAATGAGGAATGATCATGCTTAGAATTGAACATTTAACGAAAATCTATGGTGAGAAAAAAGCGGTGGACGACCTGTCCCTGCACATCCTTCCGGGAGAAATCTTCGGTTTTATCGGACATAACGGTGCCGGGAAGAGCACGACAATCAAAAGCGCGGTCGGTATCCTGAAGTTTGACGAGGGAACGATCACGATCTGCGGGAAGAATATCAAGGATGACCCTGTGGCCTGCAAGAGGGATCTGGCATATATTCCGGACAATCCGGACCTGTATGAATTTATGAGCGGCATAAAGTATCTGAACTTCATTGCGGATATATTTGCCATCCCAGCAGATGAGAGACAGGAGAAGATCAGAAAATATGCGGATCTTTTTGAACTGACACAGGATCTCGGACAACCAGTCTCGGCCTATTCGCACGGCATGAAGCAGAAACTGGCTGTGATCTCGGCCTGGCTCCATGACCCGAAGTTGGTCGTGATGGATGAGCCTTTCGTTGGCCTTGATCCGAAAGCATCCCATCTCCTGAAGGAAATGATGCGGGAGCACTGCGATAAAGGCGGAGCCATTTTCTTCTCCACCCATGTGCTGGAGGTGGCGGAGAAGCTCTGCGACAAGGTAGCCATCATCAAACAGGGCAACCTGGTTAAAGAAGGGACGATGGAGGAAGTAAAGGGTGATGAGAGCCTCGAAGAGGTCTTCCTGGAATTGGAGGCGGAGTAAAATGGTGAGGATATTGGTGAAGAAGCAGCTGGCGGAGGTTTTCAAAAGCTACTTTTACGACGCGAAGAAGAACCGGATGCGTTCAAAACTGGCAATCGCCGGGTGGATCGTTTTCTTTATCCTGATCATGGTTGGCCTTTTGGGCGGTGCGTTCACTGCCCTGTCGCTGACTCTGTGCGGAGGACTTACGCAGGCCGGGCTGGGCTGGATGTATTTCCTGCTGATGGGAGGCATTGCCATCATCCTCGGCGCGTTCGGCAGCGTGTTCAATACATATGCAGGACTGTATCTATCCAAAGACAACGACCTGCTTTTGTCCCTGCCGATCCCGGTTCAGACGATCATTACCGCACGCCTCGCAAATGTGTGGCTGATGGGGACTCTGTATGTGACGGTTGTCCTACTTCCGGCGATTGTTATCTACTGGATCATTTCAGGGATCACTGCGGGGAAAGTGATTTGCGGGATCATCCTGTACCTGGTCGTGACGCTGATTGTACTGCTCCTGTCCTGCCTGCTTGGCTGGGTAGTGGCGAAAATCAGTCTGCGGCTGAAAAACAGGAGTTTTATTACCGTACTCGTATCCCTGCTGTTTTTTGGAGGGTATTACTTCTTCTACTTCAAGGCGAATGACCTGATCAGGGACATTATCCTGAATGCGGAGGCTTATGGGGAGAAGCTTAAGGGCGCGGCGTATGGACTCTACCTGTTTGGCAGGATAGGAGAGGGCGACTTTGCGGCGGCTGCGATCTTTGCGGCGGTCACGGCGGCACTTTGCTTGATTGTCTGGAGGATCCTCTCCCGGAGCTTTTTGAACATCGCCACTTCTACGGGAAAAACGGAACATGTCCGTTATGTGGAAAAGACAGTAAGGGAGAAGTCCGTGTTCGGCGCACTGCTCAGTAAAGAGTTTGGCCGGTTTACGTCCAGCGCAAACTATATGCTGAACTGCGGCTTGGGTGTCCTTCTGATTCCGGCAGTTGGAGTGCTTTTGCTGATCAAAGGACGCGTAATCTGTGAGGCAGTCGAGAAAGCTATCTCAGGGAGACCAGACTGCGCCGCAGTCCTTGTCTGCGTGGCATTATGCATGGCCGCCTCCATGAATGACATGACGGCACCTACGGTATCCCTTGAGGGGAAAAGCCTCTGGATCCCGCAGTCGCTGCCGGTGGAGCCAGGGACAATACTGCACGCCAAGATGGCAGTGCAGCTGATCCTGACAGGTATCCCCATGCTGTTAGCAGCTGCATGCGGCGCGTTCATTGTTCCGGCATCTGCAGTGGCGAAGGTCATGGTTTTTGTGATGCCCCTGGTCTATGTACTGTTCTCGGCAGTATGCGGTATGTTTGCCGGTGTCCGGATGCCGCTTCTGAACTGGACTAACGAGATCGCGCCGATCAAGCAGAGCGGCGCGGTAGCGATCATCCTTTATGGCGGATGGGGTGTCATTGTTATTATGGCAGGGCTGTACCTGCTGATCGGTTACAGGATCGGGGCAGCACCTTATATGGCGTGCTGGAGCATCCTGCTTGCGTTGGTTTCTTTTGTTTTGCTTAAATGGCTGGATACAGGTGGCGCGGAAGCGTTCTCGTCTCTGTAGAACGTCGGATATTAAACAATAAAGAATCTTCGTGAGAAAGGAGGATGCGTTTATTTGATGTGATTTGATAGAGAGGTTAAAGTCAAAGGAAATGAATTACAGGAGCAGAATATTTGGTTCCGGTATGTTTTATAAAAACGCTCTGGTCATCGCTGTGCCGATCATGCTGCAGCAGCTGATCCAGAGCCTGGTATGGCTTAAGAATCTGACAGGCAGGGAAGCATTAGTGAGGAGCTGATTTTATGGTATTTGGCATTATCGGAGAAAACTGCAGCGGGAAATCCACCCTTGCAGAAAAGATAATGGAGACCCTTGGCGGTGAGATCATCACTGGCAAGGACTACCTCCGGATGGCAAAGTCGGAAGGCGAAGCCCTCTCCCTTTTCAGGGAGAAGCTCCGCAGGGCCGTTTCCGGAGACAATATCATCTATGTGATTGCCGATCCGGAGCATGTGGAACTGCTTCCGGACGGGGCAGTCCGGATTCTCGTGACAGCAGACCCGGAGACGATACGGAACCGGTTTGCAGCAAGAATGCATGGAACGCTGCCTGGAACTGTTGCTCTCATGCTGGAGAGAAGGCATGGGATGTTTGATTCCGGGGAATATGATTATCGTTTTGACGGAGCCGCAGGAGATGCGAATTCTTTTTGTGAAGTCCTGAAAAGCGGTACGGCAGACAGAGAAAAAGCCTTTACGATCCGCAGGCTGTTCGAAGATGAGAGGCAGGCCGCATTGGATCTGGCGTGGGTCGTGTTCTCGGAATATGAATCCCCGGATTACTCTGCAGAAGGGACAGAGGAGTTCCGAAAATGTCTTCACGATGAAGCGTATCTTTCCGGTCTGCATTATTACGGTGCTTTCGATGGAGAAAAGCTGATCGGGGAGATCGCCATCAGGCCGGACAGAAAACACATCTGCTTTTTCTTTGTGGACGGCAGGTATCACCGGCGCGGAATCGGCACGCGAATGTTTCGGAGTGTGCTTGAAGACTACCCAAAGGAGACGATCACCCTCAATTCTTCCCCCTACGGTCTTCCCTTCTATAAGGCGATTGGGTTTGTGCCGACCGATGAAGAAAAGACAGTGAACGGTATCCGGTTTACACCGATGAAATATGAAGGCAAATAAGGAGGTAAATGGGATCATTATGCATATGAATGAGGTGGTATTGTATATCCACGGCAAGGGTGGCAGTGCCGGGGAAAGCGAACATTATAAGCCGCTATTTCCTGAATGTGAAGTTATTGGATTGGATTATCAGACCTTTACACCATGGGAAACCGGGGAGGAAATCCGGGAGGCGGTCACAAAGCTGAATGACGAATATGACAGCATTATCTTGATTGCCAACAGTATCGGTGCTTTCTTCAGCATGAATGCCGGGATCGATACAATGATCCGCTGCGCATACCTCATTTCTCCCGTGGTTGATATGGAGAAGCTGATCCTTAACATGATGTCCTGGGTTAATGTAACGGAGAAGGAACTGAAAGAGAAAAGCGTGATCCATACTTCGTTCGGTGAAGATCTGTCCTGAGAGTACCTGTGTTATGTCCGTGAGCATCCTGCCTCATGGACTGTTCCGACCAGGATCCTGTATGGCAGCCGGGATAACCTGACATCCTATGAAACGATTGCTGCGTTTGCAAAGACTCATGGCGCTGAATTAACCGTGATGGAAGAAGGAGAGCACTGGTTCCATACGGATGAGCAGATGCGGTTTCTGGATAACTGGATCATGAAAGGAAAGCAGGTGTGAGATATGAAGCAGGAACTTGTTGCCGGTATCATCCTGGGTGTTATCGGATTAAGCCTGGTGGCAGTGCCGCCGGCAAAATGGTGGGCAGTTACGGAAAAATGGAAAACGAAAGACGGCAGCCAGCCTTCTAAAGGCTATGCGGTGCTCATGAGGGTATTGGGAGCAGTATTCGCATTGGTCGGCGGAATGCTTATTAAATGGGCTGTAAAATAGAAAATGCTTTTGGGAGGATAAGCCAATGAAGATACTTGTTTTGAACGGGAGCCCCAAGAGGGACAAAAGTGATACCATGCACATCACCCGTGCATTTCTGGACGGGATGAAGGAAGTGGCACCACAGGATATACATATCATCCACACCGTCGATCAGCACATTGAATACTGCACTGGATGCTTTTCCTGTATGCGGAACGGTGGTGCCTGCATCCATAACGACGATATGACAGCTATACTGGAGGAGATCCTGGACAGCGATCTTCTGCTGTTCAATTTTCCCCTTTATTGCTATGGAATGCCGGCGTCGTTGAAGGCTCTGATGGACCGCACCCTTCCTCTTTCCAACATGGCGATGCAGAAGGTCGGTGACCGTTACGAGCATGTGGGGCAGGCTGATTATTCCCACCTGAAATACCTCATGATCTGCGGCTGCGGTTTTCCTAACAGCAGACATAACTTTGAACCGGCGGTTATGCAGTTCAAGCTGTGCTTCCCCTGTGATCATATGATCATTACAGTTCCGGAAAGCCCGATGTTCAACGCGCCGGAAGCGGCAGTCGTGACTGTGCCAAGACTGGAGCTGATCAAACAGGCTGGACGGCAGTACGCAGAAAAGGGCGAAATTGAGGCAACGCTTCTGGCAGAGATCACCTCCCCCATGATTCCTGAGGATCAGTATGCGGCCATTGTGAACAGCGGCGTGTAATCCGGAAAAATGAGAGCGAGTCTGACGGTATTCTTTGAAGATCCTTTCTGGGTCGGTGTTTTTGAACGTATCGAAGATGGAATGCTTTCTGTCTGTAAAGTGACCTTCGGAGCGGAGCCGAAGGATTATGAGATTTGGGATTACGTCTTACACCACTACTATGAACTGGTTTTCAGTCCGGCCATCGAAACGGAAGCCAGGCAGACAGCGGATAATCCCAAAAGAAGGCTCCGAAATGCCAGAAAGCATTTGGAGAACACCGGCATCGGCACGAAATCCCAGCAGGCGCTTCAAAAACAGCGGGAGGAAATGAAAACGGAACGGAGGCAGATCAGCCGGGAGGAACGGGATGCGGAGGCACAGCATCGATTCGAAATGAAGCAGGCGAAGAAAAAGGAAAAGAGGCGCGGACATTGATGGCAAACGCGATAACGATCTTCAGGATGGCAGCCAGTATAGTCTTGCTGTTCTGTCCGGTGTTTTCTCCAATCTTTTATGCGCTGTACCTGATCGCCGGATTATCGGATATGGTCGATGGAATCATCGCTCGGAAAACAAATTCAGTCAGTGAATTTGGATCGAAATTCGATTCGATCGCTGATTTTATATTTGTGGCCGTTTGTCTGATAAAGATTCTGCCTGTAATGGATATTCCGATATGGCTGTATGTATGGACGGCGGTTATCGCTTTGATCAAGGTCATCAACATTTTATCAGGGTATGCCATGCATAAGAGATTTGTTGCAGTGCATACGACTATGAATAAGGTGACAGGTGTGCTGCTTTTCATACTTCCGCTGACATTAACAATAATCCCGCTTAAATATTCGGGAACACCGATATGTTCAATGGCGACATTTGCGGCTTTCCAAGAAGGGCGTTTTATTAGGATAGGAAAGGGTATTAACTAAAATGATTGAATCAGAAGGAATGCAGATGCACCTGGTCAATACAGATGATTTTGAAACTGTGAAGGGCAAATATATTGATGTGATAGAGAATACCCCTGACATAGAGAAATATGCACGCTGGATCTATGGGAAGCATCCGACAGACGAATCGTTGAAAGCATATATTGACCGTGGAGAAATGTATGTTTTGACGGATGGGGAAGAAATCGCAGGTATGGCCGCTGTTGCGCTGTGCCAGGGAGATGATTACTTGAACATCTCATGGGAGAAAGACCTTCCAAATGATGAGGTCGCGACAGTTCATCTTCTTGCGGTTTGCCCGGATCATAGGGGAAAAGCTTTGGGAATAAAGATCCTTGAAGAAGCAATGGGTATTGCTGTGCGAAATGGTAAAAAAGCATTGCGTCTTGATGCTCTGAAATCAAATCTTCCTGCACAGAAGATGTATGAAAAAGCAGGGTTCACTTACAGAGGCGAACAAAGATTGTATGCCGAAAATACAGGGATGACGGACTTCCTTTATTACGAAAAGAAACTGGCGGAAATTTAGAACAGAAAGGATGACAGAGATGAAGGTTCATCAGATAAAAATAGATTTCCATGTAACAGAGCAGATTAGCCGATTTGTATACGTCTATATACTTGAGGCGGATTCATTATATCTCATAGATTCCGGTGTGTTTGGATGTGGAAAGCAGATCATGGATTATCTGGACAGTATCGGCAGAAACATAGCAGATATTAAAGGCATCTTCCTTACACATGCGCATCCGGATCATATCGGTTCTTCAGCGTGGCTTCAGGAACATACCGGATGCAGAATCTATGCGAGTGAAGGTGAGAAAAGGTGGATTGAAGACATAGATCTGCAGTTTAAGGAAAGACCTATTCCGAATTTCTATCAGCTTGCCGGGAAGTCGTCAAAGGTTGATGTTGTGGTGAAAGACGGAGATAAGATCGAACTGGAGAATGGTATTACAGTGAGCGTCATACGAACCGCAGGTCATTCCTGTGATGAGGTTTCATATCTTGTTGATGGAAATATGTTTATCGGAGATTCTATCCCTGTAAAAGGCGATATTCCGATATTCATTGACGAGCAGGAGATAAGAAAAACGCTGCGTATTCTGAAAGATATCAAAGGAGTAAAAACATACTATCCTGCATGGGATCAGACATATACTGCAGAAATGATGGTCTGTAAGCTGAGCGAAGCCGGTGAGCTCGTAGACCTTCTGAAGAAGACAGTTTTAGAATCGGATGAAGGAGCTGAGTTGTCTGTATTGGTGGATCGGGTTTGTGACAGATTAAAAATGCCTATGCTGAAAAGCAATCCACTGTTTAGCAGGACTATAGAGTGTTTACGACAGGAGGCTTAAGTAGATGGCTTGTTTCTTTATTGTTGATATATTGATAAAAACAAAGGACGTGGTTCCTATGATGATTATATCGAGCAGGTGAAGCCTATAGTCGAAAGTTACGGCGGGGAATACCTTGCACGGTCAGAGAACGTCACAGCTCTTTCTCCACTTCGCAAGCCGGATCGGGTAATAATCATAAAATTCCCGTCAAGGGAAAAGCTGGATGCCTGCTTTGCCTCGGATGAATACAGACGGATCATGCATGAGCGAACGGACAGCGTGGATGCAAAATAGTTTCCGGAATTGCACTTGTCATGCTTGGATCCTATTCGCTCTGGAGAAAAACAGGAAACGAGGATTAGTAAGACAGCTGGGAGAAGTGGGATGTATATTGTCAAAGCAGAAGAAGAACAGGTAGAAAAAATCGTAAATATGTCTATCAGAGCTTTTGAAACAGATATAAATGTTGGCGGAATAAAAGGTGAGTACCCGCCCGAATTTGATTCGATAGAATGGCATAAACAGATGGCCCGGGAGGGGCATTTGTATCAGGCAATGATAGGAAAAGATTTGGTTGGGGCTGCCATTGTATTCCCAGATGAAGCAGAAGAAAGCGTATACATTGGCAGGATTTTTATTGATAGCGTCTATCATAGAAAAGGTTACGGAATTCGCTTGATGGATTGCATAGAAAAGA
>JAFVGK010000097.1 GCA_017475035.1 Blautia sp.
CTGACAGAAAAACAAATTCGAAGGGCAGTTGAAGCAAGGTTTAGGGATACCGAAGAATTCTCCGCAGAATCAAAATTCCGTAACGGTGTAGAAACATTACCTTCTGTATTACGAAGAAGATATAGGGTTGACGAAATGCCTGTCAGGGGATTAAAGCGAACAAAATTCCGGTTCGGGCTGTCTATTGGAGGTCTCAACTTCATGAAATTACTGAAATTCATGAAGGGTAGGGGAAGTGCGCCCAAAATGCAGCCGTGTTACTCCTGATCAGGGGTATATTGTGTGCCAAAGAGGCGAAATCATGCTGTATAATCAGCTGAGAACACGAGGAAACTCCCCGATGGAATGACATCAAGCTAAAAAAGGACAGAAATAAAGCTCTAAAAAGCATGAGAATATTCCGACAATTCATAGAACCCGTGAGGAACACCTTTTTTCTTGGGTTTTGTCGATGCAATCATATAATGAAAAAAGCGTATATCGGATATGATCTTGGTGACGGAGAAACCATTACCGACCTTGCGATTCTGGACGAAGAAGCAGTAAGAACTTCTATTCAGATGCATTTTAGCGAAATGGAGATGCCTGACATCAACGAGGCAGGCAAGGCAATTCCTACCGCGTTTGCACTGGATGCTGACGGGGAAGTCATCTTTGCCTCCAGCATACTGGAGGACCCTATGTTGTATCAGCGTATCTGTATCAACTTCAAACGCTGTCCGTCAGATATGATTAAGAAAACAGATGAGAAGAGGACGAAGGAGCTCGTTGATATTTTTAATGCCGGCTGGCCTGCTCCGGAGAGTGTTCCTGAGGTGGATTTTGACAGGCTCAGTGAGTTTGCGGATGCAGTCATCACCTTTACAGACGCCATATTCAATAATGGCAAGTATAACACAAAGGTACATGACGCCATTATCTCTTGTGATTCAGTGATGTTCTGCGTGGGACATCCCACACGGTGGAACAAGCTGGATGTGGCGATTTATAAGTCCATACTGGAAAAAAGTGTACTGGGAAACGGCACATACGCCGGAAAGAAATCGGAGCTTATGTTAGACGCGGAATCGAGAGCTGCCTTTCTCTATGTGCGCGATAAGGCAGGCGTGACGATTCTTCCCAAGGGAAAAGCCGCATTGCTGCTCGATATGGGTTCCTCTACCATTGACATCACAGCCACAACGTCCGATTCCCGCAATCACCTCTACAATAGTGGCAACAATTATCTGGGTGTGCGCAGCATCGATTTTCTGATCCGCGATTGGTATCTTGAAAAGCTGAAGGAGGATGCGGAGGACTGGAAGGTCTATGAGGAACTGATCAGCCTCAATCCCACCTTGGAAATGGCGTTGACACTGAGCTGCCGCAAAGCAAAGGAAACAATCTATTCGGTCGCTGCGAAGCGTGCCAGAATTAGCTTTGCCGATTTTGCATCGGTTCGGCTCTCACAGGATATCTTGAATGAGCTGGTTTACAATCGACCAATTTCGAAGGTTCTTAAAGAGACGATTAGTATTCCGGATGATGTGGCCGTTGCGCTGGGAGACAAAACCTGGATTACCCTCTTCCGGGAATTTCTGAATGATCAAAAAAAGAAGCTTGCAACGCAGAAAATCGATGTTGGATGTATCTTACTGACAGGAAGTGCATCCAAGATGCCTTTTGTCAAGGAGCTTGTGACCGAAGTGTTCAACGATCTCGGTAAGGACCGGGTACTCAGCGACATGAACCCTTCACGGTCCATCTCTATGGGGCTCGCGTTAGTTGGACCGAATGACTATAAAGCGAGGGAGTTCAGCCTTGCGGTTGAAGATATGATCCGGACCATTGTACCAAAATGCATCGATAGCTCCATCGGCGATCTGGCTGACAGCCTGAGCAAGGTTGTGGAGAACGTTGTATTCTCTATCGTAATGAAGCGAATGAAGGAATGGAAAGAGGGTAAGTTTACCACCCTGAACAGCATGACACGTGCAATCGAAAACGATTGCTCCAAGGATAAGCTGGACGCACTGCTCCGGAAAAATGAGGCGTATAACAAGGCAATCAGCGACTGGGTGATTAATAAGGTCGGTGCGGATATCGCTATCCAGATGAAAAGCCTTTGCCAACGCTTCGGTGTTACGAACATTACTGTGGATCAGCTTAATGTGTTCAAGATTCCTTCCGTAAAAATCGAGGGACTCCCCAATCCCACTGAGGGTATGCTGGACACAATCATGACTGTTGTATCCTTGATTGCGGGCGTGATTACTTACATTGTTCTTCCGACAGTGATTGGCGTAATAATTGGACTGATCGCCCTTATCTCCGGGGATATTGCACTGCTGTTGCTGGGTCTGCTGCTTGCTATACCTGAAGCTGGCCTGGTGCTGCTGATCGCTATCGCTGGCGTGGCTGTGGTAATAGCGATACGCAACGGTATGGAGGAAGCGAAGAAAGAGATTCTAAATAAAATCCAGCAATATGACTTGCCGGGTTGGTCCCGTAAACTGGTGTCTGACGAAAAAGTGGTTGAGAAGCTGAATAACTCCAACATACGCCTGAAGATCAAGGAAGCCATCATGAGCAAGGAGTCTAAAGATCAGATCATTTCTTCCGTGACCCAGAGTATTCGTGAACAGATTGAGCAGAGGATGGAAGTAATCAAGTATCTGATCAAATAACCTGCTTTTTTTCTAAGGAGGAAAAGTACTTGAAGATTGAAATATGCTATGATCATATCCGGCCGTATACTTTTGTAATGATAGAAGGAAAGCCTGTGTCACAGTCTGACATTTATGGTTTCTTATACCCGGTCCGAGGATATGTGCTGCAGACCTGGCTCAATCCGTCCGGTTCCTGGCGAGGACTTAAGAACGAAATGATGGATCTGACACGTGAAGAGCCTTCCCGGCTCGTATTCTACGGCAGAGAGATTGACTATCTTGATTTAGAAAGAGCGCTTAACGGTCTTTTAAACTGTCAATGCCAGTTTGTTTACGCTGATTATACCGATGTCTCGGTAAAGTATCTTGCCGAGGCAGAAAAGTGCTTTGAGAATATAGTGAACACACCGGTAGTAATGGACCGGGATGATTCCGATACGACCAGAACGATGGCGGAGCTTTTCCCGGAGCAAAAAGCCAGAATCACTGGTCTGGTACGTCAACAGGAAAGGGAATGGCTGTCAACCATCAACACGCAATCTGATTTTTTCCGGTGCGCGAAAGACGATGGGTGCTGTCTGATCAACGGGGACCGAATCCTTTCATATGATAATTACGGTATGATTGATACCCTTATGACAGGGCTCAGGCGTTCTCCTGACATGATTGTGGTCGCTTTCGCCTCTGATGAAAAGAAGGCGGATTTCATCAACTTCAACACACAGTACAAAAACCATACTGTTACCTTCGTTCGATCTGATGAAGCGGCCTGGAAAGAAACACTCAGAGTAAAGTATGGAGTGCCCTGGGAATATCGGAAGAGGCTTGAACGGCTGAGGCGTTGTTATAATGTGCTGACGTCATGCTTTTTGACGGAAGAGGATGAGAATACCGGAGATGAAGTTTCCTCTATGTCCAGTCACATCAGAAACGCCATACGGAAGAAATATAAGAAGCGCTGGGCTGCGCACCAGAAAAATCAAATGGACCGCCTGTACAGTCTCCTTTATGGCATCGATTATATCAAGAAGGGAGTAGAACTAAATGCATGAGGTGACTCTTCATCATGACACACTCTCGCTCGCGGAAAAGATTATCATGCAAACACAGTATAGTGAGCTTGCGTCTATAGAACCTGACCATCTCGCGGCTGAGACAGAGCAGATCATTCCGGGAAATGTGGCCTGCCTGTTTAAAATCACAGAATTCGTTTATAACCGTGAGGAGAATACGATGGCCAAGATTACCACAATTCTCAATTCTCTGCATTCTTGCGGCGCGTCCTGTATGCTGCTGATCAAATGCGTGAACGGAAGCTGTGAGATTTATATCGGCGCGATTAACAAGCAGCGCTATGACAACGTTTTCTTCCTAAACACGATTCGCGATGTACTGCGCAATGGAATAGAAGGCAATATGCCAGGTACCGAGATTCAGGAGATTTACGCGCGCAACGATATTGAAGACACACTCAGGGAGTGTATTGACAACGGCTTTGACAGCCAGTGTATCTCTGCCGTTTCATGTATGTCCGGCGATTGGGATACGTCGAATAACATTGCGCCAAATGGAATCGAGAGGCTGTTTGAGGCTATCGGCAACAAGAACTTCTCTATCGTCATCCTGGCAGATCCGGTACCCGGCGAAAAAATCCAGATGATACGCCACGGATATGAAGAACTTGGCTCTCAGCTTTCCGCATTCGAGCAAAGCTCACTTGCCGTGCAATCCGGAAAAAGCACAACAGTTTCCAGTAATTACTCTGTCAGCGTGAGCCAGAGCATCGGTAAGAGTATCTCCTATACACAGAGCCACACAGAAGGAAGCGGATGGAGCAGACAGAAAGACAACCGTTCCGGCAAGCTGCTTACCATGGGCGCCTATCTGCTGACTAAAAATTACCTTGCGATGAATGCGGTTTCCACAATAACCAGCAATCCATCTGAGAGTGAAAGCAGCCACAACGATAACAGCACGGGCTTTCAGACTGGTACGACAGTTAACGACCAGACGGGTAGTCAGAAGGGCTTTGGGGAATCATTCGCCAGCAATGAGGGAATGACGCTTACATATAATTCCAAAAACTACCATATTAAAGCTCTCCTGGAGCGAATCGATTGGTACCTGAAATGGCTCAACAGCCGCGAAAACTATGGCATGTTCAATTGCTGCGCCTACATTGTTTCCAGCAGCGCAGGCACGAATATGATGGTAGCAAGTGAGTACCAGGCACTGCTGCAGGGCAAGCGTGAACTGAATCAGCCCGCCACATATAATACCTGGACCCAGGAGAATCATGTGGATCAGGTAAGGAAATATCTGATGCATCTGTCCCATCCGGTTTTCGAGATTAGCGGCAGTACAGAACATAGTGCCTTTACGCCAGCTATGCTTTTAAGCAGCGTGGAGCTGTCCAGGCATCTGGCGTTTCCTCAGCATTCTGTGGTAGGAGTTTCGGTGAGCCAATATGAAGCGTTCGGCCGCGAGGTGGTGCGTAAGGCTGCTTTGCGATCCGGTAAGACCATTCGCATTGGCTGTGTGCACCATATGGGAAAGGCGATTGAACACAGGCCTGTGATATTGGATCTGCAGAGCCTGACGGCGCATACCTTTATCGCTGGTACCAATGGGTCGGGTAAATCCAACGCTGTCTTCAGGATTGTGGAAGAACTGATGAAATCCAAGGTTCCCTTTCTGGTGATTGAGCCGGCAAAGGGTGAATACAAGAATGTCTTCGGTAGAGAAAACAATGTATTCGTATACGGGACAAACGAAAAAAAATCGGAGCTGTTGCAGTTGAATCCATTCTGGTTTAACGACGATGTCAATGTACTGGAGCATATCGATAAACTTGTTGAGGTGTTTAATGCGAGCTGGTCCATGTATGCCGCAATGCCGGCAGTTCTTAAAGCTGCGATTGAAAACGCTTATAGAGCTTGCGGGTGGAATTTGGAGGACTCGTCTTATCCCGGAGAGATAAATGTATTTCCGACCTTTGAGGATGTGTTGTCTGAGTTTGATCAGAAAATGGACTCCACCGCGTTTTCACAGGAGGTCAAGGGAAATTACGTTGGCGCACTGTCAACTCGCATGGAGACAATGTGTAATGGCATTTATGGAAAAATCTTTGGCGGACGAAATTTGTCTGACGAAGAATTGTTTGACACAAATGTGATTATCGATCTCAGCAGGGTTGGATCTGGCGAAACCAAGTCCCTGATTATGGGCATGCTCGTGATACGGCTTCAGGAGTACAGGATGAAAAAGGAAGCCATGAATCTTTCGCTGCAGCATGTCACGATTCTGGAAGAAGCACATCATCTGCTCCGGCGGACCACCTCTGCGCAGAACGACGAGGGAAGCAATATTCTCGGAAAGTCCGTGGAGATGATCTCCAATGCCATTGCTGAAATGCGCTCTTTTGGAGAGGGTTTTATCATCGTCGACCAGTCTCCCGGATTACTGGACATGTCTGTAATGCGCAACACGAATACGAAGATAGTCCTGCGTCTTCCGGAAAGCGGCGATCGTGAAATGGTGGGCAATACCATCGGGCTCAAGCCGGAGCAAATACATGAGATTTCGCGTTTAGGCACAGGCGTGGCGGTAATCTACCAGAAGGACTGGCGGGAGGCGGTGCTCTGCAAAGTTGACAAAGCTGAACATGAGGAACAATTATATGGCTGGGATAGCAGAAACCGCCGGCGTGAAAGCAACTGCACGCTGATTCGTGCAATTCTCGGTGCCTGCGGAGTTGATATATTCCTCAAGAAAGAAGAAATGGATGATGCGTGTCAGAGTATCCGGTCCTGTGGCCTGTCCGGTAGGGAAAAGAGGCTGCTTTTAAAAATCCTGACGCAGAAAGGGCGGACCCCATTGACGGTTGCCAGCGGCATTATAAAGAAATTGTGCCTTGTGCGGATTCCAATGCCTCTGTCACCTGACGAGGAGGATATCAAAGACTGGTATGCCCTGATCATGCAGAACGAGGAGCTGAAGATTTTCTATGACTCAGGCTGCATTCAGGGAATCCTGCTTTCGATTCTTGAAGAAGCTTGCAAGACCGATCCGCGTTATGCAGCTGGAATCATGGAGCTTTCTTCACTGATAAATCCGGGTGTAAACGAGGCATTGAAGAGCGCAAGAGGAATTGCTTTCCGACGAATTACGCCATTCTCCTTCAAACTGGAGTTACCTGAAAACACAGAGGAATTGAATCACGCAGTGGACCTTCTCTCAGAGTCTGACGCTGCCGACAGGGAGCTGGCGAATTTACTGAAAAAACATATTCAAAGCCATACGGTTCGGAAATGCAAAGTTATTTTCCCATATTCGACTATAGTCTGGCATATTTTCAAAGGAGAAGCCTTGTGGAAAAACACGCAGTGGCTCATTGAGGAACAGAATGTGTCCGGTTGGGACAGCGCAATGCGAAAATGGGTTCGTTTTTTCATGAATGCGGATAACTCGACGGAAAATTCCGTTTTGTCATTGCTGTTGCAGCACAAAGGGAAGAATCCGCAGGTTCAGCAGTTTTACCCTGACTGGCTAAAAAGCTTATATATGACAGTATAGCTACGGCTGCAAGTACCGCATTTCATAAGTCATGGTGCATTCCGCTATCATATTCACTGTTTGGGATTGGAGGGATCTGATATGAACCTGGAACAGAGGACCATCAATGAAGTTAAGCAGGACGATTTCAAAAAAGCCCTCTTCGATGAAACACAAGCCCTGGAACCGGAGAGAGTCCAAATCCCTGAGATTGGGGATGTTCTTGTCTGTGGCAATCTGTTTGATCTGGCAGACAGGCTGGACGACATACAAGGCGACAACATACTGAACGCCCAGGGAGACTGTGGCGTGGTGTCTGTAGTCAACATTGCCAGACTGTGCGGCATATCCTGTGACGAAAATGACGCCATTGTGAAGGCAGTACAATTACGTCTGTGTAATTATTCCACTGCCCTTGATTCTGCCGACAACGGAGGCACAAATGTATATCAGAGAAAGGCGTTGCTGGCGGAATATGGCATTTCATCCACTGTGTTTATGGGTGATGAGCTTGCACCTGAGCAAATCGCCCGTCTGGTAGAGACTGGACATGCGGTTAATCTTGGAGTCAATGCCGGTTATGCATGGGGAAACGCAGACTATATCAATGACGGCAGTTCAAATCACAGTATCATTGTGACCGGTTCCGCCCGTAATCCTGAGACACATGAACTTGTTGGATTGTTCGTCTGTGACAGCGGATACCCCGGGAAATCAAATGCTGTTTTTTTACCACTGGGAGTATTGGAAGATGCATACACGAACGCACCCGGTTCCAGTGCACTTGTGACAGACCGTCCGGTGAGTGTATAATAAGGAGGGAATGATCTGATGCTTTATTATGAGATTATTTCAGAGCTGAAGAAGAAGGCCGCATACTGCTTTGATGATGCTGTCTGCCTTTCATATGCAGTTCCAGAGATAGAAAATGGAATACGAGTCGACAAAGCATTTTTATACAGAAATACGCTGGATACGAGCAGAACTCGCCCGTTTGCCGTATTGGTCACAGCTGCTGATGACGGCAGGATTGTATTGCTCGCAGATTGTCACTACAGCGACTTTGTGGATCCCGGGAGGTTTCCATTTTCCAGGAAGCTGGATTATCGGATGCCGGAAAAGGAGAGCGTGGAGGATTTTCAGATGGAGCAGCATATGATCCGCAAGCTATATGAAGCGGTCCGTCTGTTTGCGTTTCAGAAGGGATTAGGGCTTGAGCAGAAGCAACTTCTGGAAAAATACCATTTCCTGTTTTCACACGCTGTACCGAAAGATCTCATTCCTTTTTATGAGGCGTTGAGTCCTCGCTTTGAAGCATGGATTCAGAGCGAGATATATTGAAAAAAATGAGATTCCATGAAATATTTTTATAGAAAGGTCAGGGGAATTCATGAAAGAGGTTATCATGCCAATTGAAGAGATGAAAGAAACTCAAGAGATCAGAGAAGGATCAGATGCGGAGGCGCTGGAGACTGAGGCGGCGGTTCAGGGAACTGGATTCAGGGAGGAGACAACAAATGATATTCCCAAATCCATCGCAGATATACTCCAACTGAGCGAATCTGAAAAGCAGGTATATATGAACATCGGCAATACAGTGGAGCACATGCCTGTTGAGGGACGAATTATTGGTTACAAGAAAGGCTCTTGTAACGAGCGCCTGATTCCTATTCATAATTGATGAAAAGATTCGGGGATATGGGTTTATGCGCCTGAACCGATAACCTGCAGTGGACTGACAATGAAGTTTATCAGTAGATTATCAGTAGAGTCAACAGATAAAAACAGGGGTGAAAACAATGGGACGAACAATGCTGGTTACGCTGCTTATCACACATAGATGCAATTTACGGTGCAGGTACTGTTATGTCCGTTCCTATCATGATGTCGTAATGTCAATGGAAACCGCCTGTAAATGCATTACGGACGCATTTTCTGACGCCATTGGCAAATTCGACCGGCTTGAATTTGCGTTTCTGGGAGGGGAGCCGTTCTGCGTCTTCGATCGTCTTCGCGAAATATGCGAATGGACCTGGAGTCAAAGGTGGCCTCTGCCATATCTTATTTCGGCTTCCACAAATGGAACACTCTGTACAAGTAAGGTTTGCCGATGGCTGACGGAACATCACGATCGATTCTATCTCTCGTTGAGTTTTGATGGACTGATTGGTGCTCAGGACCGAAATCGTTGCAAAAGCTCCGATCAGATCGATCTGGATTTCTTTCATCAACACTGGCCTTCGATACCGGTAAAAATGACAATCACAGAAGAAAATGTCGATTGCCTGTATCAGAATATCCATATGCTTCATGCCAGAGGGATACAGGTTAATGATACCTTTGCGGATGGTGTTCCGGCCTGGAAGGATTCTTCGCTGCACATACTGGATCAACAGCTGCAAATGTTGTGTAATGATCAGCTGGAGCATCCACAACCTCATCCAAGCGATTTATTATCAATTGACTTAACGCGAATACTGATGACAGAAACGAGATCTCTGTTTTCCTGTGAAGCTGGGATCAGCCGTTTTACATATGATTGGGATGGAAAAAAATATGGCTGTCATCTTCTTTCACCGCTGGCTCTCAGTAATCAACAGCTCACAGAATTGTCTGCTTCCATGAAAGCTCCGAGGCCTGTTTTCTCTCCCTGCCATAGCTGTGATCTGGATGCTCTTTGTCCCTCTTGCGAAGGCAATAACATTCGTCTAAATGGCAATCCCTGGCTGCGCGAAGAAAAAAACTGCAAATTGTTTCGTCATCAACTGTACTATGCCTGTGTTTTTCAAATGAAAAGGATATTGAAAAAAGATGAATGGGGAGAGGATTACCGACGCATCTTTGGCTCTATACAGAAAATTATTCAGACAAGACCGATGAGAGAAGTAGTCTGCCGAATATACAGGAATTCCGGAATTGAAAGTGGTTCGTAGGCCACCATAAATTTAAAACATCCAGCCCATTTATCAAGGGCTGGGTTAGCCGGCTTCTTTAACAGGCTATAAGTATTTCGCACCTGTCAACTTCGCACATGTTCCAGTCGACAGGCGGCTGTACTTTTTTCTGTATATCCTCAGTATAGTGTTTGGCATCTCTAAGGTTCAAGGGAGATCCATCTCTTACGGTTTTGATAGCTTTTACCTTTTCATCTGTTTCCAGAAGAAAAACGGCTTCTTTGATAAAAGGCAGGAATCTGGCAGGAATGATGAAAGACCAACCGCTGAAGCACACGTTATATTTGCGCCATATATTGCGAATCCGGCTCTTCGTACGTACTTTTCTAATGCGACCTCATTAATAAATTGCTGCCGCACGTACGTTTTTAAAGTGACCTTATCAGAAAATTGCTGCTGTTCGTCTCTGGCTGTTTTAACGCACAGTTGGGGATACATTTTCCCGCAGTAGGGGTACCGTCCGTTGAGATGCAAGGTAGAGAAGGTTCTCCGGCAGGATGAATTTGTACAGCGTTTGTTCATTTGCATTCCTACTCGTGATCTTCAACGCATCCCTGTTTCCCTGTGCTTTTTATCTCAAAAATGATACCTGCCCGGGCTGTGGGACCTTTTCCGCTTGCCGGCGTACAGTGCCTGGTGGATACGTACGCGCATCCGGCTGGAATTCTTTCCAGGCTGTGGGAAGCCATCCTCCATCCGCCTCTGATCCAACAACTCTCGACGGCTTTCGCCATACATCAAACCATACGCTGATTGTTCCGCCACCAATAAGTCAGCGGCAGAATTTCTTCCGGATTGACAGATGCCGTTTCCGCGCATATAATCAATCTGGTTTCACCGCTGCCGTTTCTTCCTTTGAGTATGAAGAAAGTTGTTGCTTTTGTGTTCAGGTTTTGTAAGTGGTGGATTTTACGAAAACGCGCAAAATGCATTGCAAAGATAACTGATGTTGGAGGTAAAATGAGCCAGAAGCTTTATGAATTTCAAAAATACCTGGAGAAACTAAACTATTATCGTCGTGCATGCACCCTGATGAGTTGGGATCTGTATACGGCTGCACCGAAACAGGGATATGCAGATATGGCTGACGCCCTTACCTGGTTCTCGACGGAGGAGTTTTCGCTGTCGACTTCCGATGAGCTGTATGAGATGCTGACAATGCTGTCTGAAGAGGAAGAGTATAACGCCCTCGACGAGGTGTGGAAATATACAGTGCGTACCATGAAAAAGGATCTGGATGAGAGACGCAGGGTACCGAAGGATTTTTACGCTTCCTTTGTGGCGGCTCAAAGCATGTCCATGAAGGCCTGGGAAGAGGCAAAGCGGGCTTCTGATTTTTCTCTCTTTGCCCCTCATCTGCAGAAAATGATTGACATGACCATACAAATGGCTGCCTATACACATCCCGGTAAGGAGACTTATGACGTATTGCTGGATCAATACGAGGAGGGCGTCACGGCACAGGACATTGATAAGGTATTTGGAGAGCTTAAAGAAGGTCTGCTTCCGATGCTGCGCCGGATTATCTCCAGACCTGTGCCCGAATGCCGCTTCATAGGAAGGGGATATGACCCTGATGCCCAGAAAAAGGTTCAGGAACTGCTTCTAAAATATATCGGTTTTAATATGGACGCCGGTTGCACTGCTGAAAGTGAACATCCATTTACGCTTGGGTTTGGTTCCCGCGATGTGCGGATTACGAACCATTATCATGTTGACAACCCTGTAAATGCCATTTTCTCCGCGATTCATGAAGGCGGACATGGTATTTTTGATCAGAATACCCTGCCTGAGGCTTACGGCACACCTGCGGCTGCATGCTCCAACATGGGAGTCCATGAAAGCCAGTCCCGGTTTTTTGAAAATATCCTTGGACGGAGGCTTTCCTTCTGGAAGCCCGTTTATCCGAAGATACAGGCCATACTCCCGGCGCTGGCTGATATATCGCTGGAAGAATTTGTCAGGGAAATCTGTCATGTTCAGCCCAGCATGATCCGTACCGAGGCAGATGAGGTAACTTATCCGCTTCATGTGATCCTGCGATATGAGATAGAGCAGGCTATTTTCCGTGATCACATCCCTGTGGAACAGCTTCCGGAACTCTGGAATCAGAAAATGAAAGAGTATTTGGGAATCTGTCCCGCCAATGATGCGGAAGGTATTCTGCAGGATATGCACTGGTCCGATGCTTCGTTTGGTTATTTCCCATCTTACCTGTTGGGAAGTATCTACGACGGCATGTTCCTGGAAACGATCGAATCGGAGCTGGGAGACCTGGATGAAATCCTTAGCCGGGGGGATATTCTCAAAATCACGCACTGGCTGAATGAAAAAATCCACCGTACAGGCGGTATGGAAAAACCGAAGGAAATTCTTGCGCGGGTTTGCGGAAAAGAACTGACGGCCCGTCCCTTGCTTGACTATTTCTATCAGAAATATGTTAAAGAAGGATTCCGGTGAATTGCTGGAAACCTTGAACTCCTTGGCAACCAGGAATCGGTATGGCCGGGAAAATGAAGACACCCGTCATCATTAAGAGTATTCCTTCGGTTCCGGTACCTGGCACTGAAGTTCTTGACCAGATTACAAAGAGATAGCTTTTAATGACCGTTTTTTTTTCGGAAGCGTGCAGCAAAATCTTCTGCAGGAGTAATGTAAAATGAATAACGAAATGAGCTGATCGTTTCAGCGCGAGTATTTAAATGATTACACAATTTGAGGAATTTGCCGAAATGGAATGGAATGATATTAACCTTTTCGATTGGATTGGCGATAACACAACAGCATTTGTCGCTTAAAAAACGACCAAATCATTTTCGTTGTCTGCTATATTGAATAAAGCTAAAGGATTTTACATAAATAACCTTTACATCCGGCACGTCTAAATCTGCCCGGGCTGCGTTGTTGTCAGTCGCCTTGTCTGGACGAATTTATTCTGCACCATCTGTATAGGTTATTATTTGTACAGCTCCTGAGAGGCTTTACTGAAAATACAGTTCGCAACTTTTTCGCCGGGAAAACGGAAGTCAGATGTGGTAGAGTAAAGACAACGCTTCATACCGGCACGTGAGATGTGTCCCTCAGCAATGTTGTTTTAGCGATCAGGATTTGTAAGTGGGAGGATGTTACGATGTACGCGCAAAATGCATTTCCGGTCATTAATTTGGAGAAGACCGGACGCTGCATTGAACGGCAGCGCCGTCAGGCCGGATTGACCGTGCGGGATCTGCAAGCCTATTTCGGGTTTGAGTACCCGCAGGCTATATATAATTGGCAGCACGGCCAGTGCCTGCCAACGGTGGACAACCTGCTTGCCCTGGCCAGGCTTCTGCAGGTGTCCATGGAAGACCTCCTGGTATATGAGGACCAGGAGGTCTCTCGTTTTTTATGGGGGCTTTTCTGAGTCACGGGGACAGGTTCCTTGACTCAATTCAGTTGAGTCAAGGAACCTGTCCCCGTGACTCTTTTCTATTGACATCACATGAGTGGAAATGTAAAATTTCCATTGATCAATACCATATTCCATCGATGGAGTCGTCCGGTTGAATACCCCCCCTGGGATGGAAATAAATGAGGCATACCCCGCTGCTTGCGGCGGAGTATTTTAATTTCCGAAGCTGTGATAGGGAGACATTTTTGCCCACGGCTTCGTTTTTTGCAGTCGTGACTGAAAGATAGTCATCCGTGATCATCGAGTCAACGTACAAAACTTCGTTTTGGGAGGAGTGTCGGCTTATGCCTGGTCAAGTGAAAAATACAATGTACATGTTTCTGAACGGGATCATTCATTCCGGCATCAGGCTGAAACAGGGAGCTGCTGAGCTTCTGTCTGATTCCGGTTTCTTCCGGATCTGTCCGGTGCTGTTGGCTCTGGCAGTTTTCATCAGGCCGATACAGGTATCTGCCTGTACGGAGATTTATGTCGGCTCCGGTCTGACCGATGACGGGAGTTTGATTTTCGGGCGCCTGGAAGAGTTTTCTTCGGACATAGGGTGGCCCAAAACGTTTGACGCGGTTCCCTCCGGCCTGCACAAAACCGGAGAGGAATATCTGGGCTGTTACGGCTTCAGATGGACATTTACACATGACAGTTATGGGTACACAGCCTTCTGTGACAACATCTCTCAGGGAGTATGTCCGGATTGCGAAGGGACACATGAACACACGCCTTATCAGGCGGGAGGAACCAACGAAAAGGGCTTGAGTGTTTCTGCTACGGAGACGCTGATCGGGAAAGAAGAAATTGCGGCTGTTGATCCGTTCAATACAGAATCGGGTATTGAGGAGGCTGAAATATCGACCATCCTGCTGAGTGAAGCAGCTACGGCAAGGGAAGCAATGGTGCTTCTGACCATGATTTTCTCTGAGACAGGGGCTTACAACGCCGGAAGCGTGATCGTGGCAGATGCCGATGAAACATGGTATATTGAGAGCCTTAGCGGAACACAGTACATCGCTGTAAAGCTGAATGAAGATCTGCTGTTTGTCTGTCCGAATATGTCCGTGATTGGGTTGATTGATCTTGACGATACGGAACATATCTGCTCTTCAAAGAAGCTGATCGAAACAGCTGTCCGCGCCGGGACGTTTGCCGGTGATGCGGATGCGCACAGGATCGATTTTGCAGCCTCTTATGAGGATGCGCCTGAATCGGCCTGTGCCCGTCTTGTGGCTGCATTGAATTATCTGTCCTCCCGGAAGGTCTGGCCATCAGACATGAAGCCGGAGGATATTGACGGTTCGGATTTCAGAATATCCAATATCGATCCCGGCGGGAACATAGTTCTTCCATATACCGGCATCAGGGCGGGTAAAAAGCTGAATGTGCGTGATGTGATGGAGCTTTTCATGGAAACACCGATCAGCAGACACAGAAGTCTTGAAACTCACTTATTCCAGATCCGTGATGAAAACAGCGGCGGTATCCTGGAATGGATCTCCATGGGTGATAACCGATACAGTGTGTTTGTTCCTTACGCCCCCCTGCTTACGACAGAGGTTATCGAGCCATTCCGTACCGGCACGGCAATGCCTGAACTTGTGGAAGAAAAACCGGCTGAAGGTCACTGTTACGCAACGGAAAAAGGCTTGTGGGGGATTTATCCGGAAGGATGGAAAAACTCTTACTACTGGGTTTTTACCGCACTGGAGCACATCGCTGAAGAGGATGACGTGGCAGCTGAGCGCATCGCCAATGCCATGAGAACTCTCCAGAATGATATCTGTCAGCGGCAGGAGACGGGAAATGCGTCTGCCGGAAAGGCTTATCGGGCGGCGTTGGATCTTCTGAAAGAATTTGGCTATTGAAGGGAAAGGAATACAGATGCAAGATAAGAAGTACGAGACTGAAATTTTCTATCAGAAGCTGCTGCACTTGGGAATCCCGATCTCTCTGCAGAGCCTGATGCTGGCCTCCGTCGCGGCGGGAGACGCAGTGATGCTGGGACATATCGCCCAGGATCAGATGACGGCAGTTTCTTTGGCGACACAGGTCCAGTTTATCCAGAATATGATTATCATGTCAGTAACCGGCGCCGGATCGATCCTCGGCGCCCAATATTGGGGAAAAGGAGATCACAGGACGCTGGAGGATATTTTCTCGATGATCCTGCGGCTGTGCGGTCTGGTTTCTATTGCGTTTTTTATTGCCTGTGAATTTTTTCCGCGATATTTAATGCTGATTTTTACGAATGAACCGATTCTGGCAGAGATCGGGATCGGGTATCTTAGAATTGCCGGGTGGTCCTATCTGATGACCGGGATTTCCCAGTGCTATCTGACCATGATGAAGGTGACCGACCATGCAGCCAGATGCGCATGGATCAGCTCCAGCGCGGTTGTCATTAATATCGTACTGAATGCGGTTTTTATTTTCGGCCTTTTTGGCGTGCCTGCCATGGAAGCGAAGGGAGCTGCTTTGGCAACGCTTCTGGCAAGGACCATAGAATTATGCTGGTCATTCATAACCTCTTTTCAAAAGGGATATGTTCATCCCAGAGCGTCCCGCTTCTTTTACAGGAACCGGCTGCTTTCGAAGGATTTCAGGAAATGCTGCCTGCCTCTGTTGGGAGCCTCTCTGTTCTGGGGCGTCGGCTTTACTTCCTATACGGCTATTATGGGCCATATGGGCAGCGACGCAGCCGCGGCAAATTCCGTCACAGCGGTTATCAGAGATCTGTTGTGCTGTGTCTGCAATGGTGTAAGCGCTGCCGGCGGAATTATGGTGGGTTATGAATTGGGAGCGGGTGACCTGAAAAGAGGAAAGGCCTACGGAGACAGGCTGATGAAGCTCTCCTTTGCGCTGGGATTTGCGGGTACGCTGGTGGTACTGTCGATCATTCCTATTGTGACGCGTCTCATCACGCTTACTCCGAAAGCGCAGAAATACTTTGTGGGAATGATGGTCATCATGGCAGTCTATATGATCGGACGTGTGGTGAATACCATCATTATTAATGGAATCTTTGCTTCCGGCGGAGACACATTGTTTGATGTCTACAGCCTTGCCGTGTGCATGTGGGGGCTGGCGATTCCTCTGGCTCTGCTCGGCGCGTTTGTTTTTCACTGGCATGTGTTCGCTGTCTATGCCTGCACCTGCCTGGATGAAGTGGGAAAAATCCCATGGGTGATGTTCCACTATAAGAAATATATCTGGGTGAAGGATCTGACAAGAACGTTTTGAGTTGTGAGTCACGGGGACAGGTTCCTTGACTCAATTGGATTGAGTCAAGGAACCTGTCCCCGTGACTCACCCGACTACCCGAAAAAGATCAATTTATACTTGCCTTTTTATAGAAAAAAAGGTAAACTCAAACAAAAAGAATGTTTTAACACATGTATTTTTTGTATTTTTGCCAAAACAAAAGATGCTTATCTATTGCTATTTTGACAAATTGACAATCAGAGTTTTTTCAATGATTATGAAGCGGTTTGTGAGGAAATAACATGATATTTCAGGTAGGAATGTCTCAGAATATCGGAAAGCGAAGCGTACAGCAGGATTCGATAGGGAGATCGGATAAAAGCTCTCTGAAAGAACGCGGACTGCTTCTTGTTCTGTCAGACGGGATCAGCAGTATGGAGGCAGGAGAACGGTTCAGTGGACTGGCTGTGGAAGAAATGATGAAGGCATACCAGGCAGAATCCCCTGATAAAGATCTTTTAGATCGCTTGCTTTCTTTTTATAAAAGAGCCAGGCAGGCAGCTCTGCACCTGAGACTGGAGGAGGGAATCGAAGGCGGCGCTACTGTCACGGCTGTGCTGGCTCATCATGGGAAATGTGCTTTTGTTTCCTCCGGAGACAGCCGCCTGTACCTGTTGAGGGGAAAAGGACTGATCCAGTTGAACCGGGAACAGCAGATGGGACACGTTCTGGATGAGCGGGCAGCGTTAGGCCTTACCCTGCGGGAAGAAGCAGAACGCAGTGTTTATCGGAAAGCGCTCAGCAATCACCTGGCCATGGAAGAGGAACTGCCGTTAGATTACTGTGAACCATTTCAGCTGCTCGGCGGAGACCGGATGATTCTGATAAGCGATGGGGTTTTCTCTACGTTAAGCGAAGCGGAGCTGGAGGAAATTTTGGCGGATCCTGCCCGGACGGCAAGTGAGGCAGCAGAAGATGTGATAGAGGCCGTAATGAAACATGATCAGCCGCGCCAGGATAATTGCAGCGTGATTGTTCTTATAGTAAAAGAAGCACAAAAAAGGAGTGCGTTATAATCTGACAGGAAAGATATAGTGTAATAAGTTGGAAAGATTCGAAAAGGAAGGAGGAGAGGAATGAAGGAAGAAGCAGGCAGGGCGGTCAGTTCAGGATCCTGGTGGATCTTTCTTGCGGTCGGGCTGGTTATTGCGGCGGTTTTGATTATCCTGGTACTGATCTCGGCATCGAGAAAGAAGAAAAGCAGAGGTTCCGGAACCATGTCAGGCCGGAAATTGAAGGAAGGGGTAAAGACGGAAGCTTACGAAGATGTAAAGGGTCAAACCGTTTCCCCCGAGACAGAGGCTTCGGATGACAAAGGGGAGTATGTGAGATCCTGTTTCCAGGTAGGAGCCGCGCAGACAGTTGGCTCCAGATCAAATCAGGAGGACAGCTATTGCATTTCCCCATGGAAGGATGCAGAAATCGTCTCCAGACAGGGGCTTCTTGCCGCCGTGGCTGACGGCGTGGGAGGGATGAGTAACGGGGAGGTGGCGAGTACCACGCTGATGCTGACCTTCAGTGAGACCTTTGGAAGCCTTTCGCCCGAATTGACTGCACAGCAGAAGCTGCTGGAGCTTACGTCAAAAGGTCAGCAGGCGGTTCTGCGCCTGAACAGGGAGGGAAGTCATTGCGGAACCACCTTGGTGGCTTTGCTGATTGAGAATGGCTATCTGTCCACACTATCTGTCGGTGACAGCCGGATTTGCCTTTATCGTGGGGGCGGATTGCTGCAGCTTAACCGGGAACATGTCCTGGGGAGGGAAAGCGATGAATATCAGGCACTTCATTTCACCGAAGAAGAAGCAGACGAGCGTAAGCGAAGACTGATCACCTCCTATATCGGGAAGGATGGGCTGAAACTGATCGACCGGACCTTAAATCCGATCCGTCTGATCTCCGGAGACCGCATTTTGCTCATGTCGGACGGTGTCTTCGGCACCTTGACGGATGACGAGATGATCGCTTTGCTGAACAAAGAGCCACAGGAAGCAGCACAGGCCATCATCCAGGCAGTAGAGGATCACCGGAAACCTTACCAGGATAACGCTACGGTCGTGATAGTGGGGTTATGACTGCAGAATTATGAATGAAACAAAATTGCCATCCGAAGATATTGAGTCAACGGACAGAATTTTGTTTTGGGAGAAGGAGGAAAGAGTCAATGAAAAAAAGAATATGCAGTGTGGTTTTGGCATTGATTTTGGCGGTATTTTATGTGCTGCCTGCATTCGCGAACCAGGATGCGATCCGGGACAGCGTCGTCAGGTTGTATGCCATTGGTCATTTTAAAAGTGAAATCGGTTCTGCGTTTGCGGTGGGTAAATCCGGCAAATCCGTGCGGTATTTTGTGACGAACAAACATTGTTTATATTGTGAAACCGATGTTAAGGGCGAACGTGAACCGGCGATACGTCTTTCGATCATTATAGGAAACAGCACAGCGGATATCCCGTGTAATGTTGTTGCGATAAGCGATCGCTGTGACCTGGCGATTGTCGATATTGAAGGATATACGGACGAGAGAAAACCAGCAATCCTGCGGACTTTTGATCCGGATGTGCTGGGGGAACATACGGAAGAGGTATGGACCTATGGCTACCCGGGGGTCGTGATTGATCTAAAAGGTGGAACCGGTGATTTTCTTCTATCGGACAGCAAGACGCTGAATGTAACAAGGGGAACAACCGGAATGGTTTCTCCAAACGGTGCTACGGCAGGCGAACAGATTTTTCATGACGCGAATATCAGCGGAGGGAACTCCGGCGGACCGCTGGTAGATAAAAACGGATATATTCTGGGCGTAAATACGTGGGGGATTCATGATTCTTATGAAAATAATAATGCGGCGCTATTTGGAGCGATTTCCTCAAATGAAGTGGCCCGCTTTCTGGATGAGGAGAAAATACCCTATACGACGGTTAAGGACATCAGAAACCGACGGATTCTTATGATTGCGATGATCATCGCTGTTTTGGCAGCGTTTGCTGCTATGATACTGCTGGTGCTGAATCGTAAGCCTCAGAAAGGTAAAAAAATATCCGGTTCCGGTACCGGCAAGGGAGGCAGCCGTACTTTGGTATGTGACGCCGGTGAATTGGCCGGGAAACAGTATCCGTTATCCAGAAAAATGATGATCGGGCGGAGCTCTCAATCCTGTGACATAGTCTTTTCAGGCAGCGCCAAGGGCGTCAGCGCAAAACACTGTACGATTACGTTTGAAAATGGAACGGTTATGGTGACGGATGAAAAATCCACCTATGGCACGTGGATTGACGAAGTGAAACTGGAACCGGGCGTACCGAAAGTCATGCATCGGGGTCAGAAGCTGTACATCGGATCAAAACAGCAGGCGTTCAGCCTTCATTCATAACAGGAAAGGGGAATAAACACTATGGCAGGCAAGGGTCGTGTGAACTATACAAATGATTATGGATTTACAATGCCTCCGTCGGAGCAGTCCGTTCCACATACGGACGCCGCTAAAGCAGGGAAACAGGCTCCCGCGGATACCGGTATCCCGACGGAACCGGATTATGCGGATGACGCCGGCAATGTGACGTTGGTAGATGAAAATCCTTCGCATAAGACCAGAATGATCATGGGCTGGCTGGTCGGTATCACCGGCGAATGCAGGGGAGTTGATTTCCGCCTGCACAGCGGGGAAAACAAAGTCGGACGGGGCGAGGACATGGACATTCGCCTGACGGACGGCCATATTGACCGCTCAGCCGTGATCAGCATCTATTTTGATCCGATGAATAACAGATATTATGTGAGCCATGGCGGCGGCAGCTGTCTTCCCTATGTAAACCGTGAGCCGGTGATTGGTACCCGTGCCCTTGAGGCGTTTGACCGTATCCAGCTGGCATGGGAAAAGGATGGCAGCGCCGAGATTATCTGCGAGCTCTTATTTGTACCTCTTTGCGGCGAGAAATTCAGCTGGTCCCAGACAGAGAAAGGAATCGAATGAAAGACAATCCCTTTGCGCTGAAGCCTGGCGCGAGACTGGATGACGGAAAGATCGTAATCGAAAAGGTTTTGGGAAGCGGCGGCTTTGGAACGACCTATCAGGCTCGCGACGAGATGTACGGTGAAGTCGCGCTCAAGGAATTTCTGCCGGTTTCCATGATAACAGGACGCACAGGGCTTGAACCGGACGTGAATGAGGATAAACGGCAGCTTTACGATAAGTGCCTGAGGAGCTTTTGCCGGGAAGCCCGCCTTCTTGCTTCGCTGCATCATGAAAATATCGTAAGCGTAAAGTTTTCGCTGGAGGAAAACAAGACAGCGTACTATGGGATGGAATTGATGAAGGGACGGGATCTCGCTGATTATCTGAGAGAGCGCGCCCCGATTGATGCCTATGAAGCTTATGATCTATTCCTGCCGGTGATGGATGCGCTGATTTATCTTCATCGGAACAAGGCTTTGCATCGTGATATCAGCCCGGATAATATTTTTCTCCGTGAAACGAAAGAGGGGATTTCCCCCTGTTTGATAGATTTTGGGGCGGCTTTCTCGGCACAGCGGGATTTTACTCATACATTTCCAAGAGTAAAGAAAAACGGTTATTCTCCCATGGAACAGTCCTGGGATTCAAAATATCAGGGAACCTGGTCCGACGTCTATGCCATGACAGCGACAGTGTATTATGCTGTGACCGGTACTGTGCCCAGACCCGCTGCAGAGAGGGGAACAGTGGAAAATGACGCGCTGATAAAACCGCGCTCCCTTAACCCTTCCTTATCAAAGGCAATGGAAAGCTTCCTGTTAAAGGGACTTGCCCTTTTGCCGCAGGATCGTATTCGGGGGATGGCAGAGTTTAAGAAAGAATGGGAAAAAGCGCTTGATTTTCCCGGGGTCAGGAATCCGTCAATAGAGTCTGAAGCAGACCAGGCGCGGAAAGAAATAGATAATTTCCCGGAAGCCGTATTTTCGGAATCCTCCATCGTCAGTGACCTGGAAAACTCAGAAACCTACTCAGAAAAACCGAATTCATCCTTCGCTCATTTCCTGGCATTGCTTCTGGATTGGGGCATCTGCTGGATCCTGCCGACAGTAATCATCTCCATATTGTCGGGACCGGGCGTGGGGGTGGCGATCGGTACGGCTTTTTCGTTTCTGATGAACGGACTGATCCTGATGGCGAGAGGGTGTACATTAGGAGAGTTTTTGGCAGGCTGTATGCTGCCGGAGCTTGACAGAAAAAAAGCGCTTGTTTATCTGATCCTTCGCCATATTATACCCTTAGCTCTTGCGGATGAAATCAACAGATCCATAAAAGGAGAAGGCTTTCTGGATTCCCTGGTTATGTCGAGGCCGGACAGCTCCTATGTCTCAAGAAGCGGGACGGCTTCAGAATTTACAGGCATTAGGGAAACCCTGCCCAGACTCCGGTGTGTAAAGGGTACCATGGCCGGACTGGAGCTTATTTTGGATGGGATGAAAACGGTTGGACGAGGACAGGATATGACATTGAAATATCCGGATGAAGAAACTACCGTCAGCAGACATCATTGTGCCATACGTCGGATGAAGGATGGATGGCATGTCGTGGATATGGATTCGCGCAACGGAACCTTTGTGAATGACAAAAGACTGCAGGCAGGGGTGCTTTCTTCCAGGCTGAAAGCAGGCGACCGACTGAAAGTCGGGAATGATGAGTATATATTTATGGAAGAATAGAAAACCGGACGAAAAACAAAGCAGACATTGCCGGTTTATTACTGATTTTCGGACGCTGCTTTCGGGCAGAGAGTCCGGAAATTGTGCAGACTGATATGGGATTCGATCCTGAAGGCAGGATTGTTTTTCGATGATTGGAAAGGGGCAGACAGGTATGAAGCATCTCAGGCAATTGCTGTGCCTGCTGACTGCGTTGTCTTTATTCGCAGGAGCGGCGACGGTTGCAGCCGCGCAGCAGGAAACGTCCTGGACGATTGAAGCGGATTCCCAAAAGCTGGATATCCAGAAGGTAACCGTGAAGAAAAACGGCCAGGTCAATATGCTGATTTACAGCGCGGCGGACAATTTAAAAGAGAAAGATATTTCACTGAGCTTTGAGACAGGGGATATTCCCGTAAAGACGGTGGAGCCTTATGCCGGAAATACGACGTGGCTGTTTTTGGTAGATACGTCCTGTGTAGGGACAAATACAGGGCGGGAACCGATTATTGAAACGATCCGGACCCTGGTCGAGCATATGGATGAAAACGATGAGGGTCAGATCATCAAGACGGGAGATACCGGCGGAAATATCGAACTGTTGAGCAAGCGGAATCTGTCTGACAGAATCAACCAGGATTACAAAAATATCGCGGTGCTGAACGACAAAGTTACAAATTTGTTTGATACAATCGCTGCCGCTCTTGAATTTCTGAACAGCGCGAAGGTAAAGGATCACACTGTCCTGGTAATCATATCGAATGGTGAAATGAAAAGCCAGGTCAACAGAAACCTTACGGAGATCCTGCGTCTGATCGATGACGGGGATGTCACGGTATATACGGTGGCTTATGTCAATAATACGGGACAGGATCAGGTGCAGGAATTTGGAAATCTTGCCCTGGCCAGCTGTGGCGGAGCCGCGATTCAGGAAGCCTATGATTCGGATTCCAATAAAGTCCAAAGTCAGATTTTCAATAATGAGGAGCATTTTTATTCCTTGACGGCAGATCCCGTGGAAGCAGGAATCGCCGGAAATATGCTGACACTGGAGTGGAACGGAGCAAAAAGATCCTACGCTCTGACGGAAAAAGCAATAAAGCGTATTCTGAACAATCTGGGTGAAGGCGTTACCGTAGCGCCGTTTACCGTAGGGATTACCGAGGTGTACACGGAAGCTACGACAGAAGAAGCAACAGAAGAAACAACAGAAATTCCTTTGACGCCGTTACCGACACCGACACCGATACCTGATAATTGGATTGATTGGCTTCTTGACAATCCGGTGATTTTAATAGCAGGACTTGCGGGGCTGCTTTTATTGCTTGTGCTGATCATCGTCCTTGTTTTGCGAAGAAAACCCAAGGATGTAGCTGGAGATAAAACATCGGCACAGAATGGCCCGCCGAACCAGCCAACGCCCATCAGTGAGGGAATAAAGACGGAGGTTGATCTTGAGCCGCCTGTTGCCCCAAGGAAGAAAGGCGTTCTCCTGGTTTTGACAAAAGAGGGAAGCAGTCATGAGCCGTATACCGCAGAACTGACAGATGGAGAGCTGAGTGTCGGACGGCAAAGCCCTAATTCGGTACTGATCATTGACGATGATGCAAAGATTTCGCGTAAGCATCTGGTATTTCAGTATAAAAATAACAGAATGTATGTGGTTGATTTCAGCCAGAACGGTACATGGGTGGACGGCGTGAAAATTGAAGGCCCGACCGAGGTTCATCAGCAGTCGCTGCTGCGGATCGGCAGGACAACACTGAGAGTATCCTGGCAAATCCTGGCTTAAGAAAAAAGGCGGAGCATGCGGTAAATGCCATGGAAAAATGGTTTGGGCTGCCTGCGCCATAATCCGGTAAAAAAGCCTGTTCCGATCTGTAAAGCGGGATAGGCTTTTTTAGATGTTTTTTGGATGGGTTCTTACATCACAAAGCTGAACAAAGGATGGAATAGGAGAAAAAGATGTCTGAACAGGCTTGGAAAGAAAGATGTTTTTGGTGTATGGAGCCGATCGAGGCGCCTGACGCAGTCTGCCCTCATTGCGGCTGGGATAACCATAATCGTGTAAATGGCGAGAGAAGGCTGGAGCAGACCGTGCTGAAGGGACAATATCTGGTAGGACGCACCCTGGGACGGGGAGGCTTTGGAATCACGTATATCGGGTTCGATCTGTTTCTGCACAGACGGATTGCCATTAAGGAGTTTTTTCCCGCCGCCCAGGTTTACCGTTCTGACGATACGGTTACGGTGCGCCCGTTTTCTGAGAGCCGGGAAGAATTTGAAAAAGGAAAAAAGGGAGCATTCGCAGAGGCCCAGACGATCGCAAACCTGGAGCATATTCCGAATATCGTGCAGGTTTATAATACCTTTGAAGAAAACGAAACAGTTTATATCGTAATGGAGTATGTGGACGGCACGACACTGGCAAAGCTTGTAGGGGCACAGGGAAGGATGGGCTGGCAGCAGGCGCTGGAAATACTGAAGCCGATTATGCGGTCGCTTAGCATTATTCATGAAAATGGGTATATCCACAGAGATGTAAGTCCGGACAATATCATGATCAACAGAAAAAGCGGAAATCCGATTCTGCTGGATTTCGGCGCTGCCAGAACAGAACAGAACGGAGTGACGATGACACATCGCCCGGGGTTTTCTCCTCCGGAACAGTACAGGAGCAATCAGAAGCAGGATGGCAGAGGAGACGAGTATGCATTGTGTGCCACGATGTATTATCTTGTGACAGGAGAAGTGCCGGAGGAGGCGGATGTCCGGCAATATGCCGGCGCACCGCTGAAAACACCTTCAGAGCTTGGATGCAGGATGCCGGGGGCTGTTGAGAAGGTGATGCTCAAAGGAATGTCGTTGAAAAGCGCGGACCGATATCCATCGATGGAAGCTCTTCTTGCGGCGTTTGAAAAAGCTGAGCCTGTTCCGGGTCCGAATCCTATTGTCCTGCCTGTGATCATCGGTATTGTACTGCTGGGAGGCACCGCGGCTTTTTTACTGCATAACAGAGGAAAAGAACCGATGCCAACGTCGATCCCGACAGCAACGCCGGCCGTGACATCCATGGCGATGCCGATTGAGGCATCTTCACCGTCTCCGACAGAAAAGCCGGAATCGACAGCTGACTCATCTCCGGCAACTGCGCCGGAAGTGACAGCAGCATCATCTCCAACAGCAACGCCGAAACCCACGGATACGCCGTCTCCAACAGCAACGCTGAAACCCACGGATACGCCGTCTCCGACAGCGACGCCGAAACCAACAGCTACACAGACTCCTACAGCAACGCCCGAACCAACTTCAACGCCGACTCCTGTTCCGACGACAGCACCGGTGATTGCTGTGGTTTCAGAACCGGTCATTACGTTACAAAGATCAGGGGTGACGGGAGAACATACAATTAGTTATGAGAAGAATGGCAATATAAATGAAATAGAATTTGATGAAACCCTGGCGTGGGGAGAAATACGGATCGGCTGGAAGGCAGAGGGCAAAGTGGCTGCGTATTATGTAGAAATCACCGATGAACTAAATGGTGAGAAGATTTACAGCAAGGAAAACAGTCAGACGAGCGAAATATTTAATTGGAGGTTTCAGCCCGGAGAGGAAGGAAATCCCGATAACGAGGTATATATGGGAGTCGGTTCTTATAGGATTCGGGCAGGCGCCATTCCCGAAAACGGCACATTGGAGGATGCTGTCTGGACAGAGGAGGGATTTGGGGTATGGCCATATCTACCGGATCCGGTTGTCACGGAAACCCCCGCTCCTTCACAGATTACAGCACCTGAGATTATTTTGCAGAGAAAAAGCAAGACCGAAGAACCGATGTTCGTAACCTCACAAGGTGACCAGATCAAGGAAGGTGAATTCGATGAGGCCGGTCTGGAGTCAGGAGAGATCCGGATCAGCTGGACCGCAGATGGTGACGTTGAGGAATACTCGGTAGAAATCGTAGCTGAAAAGACGGGCGATACGCTTTACAGTAAAACTGGACCGCAGACAATGGCGGAATTCCTGCCGGGAGAATACAGCACAGGCACACAATACAGGATCAAGGTTGGCGCGGTTCCGAAATCCGGGACGGAAGCCGATACGGTATGGACAGAAGAAAAGTTTCTTTTACTCGGGAAATCAAACGGGAATGCCGGCGGGGAAGAAAACAAGTCGGCAGTGGAGCCGACAGCTGCCCCGACACCGGTAACTGCTGCAACAATTGGAGAGGTAACGGCTGCTGAGATTGTATTACAGAGAAGAAGCAGCAAAGGTGAGCCTGCAATAGTCATAAAAAAAGACGGGATGATCTCGGAAGGGGAAAATGACAGCACGGGTCTTGTAGGCGGAGATATCCGTGTCAATTGGCATGCGGACGGTGAAGTGGAACGGTATATCGTTGAGATCCTGAATGAAAAGACAGGGGATACAATCTACAGCAAAGAGGGTGAAGACACGAGCGTTGTGTTGTCGTGGGGCGACTATACTCCGGGAATACAGTACACTATCCGGGTTGGCGTGATACCGAAAAACGGGTCAGAGACGGATGCGGTCTGGACAGAGGAAAAATTCATCATGCTTGGGGAAGCAAAATTTCCCGGAATCGGATGAGATCTGCTCCCTTTAGCATAATCATTCGCCGTCTGACTCCGATCATAACCGGAAAGCAAAGGAGAAAAGAAGAATGAGACGTTTTCTCGCTTTTATTTGTTTATTCTTTCTTTTGGGACAACTGCACGGATCTTTTTTTGAGGCGGAAGCACAGGAAACAGAGGAACCCTACGATATGAGTCTGGCAGAGGACAGGATCGTGGTTCGCTGCAACAATCTCGAGTATTCCTGGAATTTTAATGAGTTTGAAGCGACGATGGATCACACGTTTCCGGAAATTTTCTGTGTAAAGGATGGAGCGAAGTATTCCTTTTTGATTTTGGCATCCGAAGATAAAGCGGAGGGGTCTCTTCTGCAATATTTGACAGAGGTCATAAAGGAAGAGGCAGACGATATCGATGAAGCAGATTTTTCGCAGATTCTTCCGGAAACTTTGCCGAACTTTGAAGACTGGATTGGCATATCCGGGCTGATTCAGGCTATTACAGACGGGAAAACGGTTTATTATAAAGTATACGGAGCCACAGATTTTTCCCATACTGTGGCTGCCGTTTTGAAAGCGGAGGGGAATTCCGAAGAATTTAAATACAAGGATGAGGACATGATGGCTGCATTGGCTGATGTTCTTTACAATTGCAGACCTGTTCCGGATGATGAACCGGAAAAGGAAGAGGAGACTGAAAAAGTACAGGAACTTGCAGAATATACATATCAGCAAGGGGAAACATGTTTTAATGAGAAGAAGGATTATCAGACTGCTTTAAAATGGTATTTGTATTCGGCTTCTCTGAATCTTACGGAAGCGGAGTATAAGGCCGGATATACCTGCTACTTTTTGGCGGCCTCTGCAGATGATAAAAAGACGTATTCTCAAAATGCCGTAAAATGGCTGTCAAAAGCCGCGGACAAAGGAAACGCACAGGCACAGTACCAGCTTGGTTATATGTATCGGTTTGGAATGTACGTTGAAAAAAATTATGAAACGGCCGCGAAATGGCTTCAGTTGGCTGCGGAAGCCGGAAATGACGAAGCACAGAATGCTTTGGGAGAAATGTATTCTTTTGGAAATGGAGTACCGAAAGACCGGGAAAAGGCTGAAAAATGGTATTCAGAGGCTGCAGGACAGGGCAATGTGAATGCGCTGTTTCACCTTGGATCATTGTATTATTTTTATGAACCGAAAGATTATACGAAGGCAATCTCTTTTCTGGAACTTGCTGCTGAAAAGGAAAGCTCCGGGGCACAGAAGCTGCTGGGAGATATTTACAGAGATGGCCAGGGAGTACCGGTTGACCTTGAAGCAGCTTTAAAATGGTACCGGAAATCAGCGGAAAACAATAACAAGGTGGGACGGAATGAGCTGGGCGTCATGTATCGGGACGGGTTGGGAGTTGCTGTGGATTTTGCGGAAGCTGCAAAGTGGTTTCAGGCAGCAGCTGATCAGGGAAATGAAGATGCGCAGAAGAATCTGGAGGATCTGCAGGAAAGAGGGATTGGCTAAATAAGTGAAGTGAAAGAAGCTGAAGAGCCTGTGGAACAAATTCTGACAGATTCCCGCCAAAGGATGCTCCACCGTTGATGATTTCTTGTAAGAGGTAAAATATGAAAAAAATCTTCCTTATCTTTCTGCTTGTAATCATTTCCATGACCATGCCGGTCTATTCAGCAGAAATGGAACTGGTAGATGAAGGAATTCTTGTCCATGGGAATTGCTTTGAGTACATTTGCAATACAGATAATTTTTCAGTGGAAATTGTGGATACCTATCCTGTTTTAATGCATACAGAAGATGAAATAAAGCATACCTTCGCAATTCTTGCATCGGAAGATCAGATGATAGGGAACCTGCAGGAATATTCTGTGAAGAAGGCCGAGGACTTTTTCGGAGTCAGTTTTTCTGAGGAGGATATTCTGGATATCTTACCGGAATCATTTGGAAATTTTGAAAAATGGGCCGGGATAAAGACAAACATATGGCATAAGATGTCGTCTGATCAGGTGATTTCCGCATCCGTGTATGCCATGACAGATTCCACACATACGATTGTGGTTATGCTTTCACGTGAGGGAGAGAGGGAAAAGATTAAAGATGCTGGCAAGAGAAAAAACGATGCGTATTTTCAGGACTTTTCTCTTTATCCAACAGTAGAAGAAGTTTTTCATCCGTCTGCAGAGTCGGATCAATTTGGGCAGTATACAGTTGAGAAAGGTGAAGCCTTATATAATATGAATAATGAGGAAGCTTATGAAAAAGCGATGGAATGGTTTCTCCTTTCTGCGAAAATAGAGCAGGCTTCTGCACAAAACTATATAGGATCTATGTATCAGAATGGATATGGAGTAGAAAAAGATTATACAGAAGCTGTGAAGTGGTATCGTAAAGCGGCGGACCAGGGACATGCAGACGCTCAGAAAAATCTGGGAAACATGTATTATAACGGGTATGGAGTAGAAAAAGATTATACAGAAGCAGTGAGATGGTATCGTAAAGGTGCGGATCAGGGACTTGCAGGCTGCCAGAAAAATATGGGATGGATGTATCTTAATGGATATGGAGTAGAAAAAAATTATACCGAGGCAGAAAAGTGGTACCGTAAAGCAGCGGTACAGGGAAGTGCAATTGCCCAGAGTAATATGGGATGGTTGTATCAGAATGGATTAGGAATCGAAAAAGATTATACAGAAGCAGTAAAGTGGTACCGGAAAGCGGCGGAACAGGGACTTGCACACGGTCAGTATCGTCTTGGAATTATGTATGAGAACGGTTTTGGTGTAGAGAAAGACATAGAAGAAGCGAAAAAGTGGTATACACTTTCAGCTGAACAAGGAAATGAAAGTGCGAAGGAAGCTCTCACACGTATAGATTCCAATTTGAAACCTGTGCTGCTGAAAGAATCCGGCGATCATGTTCCGGGAAATAAGGAAGTGATGCGGTCTGAGATTCAGCGTATTGTAGTTCGGGATACATTACAGGATGTACCGGATCATGCCTGGGACATGTCGAAGGATCACAATAGCTCTGTCATGGCCTGGGTAACAGATGATATGTTGACGATTGCCGGAGAAGGAGGCGTTTTCGCACCGGAATCAGCCTCGTGGCTGTTTTCAGACTATAACAATGTACAATCGATTGATTTTGGAGATTGTTTCCATACAGAAGATACAACACAAATGGATCTGATGTTTTTCCGATGTAAATCACTTCTGACTTTGGATGTGTCAGGATTTGATACTTCAAATGTTACGAATATAGAGTGTATGTTCTGTGAATGTAATGCTTTGAAAAGCCTGAATATTTCCGGGTGGAACACGACAAAAGTGGAGCGGATGTTTCGATTATTTGCTTATTGCACGAACCTTGAAACTTTAGATCTGTCTTCTTTTGATACCAGAACTGTGTCTGACGCTAACGATGTTTTCGAAGCGTGTAATAATCTGCAGTCAATATACGTGGGAGAAAATTTTGTAATATGGGGTGCTACTGATTTTAGATCTTTTACATCTGACGAAATTTTTCCTCGCTGCCCGGCAGTCCTTTATACTCCGGACGGGAAGGCCTATACGCAGGATGAATGGCGTCAGAGCGCAATTGCTTTGGAGGGACTGCGCCGCGGCAATACAGGACTGGCTGTGACAGCGCTTCAGAAGCTGCTGACAGAGCTGGGCTGTATGGAGGGATCTGCAGATGGAACCTTTGGAGAGGAAACAGAAAAGGCAATGTTGCGCTATCAAGAGTCAGCTGACTTGGAGACAACGGGCGAACTGGATTACGAAACCTTAAAAGCATTGCGTAAAGTATTGAGTGATGATTAATAAGGGAAATGCAAAGGTTGCAGATTTAACTGCGCAGAATGAACGGATTCCGAGTGGCAGTAGTATCGCGAAAGCGGCTCTGTCGCGAAGCAATTCATAAAATCAGGATTCAGTCGAGGCAATCAGAATAATAGTGACAGACAAAGAAAACTTTACTAAATGCATGTCCGTTTTTCAGCAAAAAGAGGCATAATATGAAAAGAGTATTTTTTATCCTTCTTCTTTTATTATTTTCCTGCACCGTGCCGGCTTATTCAGCAGAAATGGAATTGGTTGATGAAGGAATCCTCGTCCATGGGAATTGCTTTGAGTATATTTGTAATACAAATACAGATGATTATTCGGTAGAGATTATGGATGGCTTTCCTGCCTTATTTCATACCAGGGATGGGATAAAATATACCTTTGCAGTTCTTGCCGCGGAAGACCAGATGATAGGGGATCTGCAGGAATACTCTGTAGAGAGAACCGGGGACTTTTTCGGAGTCAGTTTTTCCGAGGGGGATATCCTGGATATCTTACCGGAATCCTTTGATAGCTTTGAAAACTGGACCGGAATAAGGACAGATTTATGGCACAAGATTCCGTCCGATCAGGTGATTTCCGCATCCGTGTATGCCATGACAGATTCCGCGCATACCCTTGTGGTTATGCTTTCGCGTGAGGGGAAGAGGAAAAAGGTCAGGGAAGCCGGGGGAAAGAAAGGAAATGATGCTTACTTTAAGGATTTTCCTCTGCATCCGACACGGTCTGCACAATCAGACCAGCTTGGTCAGTATGCTTATGAGAAAGGCGATGCTCTTTATAATGAAAATTCCTATGAAAAGGCAATGGAATGGTTTCTCGTCGCTGCGAAGATGGAATGGGCTTCAGCGAAAAATACGATAGGTGTTATGTATGAAAACGGATATGGAGTAGGAAAAGATTATTCAGAAGCTTTGAACTGGTATCGAAAAGCAGCGGCACAGGAAAATGCAGAAGGCCAGAAAAATCTGGGATGGATGTATTATAATGGATTTGGAGTAGATATAAATTACACAGAGGCAGTCAAGTGGTACCGGAAAGCTGCGGATCAGGGGAATGCAATCGCTCAGAATAATCTGGGATGGATGTACCAGAACGGATATGGAATAAATCAGAATTATAGAGAAGCGGTATCCTGGTACAGAAAAGCAGCGGACCAGGGGGACGCAGCCGCCCAGAAAAATCTGGGAACCATGTATTACAGCGGATATGGAGTGACAAAGGATTTCTCAGAGGCAGTGAAATGGTACCGCAAAGCGGCGGACCAGGGAAATGCAGGCTGCCAGAATAATCTGGGAGTGATGTATCAAAACGGAGATGGAGTAGAGAAAAATTATAAAGAAGCAGTAAATTGGTACCGCAAAGCGGCAGATCAGGGAAATGCTGCAGGTCAGTATCATCTTGGATTTATGTACGAGTCTGGCTATGGTGTAGGGAAGGACATTGAAGAAGCGAAAAAGTGGTATCATCTTGCGGCAGATCAGGGTTTTGGAGAGGCAAAAGCGGCGCTGAGCAGATTAGAATAGGAGAGGCATAGAAAACGGATTCCAGGTGACTGCAGGCTGCTGTATGCCGGTGATACACCAAAGGCGTCCTTCAGGATGGGTTTAATAGGGTAGAGGAAGGCGAAGCCGTACCCTTTCCCCCCGGCGGGGCGCCGGTCGCCTTCAGGTGACAAGATTCCTTTCGGCGCCCCTGCCATTAAAAACGAAACTGCCTGGCCGGATATAATTCCGGCCAGGCAGTTTCTGGTATTCAAAGGTTTTAAGTACCTGAATTCCGGGGAAGCTTTTTCATCAAGGCTGCTTTTTGAGCGTAATACAATTTCAATCTGACGTTGCTCAACATTTTATGCAAAGCCTTTAACGTGTCATAGTCCAGCTCGCCTGTTTTTGTCAGACCGGCTGCCTCCTGAAAACTCATCAACGCTTTCTCTGTATTGACTCCAAACTGGCCGTCTGCCGTATCTTTCAGAAATCCCATTTCAATCAGGAAGCGTTGAAGGGCAGCTGCGGCCAGCCCGGCGCTTCCTCTTCGAAGTCCATTCAAGGCGGCAGCACTCTGAAGCCACTCATACTGCGAATATGCTTTCCCGTCAGGAGTCATCACTCTCGCGGGACAATGAAGAAAAAATTCCTCTTTGTTGTTCAGAGAAGAATAAATACTTTTGTCCGTACTTCCCCAGAATACAAAATCATCTCCGACATAGATGGTCTGCAGATTCGTACATTCTCTGAACATACGGCTGCCGTTGTGCAGATTCCTTGTATCAAAGGAAGAAAGATCCAGGCTCTCCAGACTGATACAGGCAGCAAACATCTGAAATAAATTTTCGAGTTTTTTTGTCTTCCAGCCGGAGAGGTCCAGATTTTTCAAAGCAATACATTCAGCAAACATACACTGCATGGTAGTAACGTTCGAGGTATCAAAACCTGTCAGATCCAGATTCAGCATAGATTGACATTTGAAAAACATATAATCCATATCGTTTGTATCTTCTGTATGGAAATGATCCGCAAAATGCATGGACTGCGCATTTGTATAAAAGGCAAACAGGCGGGAGGCATTTTCAGGCGCATAAACGCCTCCTTCTCCGGCAATTTTCAACACACCGTTTGATACCCAGCCCATTACGGAACCGTTATGATCCTCTGACATGTCCCAGGCATCTTCCGGAACGTTCTTCAGCGTATCCAGAATCACAATGCGTTGTATTTCAGTGCGTTTCACATCTTTGTTTCCCGGGACATGATCAAACTCATCGTTGATCAGCACAGGCTTCAGATCAGAATCCTCAGGATCCTGTGGGGTCATGGCGGTACTTGTGCTCAGCCTTTCCATGGCCGCGGCAGCATCCTGATCTCCCTGGTCAGCTGCTTTTTGATACCATTTGAGGGCTTCCTCCGTATTCACATCTGTCCCCAGACCATTTTCACAGATGTATCCCATCCAATACTGCGCATTTTTGTTTCCCTTTTTTGCGGCTTTCTTAAACCACTTCGCTGCCTTGGAGTAATCAACATCTCCGCCTTTTCCTTCTAAAAACATCAGGCCAAGGTAGTATTGGGCTTCTGTGTTTCCGTTATTTGCGGATTTCCTGAACCAGCTTAAAGCCTCTTCATAATGCTCCGGATTCTTCAGTCCGTTTTGATATTCTATATTGCCCAGCTCAAACTGCGCTTCCGCTTGATTTAATTTCGCCGCGATCTGATACCAGGCCAGGCCAATTGTGTAATCCTCCGGATATTCATTGCTGTCGGCAATACATCTTTGGCCTTTTTGAAATGCGTAATTCCCCAGCTCTTTTGCTTCGTCTGTATCTGTCTGCAAAGGGAGCGCTTCCCCCATTGTTGACCTTATTTCTATATCTTCTGTCAACATGGCATCTGGTATTCTGTCTTCGTTTCCTTCCGCTTCAATAAGGAAGGGTCTGTCACAAAACGTATGGGTAGCATGGCCTAACCGATATTCCATCCCCTTGCCTGGAGGCTATGCCAAGCTGTCTTAGGTGTCAAGGGTAAATGCACCGCTTCGCGGCCCTTGACACCTAAGACAGCTTGGCATATC
>JAFVGK010000098.1 GCA_017475035.1 Blautia sp.
GGTCAGGATACCTACAGGGGTGAGCGTGATTCTGCTCTCCTCTGTAGTTTTGAATGTGAAAAATACCCTAAATTTTTAGGTGCACCCGGTGCTGGCTGTTATGTCAAACGGCAAGACCGGCGCTCCCTGCGGGGCTTGTCGGGAGCTGATGGTACAGCTGATGCCGACGACATACAAAGACATCGAAATCATGCTGGATTATGAACAGGATAAAGTGGTGGCACTCGGGGAACTGACGCCGGAGTGGTGGATCGGATAGCATACTAAACCAAAAGTCGGATGCTATTCTTGGGAAAAATTGTATATTAATGATGATGGAGAAGATGCCATCTGCAACAGGTGAATTCCTGCGGCAGATGGCGTTTTTTATCTCATACAATGGGTGCTTGCCGGGATATGGAATAGCTGTCCCGTAAAATGGGTAAACTGCTTCATGACCGGCTCACTATATATGCCCAACGTAACAATTTTTATGGCGTAGAACACTGCTTACGTTGGGCGAGGGGGTCTCCTGAATCAGGGCAGATGGTCTGCGCCTGGAAAGGAGAGCCTGAAATGGCAAAATTCAGCATACGTACCATTAGTTGCATGCGTCTAACTTCAAGATTTCTTCTCAAACATACCTTAGAAAGGGAAGAGTTACCTTGTTGCTTTCTGGAGTCATATATTAAGGGTCTGCTGAGAGTGGCTTGTCTGCTCCTGCAGACCCTTAATCTTACTTCACAATCTTCTGAACAGCATGGATAAATTTAGTCGCAGCTGCTGTCGGTTCCTTTGCATAGACGAGACCATAGGGCATGGAAACGTCTGTCTGCAGCGGAATCGTAATAAGATTGGGGTGGATGTCTTCGTAGACAGGCTGTGTGATCAGGATGTAGGAGTTCATCTCGCACAGAGCAAATGTATCAACACCGTAATAATCAGAGTCAATGATTCTGGTCGAAGGATAATTCCGGGAGATCTCCTCCCGGAATGTATCCAATTCCACAGAGACCCCTTTAATGGGCATCACCAGTACCTCTCCTCTTATGTCCTGCATGGAAAGCCTCGATGCCTTCGCCAGGCGGTGATTACGGGAGACACCGCAGCAGACAGATGTACGTGCAAGCTCCAGAAACCGACAGGAGCCTTCCCAGGCACTTGCATAGATTCCTTCAAACAGATCAAAATCCAGACCAAGGCGGGAAAAGACCGTCGTACGGTTTTCATATTCTTTCATCGGCCGGATCTCGATTTTGAGGTCCGGCTGTATTTCGTTTACTTTCGGCCACAAATCCGGCAGCATCCTGCATTTATAGAGGAGACTCGTGCCGATCCGCAGCGTGGATTCGGAGCTTTCCGCAAGAAGCCTGGCCTTCTGAATGGCATCCTCTGAGAAATGAATCAGTGTTTTTGCATCTTCATACAGGGATCTGCCTGCAGGGGTGAGCTTTACACCGTGGTTGGATCTCACAAAAAGCTTAAATCCGCAGAGATTCTCAAGCAGATTGATCTGTTGGATCACGGCGGTAGAAGAGATGTACAGGGCTTCTCCGGCTTTGCCAAAGGAACCCAGGTCTGCGGTTTTGATAAAGGTATCCAGCTGGCGATTATACATGGAAGACCTCCTGTGTAAAGTTTTAACTTGGCACCATAATAACATATCCATACTTCCGAAGCAATGGAAATCCAATTAAAATGAGACATGTAAGAACAGAAAACCGGAAGAGGAGATCATGATGGAATACAGGACAATCAACAATGGAATAAAGATGCCGGTGCTTGGCTTTGGCGTATTTCAGGTGGCGGACCCAAAGGTATGTGAGGAGAGCGTCCTGACCGCGATTCGCCACGGGTACCGCCTGATCGATACAGCGGCGGTCTATGGAAATGAAGAAGCTGTCGGTGCTGCGATCCGTAAGTGTGATGTTCCAAGAGAAGAACTCTTTATCACTACAAAGCTCTGGGTGCAGGATGCCGGATATGAAAAAACAAAGGCAGCCTTTGCCGCATCGCTTGATCGTCTGGGACTTGTTTACCTGGACCTCTACCTGATCCACCGTCCGTTCGGAGACTACTATGGTGCCTGGAGAGCGATGGAAGAACTCTATGACCAGGGCCGAATCCGTGCGATCGGCGTTTCAAACTTCGGCAGTGATCGCCTGGTAGATCTCATCATGAATAACCGGATCCGCCCCGCAGTCAACCAGATCGAATGCCATCCATTCTTCCAGCAGGAAGAAGCCAGGGAAATCTGCCGGGAATACGGCGTCCAGATGGAAGCCTGGGCTCCCTTCGCGGAAGGCAAGCAGAATATTTTCAAAAACGAAGTCCTCGCAAAGATCGGTGAGAAGTACGGTAAGAGCGCTGCACAGGTGATCCTCCGCTGGAACATCGACCGGGGTGTCGTCTTGATCCCGAAGTCTACCCATGAAGAACGGATCGCGCAGAACATCGATGTATTTGATTTCAGACTCACGAAAGAGGACATGGACGAGATCGCAGCACTGGATGGCGGACAGACCTTCTTCGGATGTAATGCAGATCCACAGTACACAAAGATGATCAACAGTGTGAAGATCCATTGATAAGAAGGACAAAGGTGAAGGAGCCGGTACATGGAACAGACAAAAGAAAAACAGATATTTGAACAGCTGCCGGTTCCGAAGGCTGTCTTCACACTGGCAGTTCCTACAGTGATCAGCCAGCTGATCGTCCTGATCTACAACCTCGCGGATACCTGGTTCATCGGACAGACCGGCGATACGCTGCAGGTGGCGGCCGTCACGGTTTCCTATCCGATCTTCATGCTGCTGTCGGCCTTTGCCAATCTCTTCGGCATCGGCGGCGGAAGCCTGATCTCAAGACTTTTAGGAAGCGGAAAGGAAGAAGAGGCGGGAAAGGTTGGAACATTCGCCCTCTGGGCTTCCGGAACTGTGATCCTGTTTTACTCCCTGGCGGTATGGATCTTTGGCAGACAGATGCTCAGCATTCTTGGAAGCTCCGGACAGACACTGGACTTTGCCAGAAAGTATCTCTTCTGGACGGTCGTGATCGGAGGACTGCCCACAGTGCTGAATCTGGTTCTTGCGAACATCGTCCGAGCGCAGGGCAAGGCAAAGATCGCCAGCATCGGGATGTCTGTCGGAGGGATCCTGAATATCATCCTGGACCCGATCTTCATCTTTACCATGCATATGAACGTGGCCGGTGCTGCACTGGCGACCTGCCTGTCGAATACGGTATCCATGCTGTACCTACTGCAGCATGTGGTCAGAAACAGAAAGGACTCTGCCGTAAAGCTGACGATACTTCCGCAAAAGGTCTCTGCGGGCAGCGTGAAAGACATCCTTTCCATCGGTACGCCGGCTGCCCTGCAGATCCTTCTGGCATCTGTCTCCAACAGCGTGATGATACGTTTTATGAACGGGTACGCAGACAGCGCGATCTCCGGACTCGGCATTGCGCAGAAGATCGAGATCATCCCGTTCCAGGTGGTGCAGGGCATCTCCAGCGGTGTGCTGCCGCTGATCGCTTACAACTATGCCTCCGGAAACCGGAAGCGGATGAATGATACCGTATCCTTCTCGATCCGGCTGGGGCTGATCCTCTCGGCAGCCTTCTTTGTCCTGATCGAGCTTGGAGCGCCCCTCATTGTCCGCTTCTTTATTGCGGATCCGGAAACCATTACTTACGGCGCGGCATTCACGAGACTTCGCTGTATTGCATTGCCGTTTATAAATATCGAATTCATGCTGATCGCGGTCTTCCAGGGAATCGCCAGCGCCAGGCAGGCTCTGGTACTCTCCTTCTTCCGTAAAGGATTCCTGGATCTGCCGCTGATGATCCTGGCAAATCTCCTGTGGCCGATGTACGGACTCATGCTTGTACAGCCCTTCATGGAGTTCTCGGGAAGCATGATCGCCCTGGGCATGTACAGAAAGCAACAAGGTTTTGGTTCGCAATATATGCAGGGGCTGGAGGTAAAAGAAACATGAAGAAAGCAATTCTATTCACTATAATAATGATTCCCGCTCTACTTCTGAGTGCCTGCAGCGCCAAATCAGATGAGCCAGCATCGGGGCCTCAGACGCAGACCTCTGCAGAAGCAGAATCGGCGGAAGCATCCATTGATTCCTCCGAACGAAAGACCGAAGTGACAGAGAAAAGCTCAGAAATCATGATGCGGTTTGGTGATACGAAGATCACAGCTGTTCTCGATAACAGTGAAACGTCAACAGCGTTTTTGGAGCTGTTGCCCCTGACACTGGATATGCGGCGGTACGCAGATCGTGAGTATTATGCCGCAATCAATGAACTGCCGGAGGATGGAGAACACATCCCGGACTTTGAAAACGGGGACGTCACTTACTATACAGCAGGAAAGTCCCTGGCAATATTCTTCGGAAATGCTGAGAATTCCAGCCAGGGTGATCTGATCCGCATGGGCAGGATCACATCAGTTCTCAGCCTGTTTGAGAAAATGACAGACAGCGTGACAGTTACGATAACAACTGCAGAAAACGAGGAAACAGCGGAAGCTATGAAATACGATTTTGAACAGTTTTCAAATGTGGATATAACAGGGATCGACATCTCTTCTCTGAATGAAGAGGAACTGGCTGTCCTTTATGCACAGGCAAGATATTGCCAGGCTATGACGGATGCAGACATCGATACCATGCGCGAGCTTGTTTCAGAGGATATAGTCTTTACCCACATGAGCGGCATGCAGCAGACCCGTGAAGAATATTTTGCGGATGTCGCGGACGGGAGTCTCATTTACTTTACGATCGGTATTGCCGATCCGGTGATCAAGGTGGACGGCGATAAAGCTCAGATCACCTATACTTCTGTCCTGAACGCCAATGCCTATGGTGCGAGAGGGACTTACCGCATGAAGGGAACACATCATTATGAGAAACGGGACGGTGCCTGGATCGCTGTAAACAGGTAAAGGAGATTGCTATGAAGCGGATGATCGGTATCTGTCTTATCCTCAGCCTCCTGATCGCCTTATCTGCATGTGGCCATCCTCAGTCAGATGGTTCCAGCCAGGAAGAGACAGCAGCAGAAACGAAGGGAAGCACGACATCTTTGGAAAAGGAGACGGATTTGGAACAGGAAACAATGGGAATCGGAAAAGATAAGCTTCTCTATATGGGGCAGGCCAGTATCCGCATCACGACAGCGGAAGGAAAGGTCATCTATATCGATCCTTATGTCGGAAATGGCTATGAACCGGCGGCGGATCTGATCCTTGTCACCCACAGCCACTATGACCATAACGGAGTGAATAAGGTCGTAAACCGGAATCCGGACTGCCGGATCATCACATGGAAAGAGGCGCTGGAAGGCGGAAAACATCAGACATTTGACCTGGGTTTTGTCACAGTGGAAGCGGTCAAGGCGGGATATAACCGCTGGCACAGCGTGAAAGAGTGCGTCGGATATATCATCACGTTATCAGACGGGATCTCGGTCTATGTAACCGGGGATACTTCCAAAACAGAGCAGATGCCGGAGCTTGCGGAGAAGCACATAGATTATGCCTTTTACTGCTGTGACGGGATCTTCAACATGGACCTGGATGAAGCGGCAGAGTGTGCCAGGCTTGTTGGCGCGCAGCATGATATTCCCTATCATGTATTGGCGCAGGACGGTGTGTATTTTGACAGAGACCGTGCGGAACAGTTTGAATCGCCGAATCTCCTGATCATTGATGAGGGCGAAGAGGTCGAACTCACCGGGTCGAGCCGGGAAGAAAAGAAAACAGTGTCAGGAATACCTTCAGCGGAAACACCTTCCGAGAGTGATACAGCTGCTGAAGCCGGAGGTGACGCTGCATCTGCAGAAAACGGTTATCCGATAAGTGGAAGGAAGAAGGCAAGATCAGACACCTGGGATTCTCCTTCCATGATTCCCCGGAGGTGCTGGACCAGATCCTGACGGAGCATCCGGAGGTGGAGTTCGTCCAGATCATTATCAACCAATGCTTTTAAATTAGCATAATCGGATGAATAATTGGTAAGGTAAATACAATTATTGGTCAGAAAGTTTAAGGATCCTGAACTTGTTACAAAAGGATTAAATGTGCTCATAAGTGACAGCACACTACAATTTATCGGA
>JAFVGK010000099.1 GCA_017475035.1 Blautia sp.
CTTTCAATTAACGATGGACATACATCCTTGTCATCTCCGGCTCGCCGTCGCCCTGCACCATGCATAAAAACTCCCAGCCGTAACGCTCATAAAAGCCGGTGTGGTCGGTGATAAGATAGAGGGGAGAAATGCCCTTGCTGCACATATCCTCCACCACCATGTTCAGCAACCGTCCGGCAATGCCCTGACCCCGATAAGCTTCTTCGGTGTAGACCGCGCAGACATTGGGCGTCAGATCCTTTCGGTCATGGAAATCGTTCTCGATCACGCCCATGCCGCCAATGATTCTGTGCCCATCCAGGCACAGATACCAACCATATTCTGTCTCCCGATTCAGATAAGCCGTCATGCAGTCGAGATAGGCTTGCTCCGGAACGCCCCATTTGCTGTGGAACCACGCCGCCGCTGCCTCCTTCAGTTCAGGCTCGTCCCGCAGAGTTATATATTTCCGGTGGATAGCATAATACGTCAGATCCCGCTCGCCATCCAAGTAGGTCAGTTCTTTCTCCGAGAAGTGATCGAAGGTCATGCCACACTTCTCCATTACACGGCGGGAAGCGTCATTCCCGGTAAAGAAAGAAGCGTATACCGTCCGCATTCCTTTCTCCCGGAACAGGTATTCCAGAAACCGCGAGGCCGCCTCCGTTGCGTATCCCTGATTCCAGAAGCCAGATCCGATCCCGTAGCCGATCTCACAGGAATCTTCTTTTTCATCGAAGTATAAAATAATACCTATAAGACGCCCTGTTCCCTTCAGGCGGATCGCAAACAGGTCCTGTCTTCCCGGATAGGAAGAAAAGTCGAATTCCTCCAATGAATCCGCATACCGGCAGATAAAGGTCTCCAGCACCTTTTTGTCGTGCGAAATGTTGATAAAGTAATCCTCTTTATCGGTCTCTTTGATTTGATCTATGATCAGTCTTTCAGTCTTCATGTGATATCAGCTTTCTGCATGTTCTATGTTTTCCAAAGAAACCTTCCCGTCACACACTTCAGCGCCATAGCGGCAGAAGAGCGATGAAAGGATCAGCATTACAACTAATCCGATGGATGCATGCCCGTCATAAGACAATTTCTTTTCTTATTGTGGTTTAATTCAAGCCCACGTACTCTGCCAGCGTTTTGACCTCGCAGCCCTTATCTGCGTAATATGAGAGCATCGCTGGCATCTTCTTCAGATCGTAGCTCGTCACGCAATCGGAGATGACATGCACCGTATATCCTGCCTTTGCCATATTGAAGCAGGTGGATTTCACGCATCCTGTGGCATCCGCGCCGGTAATATAAAACTCGTTGATGCCATTCTCACGGATGGACTCCGAGAAGTCTCTGCTGGTAAGCGTGTTGGCCTTCGTCTTAACAAAGATATGGCTCGACACCACCTTCAACTCCGGGGCAAGCTCCGCACCCTTTGTGTCCGGTTTGAATGTCCGCGTACCGGGCGACAGATTGTTGTGCTTGATATAGATGACCGTCATTCCCAGAACCATTGCCCAGTCAATGGCGGCATTGATTTTGTCGATGATATCCCTGTAGTGCTTCGTAATGTCGTTCTGAATGTCAATTACGACAAGTGCTTTATTACTCATTACAGCCGCGCCTCCTCTATTTCCCCTCATATTTCATCGGTGTAAACCGAATGCCATTCACTGTCTTCTCTTCATCGGTCGGCACAAAGCCAATCACCTTATAGAAGGGAAGACCATACGGTGAGGAATTGAGAGTGATCGTCTCGTTCGGGTAGTCTTCAAGCAACCGTCGAAACATTCGTGTGCCAATCCCGCGCCGGTGATACCTGCCGCCCACAAAGAAAAAACAGATATGTTTTCTGTCCGGCCTGATGGCTATCTCCCCGATCAGCTTCCCTCCATCAAAAGCACCGTAATAATGTAACCCGGAAAGATATCCTTCGTCGTGAAGACACTTTCGGAACTCCTCTGTTCCCTCTGCCGAGTAATCCGGAGATTCATATTCTGAAAATACCCTCCATGCAAGATCTAACGCCGCCGGCCTTTCATCCTCGAATAGCCTGCGAATCGTAATGTTTTTTCCAAAATCCATAAGATCAACTCCTTGCTGCAGATTCCATACCTGTCAGGTTCTTAAGCCAGCGTTCCTTCTTCAGCCAGATATGGAAAACCACGACTTTAATCAGGTCAATGAGTTTCACACAACCGTACATACCAACCGGCCCGATCATTGTAAACTTACCAAGCAGGATCACCATCGGGATCATCACCAACAAAGTAAGCAATGAATCCGCATAAGCTCCCATAGCCGTGTCCCCTCCTGCTCTGGCCACAGCCTGTTGGGTATTCATATAAACCCACAGCGGCATGAACGCCGCCATCAGGATAACCATACTTCGGCAGATAGCGACTGCGCTCCTGCTGAGCTTACCGAAAACAAGCGGGACAATCAGCGTCGTTCCGAACCCGAAGGCCATCATTACAAGACCGAACACGACAGCTCCGGACAGCAGCCAGGTTTTTTCTTCCCTGGCTCTTTCCAGTTCCCCGGCACCCAGTGTTTTCCCGATAACCACACCAGTCGCAGAATAGATCCCGCCGAATGCCACGAAAAACAGATTAGCGATCGCAAAGCCCGAAGCCATGCCCGACACTACATCCGCTCCTCCTCTTCCGTTATAAACAGCGGTTGTGATGGTTTCAGAGAGCGCCCAGACCATCTCACAGAAAAGAACAAGGAATCCTTTCACGAGTGTTTCGCGGAATTGTATCCAGTTGATTTTCAGGAAATCAGCAGCCTTCACGGCAAATTCAGGCTTTGTACGGATGTAAATCACTACAAATATTGTTAATTCCAGTGCCCTTGCAATCACTGTAGCCAGCGCAGCCCCTTCGACGCCCATCTTCGGGAAACCCAGGTGCCCATAGATCAGCAGCCAGTTTAGTATTGTGTTGGTTAACGTAGCAGCGATAGTTACATACAGAGGGATTCGGACCTTCCCTATGTCTCGAAGCGAACTGGCAATGCTTATTGATATAGTCACCGGAATACCTGTGAAGAACATAATGCGGATATATTTCACCGCTTCGTCCAGAATCGGTCCCGCCTGACTGTTTCCGACCAGCATCAGTGACAGCACCTGCCGCGGAAATGTCATACACACCAGGTAATACGGAACAAATGCAGCAAGACCCATAATAAGCTTGTAACGGAAAGCCTGTCCCATTCCCTCACGGTTCCTGGCTCCATAAAACTGCGTCATAAAAATGCCGCCCGTCATGCATATCGCATTGAGATAAACCATAAACACAAACAGCAGCTGCCCGGCGACATTTACTCCGGACATAGACACATCCCCTAATCCGGAAACCATAAAATTGTCAATAAGGGATACCAAGCTCTGGATCAGCTGCTGCAGCATGATCGGCACAGCAATGACCAAGGCATTTTTATAAAACATACCGGAACCGAATAATCTGCCCCTGTAATTCATTTCCTTTGACTTTAACCTCTCTTTCAATCATCCGTGCGCGGTACGCACGCAACTCAATTCATATCATCATTTCCCTGCTCCTGTTTGTCATTTTTATCGGAATCGAGCAGCCCGAATGCAATTCCCATCATCAGACCCATACATATCCCCATTGTCAGGCTATGCATGGCTGAGCCGAATACCATACCCCATAAAACTGTCATTGAGATCGGAAATGCTTTATTTTTCATCGATGATCCCTCCTTGGCGTCCTATCGTTCGTTAGTTTAATGCCGGAAAGAAATCCGGTCAGCCGTTTCCGACCTGACCGGCTATCGTAAATCCCAGTTCAAACGGATCTATTTCCGATAGATCTCAAAAAACTGCATGACATGTTTCCTGACCAGTTCCATCACTTCATCTTCACGATCCGGTTCCCGGTCGCACAGATTGATCCATACTGTGATCGGGGACGAAAACTGCGCTGCCATAATCTCGGTGTCTGCATTTCTCAAAGTTCCCTCTCGGATCAGGAATCTCATCATACCCATAAAGTAGTTCAAGACATTTTCATAATTCTGTTTCGTCTGCAGCTCTGCCAGCTCTGCATTGCGGAATTGCTCGATTGTAAGCATCTTCCTGCTCCTGCTGATACGCGGGTCATGCAGGATGTAACGCAGCTGTCCCTGCACGAGCTTAGCTACATCTTCCGCCTTCATGCCGGTCTTATCTTTTGTGAATTCCGGATCGTCCCAGTCTGCACGGACAAAGATCGAATGATCGGCATAGCCTTTCA
>JAFVGK010000100.1 GCA_017475035.1 Blautia sp.
CCGTCGGTGTTGCTGCCGTCGTCGAGATACCTGTGCTCTTTCTTTATACGAGAGTCAGAAAAGACCGCCCCTCGGCCGGATTCCTTACGATATCCGGCTTCGCTTTCCTCTTAAAGGCCGTGCTCTTTATCTTTGCAAAATCTGTCGGAATGATATATCTGATACAATGCCTTCAGTGCCTGGCATACGGACTCATGGCGGCTTCGAGGGTCTATTACGTGGACGAGACCGTGGGTGAGGAAAACGAAGCCACCGGGCAGGCATATATCGCAGCGACCGAGACCATAGGGCTGGTGCTCGGAAGTGCCCTCGGAGGACTCATCATGCAAAATCTCGGATTGGAAACCTTACTTGTTGTGGGTGCCGTAGCCTGTGCAGCCGGAGCCTCATTCATGTTGCTTTCCAACCTGAAAAAATAGAATTATGTGAAACAGCATAGGTATATACACACATGAGGTAAGTTATGACTGAAAACAAAAGTAAAAACATCTTGGAAATGCTGGAACAACACGTGATCAGCCTGCCGGACCGGCAGGCTGTCATATATGAACCGGGGGAAAGAATTACCTACAGGGAACTGTGGATGCTCTCCGGAAGGATTTATGCATGGCTGAAGGCGAAAGGGATCGGCGCAGAAGATGTAGTGATGTTCTGTCTTCCCAGAGGGATCGGCCTGTACGCATGCATTGTGGGTACACTGCGTGCCGGAGCTGCTTTTGTCCTGACAGAAACGGACAACAGTCCCGTACGCACTGCCTACATCCGTAAGGACAGCGAATGCAGGCTGTTCGTGGATGAAAAATGTATGGAGGAGATCATGCAGACCGAGCCTCTGGAAGGATATGAACCTGTAGAACTCCACAATCTCTGCTACATTGCCTATACATCCGGCACAACAGGTAATCCGAAGGGGGTTCTGCATGAATACGGCTCCCTCGAAAATGCCTGGAAATCCCTGCGATGGAACGGGATTCCCCTGATTGGAGAGCAGGATACTTTTCTTGCGATGAGCCCGATGAACTTTGTTTCCCTGCCGATCATCTTCGCTGCAGCATGCGCTTTTGGGTACACGGTGGCGCTCATGCCCTACGCGTACAGCAAGACAGACGAAAGTTTTGGCAACTATCTCGAGGAGGCCGGTGTAAACTGCGGGTATCTGACGCCATCATTTCTGCAAAATCATTATCCGTTCCGTCACCCCTGGAGAATGTGTATTATGTCCAGCGAGCCGGCGGACGGCCTCTATATTCAGGATATGAAGTGCTACAACTGTTATGCCTCCACAGAGTCAGGATGTCTTTTGACAGTCTTTGAACTGCCTTATGCCATGACGCCGGCACCTGTCGGTAAATCACAGTCAGATATCGAAGTCTTTGTACTGGATGAAGATGAAATGGAGGTGCTGCCGGGCGAGGTGGGAGAAATCTGTTACCGGAACCCGTACGTGCGCGGGTATCTGAATCTGCCGGAACGCACACGCAATCTCCTGCGCGGCAGGATATTTCATCCCGGTGATGCGGGGTGCATGACGGAGGATGGCGACCTGATCGTCTGTGGGCGCGTGGATGAAATGTTCAAGATCAGCGGATACCGGATCGAACCGGAGGAAATTGCTGCGGCCGTCCGGAAAGTGAGCGATATTTCCCATCTTGTTGTCAGGGGCTTTGTATACAAGGATGTTGCCGCAATTAATGTATTCTATACGGATGATATAGAAGTGGACACGGCCCAGATGAGGGAACGGCTGCTTACTCTGCTGCCCGAATATATGGTTCCCACCGGATTCATCCGTTTGAAAAACTTTCCGCTGCTGGAGACCGGAAAGCTGGACAAACTTAGCCTCCTCCCTTCGGAGGGAAGCTGGGATGCGTTCAGGAAGGTCTCTTCCTCCACTTTACCCATACTCGGAAAAGGGAAAACAGCCACGATCTATGCCCTGGGGGAAGATAAGGCGTTGAAGGTATACAGGCCGTCCATCCCGTTTCTCACGATCCGTCAGGAGCAGGTACTGACAGAGGCGGCACACGACATGGGACTTCCCGTGCCGAACGCTTATGAGATCGTACATGTGGGGGCAGGATACGGTGTCATGATGGACAAAATAGAGGGAGAGCCTGTGGAGAATATCCTCAGGGATCAGCCTGAGAGGCGGGACGACGTGATCCGATGCTTCGCCGAAGCCGTCAGGAAGCTTCATGCGGTAACTGTAAAGGATGATCGTCTTCCCGATATCAGGGAAGTCTCCATAAACCTCACCGGATATCTGGATGAAGCCTTCTGCACAAAAGAGGAAGCCGTAAAGATCCGGACGGTGTTTGAAGCAGTTCCGAAGGCGGATACCTTTGTACACGGCGACTGTCATCCAGGCAATGCGATCGCCGGGGAAATGACATTTATTGACCTCATGCTCTGCGGTCGGGGTGATCCGGTCTTTGACCTTTTGTGTATGTATTCCCACTATGTTTTCCTTCCCTCATTTGTGACTGATGAAAAATACAGGAAGGAGAACGGGATGGACAAAAGGGAAGCGGAGGCACTGTTTGACTCATTTCTGCGGGCATACCGCCCTGATCTGCCGGAGGCAGAAATTGCAGAATGGAAGGAACAGATCAAAGGGGTTCATGCGGCAAGGATCTGCCTTGCTCCTGTCGTGATGCCCGGCATATTCCCTACAGAAGTGCTTAAGGCGGCAAAGGACAGAGCTGTCCGGTTTTCCGAAAAAATAATGTGATTTCCCAAAAGGAACATAAAAAAGAGATGAACAGGATAAGGGAAAGATATCAGGAAAAATTTTATCGTGGGTATTTGTGGTACACGGCGCTGGAAACGGAACTGCTTTTTTTTGTGGTCTGTGACGCGATGTTCCTGACAGAAGTTAAGCAGCTTCCCATGAAAATGGTTTCGCTCCTTACTTTTTTGTCCCTCCTCTTCTCCCTGCTGATCCAGTATCCGCTCTTAAAATGGATCAACAGGGTGGGAACAAGGACAGCCGTGCGGGCAGGAAGCATTGCTTTTATGCTGTCAGCGGTCTGCATTACCTTTTCTCCGGGCTTTGCGATGGTCGCAGCAGGAGGATTCTTAAAATGCATCGGTCATACGCTGGGCGCCATGGGCGTAGCTGTTTTAAAAAACCGGTTGACCAAAGATCATATGGATGACCAGTATGCCGCTTATCAGTCGGACGCGAACAGCGCGTCTTCCTTCGTCATGATGGTGACGTCCCTGCTCTGTGGGGGATTGTTCCGTATTAACGCGTATTATCCTATGTATGCATGCATTTTTTTAAGTGTGGCAGGGATATTTGTTTCCTATCAGATAACCCGGGAGGATGATTCCACAAAAGAGATCGGTCCGGCAGATGACCTCATAAAATACACCGCAGCCGGGAGATCGGCAACAGCCGGAATCGGTATCCTGGTACTCGCCTCTTTTGCCATATTCACCGCGATCACAGGAACGGGATTGTCCTACGCAAAACTGAATATTCAAGCGGTTCTGTCTAAAGAAGACCCCGCATATATCGTTTCGCTGATCAGTGTCATTTCCACGGCAGTCTTTCTGCTCAGATTATTGTCAAACCTGCTGATGGGGAATCTGTATACCAGAATCAGGGATCGTGTATACCTGATCACATCAGGATTACTGGCCGCAGGAGTGGGACTGATGTTGTTCCCGTGGTTTATGGATTCAGGAAACAAAGCGGTTCTTCTTTGCACAGGGTACCTGCTGATGGCATTCACCCGTGATCCTTATATCACATTTATTCAGGGTATTTCCCTTGAAAAAGGGGAAAAAGAGAGACAGCAGAGCATGCTGATCGCACTGAATAGTGCCAAAAAGGCAGGATCACTCATCCTGGCGGCATCAGGAACTCTGCTTCTGGCAAAATGGACAATTGTTTCTGTAATGATCCTGATGATCGCTGCGGCTTTGATTAATGTGCTGATGTGTGGCAGGCTTTATTTTTCAAGAATAAAGGATAACTGAGATTATGACGGCATATTCATACTATCTTTAGCACTTCTAATCCCTTCTAAACAACGCTTTATTCAGATGCACTGACTCCGATCACGAATTATGCTCTGTTTCATGATGGGGCGTATGTTACAAATGAACAGATGAATGATAAGAAGTTCCTGAAAATTGTCCATGGATAGGACGCTATCTTTTTTTCTTCTTTGATGATTTATTTGGATTTATGAGTTTTTTGCGTTCAGGGTCAGAGTGATTTCTCTTCATGATCTGAAGATACTCGAACAGTTCGCCCCTTGCAACATCATCTAACACGAAAAAGTCAGCGATAAGTTTATCAACTATGTTCAGCTCTGTATAATCAAAGTTTTTCAGCAGATCAAAAGTCTTTTCAGAAACATATGCCTTCTTGTAAATAGATGTCATCATGATTTCTTTATCTGACGGCAACTCGGGGAGTGTTTTTCCGGGAGCATAGGGATTATCTTTACATATCGAATTGATCGGTATGTCGAGGATGTTAGAGATCTTCAATGCTGTATCAAATCTGATCGCGGTGTCTCTTTGAATAATGGAGTAAAGAGTAGTCGGCGCAATGCCGGCTTTTTTTGCGAGTTCTTTTACTGTCATTCCCTTATCATCAAGTATATACTTAAGATTTTTTCCGTATCCCATGTCGCGGTACCTCCAATCTGTGGAAAGTATAACACCAGCTCATTAATTACGCAACACGTAATTTAA
>JAFVGK010000101.1 GCA_017475035.1 Blautia sp.
ATTCCCAATCAAATGGGATGGAGGGTGGGCGTTACATCCGGTTGTAGTAAATATGGCATAAGCCATATTGAACAACAGAGAAAAGTGATTTACATAAATAATTTAATAATATTTATTGTATTTATCATTTTTCATAACGTGCTTCCTATGATGATTTAAAATGAAAAGGCACGAGCAAGGCGATTCCGCCTTACTCATGCCCTTCTCGTTTTTTCAGGAACTGTTTATTATTTGACTGCCTGTGCGATGCATGCTCTGGCTGCAGTCAGGACTGCGTTTGAGGTAATGGTCGCACCTGCAACCACATCGATCTCCGCGTTCTGAGCGCTCATGATGATCTCTTTCAGCTCCGTGATAGCCGTGCCGCCGATATCCGGGGTTTCATCAGCCCCTTCGATCTGCACATCGGTGATGGTATCGCCGGAGAAGGTCATGGTTACAGTGACCGGGCCGCCAAGACCATCCGCAGTAGAGGTGTAGGTTCCGGGGTTATAGGAATGCACAACTGTGCTCTCCGTGCCAAAACCATTGTCACCATAGGGATCCAGGCCGCTGTCCGTTCCGGATACGTTTGCGGCCTCCAGAGGCGTTGCTTCGCCCGTTGTTGTCGTCCCGTCCCAGTTTTCGGTCAGGGTTTCAATAATATGGTTTGCCGCAATGTAACCCATGGTGAGGCCTGGGCCGATGGTTCCGCCGCCACCGCCGTATCCCGGGCCAGGTCCGCCGAATCCCGAGCAGTTGCCGCAGGCATACAGTCTCGGAATCGGTACACCGCTTACGTGCATAACCTGTGCGTGCTCATTAAGCCTGGGGCCTCCGCAGGTGCCCAGCATAGCCGGAGCCAGCTCTCCTGCATAGAAGGGGCCTTCTTCGATCGGGCCTAAGTTTCTTGCCGGTCCTTCCGGTGCGCTGCTGTCTGCGAAGAAGTTCCACTCAAAGGGATTCTCGCCGCGGTGGAAATCCGGGTCATACATCTGCTCGCAGTATCCGTTGAATTTCCTTACCTCATCCTCGAGTCCATCCGGATCGATGCCGACCTTCTCGGCCAGCTCGCGGAGAGTATCGGCTTCTACGAAAAACGGCGGAACCCCGCGTTCGTCTACATCGCCGATATAGGCGGAAACCTTAAAACCATATGTATCTACATGCTTGCGGTCCAGGATGACCCATGCCGGGACATTCTCAAGGTCATGGTCGCCATAGGTCTTGTATCCGGCCATTGTACGCCAGGAGCTGTCATAGTCGGAGGATTCGTTGATGAAACGACGTCCTTTGCTGTTGACGATGATCTGGCGGGGCATCATGCGCTCATACATGATATTGCAGGGCACGCCCTTTTCCTTCTGTTCCTGGGCTTTTACTTTGTAAGTAATGTGGCCGAAGGTTTCGGTCATGTTGGAAAGGTCCGCGCCGACGGACATCGCCATACGCAGGCCCTGGCCCTTCAAGGTGTTCAGGGAGCAGGCAAATTCTGTCGGGGTTGCAAGGAAGGTGTTGCAAAGATCCTGGTCCCAGTCGAAGCCGCCGGTTGCCAGGAGTACGCCCTTGCGTGCCTTGAAGGAAATTTCCTTACCATCCTTCTCGGCAATAACCCCGAGGATTTCCGGTAACCCTGCCTCATCCACACGATATACAAACTTGGTGGCTGTGGTCTTCAGGCTGAACTGTACACCAAGCTTTTCCTGGGCTTCCAGGTAAGCCTTGCGCCAGTTGGCTGCACCGAAGAAATCACCCGGAATGCGGAAATCTACTGTACGGCCTTCCTTCAAACCACAGTCCCAATGTGCGTAAAAATCACCGAAGCCTTCCGTCTGTGTAGCCTTGACGCCGACACTGGTAGCTTCCAGAATCGGGGTCACATAGTCCAGCATCGGGCCGGCATTGTCTACAAAGGCTTCACACTGCGCATCTGTGATTCCGGAGGTCTTGCGCATGTTCTTTACATATTCCAGAGATTTTTCTCTCGTATCACCAAATTCCTGGGCAAAATGATTGTTCGGCAGCCACTGCATACCGCCGGAAATACCGGTCGTGCCGCCTGCTGTCGCATATGCTTCGATGGCAATGACAGAGAGACCGGAATCCGCCAGCTTAATCGTGCCATAGCAGGAAGTTCCGGTACCGATTACCAGGACATCCGCCTCATAATCCCATACGTCCGGCTCGTTGATCGCCTTTTGGGTGGATACAGCAGCCTCCTCCTCCTGGGCAAAAACGGATCCCGTCAGGCCTGCTGCCGCAATGCCGACCGCGCTTGCCGCGGCGCCTTTTAAAAAGCTCTTTCTGGATAGAGAATTACTCATGGTGTTCTCCTTTCGGGATGGGGAGCACTGTGGAATGACCGATAGGACAGCCATCCCGGAGCAGCTCCGGATCGAATCGATGCCTGCAGGCAGAATGTTTCTTATTGCAGCAGGCTGTTTGTCTGACAGCAAAAGTATAACAGACCCATAATCGCATCACAAGCAAACGATGGTTTCCCCTGTGCAACGAATTATTTCAGCGTTGTTTCATTGTCCGGCGGAAGGCTTTCTGAGCTCCCTGCGCAGATGGTCGGACAGCTCCAGGTAAATCTTCCGCATTTGTGCTGACGACTCTCCTTTCCTGGAAATGGTAAGGTAATGGTTCCAGGTACCTGCAGGCGGATAGGGTATATGAATGACCCCTTCCAATAAGCCTCCCATGTTTTCTTCGACGGACATGAGGATTCCCCTTCCCTCCTGTACACATCTGAACAGATAGATCAGGTCGTTGCTGATGATGCAGTGGTTGCTTGGCTCCAGGCGTATATGCTCCGGAAGGTAGAAAGGTTCATCGGTTCCGCTTCCATAGGCAAGGAAAACCTGATCCTTCAGATCCTTTGGACTGATGGTTTCACAGGCAGCTAAAGGGTAGCTTTCGGACATGAGGAGACAGATCGGGTATGAGGCAACGATCACGCAGGAATGACCGGGATTAACCGCTGTGGTCAGGGATAAATCAGCGTTTCCTTTATCGATCAGGATTTTGCACTCCTTCTCGGAAGCCCCGAGCAGATCCAGCTCGCAGGTTTCATGATGAATGCTGGCAAATTTCTGCAAGGGCTGTTCCAGTAAGTGGAAAATTGTGTCAGAATAGCACAAACGGACGCTCAGGCGATGTTCTTTCTTTCGTTGGAGCATATCCTTTTCAAGCTGCTCCATCTGGTCTACGAGCTCCTGCGAACGGGAGGAAAAATACCGGCCTGCTTCCGTCAGCACAACTCCGGCCTTGCTCCGCAGAAATAAAGGGTAACCCAACTCATCTTCGAGTTGATTGATTGCTTTGCTTACCGCCTGCCGGGAAACAAAGAGCTCATCTGCAGCATTCTGGAAATTCATTGTCCTGGCTACGGCAGCAAAATATTTAAGCTGATAGTATTCCATTTGCGTTTTTCCCCCGATCGTTTTCCTTGATTCGATTTAAAGAAATCCTTCATATTAATATCGATTGGTTTGGCGGGTTTTCATGAAAAAGCGTTGCACTACACTGATTCTATTTTTATCCGACAGAAGGCTTCAACAGATTTTCCGTCTTTTCCAACCATTTTCTCAATTCCAGTAAATACGGATGACTGGCATCATAACATTTTTCGTTTAAGGCATATGCTCTTTCAAATGCTTCTTTTGCCAAAACATAATCTCCCTCCTCAAACTTAATCATTCCTTTTTGCATTTCACAGGCACTTATATCTCTGATTGAACCATGTTCATCATACAGGATCCCCGATTTTGAAACATACATTTCTGCTTCTGTATAGTTATGAATTGTCCTGTAGTAATCTGCCAAATCCAGATAAATCTGCGCCAGCCAGCCAATCCCTTTCCCTGACTCAGCTATCTTCTCACGAAATCTCCTTATTTTTTCCAGTAAATATCCCACCTCATCCAGGTTTTCAGGGTTCTCCAGCCGTATCAGAGCTTTTGCGTAATTCCGCAAAGAAATGGTGGTAAACAAATTATTTTCGCCATAATAATTCTTACGAATCTCATAGCTTCTTTTGAATATCTTTATGGCTTTTTCATGATTATCCTGCTTCTGTGCAATAGCACCCATCTGATTCAAAGCGCTGCATACTTCAACGGCATTTTCCCCATAAGCCTGTTTCACATAGTAAAGTGATTTCTCGCAATACTCCTCAGCTAAAACATAATTTGCCTTATTGAAAAGCTCTATTGCCCGTAAATAATAAATCTGAGCGATATCTGCTAATGGCAGATCAACACAATCACACATTTTTTCTGCATTTTCCAGGTATTCCGCAGCCTCTGTGTATCTTGCCGCACTGTGAAGTGCCCATCCATGGAACATCAGAATACTTGTATATAAATCATTTTCTGACCCTTTTAATGTTTTATATACAGGCAATGCTTCGATTTCTTCAAATATCCTGATTGATTCTATAAAATCTGTAGCGTTTCTCAGTGCATTAGCGCACATCATCATCGCTTCAATCTTTTTTAATTCACGCTGTCTTTCCTGAATATTGACGCAGTCAGCAAAGCATTCATAAGCTTTCCTGTAACTGATAATTGACTTTTCCCATTCCCCCTGACAAAACTCTACATACGCCAGGCGCATCCAAATATCTCCCGGTAAATTACTTTTCGCCAGATGAGTATCTTGCTCTGTGACAGCAAGTGCTTCTTCACACCATTGTTTTGACTCTTCCAGATTTACCATACGATTAGTAATTTCTGCAAGAAACAATCCCGTTGCAGCAGCTTTTTCATACATTCCGGTATTTCTGTAAATATTCCATGACATTTCCCCAAATACCACAGCATCTTCATAGCGAAATACCAATGCTTTACTTTTAGCCCGATCCAATAACAAATCAGCATACTCTGCGTTTACGATAATACTTTGAATCCGCTTATCATCGGTTCTCTCAAGACATGAAATCAGGTATTTCAGTTCGTAATCATTCATTGCATGCATATTATCTTCATATGATTGCAAACAACCCTTGCCTATTTCTCTGAATCCATCAAGCGCGTCTACCATATAATCATCCGCATTTTCACTTAAAATCCAGTCCTGAATCGATTTATGATATAGACCCAGATACTCTCTTCCCGGTGCCAGGAATGGACTTATAACTTTCATGAAATGCTGGTATTTTCGACGCGGCCACCCGGTAATATTTCTAAAAGTACTGTCCGGTATACGTTCTTCGGTAACCGCTAATGCTGCTATTACAGAGTAGTATATCTCTTCATATTCATCCATATTCTGAAACGTACGGTCAAAATAATGTCTGTATATAAAACCCAGGTCACCGGTTTTCCCCTCCAGGACATCCATAACCGACAATTTCTCTGATTTTATGGCATCTACTGTCATTTTGGCATACAGAAAATTCCCATCACACTTTCTGGTTATCTGTGTAATTTCCTCCGGAGAGAGCTTTTCTTCCAGTTCATGATCCAGGTATTGTCTGACATCCTGAGTATTGTTCCCTACAGACTCGTCCATATGAATGACGGCTACATTCTTGAGGGGCATCGTTACCTTGCTGTCACACCTGGATGTCACCACGAATCGAATCCAACGCGGAAAATCTTCAATCTCCTGTTGCAGCAATTCCGCAAATATATTTCGTCTGCGGCCACCATCATCTTTTTCTTCCAATTCATCAATACCATCAATCAGAATTATGATCATCGGGCGTTCTCCGTCAATCAGACTCCGAAGCTGCTGAAGAAGAAGAAAACGAAATACTCCCTCGCTGTTTTCCAGATTAGAGTATGTGCTTTCCTGCTGTTGCGTTCTCTTCAAATATCGCACAATCTGGCTTCTGTAATCCGTGAGCTTTGAAGCTAATTGAAATACCATACATCTGCTGATGGAATCCAGACTATTAAATCCAGGATTGTCCCACTCACAGAAAAGAATCGAACCAACCGATGCATTAAAGATAAACTCATGTGCCATAAAAGAGGATTTTCCAATTCCGGGAGAACCATCTATCAACAATATTCTTGATGCATCTCTGTCGCATAACCAAACTAACACACGTTTTGACAGCCATTCCCGGCCGCAGAAATATTCCCGCTGTAATCTATCCTTTTTTGTAGAAGAGAGATTCGGATGCAGCTGATTTTTTATAAATTCTATTTCCTCAGCATACTTTGCTGTCTCCGGACTCTCAATTATCCTTATTATTTCATTCAGTTTATCATTGTACCATGCTTCAAACTCATCAGTTCCCCACAGTATATTCCATCTACTCATATCAATGTATTGGCGATATCCAATATTAGCCGGTGGAATGATATCAGCTTCCAGCAAAACTGTCTGTATCTGAGCGCCCTTAACGCTTACCGCAATCATTAATTCATCAAGGCATACACCCGGTTTACGCAAAGAATGATTGCTTGCAAATGACATCATAAATTCGCTGTCCAGGATCCCCGATGTTATGGTTCGGCGCCAGTCATCTCCACCTTTTATCTGGCTCTTATCTATCCATATGGAATGCTCTCTTTTTTCCAGATCAGATTTCAACCGGAGGACAATATCTTCATTTTTATCATGGCCATAACTAAAAAATAGTTTCATATTTGTTTACCTGCCATCTCTCTATCCTTCTTCTGATTTAATTGATGCCTGCACTCCGAAGGAGATTAACCCAAATCCACGATCATACAGAATCTTGTCGGAATAAGCCACGCCCCCACTATCCAGTGTCCTGATCTCCGGAAGCTGAACCGGGAGCGTACCTGTCGGAGTACCATCGCCAAACATCATATGAATCGCCGCAACTACATTAGCATTGTAAGGGCCCATGCTTCTGCTCTCTTCTGTTCTCTGGGTCGGATCCATGTCAAGGCCCGCTCCCATATACGCGAGCAAAATCGCATCAGCATCCTGAAAGCGAACCGCGTCATACGGAAGGTTATTTGAAAAAAGTACAAAACGTCCTTTCACTGCATGGGTGTCGGCAATCGCGCCTGCGATCCCCTGATACTCCTCGGAAGCTTCATCCAGACCACTCAGATCGTAGTTCTTTGTAAATCCGACCACAACATCCGCCTCACGGATCGCTTCCTGAAGTTCTTCTGTATAATGCAGCTTACTCTCCTTAGCTTTCAGGTCGTAGTAGTAGTCAATTGTAATCTTAACCTCCCCATCTTCCGATCCGGATTGTTCTCTCAAAGCAAGATTCACAACCTGTGTATTCTCATCGATGATTCCCTGATCTTTCAGTTGATCGAGAGCATAGTGGATCGTATAGGCATCCCCTGCCTGATTGCCGAGAAAAACAATCTTTTTGTCACCCTTTGTAAATGGGAGTGTTTCTCCCTCATTCTTCAACAGGGTAATGGCCTGCTTCGCAATCTCAAATTCAGATTCACGATGTGCATCTGACCCGATAATTTCCTGCGCCTGTCTGATTGTTTCCTCTTGGCTGATGAAATACTGTTTCGTATCCAGAATCCCATACTTCTCCTTCAGTTTCAAAATGCGTGCCACGCTCTCGTCAATGCGCTCCTGAGAGATACTTCCATCTTCCACCAATGTTATCAGCGCATCGATATATTTGTCATAGAAAGTAACTGCTTCCGCACAATTCATATCACAGGGAATCAGAAGAATATCAATTCCGGCATCGATAACCTTCTGCGCCACATTTATCCCGTATTCTATGGAATCCTCTTCTCCCGGAACCAGTCCCGCCGTACGGATCGCGTCCATCTCCAGAGAATCGGTCACGACTACCCCGTCATATCCCAGGTCACGACGCAGAATATCCGTAATGATCTTTTTGGACATTGTCGCCGGATAGAAACCCTTTGTCTTGCCATCTCCGAAGACAACCTCCTCATCTATCAAGGGATAGGTGATGTGTGCTGTCATAATCATTTCCGCGCCATCCTCGATTGCAGCCGCAAAAGGCACCAGCTCCACTTTTTTGATCTGGTCATAGTTTTTTTCGACAGAAGGTGTCCCTATATGGCTGTCCACGGCGGTATCGCCATGTCCCGGGAAATGTTTATATGTGGCGATCACACCGCTCTCAGACAGTCCACCGGCCAATGCTTTCCCGAGAGAAGCCACCGTTTCCGGATCATCGGAAAATGATCGTACTCCAATCACCGGATTCCCCGCATTATTATTCACGTCAATATCAGGGGCAAAGTCAAGATTAAACCCTGCCGCTGCCATTTCCTCGCCGAGGATCCGTCCGGTTTTCTGCGCATTCAACAATGCTTCCTCCCCAGTTGCGCCGATGGCCATGTTTCCTGTCATACGGGTTCCGTCATTCAATCGGACAACAATTCCTCCCTCCACATCCGCTGCTATGAAATACGGGATATGAGCTGAAACACCCCTGTTTTCCAGATTGTTGACCTGAAGATCTTGAACCAGAGCAGTTATCTGTCCGGATCCTTCGATGTTAGAACCAAAAAATATGATTCCGCCATACTGATGCTTATGCAACGCTTCTTTGAGGTCGGGAAGGGCAGCTAATTCTGTCACATTTTTTCCATCCCAGGTCCGGATCGCCGGTATAATCATCTGGGAAATCTTGTCATCCAACGTCATAGAAGACAGAATCCCTTTCAAATTAATGGCTTCTTCCCTGTCGGGATTCTTCTCTGCAGCGGTACTGTCGGACAGCATTGAATCAACTACGGCAGCGGACGACATCGAAAGTGTTTTTTTCATGAGTCAACTTTCCTCCATTTTACCATTAGAACCGTTATCCGGTCTCTTACAAAACATTGCCTTATAACAAAGGGATGAAAAAAATGCCTGACAATCTTTGCCCTGAACCTCTTTATTTCATGAGCAATGGCTTTTGTGAAATTTAATAAATTTGTAACATTTCCATATGAGCGTATCTTATCATATCCCCCATTTGATTTCAAGGCGCTTCTTCTATTCCACTTTTGAAGAATTCTCCTGGCGTGAGTGACAAAAGGGTCATGCAAAGATGACCGCATTCATTTTTGCATGACCCTTTTTTGCCTGAATCATATCAGATTCAGTTATCTGTGTCCTTTGTACCCGATATCCAATACCGGGATTCTTCGAGCCTTTACCCTTGCCTTCTCAGACTCCCGGAGAATAAAGGCTTTGATCTCCTTCGCCTGACCGATTCTGTTAAGAACGACCTTGGAATGGGCCTTATCAGCCAGATAACAGGTCAAAGTCCCCAGATGAAGGAGGCGCTCCGGCAAAGACTGTTCCAGCTGTACATCTATGATTTTGTAAAGATGGTAATCGATTTCCTTATCATTCAGGAATCCCTTCCTGACCCTCAGACTTTTCTCATCGAGGAAATAGGTTGTAAACGGAAGCGGAAATCCAAATACAAGGCTGTGCTTTCTCTGTGTATATTTCATACCGATGCCTCCTTTTTTTTGTATTTGCTTAGCTAAAGCTGTGCAGTCATTTATCTTATGATAAGACTCCCGACAAATGTCCGCTCTGTAACATGTACTTTTTATAACACATACCCGACGCAGCAACAGGAGGGGGATTCTGGATTTAAATCTCCGGCACACTTTGCCTGATCTTTAATCACTGCCGGCGAGAAAACTCTCCAGCTTATGAAGCAATTCTTCTTGCTCTCTAATGATTTCATCCATATATTTGTTTAATTTCAGTATTTCATGCAAAGACAACGTTTTCATAATTTCCGGATCCTCATTGACACGCCTGAATAACTCTTCCAGTTCTGCCCGCTCCCTGATGTCCTTTGCCTGGTCTTCATTGAAAAAAGGATTCATGATAACCCTCCCGATTGATGGTATAAAAATCATTTTGATGAACATGGACAGAGTATATCACATACATGGTGCGGGTAGGAAGGGGGGAAGGAAGGCAGCCATGGAAATCTCCCCTGTATTTGTCAGCATTGCGTAAGAAACGTCGTCCGCCCAATCAGCATGATCAATGATACGATTCAGGACAGATAATTTTCTATGAACAGCAGCTTCTTTCAACCGTTTTCCTTCCTCTCCATGGGAAGAGAAGGCGTCTTCCAGGCCGTCCGTACATAAAAAGATCGTTTCTCCTTTTTTCAGTACACGTTTCTCAACTTTCATCATACGACAGGCGTCCTGCGTTGTGACAAAACATGGGGTATCAGAAAACAGATCTTCCGAAAGAATCCGCCTTTCTCTGCCCCCGAAAAAGGAATAGACCGCACCGTCTCCAAGATGCAGGATGACTGCCTCGTCCGTGGCATTATCCATGCAGACCGCCAAAAATGTACAGGCATAATCCGGAAGCCTTTTTTCCATTTCCTTTCTGTCTTTAATTCCCGTAGTCTCAGAGATCTTTTTTTCAATAAAGTATAAAATATGCTCGATCAGAAGATAAGCAAGTTTTTCCTTTTTATATTTGAAGAGAGCACTTCCTTCTCTTTTCACAAAATCCTCAAAAGCCTCGCAGGCAAGCTCGGCCCCTTCTTTTCCGGATACGGAGGACGACACTCCATCCGCTGCGGTAATGATACCATATCTTCCTTTTCTGCCGGATCGTACCACATCCTGGCACGGCAGCTGATGCCGCTTATGATAAGAGCCGGTCTTTCTATATACATGAAACTCCATTTTTAACGTACCTTTTCAAAAGTGATAACACTCCTGACCTGTACGATCACTTTGGTGACCGCACAGGTCAGACTTTCTTCCTTTCTGTAAATTTTCGTTTGATCGTAGGATTATGGTTCTATGCAGGATCCTGCCGCATGAAAAGACTACTCAGAAGGTGGAATCTCCCAAAAGCTTCTTTCATATATAAGTTATCAATCATCAGCGGCTCTTCTTCAGCAGCATCCCAATGATGAGCATACAGATCCCAACTGCTGCCAATAAGGTTCGGTATTGTATCATTTTCAGCATCAAAACCTGCTGTGGGGGTAACTCTACAAAATAATCAGCAATATTGCCAACGCCAACAGCAAAATCTATCCATACAGAACCAAACCCCAACGTACTTGCCGCATAAAAACCGTAGAGCCCCGAAATGCAGATAATGCTTCCGATTGCAATTAAAAATCCGCTCATGTTATACCTCCTATAAATGTTTTTTATGATTCAGGAACAAAAGGATCATGCCGCGAGAGCAGCCTTGCTGCGAAACAATCCGTCTGATCAGGATTTTATTGATTCATTTATATCACCTAAAAAAGACTGCCGTGATGGGGGGAAGAAATGATACTATTCCGGATTTATGCAACTCTTCAGACAGCGGTCGGTAGGATCAGATTTATATCGATGCTGTCATTTTTATATTGAAAACGCAGACTGTATCTTTTATAATATTTAAGGAATGTGCTGCAACTTTCTGCTTATTTCAGCACTACTATGCTTATTTTGTATGATTCAGAAGCCAAAGGTCCTGGAAAAAGGAGCCATACGTAGAATCAGGCTTTTGTCGATTCAATCATTTTGTATAAAAAGGGGGAACTTTCATGCAGAACCTGACACAGAACGCGATCCGTCTCTTTCAGAAAGAGACGGCCGGTTTCCATTCTTACTATTGCCGGGAGGATGTCGCCGCAGCCATGGAGGACTGTAAGAACGCCACTGCGGATGAGGCTCCATCCCGCGAGATGATTCTGCGCCGTATGTGTGATGCAATCGGCGGGCCTTCCGGCCGGGAGCTTCTGGAAAATCCGGATCTCTTATCGAAGATCCCTTCCCGCGAAGAGCTTCAGACCTCCCTTCTGGATGCATTCCATTCCCTCTACAGCGAAGTTCCTACCGCTTCCTCCTACATGCGGCGGATCGTCGACAACCTTGTTCCCCAATACCATGAACTTCCCGTCCGCACCGCGATTTTAATAAAATTCATCGCCGGAGCCGGCTTCCACTGCCGCACCTTCCCCATCGATTTCATCGAAGCCAGGATCAAAAGCAGCAAAATGTCTCCCGATGAGATTCTGCTTTATAATCAGGCTTCCGATGAGAAAAAGCTGGAGCTTCTGGTAAGCAAGGTCGATGATGCCATCTTCACGTCCGATCTGATTCCGAAGAAGCTCACCCCGGAGGAAATCGTAAGGGTGAGAACACAGGTACTGGAAAACCTGAAAAACAAGAAGCTTACCGATAAAAACGGAACCGCAGTCTCTCTCCCCTCGGATCCTTCGCTCCCGTCCGGTCCGGAAGATCGTTTCCGGGCGGTTCTGCACGCCATCTTTTATCCGAAAAGAACCGGGGGAAGGGAACAGGCATTCGAACTCTATAAAACAGCCAAAAGAGATGCTTTAAGGAGAAAAGCAGGCAATACAAATGCGGAGCTGCTTACCATATGTCAGGATCTGGCTGAGGGTAAATTCAAAACCACGAACGGAAGAACCAGGGCATTGCTGTATTACTTCGGCATCATGTTTGACATGGAAGTCTCCCTGGACCAGGAAAAGAATATTCCTGAATCAAAGGACTTTGAGAAGAACCTCTTCCACGACTTTTATTCCGACCATCTCTTCCGATATCTGAAGGGATCGGTTTCAGATGAGGAGAGCGAACCGACCGGCGAGGGAATCAATTACAAAAACTACGCGGAAATGATTTACTTCTATTATCTTTACAACCATAAAGCATTGCCTCTCCCTCCCGGAGAGCTGATCGACCGCGCGGAGGAAATGATTCAAAAAACCTATAACGCAGCGAAAAAACAGGTCAGCACAAAAAGTAATTTTCCGGCAGTATTCCCCCCATACACAAGCGCCTACCGCAGCGATATTGTGACAGAGATGGTCAGAACACCGGAACAGAAGCTCGTGGATTATGTGGTCAGACACTTCCAGGTGATCCCCCCGTCCGGCGGAAATACCGGGCGGCTTATGGTAGCATCCGAGGAAAAGACTGCTCATAAAATGGTGACACAGATCCTGGACGAGCTGGAGCTCTATCAGGATACCTCTTTTTATGATGTCAGGGATAACCTCTTCGGCGATCATCTTTCCGAAATCGGGAAGGAATTTCTCGCGGAAACCAGATGGCTGACTGCCAGGGACTCCTCCTTCGCACAGGCGCTCAAGGCAAGGTATGAAAAGGACACGGATTTTGTCACGATCATCGACAAGCTCGAAGAGCGCTGCCTTACCGCCTTTGGCTGGACGAAGACAGACTCTTCACCGGAAACGGTGCCTTTCCGCATCACCAGAAACCAGCTGGTGTCAGCCTATGCGATGCTCTACCGTGCCTCCATCGGAGAAAAGCCTGCCCTGATTACGTTCCCCATGATTCTGGCAGATTTCAAAAAAGGAATCGATCCCTATCTGACCGAAGCGAGATTTCAGCCTTTTAATGAAAAAAACCTTCTGGATCTTTATCTTCTGCTTGACCTGTATTATTACCTGGCCTGTTATGGGAAAGAGGATGACGAATCAGACTATTAACGATGCTGTCACGATATGAAATATCTTTACTCTGTGTATTTTTTTGACAGGCGCAGCCGGACAAAAAGACCAGAAAATTGATTCATTTATTAACGGATGGGTTCTTAGGATTGAGTCAGAAAGGAAAGTGAAAAACCATGCCTGCACAAACGGAACAGGATTGCAACAACATCCCCTTCCAGGATGAAGACAACCGTCAGCTGTTGAACAAAGGAGATATCCTGTGGCTTTCCTACCAAAAAGGCGGAGAGCCGGATGTATCCTACCGGATCGAAGGCGTCCTGGGCAAAGGCGCTTCCGGCGTCTGTTATGACGCCGTCCGCATGAGGGACGGAAAAAGGGGCAAGCTCAAGGAATTCTATCCCAGGGACATGAGAGCCGTGGGAAAAAACGGAGAAGAGCTGCAGAACTGGTTTTATTCCCTGGAGCGCACTCCTGAGCATCAGCTCGTCCCCGGAGCGGGAACGATCCGCAGCTTTGAGATGATGTGCGAGGAATACCTGAAAAGCTACCGATTGTTTAACCAGCTGATTTCAGGAGACAATCAGCACGAAGTATTAAAAAATTATATTCAGGACTGGGAAATTCTTTATGGAACTCTGACGGAAGAAAAGAACGCATGGACCCGTTTCTTCTCCCGCTTTCTCCACGAAAAGGAGCCGGAACCGGAAATGGCTACCGTTTATGTATGGACGGCCGGCCTTTCCGGTGAAAGCTTTGACCAATACCTGGATCAGGTACGTCAGAATCCTCTCTCCGCGCCGGGAAAAAGGCTTCAGGAAATTCTCCTTACGATGGCTGCCCTGACGGACGCGATCTCCGCGATTCACACCGCCCGCCTTCTTCATCTGGATATCAAGCCCTCTAACTTCCTTGTTTCCTATAACAGCAGACATGAGATCGGTCCCGCCAGGATTTCCATGTTTGATATCGATTCCCTTTATAATGTAGACGACTCCTTTGCAAAGATCACAGGGACAGAAGGATACCGCGCTCCTGAGGTACTAAGCGGAATGGCGGACAATCGCTCCGATATCTATTCGATTGGAGCCACACTGTTTCACGCCATTATCATCAACCAAAAGCACGCCCCCAACGGCCTGTACCAGGATTCCTACTACAGCCGAATAGATCAGTTTCTGAAAAACTCCGAGCTCATACAGGGATCCGTGGCAAATTCCGACGCCAAGCTGCTCCTGATCCTGTCCGTAATCCTGAAAAAATGTCTCGCCCCGAATCCAGACAACCGCTATCAAAACTGTCCTTCCCTCCTTAAGGATCTTAATAAGGCAGTTGAATTTACACGGATCAGCACGATCGGGCCGGAAACGATCGGAGACAACAAAAAAATCGCCATCGTTCCCAAAAATGAAGAAGGCATTGTCAGCCCCACCCTGGCCATCCAGAAGCTCCTGCACGATCATCCTCTTTATGAAGGCTTGCCCGCCGAGGCCAGGGATCTTCATGTTCTTGTCATCGGTGCCGGAGTATTCGGGCAGAAATTCCTGGATCTGTGCCTGCAGATGGGCCAGATGGCCGGATACCGCTGCCATGTATACGCTGTTTCCGACGATGCCCAGGAAAACCGCCGGGAATATCTCCATACCCGTCCTGCCCTGAAACGTTTTGTGGATGTGGACGGTTTCTGGAAGGAAGATCCCGACCGATGCTATGGAAGCCTGCGTTTTCTTTCTCTGTCGGAATTCACCGGTTCAGCTGAAAAGGAAGCCTATAAAACGGGTGACGAACCCGGGCAGCAGCCCGCAAACGACCATCTGACCCGGCAGGTTCTCTCCCGGTTCGCCGGTCAGGATCAGCCGGTCTCCTATGTTTTTATCGCCCTGGGCTCTGATCAGATGAACCAGAGCGTCGCCCTTTCCTTTCAGAAACTCTCCGGAAAGGCCTCCGGGAAAGGAAACATTCTCCTGCCGCCGCACTCGCCTGTATGCTATGTGACAGAACAGGAAAATCCTTTGTCCGGCTCCAAAAAAGCCAGAGGAATCCCCGTTCCGATCAATGAGAGCATTACACATAAATCCATAGACCCACAGCTGGTTCAGATGGCCTTCAACACCCATCTGTCCTGGCTCAGCTCACGGAATATCGATATTGACAAGGAATATACGAAATTCTGCCAGTCCAGCTATGACTTTGAATCCTCCATCGCCTATGCGCTGTCCATACAGTACAAGCTGTACAGCATCGGGATCCGCATGGTCTCTTCCCGACAGGAAAAGCCGCAGGATCAGGATGGCTTTTACATTGCAAAGGATGCGTCAGACGCGTCCTCGTATTTTCACAGAAACATACTTGTCCGCCGCAGCCTTCCAGAGGTTAAAGAGAAATTTGACGCGCTGGTCGCCTATGAACACCGCAGATGGATCATCAGCCTGATCACGGAAGGCTGGGACGCGCCCCGGAACAGACAGGGATACCTCGACCTGCAGAAATGCGTGGACGACGGGGCTGTCCGCAACCAGTCTGCCTTTACCCATCCCTGCCTTGTGCACAGCCGGCCCGGAAATCCGCTTGACGGTCAGGACTACCAGGCCGGCAATCATGCGAAATGGGAGCAGAAAAAGATCGATCCCGCTCTCGACGACCTGGACCGCATGAGTCTGAAGCTGCATCAGCTGTTCCGCGAACGCGCCGAGGCGTTCAAGAAAAAAAGCCCGTTGTACATGGGGGATGTAAGGGATATCGAGGAGATGACTTCGTCCTATGGCGACGCCGTCCTCCAATCCTTCAAAGAGTTCCAGTTCTGTCTGAAAAATATACTCGACGGTGTGGAAAGCTATACCCGGCAATACGGCTACTATGAAGAAGAATTAAAGAAGGCCATAAAGAGCTGCCCGCCTTCTGTCATCAGCCAGATCGAGGATAAGCTGGCGCTGGTGAAAAAGTCCTTTTTCCCGGTCATGGAGGCAAACCTTTACCGGAATTATAAGGACAATGACGTCATCCTTCTGGAAAACACGCCGTTCATCCTGTCCTGCCGGTTCCCGCGCAGCATCGCGGTTCCCTTTGTCCTTGGGGATGCCGGGGATCCGGAAACAGTCTTTTCCAATGTCGCCGGCGTGACCATGCTCAGCCCGTCCCGCGTCCTCTTTCTGTACCGTTTTACCGAAAACAGTGATATCCCTATGCTGTCCCGCGCGCTCTCGAATGTGATCGCATATCTGAACCGCCGTGAGGTCCGGTGTGAAGTCATGTTTATCGCCGGAGTCCATGTCGACGTTCCTGCATGCACGTTGGATCAGCTGCAGATAGCCCTGGACAAACTCATTGAAAGCACCGCGGCTTATCCTCACGCCTGTCTGAAAAAATACCAGGTCGAAGAATACCAGGCATATACCGACCGCAGTCTGCCCGAAAACGAAGGGATATATTCTGATTCCGGCATAGAAACCCGGCTGTTCCTTGAATTATTGAAGAACGCCAAAACCGACAAGCTTGACCTTCTGTTTGACGCCAGCCATGGATTTTCTCAGAACCCGGTAGAAACCACTCTGTTTCTTAACGCACTTGAGAAAAATGGTATCCCGTACTTTTCCTTTGATTATCGGACCAAAACCTTCAGCGCCTGCCCCGGCTGCGAGTATCTTGCATATATAAAGAATCATTCCTGCCTGCGGATCAATGACGTATTTACCCTGCTCGGCGCAAAAGACAACCGGATTTCCATTCCCGAATATTCCGAGGACTACCAGAAGCTCTGGGAAATCTATTGCGGCAGCTACGATAAAACCATCACCCCCGGAAACGCGATGCAGGCCTGGAATGCCTTCGTCGCTAAACTGAAGCTCTATTTCTCCGGGCTTCTCCCGTTAACCGTGTTTAAGCGTTCCGATCTTTCCGCCCGACCGGGCATAAAATCATGGGTCTATTACGTTCCGGAGTTTGCTTTTGCCAGGCTTTCTTCCCTGGTTGAAACCCTGAAGGAAAACGGATTGTGCGAAAACGATTCCTTTGTCGAACACTACGCCAGTCAGGAAGCAAAGGTATTCATAAAAGCTCCGGAAGGTCTTTATCCTGCTTACACGGCTGTCATAGATAATGTCGACAAGCTGGAACCCTACTATGAAATGCAGGCAGTACCCAGAAAGACCGCATCCGGCAGGAACGACATCCAGATCAGGATAAATGAACTGAACGTCACAGACCTGAGCCTCAATGACATGGATGAAGAAAAACGAAAGAACGTGGAGCGGATCCTGAAGGAACTGGAAAAACAAAGCTTTATCCGCGGACTCTCCTTCAAAACCGCTTCCGGAAACCGCACCTGCTCATTCCGCATCGCTTCCCCCCGGATAAAAAATCTACTGACAGAAGAAGGGATGATGCTGGAAATCTACACCTACTACCAGGCTTTGAAAACAGGATATTTCGACGACGTCGCCTGCGGCTATGAATTTGAATACGAAGACAACCACATCAGAAACGAGCTGGACGTCATCATGACCAAGGGCTTTCGGACAATTATCATGGAATGCAAAGCCAAAACCGACGTCAGGGCAGATACCATTTACAAGCTGGACAGCGTTGTCTCCCGGATCGGAATCGCCCCGGTCAAGGTCCTCGTTTCAATGCAGGAACAATCCGAAGAATCCGACGTCAGGAAACGCGGAGACATGGCAGATATCATTATCATCTCCGGTCAGGAAATCCCAAATATCGGAGAAGCGATCAAGGACAAATTAGAAGCACTCCATACTCAAAACCCGCAGGGGACGATGTGAACTCCAATAGGAAAACCCAATATGAAAGGCCTGAGCCGGCTCCAAAAAACGGAACCGGCTCAGGCCTTTTGTCTCTCACAGGAGATGACTCGACTGTTATTTTTCTGCTGAGCGAATGTGACACCGAGCCGGGAACCCGCGCAATCCCCCAGGCCGAGCGTCCTGTTATCACTTCTACTTCACCGCCCTGTCAATCGTCAGATGCGTATGCCTCACCTTCCTGATATAATGCGCGATAATGGAGCTCAGCACAAACCCGATGCTCATCCCGCACAAAGTCAGCAGACACTCCTTCCCGTTCAGCAAAAACATCGCTCTGTCACCAGAATAAATCCCGATAATCGCGTAATAAAAGCTCCCGCCGGGGATCATAGGCAGAATCGACGGATATATAAAATAAGTGGACGGGGTACTCCTCTTATTCGCAAGGATCTCCGCATAGGAAGCCGCCACAAGAGCCGCAATCGTAGCTATCAGCAAAGGATTTCTCGTCGCCGCCGGAACCAGAATCAAGACAACCCTGGACAACGCTCCCCCGATCCCGGCAAAGAAAAGATCCCGGGGCGTAATCTTAAAGGTAATCCCGTTGAAAAAAGAAACCAGAAAAGAAAGAACAATCAGATATAAGGCGCTGGTCGGACCATCCACGACCACATTCTGCATCACACCGGGGATATCGAACAGCCAGATGGCGATCACGATCCCGGCAGCCAGGGAAAGCGTCTCGATGGTAACCTTGAAAACCTGTAAAATCCCGTTCATCTCGTTGCCGCACAGAAGGTTTCGGGCGGCGTTTACCATAGGAATACCCGGAATCAACATGATGGAGGCCGTGATCAGGATAATCGGAAAATTAAGAGAATAATCCGTGAAAATAAAATACCCCATGGTCGTCGCCGCGAACATCAGCGTCGCATTCACGACAATCCGGTCAAGTCCCGGCCATTTCATCAGCTGAATCAGAACCTGAAGCCCGAAAACAATGAAAATCATACTGATAACTTCCGATATCCTGCCTCCGAACATCATAGCTACGCAGCACAAAGCCGCAATCTGCGCGAGATTCACAACCCACCAGGGATACTCCTTTGCATCCTTTGCTTCCTCGAGCCACTTCATCAGTATCTCGGGAGGCGGAGTCTCCTCAATCACCCTGTAATACATGCTGTTCAATCTCTTCAGTCGGTCAAGGTGGATATTCATCGGCGGAATGGAAACCTCGCGGGATACATATGTCCCGTCCTTTTCCCTGCCTGCCATGGAAAGAAAGGAACTTAAAAGATAAAGACTGTGATCTTCGATCTCATAGGCATGGGCTATCCGGTCGATCTCCACCTGGACACGTTCCAGGTTTGCCCCGCAAAGGATCATCTGCCTGCCAAATTCAACACAAAAGTCAAAGACTGTCGGTGTCCACTTGGTTTTATCCATGAAAAATCCTCCTTATAGTTTCTTTCTGTTTTTATTATAACGCTTCTTTCAAAAACTGGCAAATGGAAATATAAGAAGGTTTTTCCGGAAACACACAGTATCCCCCTTGTAATTTTCCTAAAAACTGATACTATATTATATAATAGTAATTTTGGTCAACCAAAGTTTTGTTCACTTTTACCAAACCGGAAGGACCCCCATATGATGAATGAAAGAAAGATTTTTATTTCGTATGCTCACCTGGATAAGGATATCGTCCGGCAGATCAAGGATTATCTCCAGCACAACGGATACGACTGCTGGTTCGACGACACGGATATCCGTTCCCAGGAGCATTTCAATGAAGAAATCGAACCTGCCATCGCAGACTGCACGCTCTTTCTCGCCTTTCTTTCCAGAAATTATATCGACATGGAGAGAGATTACTGTGACAAAGAGTTCAACTGCGCGATGCGGTACAGAAAATGCATCATGTCCGTCTGTATCGACGATGTCACCGATGAGATGGCCGGACTGAAACGCTACTATTTCTCTTACTACCTTGGAGACCACACCTTCGGCTATGGGGAAGGCGTGGGCGACGACATCGAGTCCTATTGCGTCCGCATGACGGATACTTTTTTCTTCCGAATCATGCTGCGGGGCGATAATCTTCCGCAGCAGTATACCGAATACCTGCAGTCCGCACTGAAATCCCACCTCTACCGCCAGATTGAGGATAACGATTACGCGCTTCCGGGTAATCTGACCAACATTCTTTATCCCGCCGTCACGGATCCGGAAATGGGAGAATATATCGCCGATCCCGAGCTTGCTGACCCGCCGCTGATCCGTTACCTTCAGGAAACCAGCCTCTCGGCGCGAAGGCATGTCTTTTTTGTCGGCGAAGGCGGCATGGGAAAAACCGCCTCGATGCTCAAGGCCTGCGAGTATCTTCTGAGTCAGGGAAAGCTGGCCATCTATCTCCCGGCGGACGAGCTGGGAGCCTGCAAATCGCTGTCTGATTATCTCTTTGAATATGTCTGCGGAGAAAACGAACATCTGATGCGGCTTTTGAAGCACTCCATGGCAGACACCCCGTCAAATGAACCAAATGTATTTATTTTCCTGGACGGAGTCAACGAAATCTCTGACCGCGCCGTTATAGAAACCCTGTTCCGCAAAGAGATGAAAAATAAATACCTCAGGGGAAACTACGATGTGGCTTTTTTCCTCTCCGCCCGATATGACATGAGAGGCCTGCTGGGCATGGAGGAGTATTTTCATCTCGCCCGTTTTACGCATCTGACGGATGAACAGCTTGACGCCTACCTGGATTCTCTCTCACTGCCGCTGATCACGGATCCGCAGCTTCGCTACATCCTGCGCACCCCTCTGATGCTGACATTGTATGCCCGCACCAGCATCGGTCAGGATGAGACTTCAGTCCATGTAAAGGGTCTCTCTCCGGATCCGCATCCTGATACGCCCGGCAGGGTCATCGGCAATTTCTTTTTATCCCAGCTGCTTCGCGCCGCCGGATGGATGGACGGCAACCTTGCCGATTATCTGGTCCTTGTAGAATACGTCCTTCCCAGGCTCGCCTATCTCGCTGTGGCCGCCGGCAACAGCAGGCAGGTCAGCCGTGATACCATGATGAAGGTGCTCGATGAGGTCCGCTATCCGGACGCGGCCTTTGACACGGCTTCCGCTGCGGCGCCTTCTTCTGACTCCCGGGGGCATTACGCATGGTTCCGGAGCGACCGTCTCTGCGAGGTGTGTGACGACTGGAATGTCAATGTGGATTCCCTGCTTTCCTACGCGGTCAAAACCTTCCATTTCCTCAGCGAAAATGAAGAATCAGGCACCTATGGCTTCCTGCATCAGAGCTTCCGCGACTATTTCGCGGCTTTTCATCTTTCCAATGAAATCCGCGCCCTGGAGCGGGACCCTTCCCGTCTCTCCGGGACAGGAAGCCTGGATCTGGAAAAGGACCGCTATCCGGCAGAAATCATGGAATATCTAGCGGATATCCTCCATGAAGACATGGCCTGTCCTGAAAAAAGCATACAAGGATACCGCTTCCCCGGCAAAGCCTCTCCTTACCAGCCTTCGGATTTCAGCACAGCGGAAAAAATCCTTTCCCTGTGGCGGGACAAGAGCGGACCTCATGCGCAGAATGCCGTCGCCAACCTCCTGGAAATCATGCGGACAGGCAGGTACAACAGCCTGGCTTCCTGCGATTTTTCCCGTCTTGACCTGCGGGGCTGCGAAATGAACGGCTGCCGTTTTGTCGAATGGTTTCAGGACCGGATCTATCCCTCCCGTTTTGACGGTGCCTGGATGGATCGGGAGTTTTTCGTCAACCGGGGACATGGCACGGATATCACCACAGTCTGCGCGGCAGGCGACGGCCGATGCTTCAGCGGTGACATGGAGGGAACGGTCCGCGTATATATGGAAAAAGAAGACGCCTGGGATGAAACGCTGCGTCTGCTGCCCGGCAGTCCCGTGATGGATCTTGCCTATCAACCCGGGACCGACCGGCTTGCGGTATTGTATGAGAGAATGCTCTTTGTCTACTCCTTCCGGACAAAAAAAGTGGAATATACCAGGCAAAATCGAAATCATGCGCAGGATTTCCGCTATGTTGTCTTCGGTGAGGATGAAAAGCCCCTGGTTTCCTATCGGCTCGAACCTCTCTTCCGCCAGAACGAGGAAGGCCTGACGCAGACCAACGGTCTGAAATATGATGTCCCCTGCCGTACGGCCGTATGGCATCCGACCGAAAAAGCGTTTCTTCGCTCCGCGCTCTTTCAGAGGATCTATGCCGTCGTCTATGATGAACGGTCGGGTGCCTTCAGGGTCCACCCGGCATTAGCCTCCCGCGAAGACGGCACGGGCACTTTCCTTTCTCTCCGGGATTTCGGGGCCGATACCGGAGGCGTCAATGCCCTCACCTTCAGTCCAGACGGCCGAAGATTTGCCGTAGGAATTCAGGACAGGCTGCTGCTTTTTGACTGGAACACCCTGCAGTATTTGGATGAGAAAAAATTCCGCGCAAATGTGAACGCTTTGTGCTGGAACAAAAACGGTCTCTACGCCGGCGTAGGAAGATATCTATTTCACCTTGACGATAACCTTGCGGAGCTGTTCGTTCTGTCAGGTACACAGACCAGCCCGATCACATGGTCCTTAAAGGGACCTGACGGAGACGGCTTTTTCCTGATTTCCAAGAGCGGAGAAATCAAACAGCTGGATAACCGGCTTCAGGTTCACCGGATTCGCCGGGTAAATCTGTCCAGCCAGTTTACCTGGGCAAAGGACCGGCGCACAAATGAAATGCACCTTCTGTTCCCCCCATGCAAAAATCATCCGGACGGATGGAGATATTCTTTTGAAACAGATGAGGAAAAGCTGACAGGCTGTAATTATTCCTTCCAGGAGGATAACCTATATGATATCTCCCGGGAAGAATACTCCCACAGCTTAGAGCATCGCCTGATTTCGGTCAGCCACGATCCGCCTTATAATTCACGGGTCTTCACAAATTACAGCGGAGTCTGGCTTTTCGGCTGCTCCTTCCGGGGCGTACAGGGCAACATGGCGAAACGGGGCAACATGGATTTTATCAAGCAAAACGGAGGACTTGTCGATGAATGAACAATCGGTAGAGTTAAACATTTCCCTGCACGATTACAGGCCTGACAAATCGTGTCTGGCAGACATCATTCTGCCGGAATCCGGCGTCGAGATCTCGGATTTTCTGGTAAAACCCGGTCCCGGAGACGGCGTCCAGGTACATATGCCGGCGTGGATGAACAGTGTCTGGACGTATCCCCAGATCAGCTGGCAGGAGGTACGGGAACAGGTTATCCACGCATATCGCCTGAGTCTGAGCCAGGATTATGAAGCCGCATCGCTCCCGGCACAGGCAGTCGATGCAGACGCGGAAGAGTCGGTCAGAAAATCCAGGGCGCCGAAAGATACCAATCCCTATGGAAGAATCAAAAACGCGGACCAGGTTTTGCTGCGTTATGTGCCGAATTCCGTCCTGCGCAAGGATGAAGCTCCCAAAAGCGACGCCGCAGGCCAGGAGAAAGCTCCTAAAAAGGATCTGGTCGCGGCGATGATCCGCGGCTCTTCCCAGGGCGGCTTCGGTCCTTTTGAGATCAGCCTCCTCGAATGGATCGGGAAGCTCAGATATTCCCACAGGCAGATGTTCCTGGATCTGATTGCCGCGCAGCATATCTTCGGGCAGTGGGGGGATGTCCCCGGCAACCTGAACCGTATTCTGTCCAGGATGGAAGATTATAACCTGATCGACATCACCCGGTTCGTGTCTCTGGATGAGGACGGACAGACACGGAAAAGCGGAGGAACGAACTCCCGTTTTATTACCCTGGGCTCCATGGGCGGCGTGCTCTTGCGGGAACAGGGAATCCGTGACATCCGGTATAATAAATTCGATCTGATCCGGGACGGCAACGATATCAAACGGTATCTTGCGGCCAATCAATGGCTGGTCTATTTTCTGACCGCCTTTTCCGATGAAGTAACCGAATATCATACAGCCATGACCCTGCTGCGCAGAAGGGACGGCATAGAAGGCGCGAGACTCTACGCTTCCGTTATTGTGAATGATGTTCCTCTGGTTGCAGAGGCTGTCCGTCGATGCGCGGCATCAGAGGCAGAATACGCGCAGCAGGAACTGACCGGCAAATTCCGGCGTTTCCTTTCCCTTTTTTCCGATCTGGACCATCTGTATCTGGATACAAAAGAATTTCATTTTTCACAGAGACCGATCCTGGTCTATATCTGTGAGGATGACAGACATGTACAGGAAACCTATGATATCCTCTTCCCTCTTCTGATGGCGCACCCGGAACAGGAGGTCTGGTTCACCACCGACCGCCGGATCTTTAACTATGATTATATCGGCAAGCGCTTCCTGGCTGTGTCAAAGCAGGAAATGAAGGTCATCAACCTGGCCTCCCGGCTCGGCATCGAAGAGATCATTGACGAGGAAGGGCAGGCACATAAAAGCAGGTTTTCCAATGAGGCCGACTTCGCTTCGAAGGAGATTTCGGCCACGTCCAAAGAAGAGGAAGAAAGCGTCCTTCCTCTCCCATCCAACGAGCTGGACCTGAACCAGGACGCCAAGGCTCTGGCCGACGATAAAATCAGCTCAGACGAAAAGCTTTCCACGCAAAAGCTTGCCCATAAAAAGAAGGAGGAAACGATCCCGGAAGCAAAGCCGCAGGAAAGTCAAAGCACCGGACGGGCAGAAGGGATGGCGGAAAAACAGCCGAAGCCGGAAACGGATTTTCAGGGAAGACCACAACCTCAGGACAATCTTCATGGGCAGGATGGGCACGCAGATCAGGACGGACTTAAGGTGCAGGATGTACTGCAGACACAGGACAGACTCCGGACTCAGGATGCACTGAAGACACAGGACAGACTCCGGGTTCAGGATGAATTACAGACTCAGGATGGGCTGCATATACAGGATAGCATGCAGACACAGGATGGCATACAGATTCCGGATGAACTGCTGACTCAGGACAGACGTCGGATACAGGATGGACCGCAGACGCATGTGCAGGAATCCTATACGGCACAGACACCGGATGCGCCGCATGCACAGGCCCACACAGCATCACGGACCCAAGGACGGACACAGCCGGAAGCAAAACCTGAGGTGAAACGCATTACCCGCAGACCTCTCTGGTTCCTGAATAAAGAGCCTTCACGCAAGAAAACGCTTCTCGAATGTTATGATATGCTGAAAGAAAAGCAGCTGGCGGACAAATGGATGCAGTCTGCCGAGGAGGCTTCTCCCAGGCAGGTGGAAAAAGCAGTCAGTTCCTTTGCCGAAGGCCTCGATCCGGCCCAGGTACAGGTGATTGTGGATCCCTCCGGATCCCGCACCGGAAAGAAGTGCTGTCTTTTCACGGATTCCGCCCTGTATTCCTCGGATCTGAAGGGTGTTGAAGGAAATATGATCCGCTATGATTCCATCCTGGATGTGCAGTGGAGCGGTGCGGATTTTATCACAATCCTTCTCACCACGGGAAAGATCTGTACCTTGGACCTGGGCAAGGCAAATACCTCTCTGGTTCAACTGCTGAAGGAGCTGGTACTTTCTTAAACAGCCTATGTCTGAATCATCAGCACCGGAATCTGCTTTTGTTGATGCAGTCATTTAATATATGTGCGCATAATGTGCAGCAAGAAAGGGGAACGAATGAATCCGTTTTTTTCTTTTCTGTCCTCCATCTTCGGCGCAGTCGGAGGCTTTTTCGACGAACTGTTTCTGCTCATCCGGGGTGGAATGAACGCCGGAGAAACAGTCATACTCATTCTCTTTTTCAGTGCGATAGCCTGGCTGATTTATATTATTACCTGCTTTATCAGGCATAAGATCAACAGCCGTTCTCTGACGATCAGCATTATCTGGGTTGCCGTGATCGCCTTCATTTTCCGTTTTACAAACGACCTCACCGAAGGCCACCGCTGGTTTCCGTACGGAGTCGGTGATTCCCTGGTCAGGCTGATGAATCTTTTCACCGTCGGGGAACGGTTCGCCTTCTCTGATCTGGCCAAAGGGGAACTGATGTTTAATATGGAAGCGCTTCTGGCAGCTTTCTTAAATGTCGTCCCGCCGATTCTGACTGCCAGCACGATCCTCTCCTATTTTTTGCGGTTCTGGAATCAATTCCGCCTGGTTCTTCCCAGAAAGAAGAGGGTGTATATTTTCTCGGAACTGAACGAACACAGCCTTGAGCTTGCCTCTTCCCTGGCCGAACAGAAAAAGTCTGAGCAGGGGAAGTATATTTTCTGCAAGGTGAATCTCAGAAATACAAAAAATGACGATGCTTCGTTAAACAGCCTGATCGATCGGGCCAAAGAGCTTTCCGCCATGTTTGTCAAAAATCGCGCCGATGAATATGCCTGGAACTATCGGGGCAAAATGAGTTTCCTTTTAATGGATAAAAATGAGCCGGACAACTCTCTTCTCGCCATGCATCTGGCGGACAATATCGTGAAGGGGATTGATTTCCATCCGAAAAATATAAAAAAAGCAGATATCCATCTGTACATTTTCTCTGTAGAGGAAAGCGCGGAATCCGTTTTCGACCAGCTTTCCAGGCGGCAGGTTTATGGAGATCCCGAGGATAACCAGGCGTATTATCATGTGCATCTGGTCAATGAATCCCAGATTCTCTCCCAGACCCTGCTGGAGCGTCATCCCCTGATCACACCCAAACGAAAGGATGAAGATATCAGTCTCCTCGTCGTGGGCTGCGGTTCCCGCGGTTTTGAAACCTTAAAGGAAATGATGGTCTGTTCCGTTCTCGGCAAGGGCAGAACGAAAATCCGCGTTCTGGACAAAGACGCCGGGAAAATTGAAGCTGCTTTCCTGCATCGTTGTCCCGCCCTCGCGGATGAAAACTCCTATCCCGCGTATTTATTTGATCTGAAATTCGTTGCCTGTGATTTCACGGATATTCAGTTTGATTCTGTCCTGGAGGAGGAATGCCAGGATACCACTTACATCATCGTAAATACCGGGGATGATGAACGCAGTATTACAACGGCGATGTATATCGGCCGCTGGTACATGCGCAGAGCGATTGAAATCGGCTGCGGCGATTTTGCAGCGGACTTAAGCCTCGTTCCGCCCCGCATTTTCGTGCAGGTGGACGATGCCCGCATCGCGGAAACCTTCCGTTCCCTTCGTTATGAGACCGTTCCCATCGTTGTATTCGGCAATGACAGGATTTATGACGCAAGAACCATATTCAGCCGGGAACTGGATTCTTCCGCGGATCTTTTCGATTTCTTCTATGCTAACAGGGAACTGCTGCATGATTATTTCCTCAAAGGGGAAAGCGAGGATACCGAAACAATTGAGGTACTGCACAATCTGATCCGGTCGGGAAATTACGAGGAAGTCAGGAAGATCACTGAAAAGCGCGCAAATGCAGGGACGTCCGTACTCAGATATTCCAGCCAGATGTCCGCGCTGCATGGCACCTATAAGCTTGCTTCTCTGGATAAGCTTCCTTACCTTTCGGTCAGCAGGCTTCATACCAGAATGCTCAAGGCGCATGAGAATGAAACGCAGGAAGCTTTTGAATCCACATTCTGCAGCCAATACGCCAGAGCTGTCACCCAGATCCGGCAGAACCTGCAGAACCTGATCGAAACGGAGCATGACCGCTGGTCTGTCTTTTCCGCTTTGCAGGGCTTCCAGAAGATGAGCCAGCAAAGCATCCTGGGCTTTACTTCTTTCCTGGAGAATTCTCCGGAGTTCGCGAAGCTCGGTCAGGATAAATCTGAAAAAATCTCCTCCGACACCATCTTCACGAACCGGAAGGTCGCGAAGGCGAAGCTGCACGGCGCCCTGACGGAAAACTATACCTCGATCCTGGATCCCTCCAATATGTTTTATCAGGATTATTATTTCTCGGATATGCTCTTTGTCTGGCTGGCGCTCGTCCGTGTGCGCATGGAGCTGATTGATAAATGCCCCTTCGAGCTCAGTGATGAATGCCTGCATATCCTGGAAAACGCGGGTGAAAAAATCTGGGAGAACATGAAGGAAATCGGAGCCAATATGCCAAAATCCGAGAAAGAATAACAATGATACTGTATGCGCACGAATTTACTACGGAAATATGCCGCTCACGCGGCGTAGATCCCGCGCCGTAAACGAGTCAAAATGCAGGCATTTGTTCGTTAACTGTTATACGCCCCATACCGCGGCTTCATTGCCGTGCTGCCCCGGCCAAAATCATTCAGGCCGGGGCCTTATAAGGAATAATACAATGGAAGACAATAGAAAGCATGTGATTACCCGGATTTTCCATGGACTTTTTTTCATCACGCCTATGCTCCTCGGCATCTATGGCTACTGGTTCAAGGAAGGGCTTCCTCTTCAGGACGCCGCGTTTAAGACGCTTAATTACTATACTCTGAATAATGACGATATTCCCACAAACATGTTCCAGGAAGTCGCCAGATGGATGGCGCCTCTTATGACGGTCGGTACGATCGCTTTGTTTTTCCAGAATGTCCGGGATATCTTTTTCGGGATCCTGGCCCGTATCCGCGGTACCACCACCGCCGTTTACGGCAGAGAACCGGAAAAACAGATTCTCCTGGATCAGCTTGGCGTGCTGGGCATCCAGGGCAAGGATCGTTTTGTAAAGGCTGACCGTTACATTTTCTGTGGGGATGAGGCCGAAAACCTGACCCTTTATTCCCGGTTTCAGGAAAGGCTGAAGGGAAGGCCGGTGTATGCCAAGAGCGATCATCTGATCGACCTCGGGGCAAAGGATGACCTGTACCTTTTCAATCCCTGGGAGACAGCTGCCAGGCTGTATTGGAAAAAGCGCTGTCTCTACCCGGAAGCGAAGGCAAAGAACTTTCACCTCAGTATCTGCCTGATCGGTTTTGAAGATCTCGGGCAGCGGCTCCTGATCTATGGGCTGATGGACAATATTTTCCATCCGGATCAGATGATTGAATACCATGTCTTCGGTGATTCCGCGAAGTTCCGTCATATCTATCACGGGATCCGGCAGATTTCCGACCCGGTCACCTTCCATGACGAGCCCTGGTATGAATGTCTGGAAATCCTGGGTAAAGCGGACCGTATCATCGTCACCGATAATACGAATTCGCTGAACCAGATTCTGCGGGCTGTCCCGGCTGTCAAAGTGGATTATCTGACCGATCAGTCTTCAGAAATGCATATGACGAATTATAAGAATCAGCTGAATGTATTTGATTACGGCGAAGAGGTCTGGAAGGTAGACAGTATTGTCCGGGAAACTCTTTTGATGAACGCCAAGCGCATCAATATGTATTATGTCCATGAGTATGACGACGCGCATCCTGCCCAGACCATGGAAAACGCGGAAGCAGCCTGGAAGAAGCTGGATACCTTTACGCGCTATTCCAACATCAGCTCGGCGGATTATCACGATATTCAGCGCGCCATGCTCGCGGAGGATCAGATTCTTCCCAAGGAGCTGCTCGAGGAGAAAAACAGTGCGTATCTGGAAATGCTGTCCTGTCTGGAGCATGAACGCTGGTGCCGTTATCATTATCTGAATAACTGGACCTTCGGAAGCGGAAAGAAGGATCCGCTGCATCGCACGCATCCGCTGCTCTTGCCAAATGACAGGCTTCCGGATTCTGAGAAGGTGAAGGATCTGAATAATCTGAAGGTGATGTTCCATTTACTGGAACAGTAGGCGTCAGTTAACCCGTATTATATGGCTCTTCTGCTTCATGGGTGGGTGAAAAATATTAGGAAGTCTCATTTTATGAGCCCGGTCTACACTTGGAATATGTATGGGTTGACATGGAGCCTCTGGCTGATGTGATGTGCCAGCCATACGTCCTGCCCATGCCGGTAAACGGCTTGGCTGGCCGCATGACAGGCTATCACATCGCCCTCTCCATGTAAACCCATACATATGATTGCATCGACAAAAGCCTGATTCTACGGATCGCTTCGCAGCGGAGCTGCTCTCGCGTCTCGCCTCCCGGCTCGGTCGTTGCTAAACGCATGCCACTGGCATGCAGCAACCTACAGCCACTCGGAATCCGCTCA
>JAFVGK010000102.1 GCA_017475035.1 Blautia sp.
CTTGATGAAGACTGACAAGCAGGCTTCTATTCTCTGCTTGACCGCAACAGCCATCATGAACTCATTGACGTCACGGATCCGAGGGATGGACGGAGCAACATCTGACATCTCGCGCAGCTGTGACGGTCTTCTCTTCGTGAAATAAAAGATCACGTTCTGCTCATCGACATATACCGGATTGATATTTGTGACGCCGTCCGGCGCATATCTCTTGATCCAGTATCCGACCGCTTTGTTATAAGTGTTGTACTCGATGCCGCCGATGACCTTGTTTCCCTTTTTCATGGGAGTCATCACATCGCCATCCAGCTCATCAACCTCGATCATCTGCAATTTGAAAGGAACAATGCCGCCGGAAGTGTAAACCTTCACAAACAGGATCCCGCCGTCGATCTTTTTTCTCTGGACAGCCATCCGGAGGATCTGATTCAGGTTCTGGGTTCCGGTCACATCACAGTTGCGCTTCTTTGACCATTCACGCCAGTAATCTTCCAGCTGCTTATTTATATCCTCTTCGCCGGTCTTGGCCTGTACATGGAAGCCACCACCCACAACATTTCTCTTGTATGCACCGACGACGCTGTTCATGATGTCAGAATTGCGCTCCAGATCCCGGGCACGTGCCATCACGTTTCCACGGTCATATCTATCTGTCGCTTCCGCCGACTGATTGAACACTCTCCAATTCTGGTTCGGCCTGTTATATCCGCCCGCGTCATAATTCCGCAGCGCCTCCCAGGCCTGTCTATATGCTTCCCTTTTGTATGCACTCTCGGGGCTTATCGCTCCGACTATGTTATCTATCCAGCCCATAATCACCGCCCATCGAAAACAGCAACATAAGCATCATCCAGAAGACTGGTCTTCGTTTCAGCTTCGACCTGGCCTCTCAGATCCAGCTGCATTTTATAGAGCTGCTTCAGGTCCGCTCTGGTCAGTCTCTTGGATCCGATCTTGTATTCCTGACCGCCTGCAAGGATTGCGGAGATTGCTGCATTGACCTCCGCAAGCATGTCAGATGCCGCACTCTGCACCGACACGCCCTGTGTTTGATATATTGCTTCCTGTACACTGATCTCAGCCATCGCATACCTCACAGCCAACAACCGATACCGGTTTCTTCGCCCATCGCCTCGGTCTACGATTATTGTTTTGTTCCCTTCTCGTTACCCATCTGCAATTTTCAGGACTGTATCCCTTATTGTTATCCGCTCTATCAAGCGTTAAGCCTTCCGCATATCCATGCGATTTAGCCCATTTGCTGAACGCAGAATAATCATGCATCCACTCATCACACACCTTTATTCCTCGCCCGCCATAATTGCAGTAATCCTTATTATGCGAATTTGTGCATCTGCCTTTCATAGCCGTCCAAACCATGTGTAATTTAGAATGACTTTCATTGTGTTTGGTCGATCTGGCGATTGTAGCTCTTACAATGCCGCATCCACACGTTTTAGTGCCTCCCGTCTTAAGATTAGGAGCATGAGTGATTGTCGTTTTTCCGCAGTCGCAACGGCATAACCACGCAGAATTTTTGTTACTGCTAGGTACCTGCTGTAAAACAGTAAGATTTCCAAATCTCATACCTGTTAAATCCACCAACCTACTCATCTTTACCTCATAACCAGTTATCGTAGTTTTGAATCCAGGTCTCCTCGTTTCCGGGTTTAATTACCGTATCCGCTTGTTCTTCCTGCTGCTCCTTCTCGTTGATATTCTGCAAGTGGAGCGTCCTTACATGCTGCATATCTGCTGCCGCGAAGGCGTAACACTCGCAGTCTAAATAATGATTCGCTGCATGTTGTGTCTTGGGTTTCCAGACCTTCTTTGTCACGCCATTCTTCCTGACGTTCACTTTGTGCTCCGCAGTCACCTGCTTGGCGTACTCTTCATCGCATCCCTGGTAGACCATCCACGATCCGCGACCGTTTTCTTTTCTCATCCTGCCGGCGATCATGTCCTTATAGACCGCACCGTCGACCATCGCCAGCTGCATACCGTTTGCTCTGCTTCCTTCCTTGTTGATCACAGAGATCTTGTAAGGATTGAGCATCGCCTTGCTGGATCCTTTGGCCGGCAGGCACCAATCTGAATGGTCGACATAAAAGTCATAGACCATATCAGTCTGATCACCGGAGTCTATCAGACACAGACTCACGATCATCGGATCACCGTTTTCTTTCAGATACTCAAGGTTCATCACGTTGTCGATCTCTTGCCAGGACAACGCTTGCCCGTGGGCAATATTCTGACTGGTTATGTAATCTCCCCAAGCCCGGATCGTCCAATAAAAGCAATTCTCCTGAACGTCCACACCGCCGGTGAGAAGCTTCGCCCAATCCGGTACGACATAAGGCTCAAGCTCTGTCTGTCTTTCCATGACCAGGGGAACACTGACGGTCAATGTGGCATCTTCCCAAGGTTCAGCCAGCCAGCTGTTCACAAAATTCTGCAACCCTGCCGGATCATCATGAGATGATAAGAACTCTCCCGCGATGTCGGACCATCTGACAAAAGGTGAATATAGAGTGTTCATCCAAAATGCCACCGAAGAGGCATATTTCTTTGACTGTCTGACCACCTGCCACTCCCCGAGAGGAAGTATCTGATGCTTGTCATTGTCAGTGATGATCCCGCCGCAGCTCTGGCACCTATATACGGCCAGATCCGCCCGGTCTCGGTTGCTCATTCCCTCCTCTTTGGGAAAATCCACCTGTGCCCATAACAACTCGATGTACTCTCCGCAGTGAGGGCAGGGAACGAAATAATGCTTTTCAATGTCCGCGTCTTCTTTTGCCTTCCAAATATGGCCTTCCTTAAGGGTAGGCGTGGAAGTGATAAATATCTTGGTGTTGTGGAGCGTATAACTCTTGGTTCGCTCCATCGCCAGTTTGATCGGATCTGCCTCTTTCCGGCTCTGTTCCGGATACTTATCAACCTCATCCAGGAACAGGTACCGGATCGGCTTACTTGCCAATCCTGCGGGAGAATTACTTCCGGCAAGCGTGAGGTACATCCCATCAAATTGCAGCTCCATCATCTCGGAGTTTTCATCGAATCTCTCCGCGATCTCAGGTGTTGCCATCAGCATCGGCTTCAACCTGTTCTCCGAGATGGACTTTGCCAGCTCCTTAGTCGGATATACGATCATGGTCGGTGATGGATCCTGCATCACCACATAACCCGTCATGTTTTCCAGAGCTGACGTTCCTCCGACCTGAGTCGGCTTGCAGTAAATGATCACCCTGGTGTCCGGATTATTGAACTCATCCATGATTCCTACAAGGTACGGTGTGATAGAGTTTGACCACGGTCCCGGCATAGCCGAAGACTTTGAATCCAGTCTCCTGTATCTCTCAGCCCACTCCGATACAGTCAGCCTTTCCGGTGGTATCAGGCTCTGTAATGCTTCATACAGATATGCCTTGACGGTGTAACCCTTGCGTCTGGCCGCCATATCAAGCCTTTTTCTTTGCCGGGGCTTTCTTGGCTGCTGCCTTTGTGGCTTTCTTCACGGGAGCCTTGGTTGTGGGCTTCTTTTCAGCTCCTGTTTCCCTTACTGCCGGCTTCTTAATGGCTTTTTTTGCGGTTTCCTTTGTCGGGGCTTTTGTCACAGGCTTCTTTACAGATCCCGTTTCCTTTGTGGCCGGTTTCTTGGTGGTTGCCTTGGTGACTTTCTTTGCAGGAGTCCTGGTTACAGGCTTTTCCTCGGCTCCGGTTTTCTTCGCAGCTGGCTTCTTTGTGGCCTTTGCCGCAGTTTTCTTCGCTGTTTTTGCCGGAGTCTTCTTTGCAGGCGCTTTTTTCTCCGGAGTTTTCTTTTCTTCCGGTTGCGCCGGCGCAATTTCTTTATTTTCACACCGAGCTAATCCAACAAATGAGCGAAGCTGGGACTCAACTTCCTTCAGCAGATCTGTTTCCAGTCTCCTTGCTTCGACCGGAGCAACCGCACCGGCCAACCTTCCGGTCAATCTCGCAGGAAGAGCAGTTGCAAACTGCTTGAACTGTAAAAAGAACTTAGTGTATTCCAGCTTTATTTCTTCCACGGACAGGTACCTGCCCATCGCAATTTCTGTTTTGAGCTTATGTAGCTCCCCTTGAGACTCTTTTAAGGCAATCTCCGCCTTGAGCTTCTGATTCTTTAAGTTCTTTTCAATGTCCGATGTTGCTCTGCCAGCTGCTTTGTCACGTAATGTCTTCACATAGTCCGTGACGTTCTGTAATTTGAACCGATTCACCCTGTGGCCGTTCTCGATTACCTGTACAGGCTTGATAATTCCATCTTCAATCAGATGATGGACGCTCCTGACGCTATCAAAGCCGAGTATCTGAGCGAATTCGTCTATTTTCCACAGCTGCTCCTTGTTTTTATCCGCTTTCCTCATATTTCACCTGTCGGATTAGCCCGGTGCTTGCTTTTCAGATCTTCCGACACTACAACTCTAACAAAACCGACCGTGCCATACCGTTCCATGTTGTCAAAACCCCTTTAACCGCATAAAATAAGGCTTTCTGAGGGGTCTGACGGCCTCCGCGCACTGAAAAACTGAAAAAAAATTGTTCAAAAAATCTGCACGCATCGGGCCCTTCCTCGACC
>JAFVGK010000103.1 GCA_017475035.1 Blautia sp.
CTGGAGATTGCCACTGAGAAACCTCTGTACTTTGCTTTGGGTAATCTCTTGGGTATCGGAACGTTGGTGTTGTCCATATCGGAAGCTGATGGAAAAGGAGAACCCGGTTTATGCCAATTTGGAATCCATGGCACGGATGCCGCAAAATAAGCCCCGGATGTGCAAACTGTTATGTTTACAGACGGGACGAAAGCATAGGGAAAGACGCCTCTGTCGTCTCAAAGACTGGTGATTACAGCCTACCGCTCAAGAAAAACCGACAGGGAGAGTATAAACTGAACGCGGAAGGCGGCATTGTTTTTGCCTGCATGACATCAGATTTCTTTCTTGAGGATGCCGATGACTGGCGCCTGGGATGCTGGGATATGATCCGCGAGAGAAAGGATCTGGAATTCCATATCATTACCAAACGCATCGACCGCTTCGAGCAATGCGTTCCGCCGGACTGGGGAGACGGCTGGGAGCACGTGACGATCTGCAGCACATGTGAGAACCAGGACCGGACAGATTACAGGCTTCCGATTCTGTTAGCCCTTCCTATCAAGCATAGAGAGATCATCTCCGAGCCCCTGCTTGGGGAGATCAATATGGAGAGATATCTGGCAACCGGTCTGATCGAGCACGTTACCTGCGGCGGTGAATCCGGTCCCCAGGCGAGACCATGTGATTTCCGGTGGATTCAGGAAATACGGAGACAGTGTATCCGATGTAGAGTACCCTTCACTTTTAAGCAAACCGGGGCACTGTTCATAAAAGATGGGAAAGCATATCATATTGATCGAAAGGATCAAATTCCCCAGGCAAGGAAGTCCGGTTACAGTTACTTTCCGGGAGCAGGCATGGCGGATGCGATTTCTTATAAGCTTCCGGAACGAAATGATCTGATTGAGCGCCTACACAGATCAGAGTTCAGAAGTCGGTTTCATCTCTCTGATCAGGATAGATCATATGTCTCAGAAAAAGGAATAGAAACCATCCGTCGCCATGCACAGGATATTGTGGCAAAACGACTATTAGCGGAGAATCCCGATCATGACGGAAAACAGACTCCTATGAAAGGTCATCCCGTTTTCATCGCCCAGCATGCGACTGCGTGCTGTTGCAGAGGCTGTCTTGAAAAGTGGTATCACATTCCTGCAGGCAAAGAATTGACATCAGAGGAGCAGTCCTATGTCGTGGACGTTCTTATGGACTGGATTGTAAGAGAATGTGCGACAGCATAAAGCGCTTTCCATGAAGATGAAAAACAACGAGGAGCAAAGATGAAAAGAGAAAAAATCATAGTTGGAAAAGGAACTGATTATCCATTAAAAGGCTTACTGACTCTTCCAAGTTCAAATGCTGGAAAAGTCCCTGCCGTTGTCCTTGTTCATGGTTCGGGTGCCAGTAATATGGATGAACGGGTTTACAAGCTGACTCCATTTAAGGATCTTGCAGACGGTCTGGCTAAACAGGGGATCGCTTCAGTCCGTTATAATAAAAGAACCTTTGTTTACGGCTGGAAGATGCGAAAACTTACTCCCTCGGTGTGGGATGAAACCGTAGAAGACGCGATTAGAGCTACTGATCTGTTGAAGCGCGATCCCAGAATCGACCCTGATAGAGTTTTTATCATTGGGCACAGCATGGGGGCGATGTTGGCTCCGCGAATTGACGCCGAAGGTGGTAACTATCGTGGTCTGATTCTGATGGCTGGAGCCCCAGGGCGCTTGGAGGAGATCATTATCAGGCAGTTGAAACAGGCAGGTCAATCTAAAGGGAGTATTATGAGGGCAATTGTCAGGCTGGAAGACAGGATTTTCAGCAAGAAGTTCACTGGGCTTTATGATCTGACTGACGAAGAAGCAAAGAAGAAAAAATTTGCCGGTAACGTAACACTGTACTATTTCAAAGAAATGGGAAAGAAAACAGCCGTAGATTTCCTGAAAGAATCCGAAAAGCCTGTACTGATCATGCAGGGTGGAAAAGACTTTCAGGCGTTGCCTTCTGAAGACTTCGCTGGCTTTCAGGAGCAACTACAAGGCAGAAAAAACGTAGAATATCGTTTATATGAGAATCTTAATCATCTCTTTGTCACTGGCATTTATAATGACATTCTGAAAGCACGGAAGGAGTATAAAGTCGAGCAGCGTATTGCTCCGGAAGTGATTGATGATATAGCTGACTTCATTAAAAGAAGTCTTTGAGATGGCTTTAGCCATCTTCTCATCATTTCTCTGCATATCCATAAAGAAGTCCTCGTTCCATGCCCAAGAGGTGGAAACGAGGACTTCTTCATTTATTGGGAAACAATTATCCGTTTACTTTTTCCTTAAATGCCTTGCCTGCTTTGAATACAGGAGTCTTGCTGGCCGCGAATGTCATCGTTTCGCCGGTTGCGGGGTTGCGGCCCTCATGGGCTTCACGGCACTTCAAAGAGAAGGTTCCGAAGCCGATTAGACTTACGGAATCGCCGGCAGCAACTGCGTCCTGGATTGCTCCAAGCACACTTTCGAGAGCGGCAGCGGCCTGTTTCTGGGTCATTTCTGTTTCTGCGGCAACTTTCTTTACGAGTTCAGTCTTGTTCATGGGAAACCTCCATAAAAATATCTATACTCAAATTTTGAGTATGCAAAGTATACCAGCAATCAGCTTCTATTTCAACCGCCATGATGTGAACAGCAGAAATTTCAACAATTCTCTGGAATTTCGTCAGTTTTGCAGAGTTTTATTCAAGAAGAGATCCAACATTGTCTAAAGCCGATTTTACCAACTCGCCGCTGGTGTGTGTATAGATCGTCGTGGTCTGAACGTTCTCATGGCCCAGTATTTCCTGAATCTCCAACACACCCGCGCCAGCGTCCCGATACATTATGGTTGCAGCTGTGTGTCTAAGCTTATGAGCACTGAAGCCATTGCCCTGTAATCCAGCGGCAAGGATATACTTGTCCACAATCTGTTCCACACGCCGTCCCGAGAGACGTTTTGCCACGTTCGTATTCATTGATAGGAAAAGAGCCTCTTTATCGGCGGTTTCATGCGATTCCAGGTATTTTGATCTATCAATCAGGTATTTTTCAAGGGCTGCAAGGCAGGGTTTGTTGAGATGGACTATACGTTCTTTTCGACCTTTTCCATGAAGTCTCAGCGTGTCATCCTTGACATCCTGCAGATTTATCGCCACCAGCTCAGAAAGACGCATGCCACAGGACAGAAACCAAATCAGAATACAATAGTCTCGTGCCGCAAACCGCCCGGACACGGCATCCAAAAGTTGTTTGCTTTCCTTTACCGTGAGAAAAACGGGAAGTGTTTTCTCTTTCTTTGGCGCGGATATGTCTGTGGCTGGATTGAACGTCACCAAGCCAGTCGGATCTCGCTTCCGGAGATAATCGTACAGGGAGCGGATCGCTGCCAGCTTTGCAGATCGGCTTCTGGCTCCGCAGGATCTTTCCATTTTGCAGAAGGCCAAAAAGTCATAAATATCAGATGTTGCCAGACCGGAAATGCTCCCAACAGTCATATCCTGAACGGAAATTTCATTGAAAGTCTCTGGAGCAGCATTGCCCATATCAAGTGATTTAACCCAGCGCAGGAAAGTGCGGATAGAAACAGCATAGTTGAAGATGGTTCCGGGAGCGGCGTTTTTTTCTATCGACAGGAATTGAAGATATTTGTTTGCAAACACCGGAAGCTCAAAATCTTTGATTTTAAAACTGTCTGGCTTAGATGGATTATAATAGGTAGCCATTCCATTTCCCTTCTTATTGCGTTCGGCATAAGGTTTCGTTAAACTGCGCTTTAACGAAGAATTCTCTTTTCCTCGGGAAGCGAGTTTCTTGTCTGACCTTTTACTCCCCTGCTCATTCAACAACTTCCCCGTACACGATTTGCTCTGTCCGTCGAATTGTTTCCCAGCATTCCGGACAGTACCAAGCACCATCTTTCGTGACGTGCCATCCCGCCGCCTTCACAATTCTTTTTGCGCGGTTAATCGGAACTGTTTGATTTGTCCAGGCAAAAGGATCTTCCCCGCAACGATCACAGGCAACATAGACGTTGTATGCCAAAGATTTCACCTCTCTCCTCTATTCTCTCGCTTATTCTGTGTCGTATTTTTCTTTTTGTCACCATCATCCTAAAAAAATAGCACTGAGAACGGCAACTGTAAGATTTCGTGAGCATAGAGGTTCTCAACCGGAACATAGGTTTCCTCCATAAAGCGAGAGTCTTTGGATTTGTAGCGGTTGTCGCCAAGGACAAACAGAGAGCCCTCTGGCACAAGGAATTCTGAAACAGCGGAATAGGTCGACTCCCGGACCAGCAAATATGGTTCGTCCAGTTCTTCCCCGTTGCGATAAACCTTTCCCTCCGAAATCCTGATCTCATCACCCGCCAGTCCGATCACTCGCTTGATCAGCAGGCGATTTTGTGGCCCATTCTCGCGAAATATGACAACGTCCCCATATTCCGGAACCGGGTCTCCAAGCAGATAAGGCAGGCGCCAGTTCAGGATCAGGTGTTTTTTATGAATCGTCGGCTCCATTGATTCGCTTGGAACATAGTTCAGCGAAAACACGCATGTCATCACAACCACAACAATGGTGCAGATTACAATATAGGTTGTCGTCTCTTTTAGAATTCTTTGAACCTTCTCTTGGTCCTCTACTCTGATTTCTTTCATTTCTCTTAACGTCCCTTTAAACAGATTGACTCCGCTCTGCCATTATAGATTCCATAAAAGGGCAACAATCCTTCCCTCTTTGGATCAGCTCTCTGGCAACTTTGAGTGCATACTGATATTTCTCCGGGTTTGAGATCATCAGAGAAACATACTTGTTATCTCCTGACTGCTGAGTTCCAAGCAGATCCCCAGCTCCACGCTGTTCAAGGTCTGCCTCCGCGATTTTGAAGCCGTCAGTCGTATCACACATCACTTGCAGTCTTGCCAATCCTTTTGGCGTTTCATCCTCGCTTTGCAGGACACAGTAGGATTGGAGATCACTGCGGCCAACTCTGCCGCGAAGCTGATGGAGACTTGAGAGGCCGAACCGTTCGGCATTCGTAATAACCATGACTGTTGCATTCGGGACATTGACTCCAACTTCAATGACTGTCGTGGCAATCAGCACGTCGAGATTTCCCCTTTTGAATTTTTCGATGATCTCTTCAGTCTCCTCTTTCGGTGTTTTCCCTGTTAAGGTCGCGATCCGCACGCCAGCCGGTCCGAGAAAATCGCTGTACTCTTTTGAGACTTGCTCAACTGACTTGACTCCAGGTACTTTTTCATTGGTCTCTATCATTGGGCAAACTACGTAGGCTTGGTGTCCAGCCTGAATTTCCTTCAGGATAAATTTCATGTTTCCTGTTTGGTTCTTGAATATCCGTGTTTTAACCGGCTGACGTCCCTTTGGCATGCTCCGGATCGTATGCATTTGGATATTATCTCCGAACACAACCTGTGCAAGGCTTCGCGGAATCGGCGTCGCACTCATTGTGATACTGTGAACCCCTCTGGAAGCTTTCTCTACAATAGCGGTTCGCTGCTTTACGCCAAAGCGGTGTTCCTCGTCAACTACGGCAAGCGCTAGTTCTTTATACACTACATCCTTGCCAACACAGGAATGCGTTCCTATTATGACTTGGGCATCCCCGCTTGCAATCGCTTTCAGGACAGCATCTCGATCCTTCTTTTTCAGGGAACTGTCCAGGAACGCGGTCCGAACTCCACAGGGTTCAAGCAATTCGGTGATTGATTCATAATGCTGTTTGGCCAGCACCTGCGTCGGTGCCATTATGACCGCCTGGTAACCGCTGTCGGCAAAGGCTGCTGCCATCAGCACACAAATAATCGTTTTCCCGCAGCCAACATCCCCCTGCACGAGAGCATTGATGCGTCTTCCATCTTCCGCGCTCTTCAGCATCTCCTGTACGGCATTGCTCTGATCCGGTGTCAGTTCAAAAGGAAGAGAAGCAATGATCTTATTCAGCAGAGTTCGAGATCTGACGTTATACTGGCTACCTGCGGATATTTCGCTTCTGTTCAGTTCATTGTGAACAGCAAAGTAAAGGAGATCATTAAATAGAATCCTGCTTCTCCCTTTCTCCACCTCTTCCATCGTTCTCGGCATATGGATATACCGCAGTGCCACAGGCATGCTGGTTTCTCCGGATGCATCCACAACATCTCTGGGCAATATCTCACTGTCCGCAATACCCAAAGCAATTGCCTTTTGCATGGTGTCTTCCAGATAGCTGGATGCCATTCCGGCGATTGCAGGATAAACCGGATAGATGCGAAGAGTCTGATTGCTGACAGGTTCGAATATATCCGGTTGGTTCAGGCTATAACCATACTTATCACTGAAGTCGATTTTGCCGGCAATAATCACCCTTGCACGTCTGTCTGCAAGCGACTTAATACTGCTGTAAATCCAATGCATATTGAAC
>JAFVGK010000104.1 GCA_017475035.1 Blautia sp.
AAATGAGCGGATTCCGAGTGGCTGTAGGTTGCTGCATGCCAGTGGCATGCGTTTAGCAACGACCGAGCCGGGAGGCGAGACGCGAGAGCAGCTCCGCTGCGAAGCGATCCGTAGAATCAGGCTTTTGTCGATGCAATCATGATATATGCTTTCATTGACACCCACAGGGAACCCGTTTCCGGGTTCCCTGTCTTTTATGGCAGGGGCGGCGCAATGTAATATTTCGCCTATCGGCGAACAACGTCCCTGCCAGAGGGCAGAGGTTGGACAGGCCTCTCTCTGCCCTGTTCACAGGCCTGCCTGAAAACCCGTCCTGTGCGGTCTTTAAAGCGGCCGATGCCAACGGCATTCGCAAAATCCCTGAAAAGAAACAAATGAAAGGAGGCGTGAGCTTTCATGGGAGGCAATCGTTCACTGGCAAAGAGAAGAAAACGTTCGGTCGCCATCTGTTCCTTCGTTTTTCTTCTGCCTGTTTTAATCCTTCTGTTTACCTTCCTGCTCTATCCCATTATCCAGACCTTTATCAACAGCTTTACAAAATGGAATGGGATCTCTGCCGACAAGGTGTATAACGGTTTGTTCAACTGGAATAAACTGATTCATGACACTGATTTTTGGAGAGCGTTTTTAAACAATGTGAAAATCATGGTTCTCTCTCTGGTCATCCAGATGCCGATCGGTATCCTGTTGGCCACCTTCCTGGACGCGGGAGGGAGAAAATTCAATTTCTTTAAGGTCATCTGGTTTCTGCCCCTTCTGATGAGCTCTGTCGCCGTAGGTTATTTGTTTCATTATGCGCTTGCGACGAATAACGGCATCATTACAGCCATCTCACAGTTGCTGGGCGGAGGCAAGATCGATCTTCTGGGTAATCAGAAAACTGCTCTTTACGCGGTTATCGGCGTAATCTGCTGGCAGTTTATCCCCTTCTATATGGTTTATTATATGGCAGGGTATTCCAGCATTTCAGAAGATATCTATGAAGCAGCCATCGTAGACGGGGCGACCCGGGGACAATATGTAAGAAAAATAGCGCTTCCTCTTCTCGTTCCTACGATTAAGAGCGCGATTGTCATGTCCGTAACAGGATCCCTGAAGTATTTCGACCTCGTATATGTCATGACAGGAGGCGGTCCCGGCACATCTACCGAGTTGATGGCTACCTATATGTATAAGACTTCTTTCGTCACCTACAATATGGGCTATGGTTCGGCGATTGCAGCCGGAATGTTTATATTGATCACAATTATCGCCGCATTGATTATGCGTGTCATGAACCAGGGAGGTGACGATTGATGGGTGATCAAAGCGTTCATTACACAAAAAATAAAGTCAAAAGCGTGATCGGGTGGATTGTTGCCGTCATTCTGGCTGTCTTCTGGCTGGTCGTTGCCTTTGTCCCATTCATGTTTATGGTAATTTCCGGTTTCAAGCAGAAAATGGAAACCATCATGTACGGGGCTTTCCATATGCCGGAGAAATGGTATCCTGATAATTATATCGAGGTCATCACAGATCCAAGATTCTGGACCTATTTCCGAAACTCTGTGATCGTCCTGGTTATTTCCCTGGTCATCCTTCTGTTTTTCGCAGCCTGTGCGGCTTACCCGCTTTCCCGCTTCACTTTTAAGCTTCGCGATACGACCTTCCTGTTGATCGTGGCATGTATGTCCATCCCGATCCACGTTACCATGATCCCGGTCTTTCAGATGGCGATCAAATCCGGACTCTATGACAGCATCTGGGCTTTGGTCCCGACCTCTGTCGCGTTCGCTACCCCGTTGTCTGTCTTTATCCTGACCGGTTTTATGAAGGGCATACCTGTAGAGCTGGAAGAAGCGGCTGACATTGACGGCTGCGGCCGATATCGCCGATTCTTCAAGGTGATCTTGCCGCTGTGTACGCCCGGTCTTTCCACACTGGCCATTTATAATGGCGTCAATATCTGGAATGAATTTATCTTTGCCTTCACTCTGACACAGTCGGAAAAGAATCGAACCCTTCCTCTCGCGCTCTGGAACTACCAAGGCGTATACTCTTCCAATACCGCCATGATTATGGCCTGCCTTACTCTCTCTGTCATGCCGATGATCATCCTTTTCATTGTCATGCAGGATAAGCTGGTCAAAGGTATGATGGCAGGCGCTGTCAAGGGTTGATGTATGAATATACTTACTCTTGAACAGGTCAGCCGTACCCTTGGCGCGAAAACTGTGTTTTCCGATGTCACACTTGGTATAGAAGATCAGGAACGGATCGGTGTCATTGGAATCAATGGTACAGGAAAGTCTACTCTGCTGTCTATCCTCGCAGGCACAACCCGGCCGGACGAAGGAACGCTTACCATGAGAAACGGGCTTCGTATTTCCTTTCTTTTACAGGATCCCCCCTTTGATGCCGACCTTTCCGTACTTGAAAATGTGCTGAGACTCGCACATGGAGATGATAACGGCTGGGACATGGAGGGCGAAGCCAAAGTACTCCTGGGACGTTTCGGAATCTCCGATCCGCTGCAGCTTTCCGGTCAGCTTTCCGGCGGACAGAAAAAAAGGGCAGCTCTGGCTGCGGCGCTTCTTGCCCCCAGTGATCTTCTGATTCTGGATGAGCCAACCAATCATCTGGATCATGATATGATCGAATGGCTGCAGGAGTACCTGTCCCACTACCGGGGTGCTTTGGTTATGGTCACACATGACCGCTATTTTTTAGATGAAGTAACCAACATTATCTGGGAAATTGACCGGAAAAGCATCTATCGTTATGAAGGAAATTATGCCGTTTATCTTGAAAAAAAGCAGGAAAGGATGGATTTTGCCCTTGCGTCGGAACGAAAATTGGCCGCTCTTTATAAAAAGGATCTGGCCTGGATGATGCGTGGGGCAAGAGCCCGTTCCACCAAACAGAAAGCGCACATTCAGCGTTTTGAAGCGCTTCGCGACAGGGAAAAGATTGTCGAGGAACGCAACGTGGAAATGGCTTCTCTCGCTTCCCGCCTTGGCAATAAAACGATTGAAGTCTATGATCTTGCAAAAAGCTTCGGAGACCGCATTCTCTTTTCCGGCTTTACTTATACCTTCCTGCGTCTGGATCGTGTCGGAATCATCGGACCTAACGGCTGCGGAAAATCAACACTTCTTAAAGTCATCCTGGGCATGATTCCGGCGGATCAGGGAAGAGTTGAGACGGGACAGACCGTCAGAATCGGTTATTTCAGTCAGGAATATGAAGCCTTCCCGGAGAACGACCGCGTTATTGACGCCGTCCGTGACATCGCAGAGTATATCCGTACCCCTGACGGTATGGTCAGCGCGTCATCCATGTGCGAACGCTTTCTGTTTGATTCCGAGCTGCAGTATGCGCCGATCTCCAAGCTTTCCGGAGGTGAAAAGCGACGGCTTTATCTTCTCAGGATCCTGATGGATGCGCCGAATGTACTGGTTCTGGATGAACCGACCAATGATCTCGATATTCAGACACTGCAGATCCTGGAAGACTATCTGGATCATTTTCCGGGAATTGTGGTCTGTGTTTCGCACGACCGTTATTTTCTGGACCGTGTAGTAAACCGTATTTTCAGCTTTGAGCCCGGCGGAAAGCTGCTGCAAAGTGAAGGCGGATATACCGAATATCAATATCATATGCAGCAATCTTCTTCACCCCTGCAAAGCAATTCCGACAGGGAAGCATCACGGACTCCCGTTTCTCCCGGAAAAAGTTCTTCAAACCAGTGCAGATCAGATAACACCGAAGGAAAGTCCGAGGGCAGAAATGCTTCCTCAGCCAGGCAGGGGCACCGGGAACGCACCAAAACGAGGCTTTCCTTCAAAGAACAGCGGGAATATGACGAAATCGAGCAATTGATAGAGGAACTGGAGCTGCGATCTAAAGCTCTGGATCAGGAGATACTGGATGCTTCCGCGGACTTTATCCGTCTGCAGAGTCTTACGGAAGAAAAAGCCAGGGTGGATGTAGCTCTGGAAGAAAAAATCGAGCGTTTTATTGAATTACAGGAACTGGTTGATTCATTATAAGTGAAAAGGAAAAAGACTGATTCTGTTTTCGGCATTTGCGTAAACAAATGCCGAAAACAGAATCAGTCTTTTTTATTCCATCAGTCTTTCTTTCGCATTCCTTGCAGAACAACAATCGTGCGCGGTCCGACGGCAAGTTTCTTCTCATTCATCTCAGCGGTATCAACAAAACCATCCGTAGAAAGATCTCCTGTATCGATCACTTTCTGCCATACATACCCGCCAGTAAGATTCGGCAGCGCGATGTCACGCTCCTCCCAATGGAAATTGTAAGCAACATAGATATAATCATCCTCAGAGCCTTCACAAGTATCATATTTCCCGGAATACAAAACGCCGAGCAGCCTGCTACTGGGATCCTGGGAAGAAAACCAGGCTCTTTCCCCATGATAAGACATAACAGGGATACCCTTTCCCTGATATATCCTCTCTGCCATCTGATCCGCAAGGTGAAGAACCGGATGTGCCTTACGGAATGCGATCAGTTTTTTCACGAAAGAAAGCAAATCCTTCTGTTTTGCCTCTTTCCAGTCAATCCATCCTATAATATTATCCTGGCAATAAGCATTGTTATTGCCTTTTTGTGTATTGCCCTGTTCATCGCCCGCATAAATCATCGGAACTTCCTGGCTGAGCATCATCATCGCAAAAGCATTTCTCTGCTGCACCAGGCGCAGCTGCCGCACCAGAAGTTTTCGGGTCGGTCCTTCCGCTCCGCAGTTCCAGCTATAATTCAGGCTGCTGCCATCGAGGTTATCCTCCTGATTGGATTCATTATGCTTATAATTATACGAAACAGAATCATAAAGGGTGAAGCCATCCTGATAGGCCATAAAGTTAATGACAGCCTGTCTCTGGTCTGTTCTTCCGATCCGGTTTTTGACTCTCTCAACCATGTCCTCATCGCTTTTTAAGAACCGCCGCATATCCTCCAGAAAGCCTGCGTTGTACTCCGCAAAAATCCTGTGTGCAGGTGGTTTTTCCGGATAGATGCGATGCAGATCATAAGAAGAAGCCATCAAAAATGTATCAGCCAGCAGAGCATCGCGTAAAATCATCTCGGTCGGCACCCCGTCTCCTATCAGGTGAAATCCATCCACATGATAATGAAGCTTCCAATAATGCAGAATATGCAAAATCAAAGCAGGGGGAGTATCCATCGGAAAGAACATTTCCATGATCAAAGCGATCCCGGCTTTATGCAAAGCCTTTACCATCGTACAGAACTCCTTTTCGGGATCATTTGTCGCGCAAAAAGAACGCTTTGGCGCAAAATACTCTCCGGAGCCATACCCCCAATAGTTTACCTTATCTGCAGAGCGTTTTGTCCTTACCAGTCTTTTCTCTTCCGGCTCCTGCTCCGGCTGTCTCTCAGCAAATTCATAAGCAGGCATCAGCTCAATGGCATTTATCCCTAAATCTGTCAGATAGGAAATCTGATCGATAATGCCTGAGAATGTCCCTTTATGATCTCCCAGTTTCGTCAATACCTTGCTGAAACCACGAACATGTAATTTATAGAGTATCATATCACGATACTCCATCGAGACACATCTGTCATCCTCCCATGCAAAGGCTTCCAAAGAACAGAGGCCGCACCGAAGATCATGAGGATTCGGGGATGGAACCGCTCCAAACCGGTCTCTCCCCCACAACGTATGTGCGCAGGGATCGTGCAGCACCTTTCCGTCGGCCTGATAATTATATTCCACATCCTCCGGAAGGTTTTCTACATAAACAGAATACACCCGTCCTGTGCGATATCGTTCACTTAAGGGCAGCTTCAGGTAAGGACGGCGTGAGCCTCTGTGGTAGAGAAGCAAGGAAACCTCTTTCGTGCCGGCATCTGTCTCAAAAGTAAAATTGACACCATCCCTGATTCGTTTTGCTCCTGGTATCTGGGGATTGCCCGGTGCCGCTATATTCTTGAATTTCTGCATAGGAACCTCCCTTTTTACAATGAATTCTGTTTCCGTGAATTCATTTTCTTCGCCGGATTCATGCCGCGTAAGGAGCTGTGCAAAAATAACCTGTACAGATGGTGCAGGATATACCCATAAACGCAATGAACTGCCGTTTTATTCTGAACACGCCGAGCGTTCACTCTTTATACGATAATCGTATCGGCAGACATTCAGGATAGAGTCAGAAATAAATGTCTCGAATAGCGCAGGATTTTTGTTTGGGAGTGAACTTCAAAAATCAGGCGCATAGCGGGCTATGTAACTGATTTTTGAGGTATGCTCCAGGACAAAAAGACAAGTAATCCGGGACAGTAATTTCCGACTCAATCCTTACATGATCGAGTATATAAATTCGTCCAGGCAAGGCGGCAGAAAGAGCCGCAGCGGACTACGGCGACTGACGGCAACGCAGCCTGGGCGGATTCAGACGCGCCGGATGTAAAGGTTATTTTTGCACAGATCCTAAGGGGCATAATTCCGCTGTAAATTCTTGCGCATCCCTTTGACCACGGCCATCATGGCAGATCCAGAATCAATTCTACCGGACAATGATCCGATCCGTATATTTCATTGTGAATCTTTGCGTCAACCAGATTGCCTGACAATGACTCAGACACAATAAAATAATCAATACGCCAGCCGGCATTTTTCTCTCTTGCATGAAAGCGGTAAGACCACCAGGAATAAATATCAGCCATGTCCGGATAAAAATATCGGAAAGTATCGATAAATCCGTTCTCCAGCAGGTGACTGAAGCAGGCTCTTTCTTCATCCGTAAACCCCGGATTCTTTCTGTTGGATTTCGGGTTTTTCAGATCAATCTCTTTATGGGCAACATTGAGATCCCCGCAAAAAACAATCGGTTTTTTCTCTTCCAGTCGTTTCAGATAAGAAAGAAAATCCTCTTCCCATTTCATACGGTAATCCAGACGTTTCAGTCCATCCTGGGCATTTGGCGTATAGACCGTCACAAAGTAAAAGCCAGGAAATTCCAGGGTAATTACCCGTCCCTCCTGATCATGCTCTTCTATTCCAATCCCATAACTGACAGACAAGGGTTCTGTTTTTGTAAATACAGCGGTACCGGAATAGCCTTTTCTTTTCGCATAATTCCAGTACTGATGATACCCGGGCAGTTCCAGAGCAACCTGGCCTTCCTGGCATTTCGTCTCCTGCAGACAGAAAATATCCGCGTCAAGCAAAGCAAAACTATCTGTAAAGCCTTTTTCCATACAGGCTCTGATGCCGTTTACATTCCAGGATATCATCTTCATCTCTTTCTTATTCCCCTTCATTTTCTAAATCATTTTTAGTATAACACAATTTTATCCAAAGAGGTACTATTGAATTGTAAATTCTTTGTAAACTTTGCATCATAGGCAGCATGCCGGAATTTCTCTATCCGGGCATGATTCTGTTACATCCTCTGATATTTCACAAATCTCAGATTTAAGAATACGTGCAGAAATAACCTTTACATCCGGCGCGTCTGAATACGCCCAGGCTGCGTTGCCGTCAGCTGCAGCACCTAAAGGCTTCTACCAGCGATATCCATAGTCATTATAACGATACCGTTTATTCACAAAACATTCTTCGCATACCCCATAAGGATAATTCCAGGGCAATTCTTTTCCACAGTTTTTGCAGCGTTTTCCCGGAAGCTTTTGTTCGGACAGGATTTTTATGATATTTCTGCAGATCTGGCTTCTGGCTTCCTCCAGATTCGGCATACAATCCTCATGGTGGAAAGAGCGGCAGAAAAAATAAATTAAATCACATTTTTCATAAATAAATTCCAGATCAGGCAAATTAGCCGCTAAAGGACGCGGAATATGGGAATACTCTTCTTCATAGGAGGTAACCGTTCCCTCTATCTCGTCCATGAACATTTCGAGCCAGATGGCGCGCAGAACCTGATTCTCTTCATTATATGGGATTGTTATAAAGGCATAAATCAGGTCTTTATCATCTGTATATTCCTCAAGCTCCTTACACAGGCGAATTTCTCTTCGGATATCTCCCTTGACAAAAAAACCGCTTTCCGGAATCTCATTCCATCTTTCCATAATTGATGAAAGTTTTCCTTCCAGGTCGATCAGGCTTTCAGGAAATGGAAGGATCGCCACCTCAATCTTGGGTATGGAAACATTCAGGCTGGCCCGAATCCACTTACGGTTATAGGAAGAACTGACATATCCTTTATTATAGATGCCATAACGGCCTGCGCGTCCTGCGATCTGCTGGATTTCCTCCGGCAGAAGCGCCCGGCTGGTCCTTCCGTCGTATTTTTTTGACTCCAGAAACACGATCCTTTTGACCGGCAGGTTTAAACCCATCCCAATAGCATCCGTCGCCGCCACAACCTGCGTTTCTCCCTGTAAAAAGCGGTTCATTTCCTGTTGACGGACCTCATAGGGCAAAGCTCCGTATATCACACTTGTTTTTACTCCTCTGGCCTGAAGCTCAGAGGCAACAGCCAATACACTTTTTTTCGAAAACACAACCAGAGCATCCTTATCCTCTACGTTAGCCGGAAAAAGAAATTCCTTCCTCTGGACAACAAGAGGTATTTTACGTTCATGTTCTACGACTTCATAACTGTCATTACAGTACTCTATTAATCTGATTATGATCGGAAGTGCATAAGGAGCGGTGCAGACATGGATTTCCCTGGCAGGCAGGCCCAAAATAGCCGCCGTCCAGCGCCCGCCTCTTTGTGTTTCGGCAATCATCTGCGCTTCATCTATGACCCCTACATCATGAATCTCCTCTTCATCCATCATTTCTATGGTTGAAGCCTGATGAAAAGAGCCCGGAATCAATTTTTCTTCCTCACCTGTAATCAGGCTGGTCGGTACGCCTGCCGCATTTAATCTTTCAAAACACTCAAAAGCAAGCAGTCTCAGAGGACCAAGATAAATCCCTCTTTGCGCTGCTTCCAGTGCTTTCAGGCTTTCATAAGTCTTTCCGGAATTTGTACCACCGCTATGTATGATAAAATGCCGTTTCATGGATCTTGCCGTAGGATACAGATCGGCATAGCTATCAGGAATACGATCCAGTATATGCTGCCGCATCTGATGAAAGGCAGATTTCTTTTTCCCCTTCTTGGGTCGGTAACGGTAATTTGACATTCTGAATCCTCTTTTTACAGAGCTCGAAAGAACCCTGTTTTTGTTGAAAAAAGCGCCAATAACGTGAAGGATCAACATTATCAGCGCTTGAAAACCTCAAATTTTCTTGTTTTTTCAGTTATTTACCGAATCTCTGATGCCTACAACAATAACATAATGAATCTCATCGGTATTCTCAGCACCATCACTTAATGTATATGTCGTCGGCAGTTCTCCTTCCCGGATCTCTGCATTCGGGAAAGCATCTAAAAGCGGCTCTGCTCCGCCGGGTATATCCGTGTAAATGGCCGTCAACATTTCTACCCTGCCGGAATAACTGCCGGTAACCACCTTTTCGTAACCTAAATCCTGAAGCTGTTCCTGCCACACTGCAGCAATTCCGTCCTTATAGGACCCGTTCAAAACAAGAATCGTCTCCTGCTTTAAATCTCCGGATTCAACCGTATCAGATGACTCCTGTTTTTTTCCGTCTGTTTCCGTCAGTGTCGTTGCCTCTGTAGAACCCTCCGTTTCCGGAACAGCGACAGATTCAGCTGTTGTCTCTTCGGGCCGGGCAGCCTGCGTTTCAGTATCTGAAATAATTTCAACGTTCTGAGTCTCTGCCGCTTCTGTCTCCGCCGCGGAATTCTCCTGAATCGTTTCTGTTTCCGCTTCGGCAGAATCCGCATCAGGCTCCTGATTCACCGTTTCTTCCTGAGCTTTGTTTTTCTTTTTTCCACTCTCCGGCTTACTCTTTGCGGAATCTTCTGCCCCGGTACCTTTTTGCGGCTCAGAGGAATCGGCTCCATCTGACTGATCAGAATTTTCGTTTTCCGAAGGAAGAGAATCTTCTTCGTTTTCTTCCATCTCTTCGCCCATAATCTTTGCGCCGGTGATCTCAGGCTGCTGCTCATTTGCCTTGATCACTTCAAGCCGGGCGGCCTCCTCATCATCCTGTTTACGCGAATAGCAGTATAAAAAGCCCAGGCATCCTAAAAGTGCCAAAATCGCTAAAATATACAAAAAGCCACTGAGAATCCTTCTTCCTCTTTTATTCCGATCTGACATCTATGTGCCCTCTCCTCTTTTATACTTTCCCTGTTCATGTTCCCGTATACAACCCATACCCGAATGGTAAGGACATCCAATGTGATAACAGGGTTTAGCAGCACTCCATAATCGTATATCTTAACATCCGGCCCATATCTTCAGAATGCCTGACGCAAATGACCCTTATACGAACCGATGAATGTATCAAACTTCATATAACGCAAACAACAGGACAGAAGGGCGCCTCCGCATAAGGAAATACGTCCAACCTGCCCTGCCTTTCCCGTATCTGACATACAGTTTTTTCCCGAACACGGCCTGTACAACATCGTGTATGGACCATAGGAGTAAATATAAAAATGCTTCAATCAAATATTTACCGCTGAAGTTCAGGTACAAAACCCGCCGCAATATGGTAAGTCTGCCTGTCCAGGTATCGGCTTTAAGCCTTCACCTCTAAGAAAAGAAATGGTCCTGTGCACGGAAGATTAGCGATGACATTACCATTCTCAACCTTGACTTCTACAAAATAAACCGTCTGCTTCTCAGGATCAACCTGCATAATCAAAAGGTTTTTGCCCTTGAGAGTCTCAGGAAGCTTCATGGTGACGCGGATTTTTCCGGCCGGAAGCGAAGTGCCGTCTGAGAACCGAAGACACATAAACTTGGAAGCTACAACCAGTTTGCTCTTGGAGAACTTATTGTTATCGGTTGAAGTAACCGTATCATCCGTGACCTTGCCGGCGTCAAAAGCTTTTGCCGTCGTACCGTCTTTGGAAGCAAATACTTCAGCGATCGATCTCTCAAGCGTACCCTCCTGGAAATCCTCAGGCTTTACCTCGACGCATACCACCGTGATGCCTGCAGCAGCTTTTTCAGCAATGGCATCAGCAACAGCCTGATCCGTAAACTCGGAAGCAGTGTCAACAACAACGCTGTCACTCTGAATAGCCGCAGGCTCCTTACCGCTGATCGCAGCAAAAGGAGTCACACATGTAGCAACTGTCATAACAGCCGCGCACAGAACCGCAATAAATCTTTTCATTGGTACCTCCTCCTTTCATAAAAGATCCATCCCGTTTGAGATGGTTATTTCAAGCTCCTCTCGGAGCAGAAATAACATTATATGTATTGTAACGATTCCCGGAACCGATTCTGTAATCCTCATTTGTCCGGGTTTGTACCGGAATCATAAACCCGTGAGCAATTCCATCAGACAAAATCACATCGGCTCGTAAAAAAGGTCTATCACCAGCCTGCGGAGAGCATCCTCATCTACATAAAACTGGTCATACAGATCACTGGTCTTATACTCGCCTTCCAGTTTGATAAAGTCCGTATCTGAATACCCGACCGTGTTCAGCAGATTCATGTACTGGATATACTTGTTCTTCGTGATACTGGTCTGAATATATGGAGCCATCCTTTCAAATGCTCTCCAGATATCGTTCGCCCCATCCGGAAGCAGCTGCTGTATTTTCTGCAGATACGCCGCGATATAAGAACGCTGACGGTCAATACGGCCGGCGTTGCTGAAATCAACAGCGGTATCACGATGGCGCAGATAGGTTTCCACATTATCATCCGTTATCTCAACGACATTCCCTTTGTGCATTTCGGGGTATTCCTCTGCCAGGTCATCGTTCGGTACCGTGACCTGTACTCCTCCGACAATATCGTTGATGTATTTCATGGACTCCCGGTTCGTCACCAGATATTCGTTCACCGGGATCTGAAGAAGCTTGGAAACAGCTTCAACAAGCATCTCACAGCTTAGCTCAGCGCCGTCGCCATATGCATAGGCGAACTCAAGGTTTGACACATAATAATCGACAGATTCTCCAAAAATGGATAAACGCCTTATTTCAGTCATTGTATCACGATTTATGGAGATAATCGACATTTTTTTATGTTTTTTATCCAAAACAGCCAGCGCGATACTATCCGCTCTGGGAGCGAAGCCTAACTGTTCAAAATTCTGCATTTCTCCTGCAGAGTCAATACCTGTATATAATACGGTGGTGATCAGGGAATTATATGAATATCTCTGCCCTTCATATTCGATCTGACGGTAGCCGCCGCCCATATCATAAGAGTTCCCGGCCGAAACATGCTGCAGGGATTGTTCAGCCTGTCTCAGGTAAACAAAAACCAGCGCAGCCGCCAAAGCAGCAAAAACCGCGGCAATCGCGACAATCAATCTGGTTTTATTCGTACGCAGCCACCGCTTCAGACGATATCTCCGTGAATGATGATGTCTTTTTCTCTTTTTGTGACTGTGCTCATGATGGTGCTCATGATGGTGTTCAGTCATGACTGATTGATCTGAAGCTTGTTTCTCTATAGCCGGATCGGTATCCGGATTATCAGGAGAAGCTTCCCCTTCCTGCGTGTTTTGCCGTGAGTCCTTCTCCTCATCCATCAGGTCTGTCCCCATCTTTCCTTATGTAGTTATTTCTTTTCCTCTTTATCAGCTTTTTTCTTATCCTTCGTGTTCCCGGCGCCATAGCCGTAGCCGTATTTCCCATAGCCGTAACCGTAGCCGTACTTCCCGTAGCCATAACCGCTCTTCCTGGTGCCGACTTTATTCAAGACTACGCCGATCACTTTTACGCCGGCAAACTCCAGCTGACGTTTTGCATGAATGGCCTGAGAACGATCTGTGACACCGCTCTCAACCACCAGCATCGTACCGTCACACTGCTTCGCTACAAGCAGGCCGTCAACCACGGCGTTGATCGGAGGCGTATCTACAATGACATAATCATAATAATCTCTGAGCTGAGACAACAGCTGCGTAAACAAAGCCCCTGATATCAGCTCACTGGGATTTGGAGCTACCTTTCCGGTAAAAATAATATCCAGCCAGGGATTCTCCGTTTTATATACAATATCACGAATCGAACCCTCTCCGCATAAGTACTCCGTCAGGCCGATTCCTTTTTCGCTGATATTATATCTGGAACGAATGACGGAATTTCGAATATCGCAGTCCAGATAGATCACTTTCTTATTCAAACCGGCCATGCTCTTTGCCAGCTCAAAAGAAATGGAGGATTTCCCCTCATTTGCGAGAGAGCTGGTTAAGGCGATTACCTTAAGATTATATCCGCTCAGCTGCACGTTGCCGCGAAGCACATTGATCGACTCACGTACCTGAAATTCAAGTTCTTTATTACCGATCGTAATATTCTTTACACTCGGGATTCCCTGATGCCACTGATCCGGGACCACCTGTCGCTTGCGGCCTGCCGCCGCGCCTTCCGCAACACCGCCATCCATATCAGGCGGCATCGGTCTGCGAACAGTCTGTTCTGCATAACCGTCCCTGCTTCTGTCCATATCTCTTTCTCTGGCATAATCATATTCTCTTCTCGTGCGGACGACTCCATCTCTTTTTTCCATTAAAGTTCCTCCGAATACGGAATAGCAGCGAGCACCGGGAGACCGATATACTGCATGACATCCTCTTCTGACCTGATCGTGGTGTTGCTCACAACGTTAAATACAATGATTGCGCACATTACCAAAGCGCCAAGCATCGCCCCGATTGCCAGATATCGGAAAAGGCTCGGGCTGACATCCTCTACGGCATCCGCTTCGGAATAATCGATAACAGTCGGTTCAGAGCTGCCTACGATCTGATAAATCTGATCTATACTGACATTCAGCAAAGCATTTGCGATATTTCTGCTTAACTCAAGGTCATCACAGGTCACAACCATATTGATGATGTGCGTATCTGTCGGATTGCTTACCTTGATCAGCTTCTTGAGCGTTTTGAAATCTATATCCAGATCCAGCTCAGAAATAACCTTCTTCAATACGGTACGGCTCTCGATGATCTTGGCATAGTCCTCAGTCAGGGCAGAACTGAGCTGTAGATCCGAAAAAGATATCACAGAATCCGTATTCGTAATGAAAATCTGCGCATTTGCCTGATAACTCGGCTTTACCAAAAATACATGGAAAGCCCCAAGAATTACAGCGCCAATTAAAATCGACAGAAAAATAGATTTCCATCCTTGCAGGAGAGCGAAAAATATCTCCCGGAGGTCAATATAAAACTCATCATTATCATTTGAGACATAGCCAGTCTGCTTCGTAGCTGTCGTCTGCTCCATGGAAAAAATTACTCCTTTGCCCTAAATATTATTCTGGTTTTGCCGGTTCCTTTTATTTACGGATCGATCCCTGGCCCGGCGGAACCTGACCGGCTGCTGAAAAAGGCCGCAGAATTATCCAAAAATGATACGGTCTACATTACTCTTCAGCATGCGGGTCTGAACGGAAGGATCCACCTTCTTCTCAATCCAGCGCATGGCTTTATCCACCTGCAGCGGCCGAAAGTGTGTCCCGTGACAATCACTGCCAAGGTAATCTACCATCCCCTTCCTGACAAGCTTTTGCCAACGGCTCTCGCCAAATAGTCCCCGTCTGCCGAGAAGGGTATCAAAATTCATCTGCAGGAGAAACTGCTGATGCCTGATTTCCGCAAAATGTCTTTCGTTATAAAGACACTCATATCTCTCAAAATGAGCGATAATGGGTACATATCCGCTTTGCCTGAGTGTATGGAGACCATTTTGTAAAAAAGAATAGGGAACATCCGGATCAAACTCTACCAATACAAAACGGGTCCCGCAAAGAGTCAGGGCTTGTCCGGTATCAAGCTGTTCCACAAGGCCGGAATAATAATAACACTCCTGCCCTTCATAAATGGAAATCCCAATGCCTTCCTGTGCACAGGCCTCTCTCACAAGTCTCACCGCATGATGAATATCACCTGCCTTAACAACATAGCGCTGCGGATGAAAATGAGGAGTGACAATCAGCCGGTCAATCTGCTGACGTTTTGCCTCCCTCAAAGTATCCAGCGTCTCCTCCATCGTTAATGACCCATCATCCAGCCCCGGCAGAATATGGCAGTGCATGTCGGTAATCAACGCCATATAAAAAGCCTCCCCTCCCGGCTGCCAACCCGGATTTTCGTATAATCCAAACCCATACAATCTTTTTTATCTTACACGAAACCGGCTTTGATTTCAATAGAGATTTTTAACAAATGATTCTGACATCCTGTACCCTGCTTACAACGATTTACACTGCAAAGACTCGTTTCAGAACACATCTGCCGGTGCACACACCCAAAATCAGCTGATCCCATCAATTTCCTGAACTGAAGTGTTCTCAGGGCCCGGTATCCCTTCAATCACAACGGCATTTGGCAGACAGATAATAAAATCATACACATTCTCAATCGGCAGCATATACATGCAAAGCTGATCCGGACACTTTGCTTCAGACATCCGGGCTTTCCCGTTTTCTATCACACAGACATTTGTTTCTCCGATCGGTATTGTCCGGTCCTCCGCAAGAGAATATTCCCCGATCAGCTCACCGGCTGCCGTAATCCGGATATATACCGCATCTTTACTGTCCTCCGCCGTCTGTTTTCCGGTCGATTCTTCTGTCTTATATACAGACTCTTCGGTGGTCACAACGGATTCGCTTTCCTCTTGACGCGCTTCCGGGTTTTCTGTTTTCTGTTCAGCCTTTGTTTCTTCTGCTGTCTCAGGGTTCAAAGTTGTCTCTCCCTTGTTCTCAGTCTGAACCGGAACAACCGATTCCTTTCCGGGAAGGCGGCTTCTGCGCCGCATCAGCTCCATTCCGCCCCAGGATAGAGCCGCTATAAGAAGGAGTACAACGATCAGAATAAAATCCTTCTTTTTCACATCTGCCCCTTTCGTGCAAAACAGGGCTGTACAATGCCAGCCCTGCTTCTCTGCTTTGTGTTGTTTTAGCCGCAGCCCGAAAGATATGTAAATGCGTCATACTCGCCGGGCTCGATACTGGTAAATGTAAAACCTGTCCGTATGAATGAATCTTAAGCGGCTGCCTGAGCAAGAGCCGCCTCAACAGCCGTCTTGACTGCATCCGATGTAACGGTAGCACCGGCGATACCGTCGAAATCTGCGCCCTGTGCCTCAACAACTGCGTCCGCTACCTGCTCACCGACTACGGAACCGATTCCCTGGGTTTCGCCGCTCGTATCAATCTCGGCTGCCGTAATGCCTGTTTCGTCTATAGTCAAAGTAACCTTGACCGTACTCTCAATACCCTGGGCCTCTCCCGTATAGGTACCCGGCACAAAGCCGCCGGAAGCTGCCTGTGCATCATCGGAAGACGCCTCCTCTGCCGGAGCATCTCCGCCTGCCGCCTGTGCGAGAGCCGCTTCAACGGCTGCCTTAACCGCATCAGAAGTCACAGTTGCGCCGGCAATGCCGTCAAATCCGGCTCCCTGAGCCTCCACAACGGCATCCGCTACCTGCTCGCCGACTACGGAACCGATTCCCTGGGTTTCACCGCTCGTATCAATCTCGGCTGCAGTAACACCGGTCTCATCAACTGTAAGGGTAACCTTTACCGTGCTTTCAATTCCCTGTGCTTCTCCGGTATAAGTACCAGGTACCAATCCGCCTGCTGCTTCCTCACCTTCACCTGTTTCTGCTGCTTCTGCGGTCTGGGCAGATCCGGCCTGTGCCAATGCCGCTTCAACAGCTGCCTTGACTGCATCCGATGTAACGGTAGCACCGGCGATACCGTCGAAATCCGCGCCCTGTGCCTCAACAACAGCGTCCGCTACCTGCTCGCCGACTACGGAACCGATGCCCTGGGTCTCGCCGCTCGTATCAATCTCGGCTGCCGTAATACCGGTCTCATCAACTGTCAGTGTTACTTTTACAGCACTTTCAATACCCTGTGCCTCACCGGTATACGTACCCGGAATGAATCCGCCGGCAGCTGCCGCTTCTTCATCAGCAGCCTCTGCCTCGGCTTCCCCTTCTGCCGCTTCTTCAGCTGCTTCGGCTTCGCCCTCGGCCGCTTCTTCAGCTGCTTCGCCCTCAGCCGCTTCTTCAGCCTCTTCTGCAGGTTCCTCCGCGGTTTCTTCAATTTCTTCACCGGAGGCCTCCGCAAAACACTTCGCGGCAGCTTCCATGACAGCATCAGATGTAATGGTGGCGCCGGAAACCGCTTCAACCTGCGCTGACTGCGCCGCGACCAATGCCTCCTTCAGTGTTTCGGCAGCAGCGCCGCCGATATCCGGGGTCTCACCTGATGCGTCAATCTGGGCATCCGTGAGGTTTGTTTCATTAAACGTAAGGGAAACAGACACCGGCCCATTAATGCCCTGGCCTTCCGCCGTATATGTTCCGGGGGTAAACTCTCCTGCGGCTTCCATGTTTTTTGTTTTTGCCGCCTCGGCCATATTCGTTGTCAAAACATCTGCTCCCTGCAGAGCAAATACCAGGACAATGCTTCCGATACCGGCTACCAGACCTTTAATGAAATCCTTCTGTGGAATCTTCTTGTCAGCCATCGTGAATCCTCCTACCATTCTTTTGTCTGAAGATGCGCTGCTTTCTCATATTATCTGCTTTCAGGACTGCGTCGGCAAAAGCCTGTTTTTCCGTTTCAGGATCTTTTGCCGCAGAATCAGGCTTTTTATCGATGCGATCATATCATGATTGCATCAATAAAAATCTGATTCTGCGGATCACTCCGCTCAAGAGCTGCTCTCGCGTCTCGTCTCCCGACCCGGTCGCTGCCAAACGCATCCTAAAGGACGCCTTAGATGTACCGCTGGCATGCAGCAACCTACAGCCACTCGGAATCCGCTCATTTTGCACAGAAAGATTTGCAAAATCATGAATAAACAGTGCAAAACGGCTGCTTCCCGGTGTCTGTGGACGACTCAATCTCACGCAAAAAAGAGCGAGTTCCTTTTTACATGACCTTTTGTCGCGTAAATCATATTATAGATAATATAAAAAGTTGTCATCTGATAAGCTGTTGCTGTTTTAAAATATAGCATATCTGCATTATATTGGCAACCAAAACCGTTCGTCATAACGTTTTTTCGCCGAAATCAGAAAAAAGAGGCAGAACACAATAGTCTGCCTCTTCATAAAAAACCTTTTCCATCGCCGGCATATCAGACAAAACAGTCAGCCTCGTCTCACTGCGGCAGGCAATCAGAACTTACCGGCTTTCGCAGCTTCCTCAATCGAAACTGCCGTAGAAACGGTCATGCCAACCATCGGGTTATTGCCGGCGCCGATCAGACCCATCATCTCAACATGGGCCGGAACGGAAGAAGAACCGGCAAACTGCGCATCACTGTGCATACGTCCCATCGTATCGGTCATACCATAGGAAGCCGGGCCTGCCGCCATGTTATCCGGATGAAGGGTACGGCCTGTGCCGCCGCCGGATGCAACAGAGAAATACTTCTTTCCTGCCTCGGTACGCTCTTTCTTGTAAGTACCGGCTACCGGATGCTGGAAACGGGTCGGGTTGGTGGAATTACCGGTGATGGAAACATCAACGTTTTCCTTCCACATAATCGCGACGCCTTCCTGAACATCATTTGCGCCATAGCAGTTAACCTTGGCACGCGGTGACTCCGGATCCTTGGAGTAGCATTTTCTGAAGACTTCCTCAACCTCACCGGTGAAGTAATTATACTTGGTCTCTACATAGGTGAAGCCATTAATACGGGAAATAATCTGTGCGGCATCCTTTCCGAGACCATTCAGGATAACACGCAGCGGTTTCTGACGCACTTTGTTTGCCTTCTCGGCAATACCGATCGCGCCCTCAGCCGCGGCAAAAGACTCATGGCCGGCAAGGAATGCGAAGCACTCGGTGTCCTCTTCCAGAAGCATCTTTCCGAGATTGCCATGTCCAAGACCAACCTTACGGCGGTCAGCTACAGAACCCGGAATACAAAATGCCTGAAGGCCGATTCCGATCGCGGCGGCTGCTTCGGAAGCCTTACGGCAGTTCTTCTTAATCGCGATAGCCGCGCCTACAGTATAAGCCCATTTCGCATTTTCAAAGCAGATCGGCTGAATGCCTTCGATCAGCTTATACACATCGATACCTGCAGCTTCGGTGATTTCCTTACACTCTTCGATGGAAGAAATGCCATACTCTTTCAGTACAGCAAGAATCTGAGGCTCTCTTCTTTCATAGGATTCAAATAATGCCATAGTTCACTTCCTCCTCTTCCTTACTCGTGTCTCGGATCAATCAGACGAACGGCGTCAGCAACTCTTCCGTACTGGCCGGATGCCTTCTCCAACGCTTTATTTGCATCTTCGCCGGCTTTAATGAAGTCCATCATCTTGCCAAAATTGACATACTTGTAGCCGATGATTTCGTCATTCTCATCCAGAGCCAATTTCGTGATGTAACCATCTGTAAGTTCGAGATAGCGGGGACCCTTCTCCAATGTACCATAAGTTGTACCAACCATGGAACGGGTACCCTTTCCAAGATCCTCCAGGCCGGCGCCGATCTGAAGGCCGTCTTCAGAGAATGCACTCTGTGTTCTGCCGTAAACGATCTGAAGGAAGAGTTCTCTCATGGCAGTATTGATGGCGTCACAGACAAGGTCCGTATTCAGAGCTTCCAGAATCGTAAGCCCCGGAAGGATCTCTGCTGCCATAGCTGCGGAATGCGTCATGCCGGAACATCCAAGTGTTTCAACCAAAGCTTCCTGAATAATGCCGTCTTTTACATTAAGAGAAAGCTTGCAGCATCCCTGCTGCGGAGCACACCAGCCTATACCATGGGTATAGCCTGAAATATCCTCAACCTTCTTTGCCTGAACCCACTTTGCTTCTTCAGGGATCGGAGCGGCACCATGGTGCACTCCCTGTGTAACAGGGCACATGTTTTTCACTTCTGTTGAGTAAATCATAAAGTCCTCCTCATGTTTTTTTGTTAGCAAGGAACAAAGGATACGTACGAATAAGATTACAGGCAGGCCTTCCGCAATCTGTTCTCTATTTTCTTCCGAATCCTGAATCATACTGATTTTATCATAAACAGAGTAAAGAAGCAAGCTACACCGTAACTTTGTTTACAAAAGTATCTCCGTTTTCCTTGCCATCGGAGCGTTCCTGGATTATACTCTATCCGGAATTTTTCCGACCTGAGCGACGGCCGTAAGGAACTGGGCAGGTCAGCATTTTCGCAGAGCAAATGACTGCAGCAACAAAAGTCTGATTTTACAAGGAGACCACAGCACCATGAATCTTTATCTGTTAAGACACGGAACCACAGCATGGAATGCAGCCCGCAGGATCCAGGGCCGGACGGACATCCCCCTGGATCCGCAGGGCGAAGAAATTGCCCGCCTGACCGGTGCAGCCCTGCAAGAACAGGGAATCCTTTTTCGCCATGTTTTTTCCAGTCCGCTCTCAAGAGCCAGACGTACCGCACAGCTGGTTGCTCCCGGTGTACCGCTCCGGACAGATCCCCGCCTGGCAGAGCTTTCCTTCGGCACATTTGAAGGGCAGCTCGTTGAAGAGATGAAAAACGACAGAGCCTGCCCTTTCCGTTTCTTCTCTGATGATCCGCGGCAGTATAATGAAGCCATGAGGTCCCTGGAGTCAAAGTATCCTGAAAGCCAGTTTGAGAGCCTTTCTTCTCTATGTGACCGAACCAATCGGTTTCTGAGAGACGTCATAGACCCACTCGTTCTGACGGAACCGGCGGATGCAAATATCCTGATCTCCGGCCACGGTGCCATGAACAGTGCTTTCATGATGTCCATCCTCGGACGCAAGGATCTGAGCTTATTCTGGGGCAAGGGTCTGCAGGCCAACTGCGGAATATTTATCATCGAGGCCGGGCTTTCCGGGACTGGAAATCCCACCTACTCTGCCTCTGAGGAATGTCTGATTTTTTATGATCCCCGAAAAACAGAAATACCCGGTTTGTTATAAGGAAGTCTCACTGTCAAAAATAGCCTTTGACTGCAGCAGATGTCCATACTCCTGCTTCCATTTCCTGTGTGGCTCAGAAACATCGTAGGCTTCCAGTGCATCCTTATCCATATCAATCTCTATCATAAGATCATACCTGTTAGGCCGGTCTATACAACACGGTTTTACCCTGACCGCATGAATTCCCGGGATTTTCAGTGTTTCTTCAAACAAAGTCCGGATTGGCTCTACCAATGGAGCGGTCTCACAGGTATCGATAAATTTCGCGATAATATAATGTGTCATTTTTCATCCTATCCTTTCCAGTGAAATACGAAAACTGATGGTTCTCTCCGTCTTTACGTTATCAAATTGAATCCGGTATGATTCCGTCTCCTCATCAGCGGAAATTATCACCCCATCTCCAAATACCCGGTGGCGCACTCTGGTGCCTTCAGGAAAAGCCACGCGGTCAGGATCCTTCAGATTATACCGGTCATAAAGATCGATCTGCCGTCTTGCCTCTCCCAACAGCTCTTTTCTTGGAGGCTCGTCAAAATCCAGAAGCTTTTCATCGATTTCCAGAAGGAATCGGGAGGGATATCTGGGGGAACCGTCAAGATTTCTGCCGTCCGCCTCTGATAAAAACAACCTGTTCCGGGCTCTTGTTACGGCAACAAAAGCCAGTCTTCTTTCCTCCTCCATTCCCTGTAAGGTCCGTGTTTTCCTCGAGGGAAAAATGCCCTCATTCATTCCGCACAAAAACACATACGGAAACTCCAGTCCTTTCGCGGCATGTACCGTCATCAGCTTTACCTTATCCGCAGCTGCCGTATCCGCATTGGTAAAGAGAGCGACATGACGAACGTATTGTTCTAATGTACCTTCCTCGCCGCAGGAAATCTCATATTCGTGTACGGATTGTTTCAGTTCCGCGAGGTTATCCAGTCTCTCCTGGCTTCCTTCCGTGCGCAGCGCTTCTTCATAGCCGCTCCGGTCTAAAAGCTTTGCCAGAAGCTCTGATACAGGCATCTGCGTAAGGTTTTCAGAAAACGTTTCTATCAGTTCTACAAATTCAGCCGCTTTTGTCGCCTGAAATAAAGGCTCCCGCATCTGATCCTTTAATGCATCATAGAGAGAATACTGTTTTTCCGCAGCCGCTTCCCGCAATGCTTTCATTCTCTGTTCACCGATATTTCTCTTTGGGCAGTTTACGATCCGGACAAAAGACAGATCATCCCGGTAGGCTGCCATACGCAGATAGGAAAGCGCGTCTTTGATTTCCTTCCGTCCAAAGAAGGGTACGCCGCTGTATAAGGTATATGGGATCTTTTCTTTTAATAACACCTCCTCCAGATTTCTGGTCACATAATGAGCCCGATAAAGAATTGCCATATCCGAAAGAGCCGCTCCTTCCGCCAGCAGATTTTGCATTTGTCCCGCAATCCATTTTGCCTCTTCTTCCGCTTTTGGCGCAAAATGGCAGAGAACTTTTTTTCCGTCCTGCAGAACCGGCAGCAGGTCTTTCTTGATACGAAACCGGTTTTTCTCTATCAGAGAATTTGCTGCCGCAAGAATCTGCGGCGTTGAGCGGTAATTTTCCATCATCATGATCGTATGTGTTTCGGGAAAATTCTCCGGAAACTGCATCAGATATTTAATATCAGCCCCTCTCCAGGTATAAATCGTCTGATCCGGATCACCCACCACAAACAGGTTCTTATGATAGTCACAAAGAACCCGCATCAGGTCATACTGGAGTCCGTCAATATCCTGAAATTCATCTATCATAATGTATTCAAGACGCTTCTGCCATTTCAGACGAACGTCTTCGTTCCGTTCAAAAATGTAAAGCGTGAATTTGATCAGGTCATTGTAATCAAGCCCAAAGCACTTCTTTTCCTGGTATAAATATCCGTAAAAAATGATATCCTCCACGTTGCTTGCGGAAAGATATTTTTCATGCAGAGCCTCCAGTGACATCGTGATCATATCAAGATAATACTCCGGCTTTTTGAAAAGCTTCTGCACCTCTATCATGTCCCTTGCCCTGGAGAAAGTCATGTCCCGCATGGTCAGTTTTCTCTCTTCATAGATCATGCCGAGCATGGCATCAATGTCAGCATTGTCCAGAACCAGAAAGCTTTTCGGGTATGAAACCGCATAGCTGTCTTCCTGGAGAACATTCACGCAAAAGCCATGGAACGTATTAATATAACCGGTATCCTGATCTCCGGTCAGCCGCCTGATCCGTTCCCGCATCTCATTCGACGCCTTATTCGTAAAAGTAACACAGAGGATATTTCCCGGAAAAATCCCTGCCTCATTTACAAGATATGCAAACCGGTGGGACAGCGCTCTTGTCTTTCCGGAGCCGGCTCCCGCAATCACGCGGATAAAGCCTTCTGTGGCAGTTACAGCCTCCCTCTGTGCTTCATTCAGATTTGCCAATAAATCCTCCACGCAATCCCTCCTCTTACAGTGGTAATTGTAAACCGGCATATCGTCCGGATGAAGATATTTCGACCTGTGCGATGACCGTAAGTATGCGATCTTATGACTGGATTCATCCAGGCAGAACATCGCATACTTACGAGGCACCCACCAACGGAATGAGCAAAATGCGGATGCGAAGCAGCCACAGGAGCGCGCAGCGCGGATTTTGCGAATGGCGTTGGTATCGGTCACTTTAGTGACCGCACAGGTCGTAATATTTCCTTCCGCGTCATCTGTAAAGGGTATTTTTGCACAGCTCCTAAAGCACCTGAAAAATGTAAAATTTCAGATAATAACTGGTATCCACCGTCCAGAAGAACGGATGATCAGGAGCCTGGGTACGAAATTCCACCTGTCTGAGCAGCCGTCCCGAACCGTTGGCAGCCTCCCGGATCGTTTTGGCAAACAGATCCGGATCCATAAAATGCGAGCAGGAACAGGTCGCCAGATATCCGCCTTTTTTAATCAGCTTCATTGCCCGAAGATTGATTTCCCGATAGCCTTTTACCGCGCTTTTTACTGAATTTCTTGATTTCGTAAAGGCAGGCGGATCAAGTATCACGACGTCAAATAACTCCCCTGCCCTTTCCAGTCTGGGAAGCAGCTCAAAAACATCCTCGCAGACAAACGCAACCTTATTTTCCATATGGTTGAGCCGGGCATTTTCCCGTGCCTGGGCAATCGCGACCTCAGAGGAATCCGCTCCTAATACGCTTTCCGCGCCTGCAATTCCGGCATTCAAAGCAAAGGATCCGGTATGGGTAAAGCAATCCAGAACCTTTTTTCCCGGGCATAGCTTTTGAATAGCTGCCCGATTCAGTTTTTGATCCAGGAAAAATCCTGTTTTCTGCCCTTCCTCCACATCAACGAGATATCTGACGCCGTTTTCCGTAATTTCAACTTTCGGGTCAAAAGGCTCTCCGATATAACCTTTTACTCTTTCGAGCCCCTCCAGGAGACGTACCTTTGCGTCACTTCTCTCATATATTCCCCGGATCTCTATCCCATCCTCCGTCAAAACGCGCCTGAGTGCATCCAGTATCACATTTTTATACCTTTCGATCCCCAGCGCGAGTGATTCTGCCACAAGTACGTCAGAAAACTTGTCCACAACAAGACCAGGCAGGAAATCAGCCTCTCCGAAGATCAAACGGCAGCTCGAGGTATCAATTACGTCTTTTCGGTAATTCCAGGCATCTCTTACACGCTTTTCAAAAAAGCTTTCATCGATCACATCCTCACGGGAACGGGTCAGCATACGTACAAGTATTTTTGATTTTGAATTGATAAAGCCATATCCCATAAAGAAACCATCAAAATCAAGGACTGAGATCAGATCTCCATCCTGATAGGAACCACGTATTTCCGCGGCTTCATTATCGTATACCCATAGCCCGCCCTTTTTCAGTGTCCTTCCCTCTCCTTTTTTTAATATCAGGATTGGCAGTTCCATTTTTCCTCCTCTTTTTAGATCTGCAAGGTGACCATAAGTAAGCGCTGTTCTGATCGGGTTTATCCAGGAATAACATCACATACTTACGAAGCACCCACCAACGGAATGAGCAAAATGCGGATGCGCAGCAGCCGCTTAAAGCACAATACTGATTTAGCGAATGTCGTTGGCATCAGTCACTTCAGTGACCGCGCAGGCCTCATTTATTTATTCTATCGTGTTCAATCATTGTATCGACAAAACATGATTCCCTTCACCGACAGGTGGCATCATCTTTGGGACAACTCCGGTATAACAGGGTAGAGGGAGGCCTCCGACCTCTACCCTCCGGCGGGACGGCGTTCGCCGATAGGCGAAATATTACATTACGCCGTCCCTGCCATAAAAACAAAAGCCTTGCAGCTGCCTCGGTCAGGCAGTTACAAGGCTGTCATTTTTATAAATGATAAAATCCGTCAGATCACTCAGCGTCCGCAGGAGCATCCTCTACAGCTTCCTCTGTATATTCTTCTCCGTCGGCCTCTTCTTCATAGGAGTCATCATACTGATCTTCGTACTCTTCCTCATCCTGATAATCGGACTGTGTCTGATTCTCAATCTGTTTCATGCTGAGGCTGATCTTACGGTCTTCTCCGTTGAACTCAACAACCTTAGCCTGAATAATCTGACCGATGGAAAGGACATCAGACGGCTTCGCCACATGCTCTTTTGAGATCTGAGATACATGCAGAAGAGCATCGACTCCGGGAGCCAGCTCAACAAAAGCGCCAAAGTCTGTCATACGCGCAATCCTGCCGGTAACAATATTGCCTGCCGCAAATTTCTCTGCAGCATCAAGCCACGGATTTGCCTCCGGGAATTTCAGAGACAGAGCGATCTTCTCGCCGTTGATATCTTTGATCAGGACAGAGACCGGCTGACCCACAGTGAAAACCTTCTTCGGATTTTCAACTCTGCCCCAGCTCATCTCAGAGATATGAAGCAGTCCGTCAGCTCCGCCAAGATCGATAAACGCGCCGAAATCGGTAACATTCTTCACAACGCCCTCTACGCGGTCGCCAACATGGATTCTCTCCATGAGCTCTTTCTGCTTCTGAGCCTTTTCCGCAAGGAGCAATGCCTTACGGTTGCCGATAATGCGGCGACGGCGCGGGTTGAACTCTGTGATGATAAACTCAATCTCTTTGCCTTCATACTTATGAAGATCCTTCTCATAAGTATCAGATACAAGGCTGGCAGGAATAAAGACTCTGGTCTCTTCGATATTGACACAGATACCGCCTTCAAGAACCTGGCTGACAACAGCCCTGAGGACTTCTTTATTCTCAAAAGCTTCTTCCAGACGCTTGTTGCCTTTTTCAGCAGCCAGTCTCTTATAAGTCAGGACAATCTGGCCTTCTCCGTCGTTCACCTTGAGAACCTTGGCCTCCATCACGTCTCCCTTATGGACAACCTCTGTCAAAACCACATTGGGATCGTTGGAATACTCGCTTTTTGAAATGACGCCATCGGATTTCGCCCCGATATTAAGGATAATCTCTTCGTCATTTACATCAAAAACAGTACCCGTAACAATCTCGCCGTTCCGAATGTTTTTAACAGTGTCCTCCTTCAGCAGCTCGTCAAAAGTTTTTTCTGACATGTCTTTGAACCTCCTCAATAATTCTTTTTGGGGTCGATGCCCCTGCTGTAATACCTACAAAACTACTGCGTTGGAACATATCAGAATCCAAGTCTACAGGTGTTTGTATATAGTAAGTATTTTCACACTCCCGCTTGCATATCTCATACAGCTTCTGCGTATTGGAACTGTGGCGGCCGCCGATTACAAGCATCGTATCCGCAGCAACGGCGAGCTGCTTTGCTTCTGCCTGACGTTCTTTGGTCGCACTGCAGATCGTATTTACGATATGGTATAGATCAGGAACATCTAAAACAACCTTATGATAACTCTTATTCTCCAAAATTTCAACTATATTTTCAAATTTCTTATCATGAAATGTTGTCTGGGAAACGACCGTTACAGAGCACCCTTTCGGCGGGACAAAAGCCTCCGCTTCTTCGGCAGACCCAATTACGGTCCATGGTCCTTCGCACCATCCGCAGATACCGATCACCTCCGGATGTAATGCGTCTCCTGCGATCACAACATGATCTCCGGCCTCACTGGCTTTTCTGACAATCTGGTGAATTTTCTTCACGAACGGACACGTCATATCAACGATGTCAAGTCCCGTTTTTTCCAGGTGCTCATACACCGCTTTCCCGATGCCGTGCGAGCGGATTACCACCGTTCCGTAATGCAGTCTGTCAAGATCATCCTGTGTGATGATACGTATTCCCCTATTCTCCAGATCATTTACAACCTCTTCATTATGTATGATCGGACCCAGAGTATAAATAGGAGAGACGCCGTTATTTATAAGATCATATACACGATCAACCGCTCTTTCCACGCCAAAGCAGAAGCCCGCGGTCTTAGCAACTGTAACCTGCATTATAATCCTCTGAAAATAACTCCTGTAAAATTGTTTTATAGTATGATTCAGGCGACAAAAGGTCATGCAAAAATGAGCTCGCTCATTTTTGCATGAGATTGGGTCGCCCACAGACACGAGGAAGTAGCCATTTTGCACTATTTATACTTGACTTTGCAAATCTTTCTGTGCAAA
>JAFVGK010000105.1 GCA_017475035.1 Blautia sp.
AGCGGAGCTGCTCTCGCGTCTCGCCTCCCGGCTCGGTCGTTGCTAAACGCATGCCACTGGCATGCAGCAACCTACAGCCACTCGGAATCCGCTCATTTTGCACAGAAAGATTTGCAAAGTTAAGTATAAATAGTGCAAAATAGCTACTTTCTCGTGTCTGTGGGCGACCCAATCTCATGCAAAAATGAGCGAGCTCATTTTTGCATGACCTTTTGTCGCCTGAATCATGTTATAGACTCTGACTTACTGTCCGGATGACTATTTTGTTACCTATCGCGCTTCGCGCTCCAGGACAAAATATGTCTCCTCCCAAAATGAAGTTTTGAACGTTGACTCAATGGCCACGGATGACTAATGACCTTTTGTCGCCTGAATCATCATATAGTATGCGCACGAATTAACTGCGGAATTATGCCGCTTGCAGCGGCGTAAATTCGGCGCAGTAAACGAATCAAAGCGCAGGCATTTTGTTCGTTTACTATACATTAAAGCGGAACAGGATTACATCCCCATCCTGTACAATATAATCCTTTCCCTCCATACGGACCAGTCCTTTTTCTCTCGCTCCGGCGTAGGAACCACTTTCCAGCAAATCCTTATAATTTACAACCTCTGCCTTAATGAAACCACGTTCAAAATCCGTATGGATCTTTCCGGCAGCTTTCGGAGCCTTCGTACCGATTTTGATTGTCCAGGCTCTGGTCTCATCTTCTCCGGATGTCAGGAAGCTCATCAGTCCGAGAATCCGATAACTTGCTTTGATCAGCTTCTCGAGACCCGATTCGGACAAACCGAGCTCCTCCAGAAAAAGCTTTTTCTCGTCTTCATCCAGTTCGGCTATTTCTTCTTCAATCTGTGCGCAGATTACAAATACTTCACTGCCGCAGCCGGCTGCATATTCTCTTACGGCCTGCACATACGGACTGGACGCCCCGTCATCCGCCAGATCATCTTCACCGACATTCGCGGCATAAATTACCGGTTTTGCCGTCAGCAGATTATAAGAGCCGAACATCGCCGCTTCATCTTCGTTTGCTGTCTCAAAAGTAATTGCCGGTTTTCCATCCTCCAGATGCGCTTTCACCCTTTGCAGAAGATCCAGCTCTTTTGCGGCGCTCTTGTCCATTTTCGCCGTTCTTGCTACTTTGGCAATCCGTCTTTCCAGAATTTCCAGGTCGGAAAAAATCAATTCAAGGTTGATCGTCTCTATGTCGCGCATTGGGTTCACACTGCCGTCCACATGCACGACGTTTTCATCCTCAAAGCACCTCACGACATGAACAATGGCATCCACCTCTCGAATATTAGCCAGAAACTGATTTCCCAGGCCCTCACCCTTTGACGCGCCTTTCACCAGCCCGGCAATATCTACAAACTCCACAACCGCGGGCGTTACCTTCTTCGAATGATAAAAATCTCCCAGAAGGGGAAGTCTCGCATCGGGCACCGGTACTATGCCGACATTCGGATCAATCGTACAAAAAGGATAATTTGCGGACTCTGCGCCCGCCTTTGTCAAAGAATTAAATAAGGTGCTTTTTCCCACATTCGGGAGTCCGACGATGCCAAGTTTCATTTATACTCTCCTTCTTTACTTCTGATAATAACCTTACTGAAACACTATGAAACTGCTTCCGGGACGATACTCATCGGCAAAAAATCAGGAACATCGATAAGGCCCCGGTGAATGAAGATCATCAGATGGGAAAGCCGGTTTTTGCACGGTGTATTACCAACGATGACTTAAAATTTCTTTCAGTTCCTCCATGAGCGTAAGGTACCCTTCATATCTCTCTTTTTCTATCTTACCGTTCACTACGGCATCCCGCACGGCGCAGGATGGCTCATTCACATGCCGGCATCCAGGGAAACGGCACTTTCCTTCATAAGGGTAAAACTCAGGGATACACTTTTTCAGTTCATCTTCCTCCATCTGTGGAAGATAAAGAGAAGTAAAACCCGGCGTATCCACAAGAAAAGTATCCGGACCAACCGGAACAAGCTGTACATGACGGGTCGTATGTCTTCCTCTGCCAAGCTTGCGGCTTACTTCTCCGGTTTCCATCCGGATCTCTTCCTGAAGGGCATTGGCTATGGTAGATTTCCCTACGCCGGAAGGGCCTGCTGTTACGCTGGTCTTACCGGCCAGACAAGATCGTATCTCTTTCATCCCCTGTCCCGTCCTGCTGCTTGACACAATCAGACGACACCGGCTGTCCCGATAGATCCGGCAAAGATCCTCGGCTTTAGCCGGATCCAGGTCTGCCTTCGTAAAGCAGATCACAACAGGCAGTCCATAGCTGTGCATCCGTACCAGGAACCGGTCCAGCAGCAAAAGGCTCGGATCCGGATCCGCAGCGGCAAAAACGACAAAAACCTGATCCACATTCGCCACGGCAGGACGTGTGAGGCAGTTCCTCCTGGGAAGGATAGATTCGACATTTCCTTCCATGTCCTTTTCGTCCGTAACCTTCATCAGTACTTCATCGCCTACAAGAGGTTTGATGCCTTCCTTACGGAAAATCCCTTTTGCCTTGCAGGCATAGACCTGTCCGTCTTCAGCGTAAGTATAATAAAACCCGGCGACCGCTTTAATGATCCTCCCCCTCATGTATTACTCCACTCTGGTAAAGGTCAGCGTATAGATGCCAAGCTCCTGATATTTCCCGTCGATCATCTCATAGAGGTACAACGTACCTTCCGCAACTCCGGGAACACCTGTCAGGTCCAGCTGATACGGGAAGGAGAGCGCCTCTCCGTCTGCCACAAGACTTGTCTGGGGCTGACCTCCTACGATCTGCAAAAGCTGCAGCCGTACGGATCCTCCGCCGTATCCCGTAGGCGTATTCAGCCTCTGATTGCATTTCCAGACTTCTCCGGCATTGACAGCTTCGGATACGATGCTCGTCTGTACGGCATCCTCATCGGAGATTTCCGTCTGAGGCAAAGAACTGCCGGAACTGACGGTAAGCACAACAACGCCATTATCCGGATCAACATAGGAATAAGCCCCGGGACTTTGGGAAATAACTTCGCCCTGGGCAATATCCTGGTTTTGCTGTTCCACAATCTGGATATTCATAAACTTACCCAGAACCGTCATCGCTTCACTTTGTGTCATGCCTACCACATCAGGCAGCTCTGCACTGTCTCCATAGTCAAGACCCCTGCTTACATAAAGGGTCACTGTATCTCCAGCTTTCGCGATCTGGCCTCCGGAGGGCTCTGTCCTGATGACATAACCAGGATCCACCACCGGATATCCGTCATAATCGGAATCCACATAGATGCGCCGTACATCCACACGTAACCCGGCATTCTGCAATACCTGTTCCGCCTCAATGCCCGTATAGTAATCCACCGCAGGGATCGTCACATCTGCAGTGCCGCTGCTGATATAATACCTCACAGTCGTATATGGATCCACCTTCATGCCTGCTGAAATTTCCTGACGGCAGATCAGGCCTCTCTCATACATCGACGGTTCTTCTCCCACATTCTGCAGACCAAGCTGGCTGTTTTCCAGCAGAGCCCGTGCTTCTTCCTCCGAATATCCTACGATAGAAGGCACTTCCACCCGGTTATCTGCCTGTACCTGGCCGGAAACGGCAGGTGTCGGTGTCGCCTGGGCATTTGCCCCTGTCCCGATTAAACCGGCAGAGCGGCCTACGATCCAAATGACACCCAAAAGCAAGGCAATCCCCGCCATCAAGGCCAGCATCGGAATAATAAAGCCTAAATCAATAACAGGCTCTTTTGATTTCCCGTTCCGGTCCTTAGCGGATTTCTTTCTCTGCTGCTTTTGCCTTTCCGCTTTCTTTTTATCCAGTACGGTTCTTTTTACGTCTTTATCGTCTATCTGTTTTGTTTTTTCTGATCCGCTGCCGGACGTCTTTGATGTCTTTTTGATCTGTCCCAGCTCTTTATCCGAAAACACAACGGTCTTTGCGGCGTTGTTTACCGTATTCAGTTTCACAAAATCACCCGAAGGATCAATCAGAGAATGCTTCAGATCCTCGATAATATCCTCCATTTTTTCGTATCGGCGATTGACGCTCTTCTGCGTACATTTGTAAATGATCTGTTCCAGGCTGTGAGGCAGGTCGGGAGTATAGGTTGTCGGAGGCGTCATTTCCTCCTGGAGATGCTTAATGGCAATCGAAACCGTTGTATCCCCATCAAAAGGTACCCGTCCCGTAACCATTTCATATAGAGTGATGCCCAGGGAATAAATATCGCTTTTCTCATCACTGTATCCGCCCCGCACCTGTTCCGGCGAACTATAATGAACGGACCCCATCACATTAGAGCTGATCGTGTTGGAGGAAGCAGCCCTTGCAATCCCGAAATCCGTCACCTTAACTTTGCCGTCCGTAGAGATGATGATATTCTGCGGTTTTACGTCCCGATGAACAATTCCGTGCTTATGGGCAGCTTCGAGCCCCATACAGACCTGTATGGCAATACTTGTCGCCTCTTTAACCGAGAGCTTTCCTTTCTTGGATATATATTCCTTGAGAGTGATTCCCTCTATCAGCTCCATTACAATATAATAGATTCCGTCATCATCACCGACGTCGTAGACACTGACAATATTAGGGTGCGCAAGACCTGCCGCAGCCTGTGCTTCGCTGCGGAATTTTTTTACAAAGGTTGCGTCTGTACGAAACTCCTGCTTCAGCACTTTTACAGCGACATAGCGGTTGAGTTTATGATCCATGGCCTTATAAACATCAGCCATGCCGCCTGTCCCGATCTTTGCCGTAATCTCATAGCGTTCTGCGATAAACATGCCAATTTTTAACATTGCTTCTCCTTTACTGACATGCAGACAACATGTCATCGTAGTGATTATAGGATTCAGTCAAAATCCTCAGGCGAACCTTTACAGCTCGATCAGAATTACGGCAATATTATCCTTGCCGCCGTTTGCATTTGCCTCATCAATCAAAGACTGCCCTTTTTCTTCCAAGCTTTTGTCTTCACTATGGATAAGGGCTTCGATTCTCTGATCCTCCACCATATTTGTCAGACCGTCAGAGCACATCAGGATATAATCTCCCGGCTTTATCTCAACATCAAAAAAATCAATTTCCACAAGATCTTCCGCGCCGATCGCACGGGTAATCACATTTTTCTCAGGATGGGTCCTCATCTCTTCCGCTTTGATTTCGCCGGAATAAACCATCTCCTGGACAAGGGAATGGTCAACCGTCACCTGACGGATCTGATCACGGATCAGATAAAGCCTGCTGTCCCCTACATTTGCTACATATATATAATGTCCGACAATCGTGGAAAGCACCAGAGTCGTTCCCATCCCATAGAAAGATATGTTATCCCTCGCCCGGGCGAGAATTTCTGTGTTAGCGGCTTCCACTGCATGACGGATAATTTTTATCGCATTTATATTCTGATCTGAGATCACCTCGCCCACCAATGTCTCCACCGCATGGGAAGAAGCATAATCTCCTGCATTGTGGCCGCCCATCCCATCAGCAACCACAAATAAATTCGGCAGATTACCCATCGGGGAGGCGCTGACGAAGACGTAGTCCTGATTGATCTTTCGCTTACGGCCAACGTCTGTCGCTGAAAATACCTTCATTTTGCTTCTCTCTTTCCGAAATCGTTCTTTTCCGCCGTTTGACCGCGCAATGCATAGAATCCTTATTTCACCTGGCTCTCAGGATGCGGTCATAATGGTAGGTATTGAATTTCATTTTCTCTTTTTCTTTTCTGTTTTTAAGGCTGTTTTTCCCGGTATCTGGCGCGCAGCTGTCCGCAGGCGCCATCGATATCACTGCCCATCTCTCTTCTTATAGTAACATTTATTCCGTTTTTTTCAAGTTCCTTTTTGAATAACTCTATATTTGGCTTTTGGGTTCTGTGATATCCCCTCTCTGCCACAGGATTGACAGGAATCAGATTCACATGACCCTGAAGCGGTTTCAACCGCCCGGCAAGCTTTTTTGCCATCCAGGGAGCATCATTGACCCCTGCGATCAGGGAATACTCAAAGGTCACTCTTCTGCCGGTCTGAGAAAAATAATAAGCACAGGCTGAAAGGACCTCATCCAGAGGATATCGTTTTGCGACAGGCATAATCGTTTTTCTGATCTCATCATCAGGAGCATGTAAAGATAACGCCAATGTGATCGCATATTTTTTTTCAGCAAGCAAACGAATGCCCGGCACCAGACCGCAGGTTGATACCGTCACATTTCTCATGCCAAGGTGAAGCCCTTCCTCACTGCCAAGAAGGTCAAGAAAACGGATCAGGTTTTCCAGATTATCCAATGGCTCCCCACTTCCCATCACGACCACATGACTGACCCGTTCCTTTGTCTCTGCCTGGATCCGGTAAATCTGATCCAGCATCTCTGAAGGAAGAAGATCTCTTTCCTTTCCGCCGATGGTGGAAGCACAGAATCTGCAGCCCATGGCACATCCCACCTGCGAAGAGATACACACCGAGTTCCCATAGGAATACGGCATCAAAACGCTCTCCACATAGCAGCCGTCTCCCAGGCGGAACAGATATTTTTTCGTGCCGTCTTTCATTGATGTCTGCACGGTTTCTGCCTGCAATACAGTTAAAGGATAGCTTTCTAACTTTTCCCGCAGGCTTCTGGGAAGGTTTGTCATCTCTTCATAAGATGCCGCCAGTCTTTGATGCATCCACGAAAACAGCTGCTTTGCCCTGTAGGATGGTTCTCCCTGCTCCCCCAGCAAGCCCTGCAATTCTGTAAGGCTCATGGATTTTATATCCCACACTGTGTTTCTTCATCCTTTCCTGAAAATCCAAGCCGGAATCTGCAGGCATCATTCCGCTGTCCATCAGACCGGGGTTTCATTTCCTGCGAAAACGTGCCATAAAAAACCCGTCTGTCTCATGAATACCCGGAAGCAGCTGGAGATATCCTTCCGACGTCGTCTCTCCGATCAATTCTTTTGGCAGGTATGGATTCAGGCTTTCCGGAACAAAGGGAAAATGCTCCAGAATCCACTGCCTGTTCTCCTCATTTTCTTCTCTGGCTATCGTGCACGTTGAATAAATCAGTACGCCACGCGGTCTCACATACTCTGCAGCCCGGGAGAGAATTCTCCGCTGAAGATCCACCAGCTCTGACTGCCTGTTTGCATTAGCCCGATACTTGATTTCCGGTTTCCGTCCGATTACGCCATAACCGGAGCAAGGCACGTCAGCCAGAACAATATCCCAGCCAAGCTCCGCATCCACATCAAAAACCGTAGCGTCCTGAACTTTTGTCTGAACATTAATGACTTCGAGCCTGGCTATATTGTCCTCAATCAACCCCACCTTATATTCACTGAGATCCCGGGCTTCCACCATGCCATAGCCGTCCATCAGATCCCCCAGCAAAAGGCTTTTGCCTCCCGGCGCCGCACACAGATCTAAAATGTGGTCTCCCTTTTGCGGAGCGGCAATGCTTCCCACCAGCATGGAGCTGATATCCTGCACGGCAATCCAGCCCCTGGAAAACGCGTCAAGAGCATACAGATGATCGATCCCTGAGAGTGTATATGCAAAAGAAAGATACGGGGCTTTGGAAACAGTAACGCCCTGAGCCTGCAGGCTCTCCATGATTTCTTCTTCCGAAGCACGGTTTGTCCGGAAACGTACCGTCAGCTTACGGGGAGAAAGAAAGTCTATCAGCATCTGTTCCGTTAAATCGGCTCCATATTCTCTGAACCATCCGGATATCAGAAATTCCGGCATGGAATACTGAATGCTGAGAGCTTTGCAAAGATTGTCTTTTCTATCCGGCCACACAAGGTTTTTTCTTTCTCTGGCGACCGTGCGAAGCACGCCATTGACGAAGCCTTTCAGATGATAAAAGCCTTTTCTTTGTGTAAGTGCTACCGCTTCATTACAGACAGCGGAATCCGGAACATGATCCATATATTCCATCTGATAAACAGCGCTGCGAAGGATTTCCCGAATCACAGGCTTCATCTTTTCTGTCGGCACAGAAGAAAAATGATCCAGGATATAATCCAGCCGGAGCCTGTATTCTAATGTCCCCTCGCAGACTCTTGTGATAAACGCACGCTCTGTCCGGGGCAAAAACTGATATTTTGCCAGAACATTTCCCAGAGCGATATGGCTGGGCTCTCCCGCTTCATCAATCAACAGGAGCGTTTCCAGAATCAGTTCCCTGGTATTGACATTACTTGACATAAACTAACCGTATCTCCTTCATGTATGGTTTTGCAGTCTTCCTTTGCCGGGCTATGTAACTGATTTTTGAGGTATGCTCCCGGACAAAAAGACAAGTGATTCGGGACAGTAATTTCTGACTCAATCCTTAGGATCTGTGCATAAATAACCTTTACATATGGCACGTCTGAATCCGCCCGGGCTGCGTACTTGTCAGCCGTCGTATTCAGCACGGACATTTGAACTTTCTTACTGCGGATCAGCGGCGGCGGCTACGATTGTTCGCAATCATGACAAGACGCAGAAGCTGAAGAACGGAGGAAGCCAAAGCGGCTACATAAGTAAGCGCTGCCGCACGCAGAACCTTCCTGGCGCCGGCATTTTCTTCCGCGCTCAGGATACCAGTTCCTTCCAGCATTTTAAGTGCCCGTGAGGAAGCATTAAACTCCACCGGCAAAGTTACAAGCTGGAACAATACGGCAAGAGAAAACAGGATAATCCCCGCCGTAGTCAGCTGGCGGATCGAAGCAACCAGACCGATAAAGAAAACAGGCCATGCAAGGCTTGAGCCAAAATTGGCAGCCGGCACCAAAGCAGAGCGGAAATTCAATGGAGCATAGTTTACCTGATGCTGAATCGCGTGCCCGCATTCATGGGCAGCCACGCAGACCGCGGCGATCGAAGTACGGCTGTAGGTATCCGCGGACAGATTCACAATCTTCGTACGCGGATCATAATGATCTGTAAGGCTTCCGTTGACAGGCCGGACCTGTACATCATGTATTCCGGCCTGCGCAAGGATCCTCCTTACGGTCTGCTCCCCGGTCAGTCCCGAATCGCTCTCGATTTTGCTGTATACAGAAAAAGTTCTTTTCATGCCGGTGGACGCCAGAAGAGTGATTACAAATCCAATCAGCAATAAAATCATCGTAGGATCCATATAATAATACATGTACCTCTCCTCCTCCCAAAACGAAGTTTTTTACGTTGACTCAATGATCACGGATGACTATTTTGCAGCCACGCCTGCAAAAAAACGCAGCCGTGGGCAATATGTCTCCTCCCATAACGAAGTTTTTCAATTTACTCAATGCCTTCGGATCATGATTCTGCTGCTTCGGCAGTCAGTCCGCCGAAGACAAAATCAGTCTCCTCCTGAACGAAATTCCGTAACCTGTTTCACAGTCTTTTCATACTTCCCGCCCCAGTTTTTCTCCCTCCCGCAGTTCATATCCCCGCAGGAAAGCCCGGGCATCCATTCTTTTCTTTCCCTCCAGCTGAATTTCAACCAGGGAGAGTGCTCCTTCCCCGCAGGATACCAGGATGCCTTCACCCCGGGTCGAAAGTATTGAACCAGGTGATGCTTTCACGTCTCCCACGTTCTCGGCAACCAAGCTTCTGTACACTTTCAAGGTTTTTCCATGCAAGGTCGTATAGGCACCCGGCCAGGGATTCATTCCTCGGACCAGACGTTCCAGGAATGGCGCCGGTCTTGAAAAATCCAGTTCTCCCATCTGTCGTGTCAGCATGGAAGCGTACGGGGTCGGGCTTTCCTCCGGCTGCGGAATCCGGTCCGCAGTCCCGTCAAGTATCGAAGGAAGGGTACGTACCAACAGCTTTGCGCCGTCTTCTGCAAGACGGTCAAAGAGGCTGCCTCCCGTATCTTCGGACGTAATCTCCGTAACGGAGCACGAAATAATATCCCCCGTATCCAGACCCGGACCCATCTGCATGATCGTGACACCGGTTTCCTTCTCCCCGTCCAGCAGCGCATGCTGAATCGGCGCGGCGCCCCGATATTTAGGAAGAAGGGATGCGTGGACATTAATGCATCCGCAGCGAGGCAGGGAAAGTATTCTTTGGGGAATCAACTGCCCGAAAGCAACAACAATGATCACATCCGGCTTTAATGAGCAAAGGGTCTCAAAAAAGCCGTCTTCCCTCACTTTTTCCGGCTGATATACCGTCAGGCCATTTTTCAGAGCAGCGGTTTTCACCGGAGAAAACGCCAGCGACTGGCCCCTGCCTTTTTTACGGTCAGGCTGTGTGACGACACCCGCAATCTCATAACCGGCTTCAATCAGACCTTCGAGAGAAGGAACGGCAAAATCAGGGGTTCCCATAAAAACGATCTTTGCCAATGTATTTGCCAAAATCATCACCCTTTCTAAAAGGACAGCTTAGGATAATAAGTACCGTTATGGCCGCTGTTCCATCAGCCTCGCATCTCTGAGCAAAGCATTCAGAATCTTTTATGCTTCTTCCTCCGGCTCATCCTGTACTTCATGCAGCCCGCCTACAACCAGTGAGGTATACATTTTTCCGTCCAGATGATCAACCTCATGACAGAATGCCCGCGCCAGCAATTCCTCTCCTTCCATTTCAAAAGGCTCCATATCTTCATTGCAGGCGCGGATCTTCACATAGTTCGGACGGGTCACCTGTCCTGCCATGCCCGGAACCGACAGACAGCCTTCATCACTCGTCTGCTCCCCGGATGTCTCAATAATCTCCGGATTGATCAACGTAATGGGCTCATCCCCTGTAAGGTCTATCACCACAATCCGTTTCAGCACGCCGACCTGAGGAGCAGCCAGCCCGACGCCATTATATTCATACATCGTCTCATACATATCTGCTATCAGCTCCTTCAGCCTTGGGGTCATCTTTTCGACTGTCCTGCATTTCTTATTCAAAACAGGATCGCCTTCCACACGGATTGTTCTTAACGCCATGATCGTATCATCCTTTCTGATTCTCTGCTATGCATCCTGATGCGATAGTCGGTTATTGTCTTTTTGTTTCCTCAGCTGATATCATACTGAAGAAATATTTCATGAAATCCAGAGTTTATTTCCACATATTTTTCGGTTTTTTTCCGAAGTTCTTCCAAAAATGCGCGTTCCTGATGTTTGACATACAGAACACGCTGGTAAGTATCCCTCACTTTTTCCAATGCTGCCGGCGCAGGACCGATAACGGTTCCTTCCCGTAACAGAGAAGGCCTGCGCACGAAATAACCCAGATACCGCATCGCCGTATCCAGCCTGCTTTCATCCTCACTGCTTCCCAGTATTGCCATCAGATGTGCTGCCGGAGGATATCCCAGCATAGATCGATAGTTGAGTTCTTCCTGGTAAAAAGCCAGATAGTCTGATTTCTTCGCTGCCTGGATACTGTAATGATCCGGCTGATATGTCTGAAATATTGCCTTACCCGGATATTTTCCCCGTCCTGCCCTTCCGGCTGCCTGGCAGAGAAGCTGAAATGTCCTCTCCGCGCATCTGTAATCTCCTGCATTCAGGGAAAGATCCGCCGCAAGGGCACCGACCAAAGTCACCTCGGGGAAATCATGCCCTTTGACAATCATCTGGGTTCCGATCAGAATATCCGCCTCCTTTGCCTGGAATGCGGCAAGAATCTGGTCATATTCCCCCTTTTTTCTGGTCGTATCAAAATCCATTCTCAGGACGCGGGCTTTGGGATAAAGCTTTTGTACCTGTTTTTCAATCTGCTGTGTGCCTGCCCTGAAACCACCTACATGCAAAGAGCCGCAGAACGGACAGGTATTTATCACCGGTTTTGTAAATCCACAGTAATGACATACAAGCTCCTGATTGCTGTGCAGCGTAAGGGCAACATCGCAGTGAGGGCATTTCAACGGTTCCCCGCAGCTGCGGCAGGAAAAGAAGCTCGCATATCCCCGGCGATTCAGAAAAAGGATTGCCTGATGACCTTCATCCAGGCATTTTTCAAGCTCTTCCATCAGCTTCCTGCTCAAGGGAAGCCGATTCCCCTCTTTCAGCTCAGTACGCATATCAACCAGCTCTGCTTCCGGCAATGCCCGTTCTTCATATCTCCCGGAAAGTTCAACCAGAGCATAACTGCCCTGCTGCGCCAGATAAAACGCTTCCATAGACGGGGTAGCGGAGCCCATCACAATAGACGCATTCTCCAGACTCGCTCTTTGTATCGCGGTCTCCCTTGTCTGATATCTCGGAGAATGCTCGCTCTTGTAGCTTGGTTCATGCTCCTCATCTATAATGATAAGCCCTAATTGTGGGAAAGGTGTGAATAACGCAGACCTGGGGCCGATCATTACCCGAACCTCACCGGATTGTGCTCTGCGAAACTGATCAAATCTTTCTCCTTGCGACAACCGGGAATTCATAACAGATACAATCTTTCCGAATCGCTCGGTGAAACGGCTCACCGTCTGATATGTCAGCGAAATCTCAGGAATCAGGACAATTGCCTGCTTTCCTTCGGAAAGGACCTGTTCAATCAGTTCCATATAAATAAGTGTTTTCCCGCTTCCCGTAATGCCAAACAACAGAACCGGTTTTTTTCCCGCGGCTCGTATCCGGGAAAGAGCCTGTTCCTGCTGAGACGAAAGAATCTGCTTTTTCTGCGCTTTCGGAGGGCTTGGAAGAACCGGAATTCTATACATCTGCTCTATCTGCTTTTCGGCAAGTCCTTCTTTTTCCAGAAAATCCATTGTCCGTTCCGTAAGGCCCAGCTTCTTTGCTTCATCATAAGGAAGGCGCGAATTGCTCTGCAGCGCTTCAAGAATCCGGATCCTTGCCTGAAAACGATTATGAGGAAGGGAGGCAATCGTCTCTTTAATCCGCTCCTCTGACGCAACCCGGAAAATGGAATACTCCGCCTTATCACGCACTCGTCCGCGCACAGGAAAAACTGTACGCAAAGCCTGAATTGTCGTACACCCATAAGTTTTCTGCATCCACAAAGCAAGCGTCAGCAGCTTCTCTTCCGTGGTATCCTTTCCTGTACAGACGGAAAGTATCGCTTTAATTTTCTGAGGAGGAAGGTCTGTCTGGTCTTTCAGCCGGATCACATACCCTTTTTTCCTTCTGTCCCCGTTCCCGAACGGAAGCTCTACAACAACCCCGGGAATAACCAGATCAGTCAGATGTTCCGGGATCCGGTAAGTAAATACACGATCCAGATTTTCATGTGAAATGTCAATGATGATCTCTGCGTAGGCCATGATTTCCTAAAATGTCCGCGATGATTTCTCTTTCGTCCATCGGGTATTTTTTGCCTTTGATCTCCTGATAATCCTCGTGGCCTTTTCCGGCAAGGACAATCACATCCCCCGGTTCCCCATGCTCGATTACATAACGGATCGCTTCCCGCCGATCCGGGATTTCTATATAGGCGCCGTCCGTACGGCCAATCCCGGTCTTAATATCTTCAATAATTGCCAGAGGATCCTCATCCCTCGGATTATCTGAAGTGATAACGGTAAGGTCCGCCAGCTTTCCGGATACTTCCCCCATTTCATATCTGCGGAGCCTGGATCGGTTCCCTCCGCAGCCGAACAGACAGACAAGCCTTTGAGGGCGATACTCCTTCAACGTCGTCAGAAGGCTCTCCAAAGCCATGGCATTATGAGCATAATCAATCATTAAAGTAAAGTCATCCGAAACCTTGATCATCTCGATCCTGCCCTTTACCTTTGCTCTTTTCAGTGCCTGACAGATCGAGGCTTCATCCACCCCAAAGTGTCTGCAAACCGCAATTGCGGTAAGGGAATTGTAAATACTGAAACGGCCCGGAAGATCAATTTCTACAGGGAAGTTCAAAAGTCCCCTGAGCTGATACGCGACCCCCAGATAACCCTTGCGGCTGACAAGATGCGGTTCTTCTGCCCGAAGATCCGCATCCGGAGAAAACCCATATGTTTCCAGAGAACACGTATGACCGGCTATGATTCTCTCAAAATGAGCATCATCCCGGTTTACGATGCCAATGCGGCATTGCTTCAGCAAAAGAGCCTTACATGACAGATAATGTTCAAAATCCCTGTGCTCATTCGGGCCGATATGATCCGGCTCTATATTCGTAAAGATACCATAGTCAAACACAAACCCCTGTGTACGATGCAGCATCAAAGCCTGAGATGAAACCTCCATTACGACCGTATCGAGTCCTGCGTCAGCCATCTCCCTGAAATACTGCTGGATTACATAAGACTCCGGTGTCGTATTCAGCGCAGGAATATGCTTTTCGCCGATAATGGCTTCAATCGTTCCGATCAGGCCGACTTTCCTGCCGGCCCTCTCCAGAATGGATTTTATCATATAGGTAGTGGTGGTTTTTCCTTTGGTTCCGGTAATGCCGATCGTCTTCAGCTCCCTTGCCGGATGACCGAACCAGGCTGCGCTGGCAAAAGCCAGGGCGTAACGGGTATCCTGAACACAGATCACACAGACTCCTGCAGGCACCTTGACCGGCTCCTCTGTCAGCAATGCAGCGGCGCCCTTTGCGGCAACATCCGCAGCAAAACGATGTCCGTCCACAGCCGCTCCTCGTATGCATACAAACATACAGCCCTCTGACGCTTTTCTGGAATCGTATGCCAAAGCAGTTATTTCCGTATCCGGATCACCCTGCAGGCAGGTGTATGTTATCCCTTCTAATATATCAGATAGTTTCATTCTTTCCTCTTTCTGTTTTTCTGTTCTGTACTCGCAATTCTGCAGCTGCTCGAAATCCGCTAATTTTTCTGGGGCCATTGAAGCCTGAATCATCACATCCGCAAAAGAAAAAGCAGCTGCCTGACTATTCTTTCGAAGAGTCTGTGGCTGCTGCCCTTTTCCATACTCATAAGCAAAACATTTGCCAGTTATTCGTACAATCGTACCGGTTTTGCATTTTATGCGATTTTTCAAAGCAGCCTCGCCTTTTACTGTACCACACAACGGCAAGGTTTTCAACTTTCTTTCTTCACTTCATTTCTTTCCTCACTTCATTCTGTCCTTTTTCGGATGACGGCATAACTCGTTAAAACCGCCGAAAAGGATATTGCCAGCAAGCCCCACAGCATTCCCGGCCTGCAGGGATCTCCCGTCTGCGGAATCATATGGATGTTCTCTTCCGTATAAAACGCCGGTGAATTTCCTTCATTGCCCCATACTGTCACAGAAGCCTCTGAAGTCTGTGAGGCCGGCCCTGTCTCATCGGTGGTCACATCCACCTGATTGACAAGGGACTGCGTCCGCGTATTCGATGGAATGATCACATATGCATGCAAAGCGATCGTCTCGCCAGGAGAAATCTGGGGAACCAATGCCTGTGTCCTTGTCTCATTCAGCCTGACTCCCCGGGCTTCTTCAAAATAAGCACGAATACCTGCGCCTTGAAAGCGTTCCGTAGAAAGAACGGAATGCAGAACGACATTTCCCGTATTCGTAATCCGAATCGTATACGTTACCGTATCTCCCGGCCGTGCAGTAGTTGTGTCTGCTGTTTTTGACACAGTAAAGGACGGGTTTTTCCCCTCCTCGCGCAAAGCAGACGACTGTTCATTGATAACGACAGGCGAAGAAGACACATCCTTTGTTTCTTCCTCATAATCCTCCGCCTGACGAGCCCATTCCGGGCCAAGGTAGGATTCCTGTCCCGCCGCGGCTTCCGCTTCATCAAGCAGTGCATACAGCTGTGCAGGATCCAGTTCCCCTCCCTCATCAGACAAAATCTCCTGTGTAGAGGAAGCCTCTTGATGAATTAAAACCTCGTCCTCAGAAGCCGGACGCTCTTCCTCCGAAATCAGATCGTCTTCCTCCGAACTCATTCTCTCTCCTTCCGGATCAAAGCTCTCCTCTTCCGGAATGTCCGGGAATTCGGATAAACGATCCTCTTCCTTCAGCAGATCCTGCATCAGGAAAGAAGCTTCCCGGCCCTCCGGCATTTCATCCGGCAGCCTCTCATCACTTCTCAACTGTCCACTGGTAAATTCCTGCCACTCAGCAGTATCTTCTCCCGCAGTAAATCCGGAAAAATCAGAAGCATCGACAGGGTAAGCTTTTGCAGTCGCACAAAGCATCCACCCCAGCATAAGTAAAAATACAAATCTTCTGCAGGCGGTGTTCGTTTTCCATTTCAGTGGTGTTCTGCGGCTGAAAGCTCCTCTGTGAGAAACCTTTCTATCTCCGGCGGTATTCCCCTGGCTCTCCTCTTTCCATATGACATGTTTCTTACCTGACAGCTTTTTTTGCGTCAAGTCTGTTTTTCTCCTCATACTCTTCTCCCGTTATAAGCTACAGATTCAAATGAACCGCTGTTTCCATAGCTTTTTCCTTTCCGATATTCTGATTCCATCGACAAAAGACTGATCAAAGCCGGTAATATTCACGAATGAATTCGGATATAACGACCGGCAGAATCAGGGCAATGTTTGTCGAAATATGTAAGTTTTTGTAATTTTTTGTCTTTTATTAGGGTTTTTCTTATTTGGATTGTTGTATAGAATAATAAGATATGAAATGTCTGAATTCAGAGTAAGGTTATAGTATCACATCTGAATGTATTTTGCAAGAGATTTTTTATTAATCCTGTGTTATAATGTGCTTTGATTTTTTTCAAAAGGAGGATTTCATTTATGAGTAAACTGCTCTACCCTGAAAACTATCACTCTGAGCTTAATCTTCATGACACTCAGGTAGGCATCAAGACAGTCAAAGATTTCTTCCAGCAGACGCTTGCCCAGAAGCTGAACCTGCTCCGTGTCTCCGCGCCGGTTTTCGTAGACCCGGCGTCCGGACTGAATGACAACTTAAATGGGGTTGAAAGGCCGGTCAGTTTTGACATCAAAGGACAATCCGGTCATGCAGAGATCGTACACTCTCTGGCCAAATGGAAACGATATGCTCTGGATCAATACGGCTTCCATCATGGAGAAGGCCTGTATACGGATATGATCGCCATCCGGCGCGATGAAGACCTGGATAACATTCATTCCGTATATGTAGATCAGTGGGATTGGGAAAAGATCATCTCCCGTGAAGAAAGGAATATCGATACACTCAGGGAAACCGTCAAAGCCATCTACAGTGCTTTACGTAAAACGGAAAAGTACCTCGCCGTCCAATATGATTATATCGAAGAAATCCTGCCAAAAGAAATCTTCTTTATCACCGCGCAGGAGCTGCTGGATCTCTATCCTGATCTGACTCCCAAGGAAAGAGAATATAACATTGTAAAAGAAAAAGGAGCTGTCTTCCTGATGCAGGTCGGCAAAACCTTATCCAACGGGGAACGCCACGACGGGCGCGCACCGGATTATGACGACTGGGAACTGAACGGTGATATTCTCATTTACTATCCCGTTATCGACATCGCACTGGAATTATCCTCCATGGGGATCCGTGTTGACGCAGAGTCTCTGCGTTCCCAGCTAAAAGCAGCAGGCTGTGAGGAGCGGGCTGAACTGCCATTCCAGAAAGCAGTTCTTCATGACGAGCTTCCCTTTACAATCGGCGGCGGTATCGGACAGTCACGAATCTGTATGTTTTTCCTGCGAAAAGCTCACATCGGCGAGGTTCATGTTTCCCTCTGGCCGGAAGAAATGCGTAAAGAAGCAGCAGCACAGGGAATTGTTCTGCTCTGAAGTACAGGGATTTATATAGATGATTGCATTGACAAAAGGCCATGCAGAAATGAATTCTATCATTTCAGCATGGCCTTTTGCTGCTTGCGGCCTGAATCCATATGACGGATACGTATAATATGATTCAGGCGACAAAAGGTCATGCAAAAATGAGCTCGCTCATTTTTGCATGAGATTGGGTCGCCCACAGACACGAGGAAGTAGCCATTTTGCACTATTTATACTTGACTTTGCAAATCTTTCTGTGCAAAATG
>JAFVGK010000106.1 GCA_017475035.1 Blautia sp.
CGTAAGGAATATCAGAGAAAAGTACATTCTAAGGAAGAAAAGCAAAAGTCGAAATAGACGGAGTGTTCGAGTCAAAACCTGGGGGGGAGGAAGACCTTCCCCAAGGGATTCTACGTAGAAAATCTAACAAAAATCAGATTGTCCTGCTACGCGACGAACCTCCCGTGTCCACCAGAGTATCCGATCATCCTTGTCATCAGTGTCGGCCTCTCACTTCCTTCGTACCGTCTGTCGTAACCAGGGCGCCGGCGATGCTTCTCATCTGGGTCGTGCCCTATGGAATCTATGTCTGTCGGCTGCCAGCTCGTTCTCTCGTTGTTTTATGCGGATCCCGGCAGGGCCGGGGGTGAGATTCACAGGCCACATTTCCCTGAGGCACTCGGCCGGGGTTTCCCGGACGGCGGACGTTCCCCTTCAGCTTCCTGTTACCTGCTACGGCCCTTCCGCTCAGGAGAGCGGCTGGTTACTCGGATACCGGTTCCCCGGCCTCCGTTCCGGCGCAGCCGGGATCGATATTGAAGCAATTCCCATATGTGTTTCAATACCCATCCCGACAGCGTCTGGTCGATTGGCTTCATGCTGCTGATGGTCCGTTATGGCAATATAAGGCGGAGAACTGCGGCTTATTCAGCTGCTGGCGGCATCAGGAACCGTTGCTTTTACAGACCCTCGTTCCGCTGATGCTACAAGGCCTTTCATAGCCCTGGCGTACTTCCGGATCGTTTCTATATCCTCACCTGTCATTTCTTCCCCCTTCATCCCATAGAGGACGAGGTCAAGCTGGTTTGCGAGTTTCCCTGCTTCCTCGACCGCCGAACTGACCTTTGTACTGTCCATCCGCTTGATGTCCCCGAGCATCTTCTTCTCATCATAGTCCTCGTCATGGGTGACCATGGCGTAGAAGATCCGGAGCAGCTTATTGCACATGGCAACATTTGCCTGGATGGCTTTAAGAGGATTGTCGGTCCTTTTCATGAAATGTTCCTTAAGCGCCTTAAACGCAGGTGTATTCTCCAGCAGGGCTGTCAGTACCCGGTAAAGTGCTGTCCGCAGCTCCGGGCACCCCCGTTTGCTGATTTGGGCTTCCCCTTTGTGGCTCCCGGAACTGCGGATGATGATGTTCAGGCCAGCAAGCTTGATGAGCTGTTTCGCATTGCTGAATCTTTTCTCCAGGTCGCCGACAATCGCAAAGAAACCGGCTACCGTCCTGTAGGAAATTCCTTTGATCTTCAGCAAATGCTGTGCCCCCGGGATCAGCACGACGGTCTCCCTGACCAGTTTCTCCGCGCCGTCCTCCATTTCGATGGCAAGCTCCAGTTTCCGTATGATGCAGCCCAGCTCATGCCTGGCTGTTTCCGCACCGTCTATAATAGCGTATCCTTTGTTGCCGCGCACCGCATTTATGATCTTTTCAGCCCTGCTTTCCGTGCCGTGCAGGCCGCTTTCTGTCCAGATATTCAGAATTCCTCCAACACCCAGGTCAAGGATGTCCTCCGGCAGGGCTGCCTTCTTAAGGACAGCGAGGGAAAGAGCGCCCGTAACGCCTTTGCCCTTGCCGAAGCAGGATTCATATCCAGGCAGGTGCTTATCCAGGTATCCATGCAGCTGGTTCGTATACCGTGTCGTATCCTCGGTGCATCCCTCCAGATGGCGGTATGCCTTCCGGATCTCGGCATATACGCCTTCCGGACGGTAATACGGGGTCCAGTCCCCCAGGGTCATCAGGATCCCTATCCCTTCCGGATCCTTGTTGTCATCTTTCTGCTGGCTCCCGTCAACAACTTCCTCAATATTCTTCGTGTGGTTCTGGTTCACTGTCACCACCATGAAACCCATGCTGTCCAGCTTTATGGCAAGGTTCAGCCAGTAATGCCCGGTCGGTTCCATCCCAAACACGGCCTCATCATATCCCTGGGACTCCATCATCGTCTTCGTGCAGTCAAGCAGGTCCTCAAAACCGCTGCTGCTGTTGTTGAAACGATAGGTCTTTTTGTTATAGACAGTCCGGGAGTGGTCCATATATTTCACATGGAAGAAAAGCTTTCCGATATCAATCGCTACAAATAATTTGTTTTTTACTTGCTCTATCTTCTGGTTTACTGTATAATGCATGCTCATAGGATACCTCTTTCTATATCGGATCTGTTTCGTGGTGGTTACAGCTCTGATTATACAAGGAGGTTCCTTTTTTGTCTCTCACAAATTTGCGGGGCTGCTGTCCGTATCCGGCAGCCTGGTGTCTGCCGTGAGCCTTCCGGGGTCATAATCAACCTTCTGGGTTGCAAGGGAGTAGAATACCCGGATCAGCTTGCAGCTGATCACGATGATCGACTGCTTCTTCTTTAATGGGTTTTCCTTCCTCGTCGTGTAATGCAGGTGGAGTGCCTTGAATTCCGGATTGTTCGCCACCAGCATCAGCGAAGCATCGAACAGCAGGTGCCTCAGCCTCTTGCGCCCCCTGTGGCTGATCCTTGTCTGCCCCTGGTGTTTCCCGGAGCTGCACTCAACCAGTGAGAGACCTGCCAGCTTCTGGATCTGCCTCGGGTTTTTGAACCTGCTCAGTTCCCCGGTCTCCCCCAGGAAACCGGTTACGGTCCCTACCCCGACGCCGGGGATGCTCAGCATGTGCTTTGCTTCCGGCAGCTTTTCACATAATTCTTCCAGTTTCTCTGTTACCTGTTCCAGCTGCTCCTGCTTCCTTTCAAGGTCTTCAATCAGAACCCGGACATAGAGGCGCTCTGCCTCCCGGCCCTGGACCGTACCTATGCTGTCCTTCGCAGCCTCATAGAGGGCATCGGCTTTCTTCATTCCGACCCCGCGGACTTTGCTGGCCCTCCAGATCCGGTTGATCCCTTCTGTCCCCAGGTTTACAATCTCATCCGGAAACGGAGCCGCCTTCAGGATAAGCAGCCCGCTCTTTGCCGTGAAGACCCTGTATACGGACATGTATTCCGGAAAGTGGATCGACAGCCATCGGTGCAGGCTGTTCTTGTCCGCCACAATAGATTTGATGATCTGAGACCGGAGGAAACTTGCGTTCCTGCATTCAGCATAATCGCCTTCCGGAATATATATATCTGTGAACCGTCCTTCTATGACTAGTTTTGCGACCACTTTCGGGTCTTTTAAGTCGGTCTTATTTTGCGTGTTATCATCAAACTCTTTCGACCGCTTCACATGGGCCGGGTTCACCATTACCATACGGATCCCGATAGACTTCAGGTAGTTTCCAAGATTGAACCAGTAGTGGCCGGTTGGTTCGAAACCGATCACAGCCTCCTCCAGCCCATCCTTTTTCTTAATCCCATCTATCCATGTCTTCAGACTTTGAAACCCCGCCTGGTCATTTGAGAAACGGAACGGTTTCCCTGATAATTCAATTCCCCGATAGTTGAATGCACGGCCATAATGGATGCTGCTTCCGATATCGCATCCGATCACCAGCGTGTTTTCAGTGATGGAAGCGATTCGTTCATTCTGTTTCCTGTCCACTTTGTCTGACCTCCTGTACATTCGGCACCAGGAAACGTCACCTCCGGGTACCGGCTCCGGAATTGTGTCTCACAACCCGGTTTTCTTTATTATACAGGAAGCTTCTTACGTCTTTGTTGAGAAAAGCATATACGCTCTCCTCATCATATTCATAATGACCATTTGGTTTTCGTATTACTTTTATTTTGCCTGATTTTACATATTTCGTAAGCGTAGGCCGGGTAACACGTAAAAGATTCGACCTGAGCGGTGAAATAATTCACCGCTGTTATCAGGTACGGTAAGGAAATTAAGCGGCTTCTGATTTTGGCACAAAGAAATGCCCGTACTCTTCATACATCTGGTATGAGATAGTTTCGTTTCTATGCCAATGGTC
>JAFVGK010000107.1 GCA_017475035.1 Blautia sp.
GCGTAGGCCGGGTAACACGTAAAAGATTAAGTACCTCTTTGGAACGCATGGCAGATACCTCCTGACGAGGTTATTATACCATATATTTAGTCATATTAACAGCTATAATTTAATATATTCAATATAATTTATAACCATATAATACACTTTCTATCGGCACCCAACCGATGTATCCTGGACGATCGCCGGAGAGTGCCGTCATGGCTTCGATTTCCCGGTAATCGTCAATTCGCACCGTATCCCAGGCATGGATGATCCTTCCGTCCCCGAGGCTGATGCCGCAGTGGCCCCAGTTGACCGGACCGTCCGGGCCTAGACAGATGCAATCATAGAAGACAAACGAGCCTCGCTCCGGTATGCCCTTACGCATTCCGTCAGCATAGAGCAAAGCAGACTCCTTAGCGGTATCCCCGCCGAAGATTTCAATGACGTTGCTTTTTTCAAGCGAGTCCTCGATGAAGGACAGGCACCAGCCGGCGTATTCCCTGCTGCCGAGTTTATCTTCTGCCCAGCTGATCATGTTTTCCGTGAGTTCGTTCAGCCATTCTTCTCTGGTAATCACGGATACATGAGTTTTTTCGTTGATTTCATCCGGATATTCGCAGGCAAAACGCATCCCGATGGATTCCGCCGTCCGGAAAGAGGGTACATTGGTATATTTACAGTAAGAGTACAAAGCCGGATAATCCGTATTCCGAAACGCCCAGTCGCGGACGGCCCTGGCAGCTTCTTTGGCATAGCCCTTCCTCTGGCAGTCGCGGCAGATATGGTAGCCAATTTCGGGCAGTATTTCTCCGTTGATGTTCTGCAGCGTCAGCCCGCAGTCGCCGATCATCTCGCCGGTATCCTTCAGGCACACGGCCCACAGCCCAAAGCCGTCCTTCCGATAACGGTTCATGTTCCGTTCAATCCAATCCCTGACGTGCTGCCCGTCGAAAGTGAAAGAATAATGACACATGGTTTCAGGGTCGCCCAGCACTCGCAGCAGCGCCTGAAAATCATCTGGAATCATTTCCCGTAGCAGCAGCCTTTTTGTTTCCAGAATCATATCAGAGCCTCACTGTTCCCATGGCCGATGGTCCAACGGCACAGTACATCCCCATTCCATGGATACTTCAGCAAACTTTTTCTTCGCAAGCGTTTTGAACAGCAGGGAGCACAATACACGATTAGGAAGAGAAAGATAATCCGGTCCTGCAAACTTCTTTACTTTCTCCTGCTGAAACCCGTTATTTCCTGCAAAGGATTTACCCATCTCTTTATATGGTTTTGTAATCTTTTTCGCTTCGTCTGCTTTTGCAACCCTGATACCGAAGTTATCGCCCTTAATCAGGGTTCCTCCATAACTCACTCCCAGATAATCCGGAAGCTTTTCCAAAAACGTCTTCCCACATTCGAGCTGGCTTGCTTCCGCAAATCCTCCCTGCAGGATAAAAGACACTCTCGTAGCTTTATCTTTGACCGGCAGTGTTTCCAGAAATTCCAACAGCAGGCCTGGAATGTTCTCAACAAAGAGAGGAAGGGCGATTACGATTTCCGTATTTTCAGTATAGGCTTCGAGTATGACGGGCCAGCTTTCTTTCCTCGAAACAGCGTGTTTTTCAAACGTCGCTCCTGCTTCTGACAGACCTTCGGCAAACGCGGCTATAATCTTGTCCGTGTTACTGTATTTTTCCACCCTCGGACTACCGTTTATGATCATCACATGCATGCTGCTGCCTCCTTCATCTGATCCAGAGGATACGCTCCCAGTGAATGCGTTCCAAAATTGACCGTCAGGCGCTCACACCACTTTGTCAGGTATTCCCGGTCTCCATCGCCCGAAAAGATAATCCCGAAATCTGGATTATGATTGTACCGCAGGACATGCCTCATCTGTTTCCCCTGAAAATGGAGGTTCATCGTTACCAGCGGCATTACCCTGTCGATGATATTTTTCGTTCGGTAAGTAACAAACCCAAACTTTGTGTCGGAGATCAGCCACACCTGACCGGCAGCGGACATCTTTTTCAAAATGGGCTCATAATCGTCTTTGATACTGCATACTCCCGGTGTTTTCAACCAGCAGTGATTACAGCCTAAGCAGTGAGATATCTTCTTCTCAGTAGTATCCACATATTCATAATCTTTCCGTCCCGCTGCATCCAGCATGTCAGTAAGCCGTCTGCCACAGTGGTCCTCAGTTGTATCAAGCAGTAGTATCATATGTTCCTCCATCAGTAATTCCAGATATCTTCCTTGCTTTCAAAATGCTTATACATTGCAGACTTGACCAGCCCAAGGGATGCGGTAAGTTCACGGATATTCGTTCCCGCATAACCATTTTGGGAAAACTGTTCCAAAGCAGCCGCCAGAATTCTTTACTTTGTATCTTTCGCCATATGAACCTCCATACTGAAATCAGTGATCTATCGTTCTCATATTATAGTGACCAAAAGTTCACTTGTCAACACCTTTCCCTGGATTTGTGACTACAGGATTAAAAAATCCCCGTGTTGCGATTTCAGTGGAGAAGACGGTAGTATCTACCCGGTTCTCAGCTGAAAATGTAACACAGGGTTTCTGTACAGGCCGGTCAGTTCTAATCAGAATTGAGTACAAGCCAAATCCAGAGGGATTGATCCAAAGGAATCATCCGTTCCTTCAATGGAATGTCCTCCTTGCATTGATAATCTATGTTACTGCCGATCTTATTCGTAGCATCACATTAATCGCTCAATACCGGAGATATATCTTCCGGCAGGATCTCAAAGATATCCGCGCCGGTTTCATCCGCAATCATCTCTGCGATGATCGCCGTATTTCCCTTATCGATCTCGCCCACATTATACTGCTCTCCCGTTCTGGAAAAATATACAACCAGAATGTCGGAATCGGACGGTTTTTCTTCTGTTTCACTTTCTGTACTTCCATAGACAGTCATGCTGAACAATACACCTATCATAAGTACAAAACCCGCAAGCATTTTCCTGTATATTTTCATAACCGCATTAACCTCCAAATACTTATTCTCGATATATCTCATCCGTGGAGACTGTATGTGCCTGTCCGGATCGCCGCGATTACGCCGCCGTCAATGAGCAGATCGGTGCCGGTGATAAAGCCTGCATGTTCCCCAAGGAGGAATGCGCCTGCTTCCGCAATCTCATCCGATGTGCCGCAGCGCTCTGCTGCAGAAGCATCCACCATTTTCTGATAACCTTCTCCGGCGGCCGCAAACTCGTCATAAGCAAGCGGCGTGACAATCACGCCCGGGCTGATCGTATTGATCCTCGCCCTTCTTTCTTTCCACGTGGTTGCCGCTGCCTTCATTACCTGCAGCTGATTGATACGCTTGGCTATCATGTAAGCAAGCCCCGAATTCTGCATTGCGGTTTCCCTGATGAAAGTCAGATCCATAAGCCTGTCTGTCGGCGTACCCAGTATTTTCTGTTCTTCTTCATAAGGGACAGGATACATATATCCGGTCTGGCTGGATATGATCAATCCTGCTCCTCCCCTTGCCATCACTTTGCCAAAAGCATCCACAGCATAACCCGTACCGACCATGTCAAGTTTCAGGATATGCTCCGGGTTCGTCTGATGAGGAGAGGCGCCGGCAGTATCAATGAAATACATCACATCCCCAAGGGAGGCCGCTTTCTCTGCGAATGCCTCAACGGAGTCCTTTTCCAAAGCATTTACGATCATGGTCTCCACATCATAACCGCTGTAAGTAAAATCACGGGATACTTTTTCAAGATTTTCTCCGCTGATATCACCTAAAAGTATCTTCCTTCCCGCAGCAATCCGCCTTACTATTGCAGTCCCCATGCTGCCCGCACCGAGAAGCGCAATCACTTCTTTGTTTTCGTTTCTGTCAAAGATCATGTTCCTGTCCTCCTGTTCATTGTCTTACCAGTCAATAGTCCGCAAACCGCTCATCGCGTTCCAGCTCTGTCATCTGCTCCATTTCATCCTCTGTCAATTCAAAATCCCAGACGTCATAATCCTCAATGATATACTGTTCGTTTGATGAGCCGGGTATGCAGATATTCCCTGCCTGCAGGTGCCAGCGGATAATGGCCTGGGCAGAAGATACCCCATGTGCCTGGGTAATGCCGCTGATCACCGGGGCATTGAATAATGTCTGCGTATTTCCCCTTCCCCCAACAGGTACTCTTCTGACATCATATCAACGGGTTCCCCATTTTTAAGCTTTTCAAATACATTCATTTCTTTTCAAACTCCGGTCTCCACCCTGCAAACTGCACCAGCTGTTCATCCGTGCGGTGATAATAGCGCACACCCTAGTCAAGCTTTGCGATTTCTCCCATCTCTTTATCCGTAAGGGTAAAGTCAAGAATATCCAGGTTATCCCTGATATGATCCACGTTCCTGCTGCCCGGAATCACAGCAAAGCCCATCTGTGTATGCCAGCGGAGGATCACCTGTGCCGGGGTCTTTCCGTATCTTAATCCAAGCTGTTCAAATACCGGCTCACTGGTCAGGGACTTATCACCATGCCCCAGCGGATACCAGCTCATCAGTTTAATCCCATGCCTGTCGAGAGCCTCCCTGAGTTCCGCCTGAGTGAAATATGGATGTGCCTCAACCTGGATGAACTGAGGTACGATCTCCCACTTTTTCTCCAGTTCTTCGATGTACTTTCCTTCAAAATTTGAAATGCCAATGTTCTTCGCCTTGCCTTCTTTATACGCTTTTTCAAGCTGGCGGTACCCGGCCAGCCAGTTTCCTGCAGGCTGGTGGATATAGAGAAGGTCTACGTAATCTACACCCAGACGTTCAAGAGTTTCTTCGACAGCCGTCCCGTTCTCATATTCGCTCGGCCAGAGCTTCGTGGAGAGGAATATGTCCTCACGTTTCACACAGCTGTCTTTCATGCCACGGCCTACGGCTCTCTCATTTACATATGCATTGGCAGTATCGACCAGGGAATATCCCATCTTCAGAGCTTCCCGTACGCTGTTTTCAGCTTCAGCCGGGGAAAGCATAAATGTTCCGATCCCGATCACCGGGCAGTTCAATCCGTTATTCAATGTGATATATTCCATGTCGTTCTCCTCTCTTTTATTTCAGTCCGTTTGCTGACAGCCACTTCTCTACGTTTGTCCTGGATTCCGCCGCCTGGCTTCCTGTTATGGACAGGCCTTTCTTAACGTCCGCTCCCGGACAGGCTTTCTTTATATCCCGTTCACTGCCTCCCATCCCACTGCCTTCGTTGGTGCAGAGCGGAAGAATAGTCTTTCCGGAGAAATCAAAGGCTTCCAGGAAGGTAAAGACAGCCATCGGCATCGTTCCCCAGTAGTTCGGATAGGCAAGCACGACGGTGTCATACTCATCAATGCTTTCCAGCGTGGATACCAGTTCCGGCCTTGCCTTCGCACGAAGATCCTTCTTTGCTTCCTCGATACAGGTCATGTAAACGGGAGAATAAGGATCCTTCATCTCAATTTTGAAAGTGTCTGCTTCGATCAGATCCTTCATAACACCCACAACAATCTCCGTATTTCCGACCTTCACGTAGCGCATCGCTCCGCCGAAATAGTTTTCATCTGCTCTTGAAAAATATGCAATCAGTGTCTTTGCCATAACCGTTTTCTCCTTCACAAGTCATACTGTTTTTCTTTTTTCTGATTAAATTATACAAAGTGCATCTTGCCAAGTCCAATCGAAATATTCTATACTTAATTTAAAAATTAAATAGCGAGGTTCGTCATGACCACTAAGCAAATAGACTACTGCATCGAACTGGCGCACACCCTGAATTTCAGCAGGGCTGCGGATAACCTTTTTTCCAGCCAGCCTACTTTTTCCTATCAGATCCGGCTCCTGGAAGAAGAAATCGGTTTTACTATTTTCGAACGAAATGGGAAAGGCGCGGAGCTGACGCCGGCAGGGGAACAGTTTGTAACATTTCTGGCCGGCATGAGGGAAGACCTGAAAAGGGCCATAGAACAGGGGCAGAATTTCAGCGCGAAATACAAAGACAATATCTCCATCAGTATGATGGTCCGTCAGGCAGTATATTTTCTGCCGGAAGCCATGCGCCTGTTTGGCAGGACCAATCCGGATGTGCAGATCACACCCGTATTCCAGTATGAGAACGGTGTCGAGAGTTTCCTGAGAAATGAAGCAGATATCCTGTTTGCCCTGAAGGAGCAGACGAAGCAGATCGCCGGTGTGAAAGTCCATGATCTGTTTGAGAGCCGGATCTACCTGATCACGGATAAGGACGATTCTCTGGCAAAGAAGAACACCATCCGTGAAGAAGACCTCTACGGCCGTACACTGATGGTAGGCGGAGGGTCACCGGCAGCCCTGAAAGCTGTGCAGCACCGGCTGATCAGCTCCGGGAAGATACAGTATTTTAACAGCCCGGATCATGACACAACTCTCACCAATGTGGCCGCCGGGCTGGGGATCTGTCTGGCTCCCGGATTCCTGAATGACCACAGCGGGCAGTTTGCGTGGATCCCATATGAATGTAAAGAATCGTTTTCATGCGTCCTTTGTACTCACAAGGCAGACAGCAGGAAGAGCCTGACCGCCTTTATCGATGTTTTGAAAAAACTGTATCAGGATGCTGTGGCATTCCCGCTATAATGATTATTCGTGATATACAAATACACCTGACAACCGATTCAGACAAAGCTTACGCATCACGCTTTGCTCTTTGAACTATAGAAATAGCCCGGCAGCTAACCTGCTCACGGTGAGCACGTTAGCTGCCGAGCTACGAAGTATATGTAGACTTCATTATCAGGGTTGTGTACGGAAAAAGCACAATCTGTTATCAGTATCCTGTGCTGGTAGGATCCTGTACCATGGTCATTTTTCTTTCGTAACTATGGTTACGGTAGCCCGTACTATGTCCACTATTCTATCGTAACTATGGTTACGGTAGCCCATACTATGTCCACTTTTTTATCGTAGCCATGGTTACTGTAGCCTATACTATATCTACTATTGTAACGTAACCATGGTTACGGTAGCCCGTACTATGTCCACTATTTTATCGTAACCATGGTTACGACTGCTCGTACTATATCCACTATTTTATCGTAACCATGGTTACGACTGCTCGTACTATGTCCACTATTTATCGTAACCATGGTTACGAAATCTTCTTCAATAGTAACCATGATATGATCAGACTCTGCCAAACGCTTCACACGTTTTTCCTCATCCAAATGCGTCCCCATGCCCGGAAATTCCTTAATTTCAAGGCTTCCGAGCCTCTCCCGAATAGTTTACATCGTATCCTTTCCCTCGTGTCAGGTTTCCCAAGTATTCAGGAATTGATACGATGTGCGCCGCGGGTGCAAATGAGTGCATAATGTAGGTGCATCACATTTTGTGATGCGCCTATGTAGAATCATTATCCTATCTCCACCCCCAGTTTTTTCAGTTCCACCATCAGGCAATCATAGCTCTTAAATACAACGCCGGAAAGGCCCTGACCCAGTGCCGCAGTTACATTCTCCTCCGTATCATCGATAAACACACAGCTCTCCGGCTGCAATTCGAATCGGTCAAGGAAGCATTGATATACACGAGGGTCTGGCTTTGTCATGCCAACCTTGAAGGAGACGATGCCGCCATCCATATATGGCATGAAGGCGAGCGACTCTCCGCACTCGTCATAGGCCTTTTTGGAGTAGTTGGAGAGATAGTATACACCGTAGTCAGCATCCTTCATCCTCTTTACCAGCGGTATGGCATAATCCCGGATAGTCAACATCCCGCTCAGGCTTGTAAATGCAAGCCGCAGTTCTTTTTCTATCTCTGGATCGGCTGCCGCAAAAGCCCGCAGCGTTTCTTCTTCTGAAACCTCGCCGCGCTCAAACTTGCCCCAATACGGGTTCATGACGGATGCTCTCAAGACACGCTTGATCATAAACGCATCCAGTCCCTTCTCCGCCAGAAATTCTTTGATGCGGAAATCCGCCAATACCCCGCCGATATCAAACACAACGTTTTTGATCATCTTGCCATCTCCTCCAGTGCAGCCTCCGTCAGCCGATAGGTCGTCCAGTCATCCATCTGAGCAGCGCCGAGGGAAAGATAGAAATCAATGCTCGGCTTGTTCCAGTCAAGGCATGACCACTCCAGCCGGCCACACCCACGCTCAACTGTGATCTGCGCCAATTTCTTTAACAGCGCCTTACCATAGCCTTTGTTCCTATACTCCGGAAGCACAAACAAATCCTCCAGATAGATACCGGCTCGGCCAAGGAATGTTGAAAAGTTATGAAAAAACAGGGCAAAGCCAACCTCGTGGCCGCCATCACAAGCGAACATCACCTCTGCCTTTTGCTTCCCAAAGATCCACTCCTGGAGAAGTTCTTCCGTTGCCACAACCTGATCCGACATTCTCTCATAAGCGGCGAGTTGTCGGATGAAGCTGAGGATCAAGGGACAATCAGCCTCTGTTGCAAATCTAAATGTCATATCTTCTCAAACCTCATATATCTTTTCCCGTCCCGCTCCACGATTTCATTCCACATTTCTGCCGGACGTACCCACAGGCCACCATCACCGTAAAGAGTACGGTAAACGACCATCGGTTCTTCCGTCTCGCTATGCTTTGCAATCCCGACCACCTCATACGCATTGCCCTTGAAGTGACGGTATCGTCCGGGCCGGATGGTCTGTACAGCATCTTCAAATGTCATTGCTTCTGCTCCTTTGCCTTTCTCGGATCGGCGGGCTTCTCTGCATCCTCCGGAATCGCCCATGACCGTCCGAACCGCTCCACAACAAGAATCCTGCCATCCTGGGCGAGCTAGCTGACCCACCGCTCGGAGACATTCCACTTATACGATATTTCCCGCACGGACAGATATCCCTACATGGCTTGCCTCCCCACAATTTCTCAAAATACATTATATGATTCAGGCGACAAAAGGTCATGCACAAATGAGGTCGCTCATTTGTGCACGAGATTGGGTCGCCCACAGACACGAGGAAGTAGTCATTTTGCACTATTTATATCTGAGCATGCAAATCCATCTGCGCAAAACGAACGGATTCCGAGTGGCTGTAGGTTGCTGCATGCCAGTGGCATGCGTTTAGCAACGACCGAGCCGGGAGGCGAGACGCGAGAGCAGCTCCGCTGCGAAGCGATCCGTAGAATCAGGCTTTTGTCGATACAATCATTATATGGGAATAACAGAAGAAAAGCAAGGCAGGAGACAAAATGAAAGCTTCCCGCGATGAATTCACTGTTCACACGATCCATATCCTTGAAGTAGTTGATGGCCGTGATGATGTGAACTCCGGTTGTAAATTTTCTTCCGATCTGCATTTTTCACCTCCACACAAGTTTATCAGCCGATTATTGTAATAAATTATATTACAATAACCGGCTGTCAACATCAGGATTACAACATTTTCAATTTTATTTCCGACCATCAATTCCTCTTGGATTCATGTGAGATAATATCAAAAAGAGCCCTGCCAGACTAATATATCCGCAGCCTCCACGGTGCACATGCGGTGTATGATGACCAGAATGGTCTTTTCTGTCAAAAGCCGCGGCAGCGCGCCTTGAACCTTCGTTTCATTTTCCACGTAGAGTGAGACGGTTGCCTCATACTTCATTTTGTCTCCTCCAGAAACCTTTTCACTTCTTCGGCAAACCGCTCCGGAAACATCATCACAAGCTCCGCATGAGCCAGTCCCTTAAATTCTCTGAGAACCGTCTGCGGATAAGTCCGGCAGACAAATTCGATATCATGCTCCTTCTCTCTTGCATGTTTTTCTTCCTCGCCGTACCAGTATTCAATTTTCGTATCCACCTGCGGGACCGGTTCCGGCATGGAGTAATTATCTGTAGACCAGAAAACGTTATATATCGTTTTCGGTGAGTAGTGCTGTTTGTAGAATCTCAGCAAAGCCCGATAGTGTTCCTCCGGATCCTCGCCCGCGGGAGTCCACCTCTCCGGGGGGCAGGCGAGCTTCATCATCCGAAGGGACCTGGTACCGAGCATGATCATGATCCAGTCCTTTACGGATATCAGTCTGCAAATCAATTTTGGATATGGATACGGCGTGATCCCGGCGTCGATGATCGCTTTCTCCACAGGAATATCCTCCGTCGCCAGAAATCGTATCACCGCTGCTCCGCCCATGGAAATGCCGTACATCGCTTCCACATGGTCAATGCCTTGTGTTTTCAGATATTCCGCAGCGTCCTGTGCGTACTTTTCCAGGGAAACAAACTCCGTGCCGGCCTCATCATGGCCGTCTGCAATAAAAAGATACACATGATAGTCTTTCGCCATTTCCTCGGCAGAAGGCTTGAACACCCACCAGGGTTCTACTGCACATTGAAACATGACAAAAGATTTCGCATGTTCTTCTCCAAACTCATATACTTTCATTTCAATTCCTTCTTCATAACCACTAAAGCGCGGGGAATCCTTTGTTTCACTGCCTCCATCTCTTCATTTTATGTACTTCATGTTGTTAGTATAGTCTAACCACAGTTTAAAATAACGCCCATCACACAGCCGTCCATCCCTGACCCCACTGTATGATGGGAGATTAGTTACCACTTACCATTATAGCGTATTTAAGCCTGCTTTTCAAGACTGTGTCATTGATTTTTTTACCTGCCCGGCCATCCACAAAATGAACACCTCCGGCTTCGGCTCGTCCCCGCATATTGTGACACTTATCATTGCTGTGCGATGAGTGGGTTGACAGGGACGATGCGGAGTCAGACCTTTTTACAGCAAGGGCAAAAAAGAGCTTGCATTGGAAAGCGATGCCGGAAGGCTCTTTCTGATGCAGCAAAAAGCCAGTGATGCATGATCTGTGCTGTTTTTCTGTAGTCTGTGCAGCTCTTCGGTCCGGCATAGCAGAGTGCTTTGCCATTCTTCGCACCGTTAATATAAGCAAAGTGGTCAGCGATCGACGCTGCAATATCCTGATCCTTCCCGAAATCAGCAGTGATCTGCCGTCAGCATTCTGCTCCCTGGTTCTCTTTGTGCAGATGTTCTCTTCATCACTTCCAGTGCTTCAGCTGCGAAAGCCAGCCGTTGTACTGGTTTCTCCTCTCCGCTTCAGACATCCCTTCCGTATTTGGCATATGCCCGATCAGGAAGTCAATCAAGTCGCCCTTCGATTTATACACAAACCTTCCGTCAGCATAGCACCATTTACAGTAATCCTCATTGAAACCTCCGTCCGGTTCCCTGCTGATCATTTCATCCTCGTTCAGTGGCATTCCGCAGCACTGGCAGAATAATTGCCTGGGAGATCCAAGAAGTGTGTTGATGGATACTGAGAATTCCTTTGACAACAGTTTCAGTGTATCTGTGTTCGGCCGGGTCTCCCCCGTTTCCCAGCGGCTGACGGCCTGGCGCGAAACCATGACCCTTTCTGCCATCTGATCCTGTGTGAGATGATTCTTCTCCCGGAGTGATTTTAGGATTTCACCTGTCTGCATTGCCTTCATCCTCCCTCGTGTTTTTGATAGAATCATAATACGCCCGGGAAGAAAAAGAGGCAAGCAACTTGCTGTTGCTTTTTCTTCAACCACCCAAATATAATTTTCTTTTTGACACTGCATTCTGCTTCATATGTCCTCTTCTCCTGATCACTTCGGATAGAGTCAGAAATATATGTCACGAATATCGAAGGATTTTTGTTTGAGATTGCGGCATTCATCATATGATTCCGGCGACAAAAGGTCATGCAAAAATGAGTTCGCTCATTTTTGCATGAGATTGGGTCGCCCACAGGCACGAGGAAGTAGCCATTTTGCACTATTTATACTTGACTTTGCAAAACTTTCTGTGCAAAATGAGCGGATTCCGAGTGGCTGTAGGTTGCTGCATGCCAGTGGCATGCGTTTAGCAACGACCGAGCCGGGAGGCGAGACGC
>JAFVGK010000108.1 GCA_017475035.1 Blautia sp.
CGACAAAAGCCTGATTCTACGGATCGCTTCGCAGCGGAGCTGCTCTCGCGTCTCGCCTCCCGGCTCGGTCGTTGCTAAACGCATGCCACTGGCATGCAGCAACCTACAGCCACTCGGAATCCACTCATTTTGCACAGAAAGATTTGCAAAGTCAAGCATAAATAGTGCAAAATGGCTACTTCCTCGTGTCTGTGGGCGACCCAATCTCATGCAAAAATGAGCGAGCTCATTTTTGCATGACCTTTTGTCGCCTGAATCATCATATCATGATTCTGCTGCGCAGATTTCCCTGATATCAAAGCTCTTCTTAATGGCTTCCCTTGCTTCCTGCAATCCGGCAAATTCCCCGGCTGCGATAAACTGGATCACCAGGTTTCCGATCGCCGTGCCTTCTATCGGGCCGGCAAAAACAGGAAGGCCCGTCGCCTTTGCCGTCATCATATTCAGATACATATCCTGGCAGCCTCCGCCGACGATATTGATACTGGTATAGGTCTTGCCGGTCAGCTCGGACAGCTCCAGTATCGCATCCCGGTAACACTTCGACAGGCTCAGGTACACGCACTGCATAATCTCGCCAACAGTCTTCGGAACCGGCTGGCCTGTCCTTTCACATTCTCCTTTAATCGCGTCAATCATACTTTCCGGAGCAAGGAATACGTCCTTGTTCACATCCACGACAGAAGAAAAATCCGAGGCCTCTTTTGCCGCTTCAATCAAATCCGGAAAGCTGTACTTTTTCCCGTTGGCGTACCTGCTGGTCCTGCCCGCCACATACGCAACCCCGTTCAGTTCCCGTCGGATGGACTGGATCATCCACAGCCCCATGATATTCTTCAGGTAACGGTACCGGTACCAGGCGCCGCCTTCATTGGAGAAATCATGCTTCCGGGAAGCTTCACTTGTAATCGGTTCTTTGTTCTCCACGCCAAGCAGAGACCAGGTGCCGCTGGAAAGATAGACCGCCTTGTCATCCCGGGCAGGAACCGCCAGAAAAGCGGACCCTGTGTCATGGGTAGCCGGAAGAATCACGGTTGAAGCAAAACCGATCTCCTTCCTGATTTCTTCGGAAAGCTCTCCCACCACTGTTCCGGGCATGGAAAGCTCGCCGAAAATACGGTCGGGCAGGCCAAGCCTGACCAGCAGCTCCCGATCCCAGGTCTTTTGAACCGCATTCACCAGACCCGAAGTGGTTGCGATCGTATATTCCTGCTTTTTTACCCCGGTCAGCAAAAAGCCCAGATAATCCGGCAGCATCAAAAGTGACTTTGCCGCCTCAAGCTGTTCCGGATGCTCCTTCTTTAATGCCGTCAGCTGATATATCGTATTAAAAATTGCTTTCTGAATCCCGGTTTTCGCATACAGTTCTGAGGACGGGATCATCTCCTCGACGAGAGCATCCGCTCCTTCCGTACGTTTGTCACGGTAGGCAACCGCGTCTCCGATCACCCGGTCTTTTTCATCCAGAAGGACAAAATCCACCCCCCAGGTATCAATGCTGATGGTCTTCGGTATCCGGTTTCTCTCCTTACAGGCCTTCAGCCCGCCCAGAATGCCTGACCAGAGATATTCCATATCCCAGCAGTCATGACCGTTTTTATGAACCTGTCTGTTGTCAAAGCGATATATTTCCTCCAGCTCAATCCGCCCGTCTTTCACGGAACCGAGAATATGCCTCCCCGAGGAAGCGCCGATATCTATAGCCAGATATTCGTTCAATCCATCACGTCCTTTCCTGATCTGTCCTGTCCTTTAACGAACCGCGCAAGGCTATTTTAACGTTCTGAGCAAAAAAAGTATATTCTGCCTTCATCTGTTGTTCTTAAACACAAGGAGTCATCCCCCGTGGTTTTATATATACAGCTATAGTTTACTACAAATCTCAAATTCTGAAAAGATGATTTGTTTATTTATCAGTTCATCAGTTTTATATTTTTCTTGCAGTATTTTTCAAGGAGTGTTATGATTTCGCGAGATATAAGGAAGCATTTCAGAACAGTACGTCATGATAGAATTGCATTCTGAGAGGAGACATATTTTGCCCACGGCCACGGTTTTGCAGGCGTGGCTGCAGAATAGTCATCCGTGATGATTGAGTTAACTTCTTATTCAGGAGGAGAAAAAATATGGGAATCAAGAGAAATCGTATTGTCGTGAAGGTCGGTACCTCCACACTGACGAACGAACTGGGCAACACAAACCTGCGGACCATGGAAAAGCTGGCGATGACCCTGGCCGATATCCAGAATATGGGTAATGAGGTGATCCTGGTCTCATCCGGCGCAATCGCAGTCGGCGCGAGCAAAATGCACCTTCCGGAAAGACCCAGGGAAATGAGAATGAAACAGGCAGCGGCTGCCGTAGGCCAGTGTGAGAATATGTTCCTCTATGATAAGTTTTTTGGCTATTTCCATAAGACCGTGGCTCAGATCCTTCTCAATGCGGAGGATATCACCCAGGAGGTAAAAAAAGAGAACCTGGCCAATACCTTCGAAGCTCTCCTGGAGCAGAAAATCATCCCGATCGTAAATGAAAATGACTCTGTCAGCTACACCGAAATCGAATCTGAAGACAAACTGTTCGGCGACAATGACATGCTTTCTGCCGTCGTCGCTGTTTTATGCGCCGCAGATAAGCTTGTGATCCTTTCCGACATCGATGGTTTTTATGATAAAGATCCCAGACTTTATAAGGACGCGCAGCTGATCAGCCGGATCGAACAGATTGATGACGCAACCTACGCCCTCGCGGGAGGGGCCGGATCCCGAAGAGGCACCGGCGGCATGCGCACAAAGCTGCAGGCCGCCGAGCTTGCCACCTCCCAGGGGATCGACACGATCGTAACCAACGGACAGAATCCGGAAGCCCTGTATGATATTGTAAAGGGAAAAAAGGTCGGGACACTTTTTGTAGCGAAATAGGGCAGAGGAAGGCGAGGCCTTCACTCTACCCTTCACCCGGCTGCCCGTCACCGACAGGCGGCATCTTCACTTACCCATCCGTTTCCTCATCAGAGGCTTGATGCCTCCTGCCTCGAGGATTTTTAAGGCTTGTTCTCCCAGCTGCTCGCAGGAAAGAACTTCGCCTGTATCTTCGATGGTGACAGTCCCTTTTTCCAGATTCAGGGTTAAGGTCTGGCCATCCGATACTTTTTCCCGGATGCCTTTACAGATGATGGGAAGAAGGCCGAGATTGACAGCATTGCGGAAGAAAATCCTGGCGAACGAATCTGCCAGCACGGCGCGTGCTCCCATGTTCAAAAGAGCGATGGGAGCATGTTCGCGGCTGGAACCGCAGCCAAAATTTCTCCCTGCCACAACAAAACCGTTCCGGGGAAAGCCGGCGGCAATCGACTCATCCACGCCGGCAAGGCAATGACTGCCGATTTCTTCAGGATCCGTGATCGCCAGGAAGCGTCCCGGATAGATCTGGTCTGTATCAATATTATCGCCTACGACGATGATTTTCCCTGTCATTTCTGTCTTCATAAGAAGCAGCTCCTTTCCTTGAAAATAACCTCACGTATGCCTGGCCTGTGCAATGACCATAGATGCAGATCCGGACAGATATGAAAGACCCTGTCCTTCCTGTCTGTTACAGATAATTTCTTGGATCGGTTATTCTTCCGTTGATCATGCTTGCCGCAACCGCAGCCGGGCTTGCCAGATACATCCTCGCCTCCGTGGAGCCCATACGACCCGGAAAGTTACGGTTCGTGCTGGTGATACAGACCTCTCCCGGAGCCAGAATCCCTTCATGCGCGCCAAGGCACGCGCCGCAGCCCGGAGTTGTGATCGTCGCGCCGGCGAGCATCAGATCCCGGATATAGCCCTTTTCCATACAGCTGAGCATGACCTCTCTTGAAGCGGGCACTATGATCAGACGGGTATACTCCGGAATATGACGGCCTTTCAGAATCTTTGCCGCAATGGCGATATCCTCCTCGCGTCCGCCGGTGCAGCTTCCGATATAGCCCTGATTCAAAAGCACCTCTCCCTCTGAGACAACGCTTGCCAGCGTGTGCACATTCTCTACGCTGTTCGGGCAGGCAAGCTGCGGCTCCATAGCCGAAACGTCAAACCGAAAGGAAGCGGCATATTCATATCCCGGGTCGGTGTACTGTACCTCGAAGGGCCGTACCGCGCGTTTTGACACATAATCGAGAACATCCTGATTCGGCTGCATGTATGCGGTCTTTGCGCCCATCTCTACCGCCATATTGCAGATTGTCATTCTCCCGGCTACGTTCAGCTGCTCTACATAACTGCCGGTAAAGTCGATGGCTTTATATACGGCACCGTCTGCGCGGATTTTTCCCAGCACGGCCAGAATCACGTCTTTTGGATAGACTCCCTTCGGCGCCTCTCCGTCGAGCCGCACTTCAATCACCTCAGGAACGCGGAACCATAATTCTCCCGTCATGAGTATCGTCGCCATATCCGTGGCGCCGCAGCCGGTTCCCATAGCGCCGAAAGCACCGTGGGTCGTGGTATGACTGTCTGTCGCAACCACGATCATGCCCGGATAAATCACGCCTGCCTCCGGCATCACCTGATGGCAGACGCCGCAGTTTGTGTCAAAATGGAAGCGCAGCCTGTTCTTCATTGCGAATTCACGCATTTCCTTGTGGTTTGCCGCGCTTTTGATATCCGGCGTCGGCGCGTAATGGTCAAAGACAAAGGCACACCTTTCATTATCCCACACCTTTTCTCCGCCCATTTCATAAAAGGAATAGATGGTCTGCAGATACAGATCGTTGATTTCCGCAAAATCCACCTTCGCTGTCACGATTTCACCGGTTTTTACGGTGGACAGACCACTGTTTTTGGCCAGTATTTTTTCGATTGCATGCATAGCAAAACTCCTTCCAAAACGAAAATTTGTACATTGCCATAATGATTACGGATGACTGTTTTGCAGCCATGCCTGCAAAAAGCGCTGCCGTGGACTGAATATGTCTCCTTTCTGAGCTTTGTAAACAGGTGAAAATTACAAAAAGAACTCCTATAGTATACGCATGATTTACTGAAGAAAGATGCCGCTCACGCGGCGTAAATCCGGCGCCTTAAGCGATTCAGAATACAGGCATTCTGTTCGTTTGCCATACTACCGAAACAGAAAGGAATTCGGGGCTGTCGTATAATCCCATACTGTGACACCCTGTTTTTCAAAATAATTCTTCAGCTTATATGCCGTATAGCCTTCTCCTGTCATCAGCCATTCGGGAGCGTCAAACAGAGCCGTATCAGAATCCACGGCTTCATAAAAGCGCTTCGGAAAAGAATTGTTCCCGTGATGTCCCGTCTGCACATATCCGGCGTGAAGCTTTTCTTTCCAGGTATCCATCAGATAATCCGCCAGGGGAGCCTGATGTGCGTCTCCGCAAAAAAGGATGCTGTCCTTTTTCCCGGAAATCCTGAAGATCAGGGAAGCATTGTTGGGGATATCGTCCCGATAATACCCTTTCAGGCTGTCATCATAGGAATGAAACACTTCCACTTCCAGATTTTTGATGGAGATAAGATCCCCCGCTTTCAGATAAGTTACGTCTTCGTCCCGAATCAGATCCAAAAACGACCGAAAGCTCTCCGGCGTGTCCCAGTCCCGGCACACCTCCGAAAAAGTATCCCAGTCCAGTGGCGTGGCGTACACTTTTTTTATCGTGACGCCCCGGGGATTCTGATAGATCGCGTTGAAGGCAGATATATGATCTCCGTGATAATGGGTCAGGAACCATGCGTCGACCACATTTCCGTTTTCTTCCAGTACGGCGCGCACATAGCTTTCGTTCTCAGGCCAGCCCCCGTCCACCACGATCAAAGCACCGTTAAAAGGGTTTTTCATGGTATAAAACATTCCCTGGTTTCCGGAAGCATCCGCGTATTGTACCAGAATCCAGGTCTCATTTTTACGGATCAGCCATCCCACGGCTGCCAAGGCAAGGATCATCACTGCGCCGATTATTATGAAACAACCAACCTTCTTTTTGCGCATCGTTTCCTCCTTCCGGCACGCAGTTTTACAGGTTGACTCAATATATCTTCCGCAAACAGAACGGATCAATCTGCCGGTTATTTTCCGGCTGTACCTGTCAGAAAAAGACCGCGTAATAAAGTGACCGATCTCAACGACATCCGCAAAACCCGCGCCGCGCTTTCATCACCGCATCGAGATCATCCGGCACCGGTTCAATGCCGCGTAAAACTCCTGTTCTCTTGCCAGAGCCAGATTTCCCGGCACCTGTTTTCCCTGTACCGCTCCTGCCAGCCCTTTTTGCCGGATCTGATCCATATGATGTCTCACAATCTCCCGGACGCTCGTCCTTCCGTCCATGGCTCCCGCGCTCGTCACCAACAGCTGAGCCAGACATTCCGTCTGTTCTTCATCCACGATCTGCTCCACGCCTCTGAGATCCAGCTGTTCATGACCGATTGACAGCCCGTCTTTTCCCATGGTTTTATGCCTGACGCGGCCGTCCCTTCCAAAGAGCTCCTGTCCGGCCTTCGGGCAGCGAAGGGAGAAGTCCGGCATCACAAAATCCGCAGCTTCCCCGTTTTCGCCAGATTTATCCCATTTCGCCAATACCTCCCTGACCCTTGGCGTCTCGTCATACGGGCGATATTGATCCATGCGGATCACCTGGTCCGCAGGTTCAAAAAAAGCGCCGGAGCTTCCCAGGGCTATGATCATGGACAGCCCTGTCTTTTCATACAGATTCTTCATCTGATCGACAAAGGGGGTAATCGTCTCCTCCTTCGGCGAAACAATCTGCTGCATCAGTTCGTCCCGGACCATAAAATTCGTCGCGCATGTATCTTCATCCATCAGAAGGAGCTTTGCTCCGCTTTCAATCGCTTCAATGACGGCGGCCGCCTGAGAGGTCGATCCACTGGCATCCGGCGTCGAGAACATCTTTGTATCTGTCTTGTTCGGAAGGCGATTGATAAAGGAAGAGATATCCGTCTTATGCACGCAGCGTCCGTCTTCCGCCCGAACCTTGACCGCTGTCGGATCCGTCAGGCAGAATTCTCTCCCGTCTCCCGGAATATGATTGTAAACTCCACGCTCCAACGCCTTCAGCAGAGTAGACTTTCCGTGATACCCCCCGCCAATGATAAGAGTAATCCCTTTTTTGATCCCCATTCCGGTGATCTTTCCCTTATGCGGAAGGCAAAAGCTGACACGCATCGATTCCGGAGACAGGAAGGGGATCGCGTCCTTCATCGGCTTTTGAGAAACACCGCTCTCTCTGGGCAGTATGGAATTGTCTGCTACAAAAGCCGCCAGGCCTTTCTCTTCCATCCCAAGCCGAAGTGCTTCCTGGTCTTCAGCCAGGTGAATCACCCGGATCACTTCCTCCTGTTTCAGGTTTTTATAAATCAGGGAACGTTCCACACATTTCGGCAAAAAGTCGAAACAGATTTTGTCAAGCTCCTCCGCTAATATTGTACGTCCCGCCGCAGGAAAACCAACATAAAAACGCACTGTCACATCACCGGTATTCCTATCGAGCTCCACCGCGCTGCGCCTGAGAATCTCCTGTCCGGGTTTTGAACAGGAAATCAGGCCGCTCTTTCCTGAACCTCCTGCCCGAAAAGCAAACATCCGGATCTGTGCCTGAAATCTTCGAAGCAGGTCATCACAAAGGGCAATCGAAGTGCATTCTTTTTGTGCCCATTCCAATGGGAACCCTGCCACAGCTCCTCTCACCTGAATACGCAGCGCGGATGGCGATGCAAAAGGATCGCCTTGCACATGGTCTATATTCAATCGATACAGAGGCCAGCTATAGCTGCCCTTCAGCTCTTTGTAAGCCGGATAACTGCGATGGTCAATCTGCCGAAGCAGTTCACGCAGGTTTTCCTTTGTTCCGTTTTTTTCCTGTATCTCCATATGTTCACGGCCACGCCCTCCGTGAAAAGAACGGTCTTTCTGGTACATGTATCCCCCTTTTCGAAAATCATATCTGGATGACTGATCCAGACGTCAGCTGTTTTTGAATTCTTTATTCTCTTTGCCTGATTTTACCTTAATTGAGACTCATTTTCAACAGGAACAATAAATACCTTTACATCCGGCGCGTCTGAATCTGTCCAGGCTGCGCTGCCGAAACTGTAAAGACCAGATCGCCCTTACCGGACTGGAATGATGTTTAGAGTTTTGACCCTGTAGTTTCCTTTCGCGTAAACCAATTCGTCAAACTGTCAATACAGCCTGAATATCTTTGTGCGTTTCAACACTTCCAATTATTTCTGAAATTCGCTATACTTTCCACATGCACAAAGTGAATGGCAGTGAAGCACGAAGCGTGCAGGTACTGTGGATTCTCCGCAGGTTATTACCGTTTCTGCCGCTTGGTGTTCATTGATATAGTATTTTTTACCTGTATTCAATTTTAAAATTGGAGGAGATTATCATGGCAAGTTTATCCCTGCAGCATATTTGCAAAAAGTATCCGAACGGCTTTGAGGCTGTTAAGGATTTCAACCTTGAAATCGAAGACAAAGAGTTTATCATCTTCGTAGGTCCGTCCGGCTGCGGAAAGTCCACTACCCTTCGTATGGTTGCCGGTCTGGAAGAGATCTCCAGCGGTACCCTTAAGATCGGCGACAAGGTCATGAACGATGTCGAGCCGAAGGATCGTGATATCGCGATGGTTTTCCAGAACTATGCTCTGTATCCGCATATGACGGTTTATGATAATATGGCATTCGGTCTGAAGCTCCGCAAGGTACCGAAGGCTGAGATCGACAAGGCTGTTCGTGAAGCTGCAAGGATCCTTGACCTTGAGAAGCTCCTTGATCGTAAGCCGAAGGCTCTTTCCGGTGGTCAGAGACAGCGTGTTGCCATGGGTCGTGCTATCGTCCGTAACCCGAAGGTATTCCTTATGGACGAGCCTCTGTCCAACCTGGATGCCAAGCTCCGTGTACAGATGCGTATTGAGATCTCCAAGATCCATCAGAGACTGGGCGCTACCATCATCTATGTAACACATGACCAGACCGAGGCTATGACGCTTGGTACCAGAATCGTTGTTATGAAGGACGGTATCGTGCAGCAGGTCGATACTCCGCAGCATCTGTATGATATGCCTTGCAACCTCTTCGTTGCCGGATTCATGGGTTCTCCGCAGATGAACTTCCTGGATGCCAAGATCGAAGACAAGGGCGGCGATCTCGTTGCTAAGATCGGTGAGTATGAGTGTGTTATCCCCGCTGCCAAGGCTAAGGCTCTGAAAGACGGCGGTTTTGTCGGCAAGACAGTCATTATGGGTATCCGTCCTGAGGATGTCGACGATGCTAAGGGTGCAGGCAAGATGAACTCCACCGTTAAGGTTTATGAGCTTCTTGGCGCAGAAGTATTCCTGTATTTCGATGTCAACGGCACACAGGTTACCGCTCGTGTTGAGCCGAATACCACTGCTAAGGCCGGATCCGAGATCAACTTCGACTTCAATATGGAGAAGGCTCATTTCTTCGACAAAGAGACCGAGAAGGTTATCACCAACTAATCATAACCGAGATTTATTGTGTAACAAACGCATCCCCCGAAGAGTCTCTTCGGGGGATGTTTTTCTGTTCGGGAAGTATCTGCCCGTATAAAGTGTAAGAAAGGAGCGACATTCCTATGAAACTGATGCAGTTGCTGAAAAGCTGCCTGGATGAATGGACCAGAATAACCGGTATCGCCTTTGCTTTGGTCTATACTGACGGAGGTTTGTATCTGGCTACGACGGAAAATGAAACTCTCCCATCCGCCAGCCTGATCCTGGATTTTGTGCAGGATGAAGCCTTATGCCGTTCTTTCGGAAAGGGAGCGTTCTACAAGGTTTTCGAGAACGGCCGCATCCGTTTCGTTCTGATCTGTTACGGGCAGCTTTCTTCGCTTCCTACTCTCGGGGAACTTGCTGTGTGTCAGGTAGAAAGTCTCCTCAGCGCCGGAACCCAAAAACCGGAAAAAACCACCTTCATTCAGAGCCTTCTGTTAAATACCTGCCCAAAAGCAGATGCTTACAACCTTGCAAGACAGCTCCGTATTGATGTTTCTGTACCCCGGGTCGTCTTTTTGATCCAGACCAGACAACAGGAAAGCGGAAACGCTCTTACTACGTTAAAAAACATCTTTGCAGGCAGAAGTAAAGATACCATTACGACATCCGCGGAAGCAGGCTCCATCCTCCTGGTAAGAGAACTGTCTCAGGACGATAGCTATGACAGTATAGAAGGCATTGCACATATGATTGTAGACATGCTTGGTTCTGAAGCAATGACTTCAGCCTGGGTATCGTACAGCAGTCTCATTACAGAACTATGTGATCTGCCAAAAGCCTATCAGGAAGCCAGGACAGCCATGGAGGTCGGCCGGATTTTCATGCAGGATAAAAGCACCTTTGGTTATCGTAAGCTCGGAATCGGACGGTTAATTTATCAACTGCCTTTGGAAATCTGTGATCTTTTTGTCAATGAAGTATTTGATCCCGGCACTCTTGAGGAGCTGGATGAAGAAACCTTATCCACAATCCGGATTTTATTTGAGAATAATCTGAACCTCTCCGAGACCTCCCGACAGCTTTACGTTCACCGAAACACTTTGGTTTATCGTTTTGAAAAGCTGCAAAAAAGGCTCGGACTTGATGTCCGAACCTTTGAGGATGCCCTTACGTTTAAGCTCGCTATGATGGTCGTCGATTTCGTAAAATCGCAAAGTAACAGGAATTCATGAAACTGCAGCAAAATCAGTCTGCTCTCCCTCGCGTCAGCATCAGCTTACGCTTGCTGACGCGAGGCTCTTTTTTCCGGTAATACAAGCACAAACCGCTCTGCCTCAGATCTTTAAAAATCATAGATCATCAACATCAGGCTATGCTTTATTACTGGCTTACATAATCCCAACGGTCTGTATCTTCCAGGCCTTCATATCCATATTCGCCTGAGGAATCCCCGTCATCATAGGGTATAAACACCCCATTTTCATCAAAATAGCCATTCTCTTCTTCATATTGGATAAAATTCCCGTTTTCGTCATAATATCCATCGTAGTAGACAAACTCGCCGTTTTCGTCGATATATCCATACTCATTATCATAATAATAGACTTCCCAGTCTTCATCGTCTTCGTCGTCCCAGGAGTCCTCGTCGTCTTCCTCATCTTCGTCTTCGGATTCCTCATCCTCTTCATCCCAGGAATCTTCCTCATCCTCGGAGTCGGAATCCTCTTCTGACCGGCTGCTTCTCCTTCGATCTGATCCGCTCTGGTTTCCGCCATTGTCTGAGGAATCCGATGACGGATCTGCGGAAGCGGCCGTCAGTTCCGTGAGATGCAGATAACCATCAGAAGGATCATAGGTAATGGCTCCTTCCGAAGTATCAGCCAGACGGACATAGTAAATCACATCTGTATAACCGTCTTCACACCGGACCAGAATATCGTAATACCCTTCACTGTCTTCAGGGATCGCCGGATAAAAGAGCTTGATCTTTTCACCCTCCCGAATCGATGATTCACCTGGGATAAGATTTCTGCCCCATTCCTCCGAGTAAGCCTCCGCCAGATATAACTCACGAATCCTCATTCCCGACTGATTCGTCAGCAGAACAGAACCGGCAGCAGTCGATTTGCTGCCAATGATGCGAGGCCGGTCAGACCGGGCAGGTATAGGCGTCGGCGTTGCAGGAGGCGCCGCCTCTAAAGGTACCGGTTCCGGAGTCGGACTTGGCGTCAGGCTCGCAGTAGGAACGGGCGTTGCCGTATCCTCCGGAATAAGCGGCATCGGCCGCAGTGCGCATCCGCTTAAAGCCAGACACAATAGCGCGGCTGCTCCCAGCGCTGCTGTTTTTATTACTATCCCCTTCATTTTATATTGCCTCTTCTCCCCTTACAGGCACTATTGTTTTTGCGTCTGATCAAAAATCAGAACAGAAAAGTCTTGATCAGGAAATACACCAATACGATTCCACCTAAAGCAATCCGATAGATACCAAAAATCTTAAAGTCATGTCTCTTAATGTAATTCAGGAAGATCCGTATCACAAACATAGATACAGCAAAAGCAACAACCATTCCGATAATCAGAAGCGCTGCTTCCCATGCCGTAAAAGCCAGTCCATATTTTACAAGCTTTAACAGGCTCGCGCCGAACATGACCGGAATCGCAAGGAAAAATGTAAATTCACAGGCAACCGACCGTGAAGTTCCAAGCAGAAGACCTCCGATAATCGTAGCCCCGGACCGGGAAGTACCGGGAATCAATGCCAGAACCTGAAATAAGCCGATCAGTAATGCGGTTTTGAAAGAAAGATATCTCAGTTTCCGGATCTTTGGCTTTTTGCCCTGCAGAAAGTTTTCAACCACAATAAAAGCAATGCCATATACAATCAGCGCAATCCCGATCACAACAAAGTTGTTTAAATGCTCTTCGATCCAGTCATCGAAAGGCAAAGCAATGATAATCGTCGGAAGACAGGCCAGCAGGATTTTAAACCAGAGCATCCATTTCTCCTGATCACAAAAACGCAGGATAAAAGTAAGCAGAGTCCTCTTCACCGGAGATTCCTTTTCCAGCTGATTTTTTTCCACAGAAGAAAGCGGTCTGATATAGAACGGCCACAGCTTTGACCAGAATAGTACAACCACGGCCATGATAGCGCCTAACTGTATCACTACCAGGAATATCTCAAAAAACTCCTCCCTTACCTTCAGATGGATAAATTCATTCAGCAAGAGCATATGCCCTGTACTGCTGACCGGAAGCCACTCTGTAATGCCCTCGACAATGCCGAGCAGAATGACCTTTATGATCTCCAGGAACCCCATTGCTTCTCCTCCTATAACGCAGTTTTAAACGTTAGCCCAATGTTTTCGGATGACGATTGTACTGCTATGAATTTTATCATAGGAAACCATCATTTTCAATGGCACATATTATTTTTCCTGTTTTTATCTTTTCCCTATACCCAAACAAAAAGGATTGTGCTATCATATATTCCGTGATCTATCCATAATTTATGATGCGGTCACATATCCTAAAGCAATCATCTGGTACCGGCGTGTCTTCTTTTACGCGTTTTCCTTTCTGAAAGCCGGTACAAAAAATATCATATTTGTGGAAAGGAGATTTTTGATCATGGTAAAAAAGCGAACCACGAACAGCGGTGACCGATGGTCGGACTTTTCAAAATCCATGTCCAGGACCCTGGATAACATCAAAGATGGCGTGAGTACGATCTATGAAACGCAGCGGTTTAAATCAAAAATAAGCAATCATCATCGTCAGATCGAAAAGCTGAAGACAGATATCGGTACCTTGATCCTCACCCGATTTGAAGAGGGTGAGGTTTATGAAGGGGAGCTGCAGCGGCTGTGTGAAGAGATTAAAAAACATCAGCTTCTTATCTCCCGGCTTGAAGAGGAGAACGCAAATTTCCGCGGAAAAAAAATCTGTCCCTCCTGCCGTAAGGAGATTCCTCTCGACGCCGCTTTTTGCCCCGCATGTGGTACCCACTATCCTATGAAATCCGAAGAAGGCGAGGGCATGCATATTGTTTCAGAGGATGCTTTTGAACCGGATTATATGGGAGATATGGAAGCTTCCGATGGGGATGAGTAAAACAGAGCGACAGGCAGGCGCAGTCCCGGCAGCCAGATCACAGCGCCAGTAATGATTTTATGGTTTTATATAAACAAATGCAGACACCAGTCCGGGCAGAAAGAAAAGAGGCAAAGATTCTTCATCTCTGCCTCTTTTCTTTCTCATTCTTTTTTCCCTCAGTTTCCGTCAAACGGATTCCGGGCAATAAAAAAATGCAGGAGATGGGACTTGAACCCACACGATCTTGCGACCACAGGCACCTGAAGCCTGCGCGTCTGCCAATTCCGCCACTCCTGCATTTCAGCTCGCCGCTCTCGCGACTGCTTGTATAGAATACCTCATTCTTTTTCTATTGTCAATAGTTTTTTTAATTTTTTTTCGAATCTGAAAACCGGTATCGGTCACTTCACTACGACGGCTGACAACAACGCAGCCCGGCTCACAGCCCCTGACGGCCGACAGACCGGTGTCACAATAAACAGTTCCTCAGAAAAAATGTTATTTTCCGGCGGAGCGGATGTGACATCGATCCGGCAGCCAGCGCAGGCTCTGAAGCCGGGCTTCAGGTTTCACTCAATTATCATTCTTTTTATGCCGCTGCATTGATATCATTTTTTACGGGCATTGTCTGCTGCTTTGATATCATTTCAGCCGGGCATTGTCTGCATCGTTATAATCTTAGCCGGGCATTTCTCCGCGCATTTGCCGCAGCCAATACATTTCTCATAATCAATATGGGCAATGTTATTGGTGACGGTAATCGCTCCGTTCTCGCACTGCTTGACGCAGAGGCTGCAGGCACGGCAGCCTGCGTCGCACTGTGTCTTCAGGACCGGGAAGCGCTCCGTATTGGAGCACTGCACCGTATACTGCGCTTTCATCGGGATGATCTCGATCAGATGCTGCGGACATGCCGCCGCGCACTTGCCGCAGGCAACACATTTTGTACGATCCACCTTTGCGATGCCGTCCACGATGTGAATCGCATCAAACTGGCAGGCCGCCACGCAGGTGCCATAGCCAAAACAGCCCTGCGCACAGGCTTTATCGCCTCTGCCCGGTGTAGCCGCCACTGCTTCGCAGGTCTTGATGCCGACATAGGTGCCCTTTTTCTTTGCCTTGTCGCAGGTTCCCGCGCACTTGACAAAGGCAACCATCTTTTCTGCCTCACCGTCAGCGCCGACGCCCATAATCTCGGAAATCTTATCTGCTACAGCCGATCCGCCAACCGGGCAGGCATTGACCGGCGCCTCACCTCTGGCAATAGCCCCGGCAACCGCGTCACAGCCGGCATAACCGCAGGCACCGCAGTTATTTCCGGGAAGGCAGGCACGGACATCAATTTCCCTCTGGTCAACCTCGACCTTAAATTTCTCTCCGGCAAAAACCAGCAAAATACCAATCACCAGGCCGATCACTGCCAGAAGGACAATCGTAAGAATTATCATCATACCACTATTCATCCTGCCTGGCCTCCTTTATCCAAGACTACCGAATCCGTAGAAAGCTATTCCCATCAGCGCCGCACAGAACAATACGATCGGAGCTCCTTTCAGAGGTCCGGGAATATCGCTCGTCTCAATGCGCTCACGGATTGTCGCGAGAAGCACGATCGCGATCGTGTAACCAAGAGCCGTACCTAAACCGGCAGCAACACTCTGAATGAAATTATAGCCGTCTGTTACATTGTTTAATGCCACGCCAAGCACGGCACAGTTCGTCGTGATCAGAGGCAGGAAAATGCCAAGTGCCTGGTAGACGCCCGGAGAGGTTTTCTTTAAGAACATCTCTACGATCTGGACAAGGGCGGCAATAACCAGGATGAAAACGATGGTCTGCAGATATTCGAGTCCCAGGGGATCCAGAATATAGGTGTACAGAAGGTTTGCAACCGCAGATGCGATGGTTAATACGAATATGACTGCGCCGCCAAGGCTGGCTGATGTTTTGATCTTATTGGAAACGCCAAGGAAGGAGCAGATACCAAGGAACTGGCTCAGGACAACATTGTTGATCAATGCGCCTGTCATAATGATAACAATCAATTCTGTCATTTCGCAGCGGCCTCCTTTCCCTGTTCAGGTTTAGCCTGCGTATTTAACGCACAGGTCGCGCAGCAGCCGTCACAGCCTTCAACCTTCTCATTGGCTTTGGTTGTCAGGTTGGCGGCGTTCATCACCAGGATAATCAGCCCCAGAACCAGGAACGCTCCCGGAGCCTTGACCAGCAGGCCGATAGGCTGATAGAAGGATGGCATGACCTGATGACCCATGATCGTTCCCGCGCCAAACAGCTCGCGGAACAGTGCCAGAAGGAAAAGACCCACGGTAAAACCAAGGCCCATACCGATGCCGTCAAAAACGGAAGCAAGCGGAGGATTCTTTGACGCATATGCTTCCGCACGGCCAAGGATAATACAGTTTACGACGATCAACGGAATGTAGACGCCCAAAGCTGCATTGATTTCTACAAAGTAAGCCTTCATTACCAGCTCTACGATCGTAACGAAGGAAGCAACAATAACGATATACGCCGGAAGGCGGACATCATCAGGAATCACCTTTCTCAAAAGAGAAATCACAAGGTTGGAAATAACCAAAACCGCAATTGTGGAAACTCCCATACCGATGGCGTTCGTCACGGAGGTCGTAACAGCAAGCGTAGGACACATACCCAGCATCAGGACGAAGGTAGGGTTCTCCTTAACCACGCCATTATAAATGCGTTCCATATTTGTGTTCATGAACTTCTCCCCTCCTTAAGCCGCGTTAGACTCTGCGAACAGATCTATTGCCGCATTGACTGCATTCACAACCGCGCCGGAAGTGGTGGATGCGCCGGATACGCTGTCGATCTCATCATCTGCGGATGCTCCGCCGCCCTTAAGTAATTTGAAGGATTCCACATTCTTGCCTGCAAACTGTGCTTTCCAGCCCGGCTCATCGACACGCATACCCATACCTGCCGTCTCAGCCAGTTCCGTAAAGGCAATTTCATTCACGGTACCGTCGTTCAGGATACCGACCGTCAGCTTAATCTCGCCTTCAAAGCCTTCCATCGTGGATACGCTGATTGCCTGTCCGACGCTGTTGCCGGAAGCGTCCTTTCCGACTACGACTTCGTTGATGACAATCTTGCCAAACGCGCCGTCTTTATAATTGCCGTTTGCCTGCAGCTCTTCAAACAATGATGTAATATTATCATCATATTCAAACTCAGCCGCATCCGGAAGAACCGTCTGATAAGATGCAAGGTTGGCTGCGAGCGCGTTCTCCGCGATCTTCGGCGCGGTAACCGCATTTACAAGGGCAAGGGCGCCGCCTGTCGCGATTGCGATAATCATCAGGACCAGAGCCGACTTCGGTACCGAAATCCCGTGTTTCTTTTCCTGAATACCTTCCACAAGAAGCTCCTTCTTTCCAATTCCGAACGGCTCCGGAATAATCAGGCGGTCAAGACTCGGAACCAGAAGGTTCGCGATAATGATGGCGTAGGTTGTTCCGTCTGCCATATTGGAGTAGCAGCGGAACATCATGGACAGAAGACCGACCATACATCCGTAAAGGATCTGTCCTAACGGCGCCATGGGGCTGGTGACAGGATCTGTCGCCATGAAGAACGCCCCGAGGACAATACCGCCGCCGCAGACCTCTGTCAGAAGATAATTGACAGAAAAGCCATGGCCGCCGAAAACAGCCATCAGGATCACAAACGAAACCAGTGTGCTGACCGGAATCTGCCAGGTAATCGTACCGGTAAAAAGAAGATAGGCACCGCCGATCAGCAGGCAGATGACGCTGATGCCGATGTGCCCGTCTACAAAGCCCAGGAACATCTTCATGACACTGACAGAGCTGCCTCCGTTAAAAGCGGCAAGAGGAGTCGCGCTCGAGGTTCCGTCAACGCTGTACTTTGTCATAAGCGTTCCGAAGGAAATCAGCAAAAACGCGCGTCCTGCGAGAGCAGGGTTCATAAAGTTCTGTCCCAGTCCGCCAAAGAAGCATTTCACGAAAAGGATCGCAAAAAGACTTCCGATAAAGGGAATAAAAAGCGGAACCGTAGGCGGAAGCACCAGGGCAAGCAAAAGGCCGGTAACAATCGCGGAACCGTCGCGAAGCGTATTTGGCCGGTGTGTAATGTTGTTGAAAACAAACTCCGTCCCCATCGCGGAAATAATGCTCATACATACCACAATCAGGCTATGCAGACCAAAATGCCAGATACCGAACACGGTCACCGGAATCAGCGCCAGGATGACATTATACATCTCATGAAAGGTATCATGTTCTGAGCGGGCATGGGGCGAAGCGGAAACATTTAACAGGGAATTCATGCCTTCTCCTCCTTCTTCTTCGCATCCTGCTCTCTCTTCCAGGCCATAGCCGCAGGCTTGGTCTGTGCGAAAAGCTGGGTAAGCGGCCGTTTGGCCGGGCAGGTGTAGGTGCAGGTACCGCAGGAGATACAATCGATGCCATGGAAGCGGACATAGCGCTCATAATCCTTACGCTCGGCGGCATCCGCCATCTGCTGGGGCACAAGGCCCAACGGACATACGCGGGTGCAGCGGCCGCAGCGGATACAGTTCGTCTGAATTTTCTCCGCCTCTTCCACCGGATCCGTCAGCATGCAGGTCAGGGCGTTGCTCGTCTTGACCACCGGGATATCCCTTGAGGAAATCGCAAGACCCATCATCGGACCGCCCATCAGGACTTTCTTTGCGTTGTCCTTGATGCCTGCTTCTTCAAGAATCTCTGTTACGTTTGTGCCAAGCTTCACCATCAGGTTGCAAGGCTTCTCCACGGCATCACCTGTAACGGTCATGCCTTTTTCAATCAATGGGGTGTTTTTCACTACGGCATTATAGATTGCATGAATCGTCGTCACATTGTCGACAACACAGCCAAGATCTGCCGGCAGCGAACCGGAGGGCATATATTTACCCGTCACGGCATAGACAAGATTACGCTCAGAGCCCTGTGGATACATGACTTTGAGCACAAGGAGTGAAATCTTCTCTTCTTTTTCAATCGCCTTCGTCATCGCTTCGATGGCTCTGGGCTTATTTTCCTCAATGGCAATGACAGCCTTTGCATTCGGGAAAAGCTTGAGAACAAGCTTGATGCCTTCCACGATCTCCTGGGGACGCTCCGTCATCAGACGGTCGTCACAGGTAATGCCCGGTTCGCACTCCGCTCCGTTTGCCACAAAATACCGGATTGCGCCCGGATCCTTCGGGGCAAGCTTGACATGAGTCGGGAACCCCGCGCCGCCAAGTCCTACGATGCCGCCCTCTTTGATCTTCTGCAGGATATCCTGCGGTGTGAGCTTGCGGTAAGATTTGACAGGTTTGCCCATGCCCGCTACCGGGGTGAATTTGCCGTCATTTTCAATCACAATGCAGTTTGCCATGAGGCCTGCGCCGGTCAGATGCGGCTCGATCGCCTTGACCTTGCCTGAGCAGGAGCTGTAGATATTTGCAGAGACAAAACCGTCCGCTTCCGCGATCAGCTGTCCCGCCAGCACCTCATCGCCCTTTTTCACCACGGGAACCGACGGCTTGCCGATGTGCTGGCTGAGCGGAAAGATCAAGTTTCCTTTCGGTAGGAAAGGGGTGAGCGGAAGATCACAGGTCAGCTTTTTATTTGCTTCCGGATGAACTCCGCCTCGGAATGAATAAATTCCCATAAGACACACTCTCCTTGTGCTTGTGCTGGTTGATGGTTGCTTTGCGTGGCCTGCTTTCGGCATGGCCACAATGGCACGATAAAAATCAAAGCATTTCCGAAGGGAAAGCATGCTTTCATCTGCGCCATATATGCCAGGGCATTTTCACCACATTGAGCAGGTATATCCCGGACGAAATCTGTTTCGGCTGAAACAATACTTCCGAGGTATATACGGTAAACCAGTTTTGATCAATTATGTTCGGATGAAAACAGCCGCAGGCTTTTATCCCCGCAGACAACGTCTCCTCACAAAACGCAGTTTTATACGTTGACTCATGATCACGGATGACTATTTTGCAGCCACGCCTGCAAAAAACGCAGCCGTGGGCAAAATATGTCTCCTCACAAAACGCAGTTTTCGCAGTTTTGTGTTGACTCAATGTCTTCGGATACGGTTCTGACCGGGATAAAAAGCTCGATGCCGGCAGCATTACAAAATGCATGGCCGCATCGTGAACGCTCACTCCGGGTTACTCTTCGGCTTCTTCTTTTTCTGCTTCCTCCAGCTTTCTGCTGCGGACCAGGCGGCTCAGGAAAATACTCAGTTCGTATAAGCCGAGCATCGGAAAGGCCACCATGACCTGTGAGACGACATCCGGCGGCGTGATGATCGCGGCCACAAAGAAGATCACAACGATCATGACCTTGCGGCTTCTTGCCATCCATTCTGCCCGGAGAATGCCGATCCTGGTCAGCAATACCGAAATGACCGGCATTTCAAAGACGATCCCAAAGATGATAAAGACCGTCATCAGAAAGCTGACATACTCGCCGATACTGATATTGTTTGTGATGATTTCCATACTTACGCTGAATTTCATAAGGAAGCTCAGCATAAACGGCAGCACAATAAAATATGCGAAAGCAATCCCTATGCAGAAGCACACCCCGCCAAAGCCAAGGGATGTGATAAAAGTCCTTCTCCCTTTTTTATCCAATGCCGGCGCACAGAACGCATATACCTGATAAGCGATCACAGGCACCGCTATCACCACGCCCCCGATCAGGGCGACGGAGAAATAGACCAGCAAAAGCTCCTGCGGCCGGATAACTATAAAATGGTAATCAAACTGCGTTCCAATGTCCGTCAGCAGTCTCACTATGCGGGAGGCAAAGCTCAGGCACAGGCAGATACCGGCAAACAGAACAACGATGCAGACGACAATGCGGTTTCGTAATTCTTTCAGATGTCCGGTCAGCGGCATGCTGCCGTCAGGATTTTGCTGCACATCCTTTTTGCGGCTTTTGCCCGCTGTTGTTTTACTGCTCATCATCGCTCGTTGTCGGCACATCCTTCGCCGTAATCTTTTCGTCGTCAGTCATCCCGTTTTTGAACTCTTTTACGCTCTTGCCGAACATTTTGGTCAGCTTCGGGATCTGAGACGGTCCGAAAATAATGACAACAATCAGCAATAAGACAATCAGTTCAGTGGTTCCGAGTTTCATTTGAAGACCTCCTGTTAAAAAATTATATAAAGCGGCATGGCAAAAATGACTCGTCCTGCCACTATGACACCCGCGCCAATGCGAGGAATCTTCTTCTGTGTTATCTGTTTATATGTTTTCTGTTTCTGTGTTATCTTTTTTTATACTGTCCGTTTATATGTCGTCTGTTTATATTTTGTCTGTTTCGGCGCCGGCTTCCGCGCTTCCCTCCGCTGCAGAGACTGTCTTATCTGCATCCTCTGTTTCTGCGCCTTCGGCCGCTCCGGAGACATTTTCTTTTATCTGCTCTGTTCCGGCTCCCGCTTCTGCGGCCTCTGCTGTTTCAGAGACGTTTCCTTTCGTGTCCGCTGTTTCCTCTGTATCCTTTGACGTCTCCTCTTCGGAGCTGTCTGCTGCTGTTTCTTCAGCTTTCTCTTCTGTCTTTTTTGACGGCTTTGTCAGGCCTTTCAGAGAGGACTCTACGCTTTTGATGGAATCGTCAATCTCCTTTTTGGCTTCCATAATAGGATCGATCGCTTCTTTTAAAGGACGCTGTGCTTCCTCGAGGGGATCTACGACACTTTCCTTAAACTCTTTTGTCATATCATTCGTTGCTTTTTTAAACTCATTCATGGCCTTGCCGAACTTTTTCGCGTACAGCGGGAGCTTGTCCGGCCCGATCACAACCAAAGCAATGATGAAAATGACCACTAGTTCCCAAACACCGATTTTCATAGCCGTATCCCCTTTTTTATGTTATAATAACAAAGCATCTGTTGTCCCTCTGTCCTATTTCAGGTCAGAAAGGAAACGCAGAATATTGCCTGCAGCATCACGATCACCCCATATGAGGAGAGACCCATGAAAAAAACAACGATCCAGAAATCACGTCAGTTTCTTCTGCCCGCCCTTGCGCTGTGCATCCTCGGAGGATGCCTGATCCCACAGATCCGGCACGCAAAGCCGCAGGACGGTCAGGAATCCGGAAGCTATATCGTAGAAGCAGCCGAGGATCCGGAAGCCGGCGAAAAAGAAGTCCGCAATGTTTTCAGCATGGATACCGTCATCACCCTGACCGCCTACGGTCAGAACCGTCAAAAGGCGCTTGACATGGCGGAAGCGGAAATCCTTCGTCTGAATGATCTCTTAAGCACCGGGCTTGCCGACAGTGAAATCTCCCGGCTGAATGCCTCCGGAAGCATGATTTTGTCCGATGACACCTCCGCTATCGTGGCAAAGGCCCTGGAGCTCTATGACAGCACAGACGGGCTTTTCGACATCACGATCTATCCGCTGATGCAGCTGTGGGGCTTTACCAGCCAGCAATACCATGTGCCGACGGCCGAGGAGCTGGATGACGCTGTTGCGCGCATCGGATCCGACCGCATTGCCTACAATGCCGAAAGTCATGAGATCACCCTCGGAGAAGGGCAGACCATCGATCTCGGCGGCATCGCCAAGGGCTTTACCTCCGCCCGTCTCATGGATATCTACCGCCAGGCGGGAATCAGCTCCGGACTCGTATCTCTGGGAGGGAACGTGCAATGTCTGAACGCCAAGCCTGACGGTTCCCCATACCGTATCGCGATCCGTGATCCCTTTGGAACGGAGCTTGACTTTGCCGCCACGATGGAAATCACCAATGAAGCGATCATTACCTCCGGCGGATATGAACGGTACTTTACGGATGAGGCATCCGGCGTCACTTATCAGCATATCATGGATCCGCGAACCGGAAATCCCGCAAAGACCGATCTGGCATCCGTATCCATCATTACACAGGACGGCATGCTCGGAGACGGTCTCTCCACTTCCCTGTATATCATGGGCATGGAAGGCGCCGTTTCCTACTGGCGGGAACATCAGGAAGAATTTCAGATGGTGCTGATCGACCCCGACGGAAATCTTTTCGTCACGGAAGGCTTAAAAGATCAGATGCTTACTCCGGAACGGTTTTCCATCATCACGGCCGGGAATTCACGTTAACCGCAAGACTTTTATAGTATATCATGTTTTATACCATTTTTCCACTACATTTTCAATTGATGTTGTAAGATGTTGTTCAAAATATACAACGCTTTCCTGCTGTTTATTGTGAAATCAAGCATTGTATTTTTCAGAATACGCTGTCAGATCATTGCCGTGTTTTCAGGATCCCTTCTAAATCCCTTCTAAGGACAGAAAACCGGCATGATTGGCGGTGAAGTTACGGCTTTCGTGTTCTGGCCCGTTTCTTGATCCGCCTGATACAGCAGAAAGGAAGATATCTATGACCACCTTTTACCGTCTTTCCTCAGACAGTGAAAAAAGAATAAAAAAGTCCCGCAGACATATACGTCTCTTTCAGAATATCAGAAAATTAGAAAAAGAAGGCCGTTTTTCTGAAGAGAAGAAAGCAATCCAGCACGGCTCCACCACGGTTTATGCCCACAGCGTCAATGTTGCCCGCCTCAGCTCCTTTCTTGCCGACCACCTTCCCCTGAAGGTTCATCAACAGTCTCTGGTCCGCGGAGCCCTGCTGCACGACTATTTTCTCTATGACTGGCACCATAAGGACGAATGTCCCAGCCGGTGGCATGGATTTACCCATCCCGGCTGCGCCGCGGAAAATGCCGAGAGAGATTTCCGGCTCAATGACGTTGAGAAAGATATTATCCGTCATCATATGTTTCCGCTGACTCTCTCGCCGCCTAAAACAAAAGAAGGCTGGATCGTCTGCATCGCCGATAAGATCTGCGCCGTGCAGGAAACAGCGGGTCCCATGGTCGGGAAAGCACAGAAATCCGGAGCAGCCGCAGGCAAATGGGCCGGAAAAAGCGCATCCAGGCTTTGGCACGCCGCAAAACGGGCGGCAGCCAGACATACGGCAAAGGATTGACCAGGAAGGAATAACCGACGCCTAACCGAAAAAATATTCATTTTTCCTCTTGCATTTTCTCTCAAAAAGAGTTATGATATCCTTCGGCTTGGGGATATAGCTCAGTGGGAGAGCGTTCGGTTCGCATCCGAGAGGCCGTGGGTTCGAATCCCATTATCTCCACTTTTCAGGCAGGGACTGATGTCTCTGCCTTTTTTTTGCAGAGGCACTGCCCGGGTATGTGTCACCTGCCGGTGACCTGCGCCTATCCGAGAGCAGAAGCCGCCGCTTCGCCTCCCTCTGCCCCGTATTCACCTCGTCTTTCTCTTCTGAATATCATGACTGCATCGACAAAAGCCTGATTCTGCGGATCGCTCCCAGCAGAGCTACTCTCATGTCTGTGGACGACAAAAGGTCATGTACAAATGAGCTTTCTCATCTGTGCATGACCTTTTGTCTTTTCCTGAAACGCTCTTCTCTTAAAACACAGTTTTATACTGACATTCTTTTCCCGGATGATAATTCTGCTGCGTCTGCATCCGGATCATGGCTGAAGCATTTCCTGTACCGCCGGTATCTCACCAGGCCATGGTATGGAAGGTCACAGGATAAGAAGAAACATTTCCTGTACTGATCCATCCGTTGCTGTGATACTCGTAGAGTTCAAAATACACATATATCGTCTGTGAAATTTCCTGATGAATATCCGCCTTCGCGACAATCTGGAATTTCATCTCATGGGTAGCCGTGGGGCTGGCGCTCAGGCACCAGTAAACCGGCACCCATTTTCCGTCTCCCTCAACCAGAGATCTGTAATAGTCTTCCGCGCTCGCGCCGATCGGATAAAATGGATGCGGCACATTTTTCTCAAACTTGATGGGATTCTCCAGACCTGTTACCTTGCATTCCGTAATCTTAGGTACATAAGGCGCACGGACGATCGGCGTCGGGGTTGCTGTCGGTACCGGCGTAGCTGTCGGAATCGGTGTCGGCAGCGGGGTCGGCGTCGGAGTCGGCCTTGCTGTTATCTGCATCCTGCAGGTAAAGGTCCTGCCCCTGTAGACCGCCTTAACCGTCACCACTCCCGGTTTGCCAAAGGACTGCAGCAGTACATGGTCGCCGGACGCAGCCCTTACACGCAGCTTTGAGCTGTCCGAGGTCGACCAGGCAATGCCTCCCTTTGCGCCGCTGCGCAGGATCAGATTAAAGATACTGGTCGTCTTCATCGTGTAAACCTTCTTTGCAAAACCCATCGGCTTTACGGTAAACCGGCAGACAAGCTTTACATTGCCGACCTTCGCGATAACCTTTGCCGTTCCCTTTTTCTTCGCCGTGACCATGCCCTTTTTATTGACCGTGACAATCTTCGGCTTATTGGTCGTCCAGGTCACCTTGGATGCGGCGACTCCTCTGACCAACAATTGACAGCTTTCACCAACATACAATGTCTGGGCTGTTTTATTCAGTCTGTAGTCCGCTGCCTGTGCCGGAAACGCCGAAATAAGCAGACCCACCGCCAGACTTAACGCAAGCAGGATGCTGACGCATCTGCTTTTTCCCAATTTTTTCAACATATCCATCCCCTCCTTATAAATTATTCTTCAACGAACAAAACGCTGCCGGTTTGGTTCGAAATCTTTTATAGTTATAATCTACCATAATGCACAAATTGTTTCAAGGGGCATGTCGGTTTTTTGTCAGCCTTTCAGAATACAGATAAACGAAATGATTCCTTCTTTCCAGTTAACATTGATTTTTCCATTGTACTGGCCCACAAGATTTTCCGCAATGGACAGCCCCACGCCGTATCCGCCTTTATCCACATTGTGGGATTGGTCCTGACGGTAGAATCGTTCGAAAAACCGGCTGTAATCCTCGTCTTTTCCACTTTCGTAGCTGTTCGATACCGTCAGGCTGATCCCCTTTCCCCTCTGTGCAAGACTTACCTGGATCGACCCTTCCGGGTCACAGTATTTGATGGCATTATCCAATAACAGCGAACAAAGCTGCCGGATCTGACTGTCATTGATTCTCATACGTACATTCGGAGGGATCTGTGTCACAAGCGTTTTATTCTCCTGCAAGGCAATCGGAAGAAAGGTTTTTACCGTATCCTCTATAGATACGGAAACATCGATCACCGTAGCCTCCTCCTTCTGTTCTCTTTCCTGTGCCCTGGTAATCATGACAAGATTCTGAATCAGGCCCTGCAGTCTCTCGACCTGGCGCAGCGTGGAGGCCGTCCACTCAGACTCTCCCTCCAGCAGCTCCGTCATCTCTGTATTTGCCCGGATGACCGCAAGAGGAGTCTTCAGCTCATGACTGGCATTTGTGATAAACTGTTTTTGAAGTTCCGCATTTTCCAGTTCCGAGCGCAGCGCATAATCCGCGAATACCCGTACGAAAAAGAAGGAGACGCACAGGAAGAAGCCGATCAGCATCAATGCAGAGTGAAACAGCCGGTTCATAACCTGTACCTGCATGGTACCGTCCAGATACACGACAATCGTACTGCCGTCACTTCTTTTTTCTTTTTTATAATAATAGTTTCCTCTCTGTCCGTAGATTCTCCTGTGCCGAAGCGCATATCTGCCGTATTCAATGGCTTCCGTCTCCGATACGGCTTCAATATGGCCGGTCTTGATTTCCTTCACGTCTTTTTCGCTGCCGAAAATCACTGCAAAATAGCGTGTGGAAAAGGAAAACTCGGGAGACCGGAGGTCTGAGCTGTCCATATGGAAAAAGGCCAGCAGAAAGCGGAGAATCGCATTTTCTTCCTGAAGAATACGGGAGTCCCTCTGTGAAAATGCCATATCATTGAGATCGCCGTCATTTTCAGCTATATAATTAAGGATCTGATGAATGCTGTATTGTGTCGTCCAATAATTCGTCAGGAAGATCATTCCGCTCATCAGCATCATAACCGTAAACAGAGCCAGCATGGAGGAAATCATGAACTTGCGCCTGATTTTGCGGATCGCATGTTCACTCATCTTCCGCCCCTCCTTCAATCAGGCGATACGTGCCGCCCTTCTCTCCGATAATCACGGCGTTCGAGGAAACCGCCAGAAGTTTTCCCCGCAGATAACTGACATAGAGCCATACCGTGTCGTCCTTTACCTCCGGATCATTTTGCCATACATGTTCAATCAGATAGGCTGTTTCCAGCTCCCGGTCTCTCTGCAGGATCAGAATCTGTAATAGTTCAAACTCTTTCACGGACAGACGGACGGCGTTTTCGCAGGAAAGTTCAAAGTTATCCGAACGAAGGGTCAGATCCCCAAAGTGAAGCTCCCGGCTTCCATATTCCGTTTTCCTTCTTGTCATCGCACGGACCCTGGCCAAAAGCTCCTTCATCGCAAAGGGCTTGGTCAGATAATCATCCGCTCCGGCGTCAAGTCCCGCAACCCTGTCATCCACCTCAGATTTTGCCGTAAGCATCAGGACCGGGGTGATATTATTCCGGCCGCGTACCTCTGACAATACCTCCAGGCCTGTCTTTTTCGGCATCATGATATCCAGGATCAAAAGATCATAGCTGTTTTCCCCGATCAGGGAAAGGGCTTCCTCCCCATCGAAAGCAGCATCCACATCATAACCCGCGTGATTGAGTGCCGCGCACAGCACCCTGCTTAAATCACGGGTATCCTCTGCCAGTAATATTTTCATCAGAAAATCCTTTCCGCTGAGATTTATGAAGCGCTGTGCCCGTCATCACCATGCACGTTTCCGTCATCTGCAGTCTGGATCAGATCGCGTATTGTCTGCATGGAAATATCTGTCGAAGCAAGCTCGTCTGCGCAGCGCTTCAGTTCCGATTCAATCAAAGCTTTATTGCCTTTGATATTCTTTTTATACCTCATATGATGTTCCAGCGCGGCCCAGGTATCCTGAGAGATCGTCCTTAACTGGATTTCCGCGTAAACCTCACCTCTCACCAGGAGAATCATATGGTAACTGCGATATCCGTTCGATTTCGCATGCCGGATATAATCCTTCTCCCTGATGATCTCACAGTCAGGCAATCCGGCCAGATGATCCCGGATCCGGTAAACATCCTGGACGAAAGGACAGACTACCCGCAGGCCCACGGCGTCCTGAATTACCCGCAGAGCGGAGTCCTCCGTTTCCGGAAGTCCTTTCCTCCGGCATTTTTCCCTCATGCTCTCTTCAGACTTGATCCTTGCCAGACAATGCTCCACCGGGTCAAGGCCTTCCTGCTTTTTCAGGTTCTGCCGCAGCTTCTCGATTTCCCCTTCCAGGTACTCTTTCGTCATTTCCAGCTTTCCGAGAGCAGAACCGTAAATCGATTCCATATTTTACAGCTCCTCTTTTAATGAAGTTTTTTACGTTGATTCAACGTTTTCGAAGGACCATTTTGCTGCTTCGGCAGTCGGGCTGCCAAAGACAGAATCAGTCTCCTCTTTAGCGAAGTTTTATACGTTTACTCAATGTTCCCGGATGATGATTTTGCCGCTTCGGCAGTCGGGCTGCCAAAGACAGAATCAGCCTCCTCTATTTTTTTCAGAATTGCCCGGCTGCGATCCTCATACAACAGCTCCTGGTTGTATCGGTCATAGCGTTCGCAGGCATATCGTTTTAAGAAACGGACACTGTACGGATTCGCATTCAGCTCCGTGAGAAAGAGGACAATCTCCTGCCCCTGGCCGAAAAGGACCTCCAGGCAGTCAAACGCATATTCCAGTGTCCGAGCGGCCTGTGCATGGCTCTTTTCATAATTCTGTCTCTCCCGGCCGAATTCCCCGGATATCCGCTCAAAGGTTTCCTGTGCCGTCTCTGCATCCGCAAGCTCTTTCCTGATTCCGGAAAGAAAGCTTTCCACGCGGATGGAGACATGCTTTTCTTCCCTTGTAAGAAGCTCCGCCTTTGTTTCAGTCTCTCTTTGGGCGGATATCCGCAGCACCAGATCGTCCAGCACCAGAGCAGGGTCTGTTCCTTCTGATGAAAGCAGCAGAGTTTTCGCCTTTGACAAAGTCTCATGCAGGGCTGTCATATACTCCTCCTCCCTGCAGTAAGCAAGAAAGCTCTGCCGGCATCTGGCCAGAATCAGACCGAGTACCCCATATCTCTCGTCAAACGAGGCATGGGCGATTTTCTTGATGAGAATGTCGGGAATATGCCCTGCAAAAACCTCATCCATGGCGTAATCCGCTTCATACTTGTGAAACAGCTCCCAGTAATTGGCAAAGTCCCTGGCAATCGCCGGATATTGAATATAGGAAGTGACCGTATCGCGGTCCACTCCTTTTTTCAGCGATTCATAGACCCACAAAAGCCTGGAAAGATCCTCCCAGCCTCTGGGGGTCGCGAAGAATCTCCCGTCCACGGTGGTCTCCATCCGGCAGAAATACTGCGGTTTTGCCTGGAGATAGGCCAGAACAGCCGGATGTACATTTGCCTGATAAGCATATTCCTTCCAGGCGTCAAAATCCGGTTCCACATCCATTCTCTTGACACGGTCCATTGTCACCACATCGAATTCCCGCACGGACCGGTTATATTCCGGCGGATTCCCCGCTGCCACGATAATCCATCCCCTGGGAATCTGCAGATTTCCGAAGGTTTTGCACTGAAGGAACTGCAGCATCGCCGGCGCCAGGGTCTCAGAGACACAATTGATCTCATCGATAAATAAGATTCCCTCTCTGAGCCCGGTCTGTTCCATCTTCTGATACATGGAAGCAACGATCTCGCTCATCGTATACTCTGTCACGGAATACTTTTTCCCGTCAAAGGTCTCCTCCGATATGAACGGCAGGCCGATGGCGCTCTGCCTCGTGTGATGCGTGATCGTATAGGAGACCAGAGCCAGCTTCATTTTCTGGGCGATCTGTCCCATGATCTGTGTCTTTCCGATTCCCGGAGGACCGATCAGAAAAATCGGCCGCTGGTGAATAATCGGGATCACATAATCCCCGTCACCGTCTTTGAGAAGATAGGCCTCGATCGTATCCATGATTTCGGCCATTGCCCGTTTTATATTCATTTATACCTCCTCTTCCGGAACCGTCAGCCGGATCGCCCAGGGCGGCACATCCACGTCCCGGTAATCCTCTCCCTCCACAAAAACGAAGGCCGTGTCATAAGGCGGTTTTTTCACCGGATATGTCCCGTAACCATCCGTGAAATAGATCAGGCCGCGCAGATGGAAGAATTCCCCCTTCGCCAGCATTTCTTCTACATAAGCAAAAGCAGGGCGAAAATCCGTGCCGCCCCGTCCGGCAAGCTCCACCTGGTTCATATAAGTCCGGATCTGTTCCAGGCTTTTCAGGCAGACATCATTCCTGACTTTTTCATCGCATTGCATCACATGCACACGGATCTGCCTGGAAAAGCTGCCTGAGGAAGAGAGAATCCCATAGGTTTCCTCCAGAAAGCGCCGCACCAGGGTATCCTTGCAGGACATCGAGGTATCGATCACGATCACAAACTCCTCGATCCTGTGCAGCTCGCTGGTTTCCAGCGGTTCGATCAGAGGCATGTTGCCATAATGCTCCAGCCCGTAATGATAGTAGATATAATCGAAGGAATCCAGATCTGCCTTGGTCTCTTCTTTCAGAACACAGAACTTCTTTAAGAATTCGCGGTAATCCATCCGGGGACGGCTGCTCACACGCAGCTCGTCATAAAGACAGGGCGCATCGGACGCAGCCTCTTTGGCAAAGGTTTCCATCTCCGTCTGCATCCGTTCCCTGATTTCCTGCCACCGGTCCTGCTGCTGCCTGGGATTTCGGCGGGCCATCTGCTGCCAGAGACAGTGGTCATCCATTCGAAAATCCGCCTCAAGGTGCGCAAGGTAAGCCTCACTCACCGGATTGATCTCATCACAGGACTCTGTCAAAGCATCTCCATCCCTCTTGCCGCTTACTTCAGTCGGGAAGGAATCAGAATCACTCATTGAACTATGATCAGCAGCATTCCCGGAGGAGAGCTCTCGCAGCTGTTTTTTCAGGTATCTCTCCACTCCCTGTGCAGTGACCACCTTCAGATTGTTTCGCAATTCCTGATATATCCGAAGACGAAGCCCGCTTTTCGGGCGATGCAGACAGGGCTGATACAACTCATCCAATAAAAACTCTGTCGTAATGTCACACGCCAGGTAATAAATCCTTCGATCCGGGGCAAAATCATTCCCCGGTATATAAAAAGGATGGGCGAAGAGACAATGAAAGATGCTATGCAGGTACGCCCGATTTACCAGTCTTTGATCCTTTACAAACAGATCCATCAGCGCCTGTGTCTGAAAGTACAGGCAGACAGCATCCGTGCCCAGCAGCCTGATTCCCCCGTCCGGCACGAACCGAAGGCCGGACAAAGCCACATCCAGATACCTCATCCGTAAAAACAGTTCCGTGCGGGCATTGAGAAGGATCTCTTTGCATATTTCCGTTTTTTTCTGGTTTATTTCTTCTTCTCTATAGATGACACTGTCCATAAAATATCTGCTTCCCGATTATAAGGATCCGTGCATAAACAACCTTTACATCCTGCGCCATCTGTATCGGTTATTTTTTCACAGCTCCTGAATAACTGCAGCCACAGCTGCATTGTTTTTTTTTCCACGAGTATAATTTTTTTCCACGAGTATAAAAAGAAGTATATCGCTTTGCCGGTTCCGGCGCAAGTCACAAGTTCGTTCCGTATATGCGCATCATCGCGCGTATCTTCCGGATGCTTCCGGCTCACTTGCTCTCCCGCCTGTTTGTATGATATACTGGTCACACTGAATCATTGCCGCAGGCAATTGTTTCCTAATAGCTGCATATACCGCGGCGAAGAACTGCAGCCGCGATTATAGTAAACGTCATGCAAAAATGAGCGATTCGCAGAAACAGGCTTTCGCCAATATTATCATAAGATAAGCAAGTGTATAAATTGTGTTTTTTATTGAATTGCAGGTATTTTTATGTTTGAAATGAAGATACATGAGACCTGGGCGGAGTTGATCCGATATACCGGTGAGGAAAAACAGGCTGAGGTTCCTGCCCTGTGGGAGGGACTTCCGATCCGGGAAATTGCCCCTTATGCTTTTTCCGGACTTTCGATCACGCATCTCTCGCTGTCGGACAGTGTGCGAAAGATCGGGCGATACGCGATGTACAATTGTCTGGAGCTTACGGATTTTGGTTTTACGGACGGTCTGGCGGATCTGGGGGCAGGGGCTTTTACCGGCTGCCACCATATCCGGCACCTTTCACTCTCCTGCGAAAAAGGAGAAACCTCTGTCCTCAGGGACATTTTACTGGAAGTCAATGAAGAGCTTACCGTAGATTACAGGGCTGTCGATGGAAAAGCTCTCCTGTTGTTTCCGGAATTTTATGAAGAAGGGGTGGAAAATACTCCCGCCAGAATCATAGAACATCACACTCACGGCAGCGGCATGTATTACCGCAATTGTTTTGTCAACCGAAGGCTGAATTTCCAGGAATATGACCGCTGTTTCCCTTATGCCATCGGGCAGGAACGGGAGGATGTCCTGATCCGCCTCGTCGTCAGCCGGCTTCGGTACCCCTATCGGCTCGATCATGAATACAGAAGCATCTATGAAGCATTCCTGAAGGACCACTTCGACGCAGCCCTCGCCTGCTACACCAAAGCCCGCGATCCGCAGACCACGAGCTTTCTGATGCAGCAATACAGGAAGAAAAATGAATGTAAAGTCCTTGATTTTTCTTTATAGGAAATTCTTATGAGGCGCGCCTGACACCGGCAGTCGGCATCTTTCTTAAGGCGATCCCTGCCATACCATAAAAGAAACCCTCACGGCACTGTGAGGGTTTCTTTTATCGAGGACGGGAAGATCCGATTCTTTCTGCCTCAGGTTTTATATCCGGCAAGCAGTTTATCCACTTCTGCCGGCACATATCCTTTATCCGCCAGATACTTTTCTTTTCCGAGCATTTCCATGACACGTTCCGTTACGAAACAATTTGCCTTTCCGGCCCGGATCAGAGTTACATCGGGGTTTGTAAAAACGCCGAAGATTTCCACAGGAATATCCTTCCTTCCCTCCGCTGCCAGAATTTTCTCAACCAGTTCTTTCTGCTTTGCGTTCTTTACCGTGGGACTCTCCACGGTCACTTTTTCTTCACCCCTCAGCTGTACCCAATCCTCATCATTATCCCCGGCTGTAACCGTCCCGCCATAGCCAAAACAGTTGAAGCCGATCACCATGGCTCTGGTAACCATGATCGCAGATAAAGTCGCCGTTTCGCCTTCATACGCTACCGTGCCGGGAAGCATCAGGGGAAACCTACGCTTCCTCGCAAACGTTGTCAATAATGATAAAAACTGAATCAGATCCTGTCTGGAGCCGTTTCTCACTTTCGGAACTTTTTTTTCTTTCTCCTTGTTCTGTTTATCAAACGCCGTTCCCCTGACTCTGCCGCCAAAGAACATCTCCATCGGATTGCTCCCTGTGATTTTTGCCAGCATGACCGGCAGAAGGATCAGTACAAACAGCAAAATAAGTATGATCGTCAGATTTGTTTCTTCCAAAATCAGTCCCCTTCAATATCAAAGATCGTTCAACATCGCCATCAATTCGTCGACGCTAAGATTCTGAAGCTGTTCATCCTGCTTCCTGCTGATAATATCCAGGATTTTTTTCTTCTTCTGGCTGTTTTCCACTGCCTTTTTGGCGTTTTCCCGCTCCGTAAGCTTATAGGCAACAATGTAACGGATGATCGCAACTTTATTCCGAAGCGTCTCACCTTCCTTGGATTTCTCCGTCAGCAGGCTCTCCTCTTCCGTTTTCCGGATCTCATCATTCAGTCCTTTGAAAATCTTGTCCAGCTGCTCTACACTCAGATCCCAAAGGTCTTCCGTCGTGATCTGGCCGCGGAAATTATAACGATATTTTTCGCGAAGAGCAATCTCAAAAATATTCTTTTCCGGCATCCTTATCGGCTCCTTTCTGTCATTTCACATTTCACACGGATTTTTACTCCGAAATGCTTCCGCCTGCCGGCGGCACCTGTCAAAAAAAGCTCGCTTATTCCGCTGTGCCCGCTTTTTTTGACAGGCACATCCGGGCAAAAATCCTCAGCAACCTGTTCCGTTTATTTTCATCCGGCTCCTTAAAAAACAATCTTCAGAATTCTCTCTGACGTTCCGGTCACCTTCACTACGAGCTCGGCGTGTTTTGTGCTGGAAAAACCCAGGCCGGAGAGCTGATCCGGGGTGTCCTGGACCTTTGCCTTTAAGCCGAGCATTTCCAATACTCTTTTATGCGGACCCAGTTCGTTCCGAAGCTGTTCATTGTAAAAGCCGTTCGGAGATTCATCATTGGCACAGTCCTTCAGCATAAAGAAATAATGCCGGTTGCCGACTCCATTTGCCTCATCCCACCAGTTCGGCGACAGGCAGACCACAGATACGGGAACAAACTGATTGGTAGTGATTCCCCATACCGTCGTCCCATGTGCTGTTACTCCGGAGGGAAGGATATCCTTGATGGTAAAATATCCGTCTTTTGACAGATTTACGACAGCAACCTCTACCTTTCCTCCGTTTCTCGTATTCTGGGAATAATCATAGGAATGAAGCTCCCCATCAGCCTCTACTTCCGCCCGGAAACCTCCCGTGCCTCCACGGCCTGCAAAGGTATGGACAAAAAAGCGGTAGTCTCCCGGTTTCATGCTGTCCAAAGAGGGCCAGGTAATGTTTTCCACGGCAGGCACATTTTTCTGGGGATGTGTGATATCCACATCGAGATTGCCCCGTGTAGCGCTGTCAACCTTTTTTCCAAAGTAAATCTCAAATCCGTTTGGTTCTATACAATGGGCATCCTCATCATTCTGATTCCATCTTTCCAGGTCGTTCCACTGGATGGAAAAACGGAGCACCCCATCCACTTTGCCGCCGGCGTTCTTTACACGTTCTTTCAGAAGAGAGTCCGCAACATTCCCTCGGTATGCCCAGCTGAAGCCATTTCCCCACTTAAATAAAGTAGGTGCCTGGGGATTCACCGGAGCAATCAGGGAAACAAGATTGGGGATATGCCTGTTTTCAAAAAAGAGTTCCAGAGACCGTGCCGTGGGAAGCACCTTTTCCACAAACTCCTGGATCCCGATCGTCTGTACCCTGGAAAACTGTTTCGGATCAGCCTTTACCTCTTTTTTCATCTCCGTAAAGAAAGATTCCGCCCCTGTCGCCCCGATAATCCTCCTGGCGGCATCCCTGTTGGAGAACAGGATATCGTTGACCCTGATATCATTGAGGGTGGCAAACCGGCGAAGCAGGGAATCCATAAATCCAAGCTTCTCGATCGTTTCCCTGGCCTCATCCAGCATTCTCTGCGTAAAAATCGCCTGAGGACGCTTATAATTGGTCGGAGCCATGATACTTTCCCACTGACGCACGGCCTGCTCAAGATCCATCTCCTCCGAGATATTAGCCAGGAGTGTCCCCATGCTGTGGTTTTTGATCCGCGCGATCACATTTCCGACCTGAACCGACTTTTCCCAGAGATACAGATCTCTGACCCGTCTGTCTTCGGGAAGATGATCATATTCTGTCTTATATTTTCTGAAGTCCTGCAGGGCGCCCTTCCATTCCTCTCCACGGTAAAGGGAATTCTGGGCGATCAGCTCCAGAACGATATCAATGGCTTCCAGAGAGATCTCTGTCAGGGATCTTCCGAATACCTCTTTTGTCGTCTTTGCTTCACCCAACAGCTCACTTTTCTGCCAGGGATCCACAACATAAGCCGCAGGTACTTTGGCATACAGATGATGCCAGGTAATGACCTGTCCATCCTCACACAGCTCCGGAGTCTTCTCCTGCCCTATGGACTGCGTCCTGGGGAAAAACCGGTTATCGATCGGCAGGGCTTTGGCGGCATCGGAGAGCTTTTTCGCCACATCCTTAAAATAATCAGAGGCTTCAAAATCCCAGATGCTCACCAGATGGCCATTCTCAATCGCAACTACATTCGCGCAGTTCCGGAAAAAATTTCTGCAGGCGCTGCAGTCAAATCTCCTGCGTTTACGAAAGATCGGGTTATGCTCCCGGGGAATCGAATCAAGATAAATCTGCCATAGTTCCAGGCAATCTGCCTCGGTGACATACAATGACCTGTGTTCTTTGCACATGTTCTCAAAATGGGTACGTACTTCGTCGATAAATGCCGGATAGAAAGGATCGTTCATTTGTGTTCCCCCCCTTTTGTTTACAACCTGATGTGTTTCCGTCGGAACCGTTCTCTAAAAAGTCTGTCCCGGATGACCTGTCTTTTTATCCGGGCGCATATCTCAAAAATCAGTGACATAGTAAAGAACAGTTTCGTTTATTTATCAATCTGATACCAAGACGAAGCAAAATGCATTTTTAATCCGTTTATCCTAATTTAACACAATATATTTCCATGCACAAGGGGGGGATGGTATCCGTAAAGATACTTTTCTCTGGATACTTCTTTTCTTATATGTTATACTCGTGAACGCATTTAACTGCACCTTTCGGATTGGAAGGGAAGCGCGTTCACTCGTTATACGTTAAGCATATCGGCAGACATTTCCGTTATCGAGTATAAACTATATTTCCAGATGAGATGAAGCATCAGGAAGCGACAGTGACTGATTTTTTACCGGCTTCTAAGGTGCCGGTCAAAATCGTGATCCGAATACATTGTGTCAGCGTACAGGACTTCGTTTAGGGAGGAGAAATAAAATGAACCGGAAAATCATTCTGAAACAATGGCTGCAGATTGCAGCCGGACTGCTTGTATTTGCCTTTGGCGTCCATCTGACGATCCATGCGAATATCGGTCTGGCTCCATGGGACTGCCTTGGAATGGGAATCGCGAAACATACTCCGCTGAACTACGGCCTTTCCATGACAATCATCGCAGTCTGCGTCCTTGGGATTGATCTCCTGATAAAAGAGCGCATCGGGTTCGGAACAATCATAGACGCCGTTCTGACAGGTAATTTTGTACAGATGTTCAATGATCTGGATCCTCTGCCGGAAAACAGCAGCCTGCTTCTCGGAATCGTTTTTATGCTTGTCGGGTTTGTCTTTATGGCTTTAGGCATGTGGATCTACATGAGCGCAGAGGAATGCTGCGGTCCAAGAGATTCTCTGCTGGTCGGACTGGGAAAGCTCTTCCCGTCGATCCCGATCGGTATTGTGGAAATAGCTTTGTGGACGATCGTCCTGCTGGCGGGATGGCTCCTGGGCGGTCCTGTCGGAATCGGAACCCTCGTCAGTACATTAGGCGCCGGCGCGGTCATGCAGCTGGTATATCATATCATCCGCTTCGAGCCGAGAGATTTAAAGCATAAAGACGTACTGGAGGTCGCTGCGGCTTTTGTCAGAAACCAATCCATGTGATTCCGGCAGCGGAAGGCCGGACAAAATAATCCATTGCTCCGCCTCTGTCATAAAAAAGTTCCTTCATCAGATGCTGGAACGAGTTCTCCTTCGCCCTGGTCCTCATCAAGGATGTCGCCCTGCAGACCGTGCCCCTTGCCCTGACCCAGTTCAAAGGGCAGTTCGCCTCTGATTATCCCAAACAGATGGCTGCAATGTTAATCACCATGTCGCCGATCATTGCTCTTTACTTTATCTTCAGCAAACAGATCATCAAAGGCATGGTGGCAGGCGCCGTAAAAGGCTGACCAGAAAAGAGGAGCCAGACAATGTCTGACTCCTCTTTTTCGCGCCTTCTTTCCTCCCGGCATAACACCGAAATGAAATATGTATTACCCGGCGGTGACCGGCGTCCCAACGAAGACAACGGGCACAGTTCCCGGGTTCTTGCCCCATTGGAAGGAGCCGGCTGCTCCCTCGCATTCCAGCTCGTAGCTGCCGCGGTATCCGTCAAATTGCACCATGCCATCCGCATCCGTGACAGCCTCTTTCTTTGTGGTCCACTCTTCGTGGATCAGCCTGTACAGCGCCTCATAGGACGGCTTTATCGAATTGTCCTTCCGAATCAGACCGGTAGGAGCCCCAAGCCACGCCCCATCCGCAAAATCCCAGCCGGTGACGGCTTCCACAAGGGGATGCGCAAAAAGAATTTCCATCATTTCCTTCCATTCTTTTGCCTGCCGTTCTTCTCCGTCCGGTGTCGTAGGCCATTCCGGGATCTGATAGTCATTCAGGTCAATGATTTCCGGCGGCATCAGATGTCCGGATACCAGTGAATTTTCCGTAAAATGCAAAGGAAGGCCAAATACGGAAAAACGTTCCAGAACGTCCTCCAGCCAGGCTTTCCCTTTATATCCCTGGTGCTGATGCGTCTGAATGCCGATCGCGCCGATCGGTACCCCTGCGTTCAGGCAGCCGTCGATCAGAATCCTGTAGCTCTCGGAAAGATTAAAATCGTTGATCAATAACAAGGCGTCCGGATTTGCCGTCCTGGCAGCCGCAAACACTTCCTTCACCAGTCCCACACGTCCCAGATCCCTGCAGATCCGGGTAACGGCATTATCATACCGGTCAAAAACAGGCATGATGACAACCTCGTTTATGACATCCCAGATATCAATCAGCCCTTTAAACCCGCTGACGTCTCTGTCTATTCTGGCAAGCTGTTTGTCCAGAATTGTATGATTGTCATATTTCATCAGCCAATCCGCGCACACAGTATGCCAGCACAGCGGATGCCCCTTCACCTTTGCCCCGTGAGATACCAGATAGTTCGCGGCGCGTTTCCTGCTTTCTGCCTGAGGCTCCCCTTCACAGGGCTCATACCTTCCCCAGTAAAAAGGCAGGGTTCCGTAATTAAACATCCTGGTCCATTTGTTCATCCTGTCCTCATAAAAAGCCAGGTCCGAAGGAGCTTTTTCTCCCTCATCTGTCAGGGGAAGGCTGTCAAAGGCCCCGCACCCAAACAAAAATTCATGGTTGGTCTGTCTGATCGAAACCTTTTTTCCGGACAGGGGACGCCCCTGCGGATCCGTCAGTTTCAGAAAACCTGATGACCTGCGATGTGCATATTTTGCTTCATTTCTTTCCATTTCTTCAAACCTTTTTTTCATTTCATTGACAAAAGTCTCGTTCCGGGGATCGCTTCATAGCAGAGCTGCTCCTCTTACAATGTTGATTGTAAACCGACATACCGTCCGGATGACTGTTTTGTTGCCTGTCGCGCTTCACGCTCCGGGACAGAATATGTCTCCCATGTGTTTCGTTAACCTTTACATCAGGATCAGGCTTTCCAGTGTTTCATACAGCTGTTCCGGTTCAACAGGCTTTGACAGGTGTGCGTTCAGTCCGGCCTGCATGCTGCGCTGCACGTCCTCATCAAACGCATTGGCGGTCAGGGCGATGATGGGGATGGTCTGCGCGTCCGGGCGGTCCATGGACCGGATCACTTTTGTTGCCTCCAGACCGTCCATTTCCGGCATACGCATATCCATCAGGATCGCGTCATAATAACCCGGCTCATGGGAGCTGAACAGATCCACGGCGATTTTTCCGTTTTCTGCAACATCTGTCTCAATCTCACGTATCGTCAGCACCATCATGATGATCTCTGCGTTTACGGCAACGTCCTCCGCAAGAAGAACCCTGCGTCCCTTTAAATCGACCGTTTTCTTTTCCAGGGCTTCATTTTTGCGCCGGAAGGCCTCCCTGAATTCATCCATCACGCTGCCTGCAAACAGCGGCTTTGGCACAAAGGTATCCACTCCTGCGTCTCTTGCTTCATCAGCGATATCATCCCAGTTAAACGACGTGAGGATAATGATGGCAGTATCGTGACCCACAATCGACCGAATCTGCCGTGTCGTCTCAATGCCGTCTATATCCGGCATTCTCCAGTCAATCAGGATCAGATCATAATCCTCGCGGCGGCCATGTCTGACCCTGACTTTATCGATGCCTTCCCAGCCGGACTCCGCCGTCTCACAGTGTATGCCGATCTGACCGAGAATGATCTGCGCATGTTCCAGCGCGATCCTGTCATCGTCAATAACAAGGACGCTCATTTCCTGCGGATTCATATCGCCATGCGCAAAATCCACACTCTTCCGGTCAGATTCCTCCAGTGTAACCGTCACCGTAAAAGTAGTACCGACTCCTTTTTCACTTTCCACCTCGATGGAACCGTTCATAAGCTCTACAAGGCTTTTCGTGATCGGCATCCCAAGGCCGGTGCTGCCATATTTGCTGGTAGAGGAGGAATCCTCCTGGCTGAAAGCGTCAAAGATATGCGGAATATACTCCTTGCTCATTCCGATTCCGGTATCCCGGATGGTAAAACGGACAGCAGCCTTACCGTCATACCGCCGGCCTTCTGCAATGAGGAAAGACACCGTACCGCCCTCCGGCGTAAATTTCACGGCGTTGCCGAGAATGTTGATCAGCACCTGCTTCAGCTTCATCGCGTCGCCGACATAATAATCATCGATTTTACCGATTGTTCTGCACTCATAGTGCAGCCCCTTGTCACGGCATTGGCTGCCGATCATATTATTGACCTGCTCCAGATTCTTGGAGAAAGAAAACTCTTCCTTTTTGATGATCATGCGGCCGGATTCTATCCGGGACATATCCAGAATGTCGTTGATAATTCCAAGGAGATGCTTTGCGGAGGCGTCTATTTTGACCAGATACTCTTTCACCCTGTCCGGTGCGTCAGGATCGTTCAGGGCAATGTTATTCAGTCCAATGATGGCATTCATAGGAGTACGGATCTCGTGACTCATATTGGAAAGAAAGGCTGTCTTTGCACGGTTCGCCTGCTCTGCGATTTCCAGCGCGTCGCTGAGCGCCTGCTGCTGGTCCATGGAATGCCGCATTTCTTCATCAATATCAGAAAAACCCACACCCACCACATGTACCTTATGATCCTGGTGGTCCCCAGGGCGGCGCACCCCCGTCATCCGCAGCAGGGTGTATGTCTCTTTGCCGTCCTGGAGTTCAAGGAATCGATAAGAAATAATCTGCTGCTTCAGCAGCGCCGCCCGTATGTTTTCCGGCTGAATAAATGCCAGATAGCCGTCACGGTACTGTTCAGCCACATGATCGTAAGCGAATGCGGTAAATTCGCGAAGGAAGGAAACAGATGATCCCAGTGCCGGCGCTTCGCCAAATCTCGGATCCTCGCGGTAACAGATCGCCTCGTCCTTATCCAGGTCAACATAAAAGACACTTCTGTAGTCGGACGCAAGGGCCGTAATCATCTTATCCTGCTGCTCCTTAAGCGCCTTCTGCTGCAGAAGGAGTTCCTTTTCCTCAAGACGGATCTTATTCCGATGGCGGTCACGGATGAGAAGGAAAATCACCAGAGCGGACACGGCAAGGATCACGCTGCCGAACAGCGCCATATGATCCCTTAACATGTCTGTGAATCCGTATTCATACAGACCGGATGTGTAGCGATAGGAGATGTTCTGGGCATATTCGCTGCCCAGAATGTTGATTCCCCGATTCAGCAGCTTCAAAAGGCCTTCCTTGCCGATTTCAACGCCGAAGCATCGATCGTCACTGCTTGTGGCCTGACGCAGGGACAGACCGTCATACTGGCTGTTCCGGAGAATATCATTTGCGCGCAGGCCGTTGAGAGTCGTAACGCCGGCCTTTCCGGAGAGAACTGCGGCAAGACAGTCCTCAATAGACGGATATAAGGTGATTTCCGCGTCGGGATAATATGTCCGCACATAATAATACTGCATCCGGTTGTTTTCGTTTACGGCAAAGTTCTTTACTTTATCCTCGTTAAATTCTCCCCTGAAGACAAGTTCTGTCGTAGATGAAGCCACAGCATGAGATTGGTAGATGCCGTTCTCCTCTGAATAATACAATCCGCCGCCGACAGGAAATGCCACATCAATTTCCTCAGAATTCATGGCGGCAATCATCTTGTCATAGCTCTCATAGCCTGTATACGTCACGGTCATATTGGTGACGCCGAGAGTTCCGAGCAAATCCTTAAGATAGTCCCTGATCAGGCCTGTAACCTGCCCCTGCTGATCTGTATCGCAGTAAGGCAGATAGTTCTCCAGATACCCGACACGAAGTGCAGGATGCGCCTGGATCCATTCCCGTTCTTTTTCAGAAAAAGCACGGGCGGTAACGCTGACGGGATAATACTTGGTGGCAAGAGAATTAAGGAAATTCGGTTCTTCGGCAGCCAGCTGTCTCTGCGCTTCGTTCAGCTTGGAAAGAAGATCCGGCCTCTGTTTATTCACGCAAAGATAATAGTCGGAGGTTCCGAAGGCAAAGAGCGGCACGGCATTAACCCTTCCATACGCGCCATCGCTTTCCGCCGCAAGTACGTCTACCTCATGGGTATCAAAAGCATGGAACAGGCTTTTGTGTTCCGGAAAAACAACGACCTCTGCCTGAATGTCATGGTCAGACAGAAATTCATTGAGTACGCTGACCATCGCGCTGTCCAGAACGCCGATGCTTTTTCCCTCCACAGCAGAAGGATCAGATCGGATATCCCCATCCTCCACATGGCTGACCAGATAGTAGGACTCGCTGCCCATGATATCATCCGGGTATCCGATGATGTCCGCCCGCTCTTCTCTGTAGGCAAGACCGGCGAGGAGATCTATTTCTCCGTCCAGCAGCATCTGATACAGATCACTGAAGCCCCCGTAAACATACTCATATTTCCAGCCCGTATATTCGGAAATCTTTCGGTAATACTCATATGCATACCCGGTTTTCACCTGGTTCTCGCCCGCGCCTTCCTCAAAGACTTCATTCTCGTAATAGCCCACCCGCACCGTTTCCGTCACCGGATCAGCAAACGCAGCTGCCGGGAGCACAAAGAACACGAGACCTGATAAACAAAGAACGGCGATGATATGGCATAAAATCCTCTGTTTCACTTTTATATAACCCGAGTTCATCTTTACGTGGTTCCTTTCATTCTCGACGGTTCTTCCCGAAAGAAGAATCGCTGTTAAGTGATCTGTAACGTCATGAAACCGTAGAAGCATTCACCGTGAAGCAGCTTCACGGTATCAAATATATGCAACATGGGTATCATAAAGGCAGATATGTAAAGAATCTGGTTTTCTGTTTCTATAAAACAAAGGTTAAACTAAGCGGATGCTTTTGTCAATGTCATTTGTGGATGAGCAGCTTTTTACCCACAAATATGCTTAATTAGCAGAATCGTTTCGGTAGATATTGGCAAAGAGCCAAAATAGAGAAATGTCTATTTTGGCTCTTTTAAATCAACTATATATTTAATTTCAATTTTCGTAGCAATAATAACAGATCATCCTTTTGCTACATCATCTTTGATTGGATCAAGGCAATCTATACGAAATAAAAATCATACATTTTATGCGCACATTTAAACGGCTTATTCCCTGGAATGGTCTCATATACACTACCATGTTTATCCTGCCAATTAATTATCCCATCTATATTAGCTTCTTCTATTACATGCCAGTCTGACGGGATTTCCTTACAACGAAATCTTTTTGTAACAATTACTACACCCAAACGCTTAGATCCACAGATCCCAGTTAATTCATGCCTATCAAAAGATGCAGCTCCAAAGTGTTTAAAGTATTCTACATAATCCTTAGAAAATGTCAAACCCAATGCAAGCTCTGCTTTATCTATACCAGAGAAAACAATCGCTCCAAAAGCATGGATAGCATTGGTCTTCTTCAGTTCAGAAACATAGCTCCCCTTCGCTAAATAGTTTATACATATCTGTCCAAAATACTGATCTCTGTTTACTAAAACTGTTTCTATCAATCTGCGAAGCCTCGTTGAATGTATGCCAAATGGTATTGTTTCCATTTTGCTTATGCTCAGATTCTGTTAGAATTGCAAGTGTTGAATCCATTCTCTGTCCGATATGGTGCAGTTGATAAGGTTCTCCCGTTGCCGGTTCCAATGGGGCATTCCCTTTTTGCATTAGCTGTAAATTTGTTAAACCTCGTTTATCAGTATAGTTTAAGTCAATATTTCTGATTAATGCTATTTTATTGTCCACAATTTGTGGAGATAATCCAGCTTCCTTTATAATATTATACTGATCCATATTCTGAAATTCTTTTATTACATCAAGAGGATACCCTGACTCCTTTTGGATGAGCGCAGCTTCATTCATCGTCAGTCCATGAAGTGTTGCCCCTTTTAACGCAAAGCCCTCCGTGATACCACCTGAAATAGCACCAGAGATTGCCCCCCATTTAAAGCCTTCGCTTCCAGTAAGAATTGCAGCTTGCAGCGCTTCATTCATATTTCCGGTCTGAATACCAGTAATGATTCCAGCTGAGAGACCACCGAGTGATCCTCCTGCGAACGCAGCCAAAGAACCAGTTTCTGCGGCCATTGAAAAAATCATACTAACCGCTGGTAAGCCGATTCCACCACTGACCATAGAAACTGTGACACAAATCAAAATTACGCCCGTTCCGACTGTCAGGTTCTTTACCGTTCTATAATAGGAATGATCAATCCTCTCCAATTGCCGAACTATCGTTTTATTGTTTTCTCCTACTGTAAAATAGTATTTCTGTCCTTTAAATTGTTTGTCAAGTTCTTCAAGTGTATATCCAAAAAAAATATTGCTCCGAGAATTAAATTCTAATTCATCAATGTACTCTTGAGAATAATATTTGACTTCAACATTTTCTACAAAATATTCTTCACTATCTAGTGCCGAAACCAGACTTTGATAAAAATCTGCTTGTATATAAGAAAGTAATTTTGGATCAGACACGTCCCAATTATTATCTAGAGCTTTGATTCTAAGAGGACAAAACATCCGAAAAAAAAGAGAAATAATAAGAAGAAAAGAAATCCATCTTTTCATAGTTCTATCTCCTATTTTAATCTATCCATAGAAAAACCTTTTTTTACGTATTCATCGAGCAAACTTTGTGAACCAACAAAAATCGTTTTGGTCGTTTTTTCATCCGTATACACATTCTTTACCATAATTGTATAAATGCCCTCTTCAGTATATTTATCTCCATCCTTAGCAGCCCGGTTAAAACGCTCATCCTCCACATAACCACTGTCACCATCTAAAGCTAATACAGTTCTTTTTACTGTTATTTCCAGATATCTCGATTTCGCTAAATCGAGATAGAAACCGTTTTCTGTGACAAAAGTATTTTTCAATTCCTGATTTGTCTTAATATCAAATGGGAAAACTGTGCAATTTCCATTTCGTATTGAAAAATGGAATCGCATACTATAATTTCCTTTTTTATTTGCTATATGCAAGATACTATTATCAACAATTTCGTAATCTAAAGCGACTTCATAATCTCCTTCTTCATTCAGTTGTATGCTTGATAATGCATTATTTTCGTTCTTCAAATAATTGGTATATATGACAGGATCGTGCATTCTGTTTTGATAATCTGTATGCCGCACAATCAATGCACCATATCCAAATCCATTTTTAGTTTTTCTAAGTTCGAACTCCTGATCATATCCATCTTTGTCATTACTAATTTTAAGATCTTTTTTATCATCTAAGGCTCCAATATCTTGCTCTAATTCAAAGGAAAGTGTGATAGAATCCCCTAATGTTTTTAGAAATATAGGATTATCACTTTCCCCTTTTGTTACTCTGGTAAAGTTGCTCATGACAAACTGTCCCAAATCCCAACCATAGTGTCTGTCATCACTCGGTATGCTGTTTCTTTTTAAGTATCCATTGTCATTACCGGTAATATATTTATTTGCTTTGACATAATAAGATTGGATTCCCATTTTTGCAGAGATTTGATCAAGAAGATCTTTTGAGTCCTCATAATTTCCAAGATAAGACAACAGTTGAAATGCTTTTTCATCATCTTCTTTCTCCAAGCATTTTTTTGCTAAATTATAGCATGTTACCTGTTCACTGCCTCCAAGAAACCGCCAGCTTCTAATCATTCTTTTTGACCATTCATCATTCTTATTAAATTCTTTATTCAAACATGAAATCAGCAAAGCCTCATAGTCATTATGAAAACCAGAAACGTCTTCATTTAAAATAAAATGACTTGCCAGACTTTCAAACGACCAAAACCATATATTCTCAAAATATCCTTCATTACCTGAGACTTCATCAAAGGTACGATAGGCATCATAATAATTCCCTTCATCAAAATAATCGAAGGCTTCATCAACTTTAGCATAATCCGCTTCAGGCGTATATTTTTTCAGATCCAACCATAGCGCAGGGCGGACACCTGTAAAAGTATCATCTACATCTTCGCTTAAAATATCTCCAAAAAAATCAACTGCAATCGCTTTCCCCTGCTTTTTTCCAGGAGACCTTAGCCACCAATATACTTCATAATATAGATAATCATCTTCAGGTTCTTTATATAGGTCTTCATCTGATTTTAACGTAGCCACCGCTGTTTTTAAGTATCGATCCACATAATTCATAAATTCCTGATAACTTAAGCAAAAGATCCTATCACTTGAAGCTGCTCCTGCATCAGTATCCCATTGTTTATTTTTTTCAGTTTGATTATTTATGACATCGTAGACAATAGCTTCTTTTTCTTTTAAAGAAAAAGAATTATTGAAGAAAATATTATTCAAATATCTCCGCAGTTCACTATTGTACCAGGTAGTTTTCTTCTCGTTATAAGGTTTAAAAAATAAAACATAGCTTGATAAAAGCAAAGCTTTATTCTTGTCTTTTTTTATAACAACCCATTCTATAGGGTCTTTCGATTGCTTAAAATCATCATATTGTTGTATTCTTCCTAAATAGATAACGTCTCCAACCTGTATTTGACTCTGAAATGATTCGTTGTTACCTGGTGATTCATCTCTAGAATCAGAAATAGTTTCTCGTTTCCCACTTATTAGATATATTTGATCTTTGCATCGCTCTATTAATTCTTTACTGTTTTTATAATTTTCCGCCTTTTTAAATAATGAAATTGCCTCTTCAAATCTATCTAATGCTGCTTCTTTATCCTTTAAATCTAATGCCAATAGCATTCTAGCATAGCCACTATGGTAATTTTTCTCAACTGCCGTTTCCAAATAAGCATCATTATCTATAATAGTGTTCACATATCCACAATCTGTGCATTCCCATGTTGCACCCCAATCCGTAAATCCGTTCTGCACGCTTAAACAAGACTCACAATAATCACAAAAAAAAGTAAGATCTGGATACTTCTCTTCCTTTTTACCCGCAAAACTGTAATGGGTATTTACTAAAATACAACCCATTACTATAATGATTAAAAATATAGAGGTTAAGCTTTTTTCCCTTTTCATATTCTTCTCCAATATTATAATGAACCATTTTTTCTTCTTATTTGAACGAAATTCATTATAAATAAAAAGATTTCAATCATTACCATAGAAAAAAACGGTCTTCTGCTTCATGGGTGGGTGAAGTACTCGGAATATGTATGGGTTTACATGGAGAGGGCGATGTGATAGCCTGTCATGCGGCCAGCCAAGCCGTTTACCGGCGTGGGCTGGACGTATGGCTGGCACATCACATCAGC
>JAFVGK010000023.1 GCA_017475035.1 Blautia sp.
AGGAAGAGCCAGTTAAGGAAAATTACAACAAGAGCAGAAGGGTTCACCGGGGGCTTTTCATTTCCAACAAAGGGACATGCATCAATGCGGATTTAAACGGTGCTTATCAGATTCTGAGAAAAGCATTCCCAATCAAATGGGCTGGAGGGTGGGCGTTACATCCGGTTGTAGTAAATATGGCATAAGCCATATTGAACAACAGAGAAAAATGATTTACATAAATAATTTAATAATATTTATTGTATTTATCATTTTTCATAACGTGGGAACGAAATATCAATACAAGAGATTGGACAATAACAATTTCACAGGTTATACGAAACGATTGGGGCATTCTGGGATGAGCTTGCAGCGAAGTATGGCCGGGAGAACCTGCAGGGGCTTGGTTATGGCTGGAAGGAACGATCCATTGAGTATCAGAAGATCATTCTCAAAAACGGGAATGAGGCATGGCTCAGGAACGGTGATGCATCTGACGGGAATGCAGTTTACGAGATTTTCAATCTGACACATGCTGAAACAGACTATTTGTTATCATATCCGGATGAAAACAGCTTTGATCCGGAGCAGGAGGCTCAGTTTCTGGAGGAGAAGACGAACAGTTCAAATGGAATAGAAATCGTTGCTATTGTGGATGGCAAGATCGTTGGAACAGCAGGGATCGAAGCAGTCGGGACAAAGCATAAGGTCAGACATCGCGCCGAGTTTGGGATAAGCGTTTTGAAGGAATATTGGGGGATGGGACTTGGGAAAGCTCTTACAGGGGCTTGCATAGAATGTGCCAGAGAAGCCGGATATGTACAGCTGGAATTGAATGTTGTAGCTGAAAATAAAAGGGCAGTTACAATGTACCGGGATCTCGGATTTACAGAATTTGGCCGGAATCCCAAGGGGTTTAACTCAAGGTTGAGTGGATACCAGGAAGTTGTTTACATGCTTCTGACATTATAGTTGACTGGACTTGAAAGATAGAAAGAAGGCTTATGCGATACGATGGATAAAAAAAGAAACCGAAAACTTATAAACTGGCTTGGGTTGACAGGAATTGTCACGCTGCTGTCTTATGCAGCAGCCGTGGTCTTCTCGCCGCTGGCTTATCCGGGGTATAACTGGATGGCACAGGCAGTAAGCGATTTGTCAGCTGAAACCGCACCATCAAGAATGCTTTGGAACCAGCTGGCAGCATTGTACGGAAAATGCAGCCTGGTGAGTGTGACATGTGTATCCATTTTCATCTCAGAGAAGAAGATATCCACAAAACTGTTCCGTATAGGCGTTTACCTGTTTGCCGTCATGAACTGGATTTCAGGGGTGGGGTATACCATGTTTCCGCTTGCGGACAGTGGAAAAGAAATAGCTTCTTTTCAGGAAGTGATGCATATGGTCGTTACGATGCTGGTAGTTCTTCTGTCGATCATTTCCCTGATTCTTTTGATCATTGCCGGATTCGGAAAAGGAGGATTGCGTGGAACAGGTATTCTGGCTGCGGTCGCATTGTTCATGATGATGGTCGGTGCAATAGGACAGGGCGCTGTACCGACACAGTACTTTGGCATCGTGGAACGTTTCAGTGTGTTTGCCGCCGTAGGGTTTAACGCGGTTCTGGGTGTATATCTGTTTAATGGATTTGGAGAGAGTTCTGCCGGTTGAATCAAGGAAGAATGGACGAGAAGACTCAGTACCGGCATGAGAATAGAAACTGAGACAAAGTGCAGAAAGCAGATCTGTGAATCGGAGGAGAGCGGAATGAACGTTATATATGAAAAGAAGAATAAAATGACCTTTATCGGCTATCACACGGAGATTAACCCGGAGGAAGCCTATCAGAAATGCCCTGAATTCTGGGACAATGAATATGCAGCGAAATATGCAAGGCTCTGGCAGACAATGCAGCCTGAAAACGCTGTCGAAAAAGCGATTCTTGATAACGGGATCGGTATGTACGCGATCTGTACTGAAGGTGAAAACAGCTTTACATACTGGATTGCCGGTTTGTATCAGGGTGGTGAAGTGCCGGCGGGACTGGAACTGTATTCCTTCCCGGAGAGCAGATGGGCCATATTCACAGCTAGAGGGCCGATTCCAGGCTCGTTGCAAACATTGAACACGGCGGTCTGGCAGGAATGGTTTCCAAATGAAGGACGGAAATATCATGCAGACGGAGCAGCAACACTGGAGATCTATTCCAGCGGAGATCCGCAGTCGCCGGACTACGAATGCGGTATCTGGGTGCCGATAGCCGGAGAAAAGGACTCAGATCTGTTTATCGCTTATTGCGGACTGGACTGTGAGACTTGCGAAGCTCGTTTGGCTACGGTTAATAATGACAATGAACTGCGGATAAAGGTGTCGAAAGAATGGTCAAAGCTTAATGGAGTGAAGATAACACCGGAAATGATAAACTGCTCCGGCTGCCGTATTCCGGGAGCAAAGACTGTGTACTGTGATTCTTTATGTCCGATCAGGCAGTGTGCGAGAGAAAAACAGATGGAAACCTGCGGCGGCTGTCTGGAAATGAAGTCGTGCGAAAAAGTTGGGGCAATTATCGGAAACAATCCTGACGCACGTGGCAGGCTTGAAAACGCGGGAAGCATGTGATGGCAAAAGCAATAACGGGCTTAAGAATCCTTATGAGTGTGGTACTCCTGTAAAGTCCGGTGTTTTCTCCTTTCTTTTATGCGCTTTATCTGATCGCCGGATTATCTGATATGGCCGATGGGATCATCGCCCGGAAAACAAATACAGTCAGTGAATTTGGATCGAGATTTGATTCAATCGCTGATTTTGTATTTGTGGCCGTTTGTCTGATAAAGATTCTGCCTGTAATGGATATTTCGATATGGCTGTATTAAAGAACATAGATGCAAATATCTATTATATGTGCCTGTCAGATCCGGTGACGAAAGATTTTGTTTCATCTTTTGAGAGCAAAGAAAAATACCTGGATATCAGGCGAGGAAGGAGCACATTGATATGAATTATGAGGTTGTTGACAAAAAGCAGTATTACCGGAGCGGAGTATTTCGTCATTTTACGGAGGATTGCAAGTGTTCAACTTCTATGACCGCGAGAATAGATGTCACTGATTTGGTGGAGCATTCCAGGCAGACAGGAACCAGGTTCTATATCAATTTTCTGTATGTGCTTTCAAAGGTGCTGAATTCGAGGGATGACTACAAGATGGGATATCTCTGGCAGTCGGAGGAATTGATCTGCTATGACAGCATAAATCCGATTCAGTATGTTTTTCATGAGGATACGGAAACCTGCACGCCGGTCTATACGACATATTATGAAGATTATGAAGAGTTTTACCGAAATGCTGTTAATGATCGTTTGATTTCTACAACAAATCGTGGCACAACAACCGTTTCATAACATGGTTACGAAAATAAAATGACCAAAGTGCAGGTTATAGTAACCAGGTTACGATGATAAAGTAAGCATAATAATATGGGAGAAGAGTCGCCATAACGGCGGCTTTTTGATTTTTGAAGAGATTATGCAATTTGCCTCTTGTCAACTGCGGAAAGTGGTATATAATAATAGTTTGAAAAGACTAACTAAGATGTGGGTATCGAATTGATGCTCTGTTTTGATTGATGACAGAAAGAGGTGGGGGGGGAAAGGCTGCTTATCGATGAGTTTATGAATATGCCGGTATGAGAAAACATGAGAGTGGAGGAGAAGAGATGGAACTGCAGTTTGGTGACATACAGGAGACGGCTCTGATCACACTTGCCATCCGGGCAAGCGAAACCGCACGGCCAAACGCACGGATCAGGGATCAGAAGGCGAAGGAGATTATTGACACGCTGGGAGTGGATGTGAGCAGGTTTGACCCGTTCATGTCCCATGAAGGCGTGGTAGCCAGGACGATTATGTACAGAGATCAGCTGAAAGAGCTGATCAGCAAGTATCCGGACGCAGTCTGCATCAACCTTGGATGTGGTTTTGATGATAAGTTTTCGCAGGTTGATAACGGAACCATCAGATGGTTTGACGTCGACCTTCCAGATCAGATTGTTCTCCGAAGGAAGGTTTATGAGGATCAGGAACACTGCATCATGTTGGATGGTGACGCCCTCGATGGGGCATGGACAAAGAATATCCCAAAGTCAAAGATGTACATCATCGTGATGGAAGGTGTCCTGGAATACTTTTCAAAGGAGCAGGTTAAGACCTGTCTTAATATGCTGTGCGACAGTTTCTCCCATGGGTACCTTCTGGCGGAGCTGCATTCCCCATTTATGGAGAAGAACAGTAAACACCATGACGCAGTGAAATATACCAATGCGAGCTTTGGATGGGGAACAAAAAGCGGAAAAGAATATCTTGAGCTGGAGCCACGCATGAAACTGGTCTCAGAGAAAAATTACAACGAAGAAATGAAGAAATATTCCATCAGAGGAAAACTGTTCGCAATCATCGGAAAGAACATCAATAATCGGCTGGCGGTTTTCAAATGGTGATCAGAAAGCATGGGTATATGAAAAATATGACATCAAGAAAAAAGATCCTGCTTGGCTGCCTGGCGATGGTGCTTGCAATGATCGGCGATTACCTTCTGGGATTTGGGACGTTCAGCACCTCGTCATCCCCTGATGCTTATATGGGTATCACGGCTAATGTTGTTCCTGACCGGAGGTATGCGCTGTCATCCATCCTCGGTTTTTTGTGTGCACCGATTTTTGCCGTGGCGGCCCTGGAACTGATGAAGGTGATGGAGACAAAATATGCTCTGGGAGAGTCGAAACTCTATAAGCTTTTCAAAATCGCCAACTGGGGAGGAATTCTCTACTTTGCTTTTATCCATATAGGGATCTGCATGCTGCCGGTAGTCTTTAATGCCGGCATGGATGCCACGGGTGATCTCCGTGTCTCTGTTGATATGGTGATACGTGTTACGAAAAGCGTGACCGTCCCGATGGGGCTTGGCTTTATCATCTGTGACTGCTTTGCCATGATTGCCTGGGTCGGCATAGTGCTGAAAGGAATGCTGCCTGTAAACAAGATCACATTGATCTGCAATCCGGTGTTTATTGCGCTTCTGGGCCAGCTCATGAACTATGTTGCAGAGGGGCTGGATTCGGGTTTTGAGTCTTTGGGCTGGCTGCTTATGTATCTGGTATGCGCCATGAGTCTGGTAGGGAAAGAGGAATGCCTATGAATGAGAAACAGACCTTAGACTGGCCGCGCATACAGCATCTTCTGAAACTCGGTATCTTTTCATCACTTCTGGTGCTGGTCGGTGACATGCTGCTTGGCTGGGGCGTGGCTGATACTTCTGTCACGGAGCTGCCCGCGATGCTGTCACGTTATCTGTCAGTATCTGACGGCAGGATAATCGCGTCTGCGCTTCTTGGCCTCATTGGAATCCCGGTCGAATGCCTCTGTTGGTTTGCGATTTATCGGATGATCAAACCGTATTCGGAGCAAGACGCTCACGCTTACCGCGCCGGTATTATTGGCTGCCTTGCCTTTGGTGGCTGCGGAGTCCATGTTCCGTGCTGTATGGCAGTGTACCTTCTGAAACGGCTGCCGGAAGAAGAGACTATACGATGGACCGGTTGGTTCCTGATTCCCGCAACAGTCATTTTCATGGTCTTTTTCCTCCTTACCGCAATCGTCCAGATCAGAGCTTTTTCACGCGGACACACACCTCTGCCGCACTGGTGCCGGGTGTTTTCCGTGCTGTTCGGCCTGGTCTGGGCAGCATTGATGCGTCTCATCGGGGACTACGGGCTGACCAATGCGCTGGCAACCGGCTGGATCAGCATCGGGAACCTTTGGATGATGGGCGGACTGTTGGTAATGTCAGGAAAGGTGCACGCTGAATCCTGAAGTGCTGGTTTCGGAACGAAAGAGGATGATTGGAAAATGGAACTTGAAGAATTACAATACTGCGAAAAAATCAGGCAATGGCTTGTTGACCGGTATGGCTCCGGAGCGGATGCCATCTGGCAGAAAACAGCACAGACCTATGCTTCCTGGCTTACCGAAGCTCCCGACTACGGCGGTAAGAAAAACGGGCACGCAAACGCAATTTACGGAGGGATGCTGGTTTTCGCGCTGTATACCGCGTTGCCTGATCAGCCGCCGATATCGGAACTGGAGGGCTTTGTGCAGAACCTGTTCATGTCTCCGTTTACGAAGCTTGGCAGGGTATTCAATCTGAATCGCTCCTTTGATATGTGGCTTATTGACAAGGTGTTCCATAGAGTCGGCAGACGGGACAGGAAGGACATAAAAACCTATCCGGACGGATTCATCGCTGTGAATGAGCCGTATGACAGGGGAAACCGTGTGTCGCGTTATTCCTTCACCCAGTGTCCGAATGCGGAATTTGCGAAGAAACATGGGCTTCTCCATATCCTGCCCCTGCTCTGCAACAGTGATTTCTTCGGCATATCTGAGATCCATGGGACACTGATCCGCCTCGGTACCTGCGGCAACAGCGACCGCTGCGATTACTGTGTGGTTGGCAGTGATAATCCATTGGTGGAGGAATATGAGATCGTGACGGACGAGCTGGGTTTTCTTGTGAGCAGAAAGAAAGCGGGGAGTAAAAGCCGGACGGAAAAGACCGTTCAGTAACGCGGAAAGGATTGACAAGAAATGCTGTTAACGATTTTTCTGGCAATTGTGTTTTGTGCATCGATTACACTGATGCTGATATCGGCTGTAGCGTTTGTCCAGGATATAAAGCTTTTCTCTTCGGCACCGAAGGAGGCGCGGGAAGTGCTTGTTCCCAGGGAGAGTGAATTGTTCAAAGGGGCCAGAGTCATGGGATGGGCACTCATGATATTCAGTATGGTGATGATACTGGGTGCCTTTGTGATCTCGATCTGGGACGGGTTCAGGAGCAGTTTTACATTCGAACAGTTCTTCCTGAGATTTGTGCTGATATTTTCCATATATAAGATATACGACATGATCTTCTTCGATTACTTCCTGCTCATGAAGTTTCATTTCTTCCAGTATTACTATCCTGAAGTGGAAAGCGTGTATAAAGGCAGGAAGTATGGATATAACATAAGAAGCCAGCTGCTGAAGCTCCTTGTCATATTTCCTGCGGCGTCTGCACTTGCCGCAAGGATATGCACACTGTTTTATGGCTGCTGAAGGCAAGAGTGAAGAAGGTATTTTGGTTCTTTTGGGAGTTGGTAAAGAGAAATGAAAAAGATGGTTCTGAAAGCAATTCGAAGATACCTGCGGAGGCATCTTCCGAAAGAGATGGATATGATCATCAGACGGGCTGACGCCATCTTGCCTGAACTCAAGGCGAAAGCACCAGATATAGGTGGAAAAGAGAATTCCCTGTCCGAAAATCTGGATATGTTCCTGCTTTTTCTTTCGTATTATGAGGCTTCAGATCATCGTATGGCAGGGGACGCGATTGATGAGATCATAGATGATCTGTACAGACAGTTTGAATGGCTGAATGGCTTAATGAACATAAACAGAAAAGCCTCACTTTCCGTTTTGAGAAACTATCTGTACAGGAGTTACACAAAGTATGCGGAGCGGGTAAGGAAAAAACAATCAGAAGGAGAGTGGCTTGATACATGGGGAATGCTTGTGAATCCCGACAATGTGACGGAGGGATTTGCTTTTACCCTTGTAGGATGTCCGCTTGCTGCATATGCACAGAAGTTTGGATACATGGATCTGATGCCTCATATGTGCGCACTTGACCATGCCTATGCCAGGCTGATGCATGCCATGCTGATCAGAACGCACACAGTAGCAACAGGCGCTGATTCCTGTGACTACTGGTACGTTCCGGATAAGAGTGAGACAGCAAGAAACTATAAAGGGACGATAGTATAAAAGCTGTTGAGATGGAGGTGTACCTGATGAAAAGAAGTTCTATTTTTTCAGTATTTGCAGCATCCGTTGTTTCCATGGTGTTGGTGACATGCGTTGTCAGCGCGGAACCGGTTTTTGAAGCTGGTGACGGAACAATTGATAATCCGTGGCAGATCGCGACAGCGGAGCAACTGAACCTTGTCCGTGAAGATCTGAGAGCCCATTATATTCTGACAGATAATATTGACTTGTCAGGGTATGATAATTGGGAGCCAATCGGGACTTTCCGGTCACTTTCTGATGCTCCTGAAGACGCAGAGGTTCCCCACCCGGATTATGCTTTTACCGGGACATTTGACGGTGATGGACATACTATTTCAAATCTCACTGTAAACTGTGAATCTCCTATGGGGGCGGGTCTGTTTGGCTGTGTGATGGGAACTGAAGAAAGCGTGGGATTTATCCGTGATTTTACTTTGGAGAATGCCAATGTGTCTGGTTTTTACCTGGTAGGAGGAGCTGTGGGGCTTCAGTTCATGAACTGTGGGGTGTCAGGGATTGACCTGGTTGGGGAGAATACACTTACCGGGATGCAGGGAATAGGAGGAATTGTCGGTACCGGGTTCGACCTTATTTCAGGCTGCAAAGCGACGGCAGATATAACCGTAATGGGTGATGATGGCGCATGCGCAGGTTTGATTGCCGGTGGTACGACAATGAGTTCCATTACGGACTGCGAAGCTGTCGGTGGCAGCATTACTGCAGAGGGTAATTCCATCTGGGGGATTGGCGCAGTTTGCGGCGCACCCTGGGGAGCGGCTGAAATTTCGGAATGCAAGGCAAGTGGTACTTCCATTAAAGTCAGCGGCGAAGGTAATCGCCTTGTAGGTGGAATGCTTGGATTTGCCGGGAGTTATGACCCGGAATCTCCTGCGCAGATTTCAGGTTGTATTGTTGAGGATGTTGATATAACGGTTTCCGATTCAACAGATTGCGTTGGGGGCCTGATAGGTGCCGGCAAGGAAATGATGGAAGGCAGTGATGTAATGTCCGCATTTGAGGTGAAGGATTGTTCAGTATCCGGAACCATTACGGGTGGAGGCAGCTTTGTTGATTCCGTGGTGGGAGATCCCGCTTGCGCCGTCTCAGTTGAGTGTAAAGGAGGAATGACTCTTCAGTAACAGGTAACGCGTTACTGGTGGCAAAGGACTGGCCGATGACAGGAGTATGTGTATAAGGCAAATTGTTCGATGACACAGTGATGGAAAATATCCGTCTTGGAAAGCACGGGGCAACGGACGAGGAAGTCCGCTCAGCGGCAGCTGCAGCCAACTGCGATGAATTTGTGGAAAAACATCCGCAGCGGCCCTGGCAGGATGTATGGTGGCGGCGATTTCACCACGAACATGGACGGAGCAGGAGGAGAGGGGACGGCGCAGTTTGCGTGTGACGCTATTCAGATCTGCTGCGGGAAATAATAAGGAAGAGACATTGAAGAAGAAAACCCTGTGTCACAGTTTCAGTAGATTGCCTGGAAGAAATTTATATCCAGATGCTACACTGAAATCGCGACGCGGGGTTTTTCATTTCTCCAGTCACTCAAAGAAAATAATCCTTGACAAGTGATCTTTCGTTCACTATAATGAGAGAACGACAGATCACTTGTTCAATGTTGGAGGTTCATATGGTGAAAGATACAAAGGAAAGAATCCTGGCGGCTGCTTTGGAATTGTTTTCTCAGAATGGATATGCGGGAACGAATATCCGTGAACTGACCTATCTCTTGGGCTGGTCAAATCCGCGATTATAAGCATTTTGAAGCAAGGAAGATATCTGGAATACCTTGCTTGATGAGATACCCATGGGGTACAGTCCAAACTCGTGGTATGTACCCCATGTATCTGATGTACCCGGTGTGGATTAGCTGATAGCTGTGGGAAATAAGATGTGATATGCCTGCGGGTGAAATCGACGAAGAGGGACCGCTCTTTGTTCGAAAGGTAACTATCCGTCCGGAAGAACATTGATTTTAGTAAAACATGGAAGAACCGAAATGAAAAAGTACTTATACATCACAAAAACCCAGATCATAAAGAGCATGACATATGAGTTCAATGTTTACGGGAACATCATCATGCAGACGATAATCATGATCACCTCGGCATATTTCTGGAGAGCTCTCTATACCGGCCGAAGTGTTGTGAACGGCGTTGGCATAGGCAGCATGCAGACTTACATCATAATATCATCCGCTCTTTCCGTACTCCTTATCACAAATGTCGAAAGAAGGATCGGACACAGCGTTGAAAAGGGATCCGTTGCAACCGATATGATGAAGCCAATAAGTCTGTTCGGGATGTTCCTTGCTGAAGATATTGGAAGTATCATCGCTCTCATTTTCCAGAACATGCTCCCGATTCTTCTTATCGGATCGCTCATGATAAAAGTTCCTGTTATGGCAGATATCAGAAATCTACCGATGTTTGTTATATCTGTCGTCGAGTCATTTCTGATCAACTGGTTGATAGCAGCTCTGTTCGGGATGATGGCATTTACGACGATAAACAATAATGCGCTGATCCAGGTAAAAAAGCATCTGATAAGGCTCCTGTCCGGATCTATCATTCCGATATGGTTTTTCCCGGAAAGCGTATCAAAGGTGCTTTCCGCACTCCCGTTCGTGTATATATACCAGCTTCCACTAAGTATATACATCGGAAGAGGCAACCGGAACAAGATGATATCGCAGATGCGTATCCAGTTTATATGGCTTGTGATCCTATCTGCGCTTTTCTTCTATGCGCAGAGCCGAATAAAAAGAAAAGTGATGGTTCAAGGAGGATGATTATGAGAAAATCATTTGATACGCTGCGCCATTACCTTGATGTAACCGGCCAGGAAATAAAGATGGCTTTTATGACAATGATCGAATATCCGTCAAATATCGCGGGATGGTTCATATCCAACCCGCTCCAGTTCATCATGGGATTTGCGATCATTAAGTTTGTCGTAGAGTCTTTTGGAGAAATAAACGGATGGAATTACGGACAGCTTGCATTCCTTTACGGATTGTCCGTAATATCCCATGCTTTGTCGATGATCTTCTTTGTTCAGGGATGGTTTATGGGATGGTATGTGATCGAGGGTGATTTTGACAGGTATCTTACAAGACCGCTCGGAGTGTTGTACCAGTTTTTCTTCACAAACATCAATATCTTCGGGATAACCGATCTTATCCCGGGAGTGATCGTATTCATATACGGCTGTGCGAAGTCCGGGGTTCGGGTATCCTTCCTGTTCATCGTGCAGGTCATAATCATGCTGATCGGTGCAACACTTATACGGGGAGGAATCTATATCTTCCTCGGAAGCACCTCTTTTCACACGAGAAGCGCAGTTGATTTCGGGCAGTATACACAGGAGATCATGGACAAGACCACGATGTATCCGATATCGATGTATCCTGAGAGTATGCAGTTCATTCTGACATACCTGATCCCGATTGGCTGGGTTTCGTTTTATCCGGTATCTTCCCTTCTTGGGATTGATAACGGCTTATCCGGAGGAATAGCCACAGCATTCATCACGCTTGCTGTCGGCCTGCTTGTGATGCTTCTGGCTGGTGCATATTTCAATTCAGGGCTTAGAAAGTACGAAAGTGCAGGTAACTGACAATGATAGACGTTAAGAACTTAAGCAAGGATTATTCGATAAAACGCAAAGGTGCCGGACTATCAGGTGCCTTGAAAGGACTTGTGACAAGAAACACTGATGTCATCCACGCGGTTAAGAACTTGTCGTTCCACATAGACGAAGGAGAGATCGTCGGATTCATCGGCCCGAACGGTGCCGGAAAAAGTACAACCATCAAGATGATGTCCGGCATACTCACGCCTACAGGCGGAAGTGTGTTGATAGACGGCGAGGATATCACAAAGCATCGGAAGGAAGTTGTAAGGAACATAGGTGTCGTGTTCGGTCAGAGAACTCAGCTCAACTGGGATCTCAGACTTGGTGAAACATTCGAATTGTTAAAGCACATCTACCGCATCGGGCAAACGGATTATGATAAGACGCTGGATGTCATGAACGACATACTTGGCATTAAAGAACTCATTGACAAACCCGTCCGTCAGATGTCTCTCGGGCAGCGCGTCAAAGGAGATCTTGTAGCATCCATGCTCCATTCTCCCAAGGTTCTGTTCCTTGATGAGCCGACGATCGCTCTTGATGTTTCCGCCAAGTATTCGCTCCGAAAGTTTATAAAAGAGATAAACCAGGTCCGGAAGACTACTATAATACTTACAACACACGATCTGGGCGACATACAGGAACTGTGTGAAAGGCTCATAATCATCAACCACGGCGAGATGATGGAGGATGGAAACCTTAAAGAGATTACTGACAGGATAGCTCCATATAAGACTCTTGTTGTGGAATACTATGATGAAGAAGCACCATCACACGTCAAGTGTGAGATGATCGGCCACGAAGGCAATGTTGCCCGCTACAGATTTGCCAAATCCGATATCACTGCCGCGGATATCATCGCTGACCTATCCGCCAAGAAGTCACTCAAGGATGTATCCATCGAAGAAGCCGGAATAGACGATATCATAAAGATCGCATATGGCAATTGACGCAAATGCCGAAAACTCTGAGATGAAGTCGAAGTGAGAGAGGATTGATTGTATGGATCACGGTAATGAAGGATTTATGATTGCGGATGAAACCGGCGCGGATACCTTTGAGATCCTGCCGGAGGAGGATTACTATCCGTACACCTATGATGAACTGACGGATGTGGCACTACAGGAGCAAAAAGAGAATGCCAAGCCTGCCTACGCGGGAGAGGTTCCAGATCTTGACCAGTACACGACCGTATTTATAGGTTCGCCGGTATGGTGGGGCGACTGGCCGATGATCATGTATACATTCTTCGAAGAGAACGCCGATGCACTTGCCGGGAAAACGCTGATCCCGTTCTCGACGAACGAGGGATCGGGGTTATCAGGCTTTGACCGCAGTCTGGCGTCATCCTGTCCGGACAGTACGGTTGGAGAAGGTCTTGCGATCAGAGGCAGCGATGCGCAGAATGATCAGGACAACGTGAGAAGTACAGTAAATGACTGGATATCTGAATTGGGATTATGACAGGTTGTCAGGACGGTGGATGAAATCAATGTCCGGAGCGATATTGAACTATATTGAAAAAGTTGCTTTAGTGGTTTATACTGTGAAAATATCGGGAGGACAATTCCAAAAGTCAATAGTATTCTTAAGGCATTAGGATTCGGTGGTTCCGTACCCTGTGCCTTTTTGTTTTGGAAGAAAGGGGCTCAAGGGGATATGATCAGACAATACAAGCAAAGCGATATCCCGGAAATGATTCGCATCTGGAACGAAGTTGTAGAAGAGGGCATCGCTTTTCCACAGGAAGAGTACCTTGATCTGGAAAGCGGCGCTGCTTTTTTTAAAGCACAAAGTTATACGGGTGTCGCCGAGACTGACGGAAAGATCACAGGGCTGTATATTCTACATCCAAATAATGTCGGCAGATGTGGACATATCTGCAATGCCAGCTATGCGGTTTCATCTGACGTCCGGGGTCAGCACATCGGCGGGAAGCTGGTAATGGATTGCCTGAAAATGGCAAGGACACTCGGATTCCGTGTGTTGCAGTTCAATGCAGTTGTTGAGAGTAATATTCATGCAAGGCATCTTTATGAGCGGCTTGGCTTTATACAGCTCGGAACGATTCCGGGTGGATTTCGCATGAAGGATGGGCATTACGAGAATATTTGTCCATATTATCATACGTTGTAAAACATTACGCATATGGTGATGATCTCGGACGCTGTGCCTTTGAGTAGACGAATGGTTTTTACGAGAAAGTTTCACTTTTTGTGCTCAAACGGACACCTGCCCAGGATGATTTCTGCCATCTGATGGACGGTAAGCTCTGTGGTGAGGCGTGGGATGCCATCAGCCGGTATGTGTACACAGCATTGCATATAGTATGGGCTACCGTAACCATGGTTACGGTGATAAAGTAACCATGGTTATGGCAGAAAAATAAGCTGATAGACATAAGAAGAAAAACCCGTGTCACTGTTTCAGCAGAGTGTCTGGAAGAATCAATTTCCAGGCATTCCACTGAAATTGCGACACAGGGTTTTCATTTTCTCCAGGCACACATAGAAAAAATCCTTGACACGTGACCATTCGTTCACTATAATGGGAGAACGGCAGATCACTTGTTTATATTGGAGGTTCATATGGCGAAAGATACAAAGGAAAGAATCCTGGCGGCTGCTTTGGAATTGTTCTCTCAGAATGGATATGCGGGAACGAATATCCGTGAACTGACCGCAACTCTTGGGCTGGTCAAATCCGCGATGTATAAGCATTTTGAAAGCAAGGAAGATATCTGGAATACCCTGCTTGATGAGATGATCGTCTATTATAACGAGCATTTCGGTTCGTCTGACCATCTGCCTCCGGTTCCGGATACTCTGGAAGGCCTGGCTGAGATGACCAGGCAAATGGTGGATTTCACGGTTCATGATGAAAAGGTTGTCATGACAAGGAAACTGCTGACGATAGAGCAGTTCCGGGATGATCGTGCACGGAGTCTCGCCACAAAGCATTTCCTGACAGGGCTTAGGGATATGTTTACTCCAATCTTCCAGAGCATGATGGACAAAGGGCTCATTCGCCGTGACGATCCGTCGATGCTTGCATTTGCCTATACTGCACCGATCTCTGCTCTCATCCATATGTGTGACAGGGAGCCGGAGAAAACAGAAGAGACGATAGCTCAGGTCGAAGCATTCATCAGTCATTTTATCAGGACATATGGGGTGATGAATCATGAGTAAGAAAGCGGCACTTGTGGTAATCGATGTAGAAAAGCAGGTTATTCGATTTGCCGACTGATTTGGGTAAACAGATCCTTGGCCGTTGACCTGAAGGAGGGATGACTGTGAAAGTGATCATACATGACTTGGAAAACCAATATGACAGCATGATCGAATCCCGATGCGATTACATGGTGTCAGCAGATGGGAAGTATGCCCCATGCCAGGGCTGCTTTGGCTGCTGGACGAAACATCCTGCGGAGTGTTATATGAAAGACAGGTTGCAGCAGGTGTGCCGTATCATCGGACAGGCAGATGAACTGGAAATCATAACGAAAAATCTGTATGGCGGATACAGTGCAGCGGTCAAAAATGTGTTGGACCGCTCCATTGGAACTTCTACGCCTCTCTCTACCTACCGTGGCAGGCAGATGCACCATACATTGCGCTATGGAAAGCATGATCTTTGGAGGGTAGTTGTCTACGGTGACATTACAGAAGCCGAAAAAGATACATTCCGCTATCTGGCAGAGCGCAACGCGGTCAATGATGGCTTTGAACGCTCAGAGGTTGTGTTTGCTGAGACACCTGCGGAAGTGGAGGCATTGCTATGAAAACAGTATTCATCAACTGCAGCCCTAAAAAACGATTTTGCGCATCAGCTTATTTTCTCTTCCTCCAGAGGCTCTCTGTTGGAGGAGAAAAAGTGAACGAAAAGCTGCGAACCCCGGCAGATCATACACGCATTCTGGATCAGATCCGAAACGCCCAGGCTGTTGTGTTCGGCATTCCGCTCTATGTGGACGGTGTCCCTTCCCACGTACTCGGGTTCATGGAGGAGATGGAAGCATTCTGTAAAGAAAATGACCTTCACATCAATGTTTACTGCGTCGCCAATAACGGTTTTATTGAAGGACGTCAGAACGAGCCGCTTATGCAGGTGCTGGAACATTTTTGCTTCCGGGCTGGCTTAAACTGGTGCGGTGGTGTTGGTATCGGCGGCGGTGTAATGCTGAATGTCACCCGGATCCTGTTTGTTGTGGACATTGGCATATTTCTGCTTAATACTGTACTCAGCTTAATGAACACAGGGAGCTTTATTCCGAAGGATGCCTGGATCAGCTTTGGTGAAAGCGCGTTGGTGCTGCTTTTTTTCAACCTGGGAGTCCTGCTGTATCTGGGTCGGATGGGATTTTATATACGCAAGGGCACATCTGCAGGGAAGAGATACACGAGGATCCTGCTTCCATCATTTATTTTCATCGTGTTTGCGGATATATTCTTCATCATTATCTCCCTGTTTCAGGGAGGCATCTTCAGAGGATGGCTAAAGAGAAAAGAATATGCATCTTGAAGCAACATGGGATCAGATCATCAATGATTGTAATCACCACTTGATCGTAAATGAAGTAGATGGCCGGATAGTATCATCTTGTGTCTGCGTAATCATTCCGAATCTGACAAGAAATATCAGACCTTATGCTTTTGTTGAAAACGTTGTAACGCATGTTGATTACCGTGGGAAAGGATATGCCGGAGAATGCCTGGATTACGCGAAAAGAATCGCGATGCAGGAAAACTGTTATAAGATGATGTTGCTGACCGGCTCTAAAAATCTGGAGACTTTTCATTTTTATGAGAAGGCAGGGTATAACAGCAGTGACAAGACAGGCATCATACAGTGGTTGGGAATAGAAATATCTTGAGAATACAGAATAATCGGGTGTGAAATGAAAATGATTATCAGAAAAGCCTTTACAAATGACTTTCAGAAGATAAAACATATTACTCAGACTACTATTCGGACAATCTATCCACGATATGGTGCAGAAAATGAAAACAATTTACAAAGAGGATGCAGTGTTATGAGGTTGGACGGTTTTGGATTATTGGTTGAGGATATGGCGAAGATGATTCGCTTCTACAGGGATGTGCTTGGATTTGAGATTAAGGAAGCGGAGGATACATCCAACGTGTATCTTGTAAAAGATGGAACGCTATTTTTATTATACGGCAGAAAAGATTTTGAGAAGATGACAAACCGCCGGTATGAGTATGTTAAAGGCCTGAATGGTCATTCTGAGATTGCTCTTTATGTCGATACCTTTGACGAGGTTGATGCAGCATTCAAGAATGCGATAGAGAACGGTGCTGCATCGGTCCTGGAGCCGGAACTTGAACCATGGGGACAGAGAACATGCTATATTGCTGATCCGGAAGGAAATCTGATTGAGATCGGTTCCTGGAATAAACCTTTTGAAGAGAAGGATGCGAGGAGGTAGAACACAGTGGCGTTTGATTTCAAGAAGGAATATAAAGAGTTCTATATGCCGAAGAACAAGCCGTCTATCTTGACAGTGCCAAGTATGAATTATATTGCTGTTCGAGGGCAAGGCGATCCGAATGCAGAGGATGGCGAATACAAACAAGCGATTGGCCTGCTCTACGGTATTGCTTTCACCATCAAAATGAGCAAGAAGAGCGACAGGCAGATTGAGGGTTATTTTGATTATGTCGTTCCCCCGTTGGAGGGATTCTGGTGGCAGGATGGACACGAAGGTGTTGACTACGCTCACAAGGATAGCTTTCATTGGATTTCTGTCATCCGTCTTCCTGACTTCGTTACAAAGAAAGATTTTGACTGGGCAGTTGATGAGGCCGCCCGGAAAAAGAAACAGGACTTTTCCAAGGCAGAGTTTATGCCCTACGACGAGGGTCTGTGTGTACAGTGTATGCATATTGGTTCCTACGATGATGAACCAGCGACCGTTGCGCTTATGCATGAGTATATGAAAAGCCAGGGCTATGCTCTGGATATCACGGACAAACGGCTTCATCATGAAATCTATCTCAGTGACGCCAGAAAGGTTGCTCTGGAGAAGCTGAAGACGGTGATCCGACATCCGATAAGGAAGGCGTAAGAAAATGGCATCGAGCAAGGGGTACCTGGATTTTCTTTTAGAACAGCTTTCGGAACTGAGTGATGTGACCTGGCGGGCGATGATGGGCGAGTACATCATCTACTATCAAGGCAAGATTGTCGGCGGCATTTACGATGACCGCTTTCTGGTGAAGCCCACAAAGTCTGCTGCGGCGATGATGCCGAATGCCAATATGGAAGTTCCATATGAAGGGGCAAAGGAGATGCTCCTCGTTGACAATGTGGAGAACAAGAAGTTTCTGCGGGAATTGCTTGAAGCGATGTATGAGGAGCTGCCCACACCAAAAAAGAAGAGGTGAGAAAAACACATGATGAATATTGAACTTGTGAAATGGTCTCCTGCCTTAAAGCAGGAACTTATTGATATCTGTAATAATGTGGATCGCACGTTCCTGTCAAATCGCTTGCCGTACCCCTACACGGAGGAATCGGCGGATTGGTGGCTGGGAATGGTGTCTGAGCATGATGGCAAGGACGGTGTGTTTTGCGCCATCGCAGTAGACGGCAAGATCGTGGGAAATATTTCCATCGAGCAGAAAGCGGATGTGTATAGCAAGGATGGGGAAATCGGCTATCTGCTTTTGACGGACTACTGGTCCAAAGGAATCATGACCGAGGCTGTCCGTCAGATTTGTGAGATCGCGTTCACGGAACTGGACATTATACGAATCACCGGGCTTGTGTATGCAACGAATGCAGCCTCCCAACGTGTCCTTGAGAAGAATGGATTTGTAAGGGAAGGACTGCAAAGGAATGCGGTTTTCAAAAATGGTATGGTCTATGACCTGTACATGTATGGAAAGCTGAAATAAATCAGTAAAGTTACGGTTCATATAGTGTAGCGTTGGAACGAAAAGATGAGCATACAGAAATACGCAAGTTGGAATCCATGGCACGGCTGTACGAAATACTCCGAAGGATGCCGTTACTGCTATGTCTATCGGCAGGATGAAGCATACGGCAGTTCGGTTTCGTCGGAACAATGCCGTAAAACTCAAAACTTCAATCTGCCGATGAAAAAGAAACGAGACGGAACGTCGAAGACTGTATCTGTTTCAGGAACCGTTCTGCTATCGGGGAGAAGGCCTGGTATTTCTTCCATACAAGATACAGCTTCGTTTCCAGAACCGGAAACAGGGGACGGAAGGTCAGCCCACTCTCGGGGGAAGTATCGACGAGGCGGTCAAACGTCAGCAGATATCCGAGGTGCTCTCTGGCAAAGATAGATGCATTGTAGGAAAGCCGGAATGAGCCCTCAAGATGCAGCCTGTCCATTTTATCCTTTGCCCACAGGGGAATGTCTTTTTTCCATCCCTGCCCGGAGCAGAAAAGCGGCAGTCCAACCAGGTCATCCACATGGATGGCTTTTTTCTTTGCCAGAGGATCGCTTTTGGGAAATACAAGGCCCCAGATATCCGCCTCCGGAAAGATAAGGGATTCATATTTGCCTGCATCCGGGATTTCAGCCAGCACCGCGAAGTCCAGTAAACCTTTGTCCAGCTTTTCCGCAACCTGCTCCGTGTCCCCGCTGGTAATGTGGTAATGTAGGTCAGGGTACGTTTGTTTGAGTGTATGGATCTCGCGGGCGAGAAAACAGATCTGGTAGGATTCTGCCAGGCCGAGATACAGATCACCGCCCGTGATATCATCCAGTGACAGAAACTCCTTCTCAATTCTGTCCGCCATACTGACAAGATCCTCTGCCCTGTTTCGGAGGAGCATACCCTCTTCGGTAAGCCGGATGCTGAAGCTGTGCCGCGTGAACAGCTTTTTTCCGAGCTCGTCCTCCAGTGATTTCAGCGCCTTTGACAGAGTTGGCTGGGTGAGGTGCAGGGTTTCAGCCGCTTTCGTCATGTTTTCTTCCCTTGCCACAGCAAGGAAATACCTGAGTGTCCGGATTTCCATCAGATCAGCCCTTTCTGTGATATTCCAATTATGAATTTCATGATATTCATTATAACCATTAGCGAAACAACGGTCAAGAGTACATAATGGAGACAAAGGGAGGAGGCAGAACATGGTACAGGCAGCAAAAGAGGATCTGCTTCATGCAGGGTGCCCTGAATGCTCGGCACAGGTAATCGAACATCTTCTGGAAGAAGAACGGTTTCATGATGCGCTTCATAAGATGAGGGTTATACGGTGTGACCTGATGGAAGAGCTGCATCGGAGCCAGCGCAGGGTAGACTGCCTGGATTTCCTCATACGGCAGACAGAGAAAGAAATCAAAACGACCACGGAAAGGCGGTAATTGTAATGATGAAGACAGAAGAACTGAAACTGACTCAGGAATGGGATAAGACTTTCCCGAAGAGTGACAAGGTGGATCATAAGAAAGTGACTTTTATCAATCACTTCGGCATCACTCTGGCGGCGGATATGTATGTGCCGAAGGATGCGGAAGGTAAGCTTCCCGCTATCGCAGTGTCCGGACCTTTTGGAGCATGCAAGGAACAGTCCTCCGGATTATATGCGCAGACGATGGCGGAGCGCGGCTTTCTGACCATCGCATTTGATCCTTCCTTCACCGGAGAATCGGGAGGTTTCCCGCGCGCCATGCATTCTCCGGATATCGACGTGGAGGATTTTCAGGCAGCAGTTGACTTCCTGTCCGTACAGGAAAATGCAGACCCCGACAGAATCGGAATTATAGGCATCTGTGGCTGGGGAGGAATGGCTTTGCAAACGGCGTGCATCGACACAAGGATCAAGGCCACGGTGACATCTACCATGTATGACATGTCCAGGGTTGCCGGAAACGGGTATTTTGATGAAGCTGATAATGAAGAAGCGCGGCACCAGATGCGGATTTCCGTTAACTCTCAGCGAACAGAGGACTATCGGAACGGCGCCTATGCCCTGCAGGGCGGCGTGGTCGATCCACTCCCGGAGGATGCCCCGTATTTTGTGAAGGACTATTATGCATACTACAAGACCCCTCGTGGATATCATTCCCGGTCTCTGAACTCCAACGACGGCTGGACGGCAAACACGATGACTTCCCTGATGAACACGAGGCTTTTTCACTATTCCGGTGAAATCCGCAGTGCCGTACTGATGATTCATGGAGACAAGGCTCATTCATGCTATATGAGCCGTGATGCCTATGCCGATATGGTCAAGGACAGCAAATACACAGACAATAAGGAACTGCTCATCATCCCCGGCGCCTCCCATACGGATCTCTACGACGGAGGCGGAAAGAATGCGATTCCTTTTGATAAGCTGGAGAGTTTCTTTGAGGAGAACCTGAGATGAGAAAGAGGAAGTTGCTTTTCACGCTGCTTACAGCAGCGACGCTGATGATAAATATCAGTGTATGGGCTGAAGCAAACAGCAAGATAGAGAATTATACACGATATGCTGATTATGAGAGAGAGCCGGATGATAGTAAAGGAGAAGAAAGCACGATGGTGACGATGGTCGGGGATGAGCCTGTGACAGTGGACTGGGAGGATAACGAGTCCGTGGAGGCATTGAAGGAACTGGCGGCGGAAGACCTGACAATTGAAATGTCCATGTATGGCGGATTCGAACAGGTCGGTGCTATCGGACAGAGCCTGCCGAGTAATGATACACAGACGACTACCGATTCCGGCGACATCGTACTCTATTCCGGGGACCAGCTGGTGGTGTTCTACGGCAGTAATTCATGGGCATATACCAGGCTGGGAAAGATTGTCGACAAAACTCCTGAAGAGATGAAGGAACTGTTAGGCAACGGAGATGTGACAATCACACTGTCGAAGAGCTGAAAAGAGCATGTGATTGCAAAGGGGATACTGCATGAACAGGATAAAACCATTCTTCACCATAACAGTACTTCTGATGTTTATGCTCAGCACCTCTGTTTTCGTATCAGGAGAGATCAGAGACAAGGAGTCTGATGACGTGGGAGCATTTAACTTTGAAACAAAAACTGTGCTGCTGAACAGCGGATATGAGATGCCGATCCTGGGACTTGGGACATATTCACTGGATTATGATACGTGTGTGAATTCCGTTAAGACCCTGCTCGGGAACGGAGGCAGGCTGATCGATACAGCATATATGTATGGCAACGAGGATGCGGTAGGGGAAGGTGTGCGCCAGGCAATGGATGAGTACGATATACCCCGCGAGGAAATCTTTGTCATTACCAAGATTTATCCGAGCCAGTTCAGTGATCCGGAGTCTGCCATAGAAACGGCGTTTCAGAAACTGAATATAGGATACATAGACATGATGCTTCTTCATCACCCCGGAGAAGAGGATGTGGAAGCGTATAAGGCGATGGAGGCATATGTGGAAAAGGGGATGATCCATTCCATCGGCCTTTCTAACTGGTATGTAGAGGAACTGACAGATTTCCTGCCACAGGTGTCCATTACACCTGCGCTGGTGCAGAATGAGATTCATCCATTCTATCAGGAAAACGATGTGGTACCCTTTATCCGGGAGCGTGGGATTGTTGTCCAGTGCTGGTATCCTCTTGGCGGCCGGGGCTATACTGCGGAGCTTCTTGATAACGAGACAATCACTGCTATTGCTGCGACACATAATGTTTCTTCTGCCCAGGTTATTCTCAGATGGGATCTGCAGCGTGGGATTGTGGTTATTCCCGGTTCCGCTAATCCGGAACATATCAAAGAAAACCTGGATCTGTTTGGGTTTGAACTGACGGATGATGAGATGGAGCAGATCGCTGCTCTGGATCGTGGGGAAAAACATGATTGGTATTGAAAATGAGATGCTTTGAATATATACTGTAAATACTATATTTTCAGAAGGAGACATACACAATGAGAAGAGACCTGGGAAAGCAGCCTGCAGTATTTCCTATGCCCGTATTGATGGTAGCGGCATATGACAATAATGGTACGGTTCAGGTGATGAACGCAGCATGGGGGATGATCTGTGATATGGATAAAATTGCTCTGTTCATCGACGAAGACCATGCGACGACAAAAGCAATCAGAGCGACAAAGGCATTTACAGTGAGTATTGCGGATAAGGAACACATGGATGTGGCGGATTATTACGGTATTGCCACAGGGAATAAAGTGCCGGACAAGTTTGCAAGATCCGGATACCATCAGGAGAAGAGCGGCCACGTCAATGCTCCGGTAATCACAGAATTTCCTGTGACAATGGAGTGTGAGCTGGCTGAAATTACAGAAACGGAGAACCTTCATGCAGTGGTTGGCAGAATCATTAACGTGAGTGCCGATGAGAAGGTGCTTTCTGAGAATGGGAAAGTAGACCCTGTGAAGCTGAATGCACTGATCTTTGACCAGTTCCAGAATGGCTATTATATAGCAAAAGAAAAAGTCGGAAAAGCCTGGAATGCAGGCGCTGACCTTATGAAAAAATGATAGATATGGGTAGAACTATATGAGACAGGGGCAGGAGATATTCTCCGGGCCCTGTTTTGATCTACACTTCATTTTTTGCTTGACCCTCTCATTATGGTAGGTTTATCATATAACTGGGACATATGTTTCCCGGTTGATTAAGCATCCGGAAAAAATCGTGAATAAGACCTTTATTGCAATGATGGAACGGCTTGGTTATGATGTTGAGCTTACCTATACAAAGCGATACGAGGGCTGACTGGATGATGGCACATATGGCTGGCATCTGTGAAATGTGAACTATTCCCATTAATAAGTGCGGTTACCGCGCGAAGGAGTGAGTAAAATGAAGGAACAAATATCTGCTGCCAATCATACGGTCAAACTCCAGCCCTATCTTTCACCGTTGGCGGTTTGGGCTTTATCAGTTGGATCAGCCATAGGCTGGGGTTCTCTTGTTGTAACCAGCAGATCCTATCTTTCCCAGGCGGGGCCAATGGGCTCCATCCTTGGTCTGCTGATCGGATTTGCCATGATGCTGATGGTATCCAGCCATTATCATTTCCTGGCGAACCGTTATCCGGGTACAGGAGGTCTGTACAACTATGTGAAGCAGCTTTTCGGCTATGACTTCGCCTTCCTGATTGCCTGGTTCATGTTCCTGATCTACGCTTCAATCTTCTGGGCGAACGCCACAAGCATCCCTCTGTTTGCGCGGTATTTTCTGCGGGCAGTTTTTAAGAGATGGTATCTCTTCACAGTCTTTGGTTATGAGGTCTACCTTGGGGAAGCGCTTGTAACTCTGGTGGTGATGTGGCTTGTCGGTTTGCTGTGTATGAAAAGCAAAAAGGGGACTGCCCGGATCATGGTTGTGATGGTGCTGCTCTTCACCGTCGGCATTACCGTCTGCTTTGCTGTTGCCATGACAGGCCACAGCCGTTCTGGGATGACCATGAGTCCGGCTTTTCTTCCTGATACAGGTGTCCTCCGTCAGGTCATGCGCATTGCCTTTATTTCGCCCTGGGCTTTTATCGGATTTGAAACCGTGTCTCATTCGGCTGAGGAATATAGTTTTAAGCACAGCAATATGTTTCGCCTTCTTGTCATTTCCGTAGCCGTCACCACCGCGCTGTATATCTTTATCATCCTTTTAAGCGTTACTGCTTATCCGGAGGGCTGCACAGGCTGGATGGATTATATCAGCCGGTTGGATGAATTTGAAGGGATCGCAGGGCTTCCCGCCTTCTATGCTGCAAACCATTATCTCGGTCAGGCCGGCGTCAATATCCTGATGGCGTCCCTGCTGGCGCTGGTTCTTACCAGCCTGATCGGTATGCTCCGTGTCCTGAGCCGTCTGTGCTATGCCGTAGCCCAGGATGGCATTCTGCCCAGGCGTTTTGCCGTACTCAGTGATAAGCAGATCCCTGTCAATGCCATCCTTCTGGTGCTCATTGCCTCACTCCCCATCCCGTTCCTCGGAAGAACGGCAATCGGGTGGATCGTGGATGCCACTACATTTGGCGCTACCATGATCTATGGCTTTGTGTCTGTAGCCGTTTTTAAGGCTTCGGGACAGGAAGGTGTTAAAAAGAACCGTATCATCAGCGGATTCTGCCTGTTTATTTTTGTCGCTTTCGCGGTATTCCTGCTTTTCCCGAGTTTCTTTTCCGACTATTCGATCGCAACGGAAACTTATGTGCTTATGGCTGTCTGGTCATTTCTTGGGGTACTGTATTTCAACCAGGTTATCCGTAAGGATCTTGACAGAAAATTTGGTAAAGCCATCGTAGTCTGGCTTTCCCTGCTTGTTTTTATCGTTCTGATGGCGATGACCTGGGCGGAAAGGTTAAATGAAGAAAGAGAAAACGCCATCGTAGCAGAATTTTCCGCCTACATGAATGGCACGGCGGACGCCGATATTCTCGGACAGAGCCAGGATGAGTTTCTTGCGGTACAGCTCAAACGGCTTCATGATGCTGACGACACCAGTATTTTTGTAATCGTCGGTTTGTTTGGTCTGTCCCTGGTTGTGATGCTCGTTAATCATATTTCAATGGAAAGGTGGGAGAAAAAAGCAGAGAAGGAGCGTGATGAGGCTAAGACAATCGCTCTTACCGATCCACTGACCTGGGTCAAGAGCAAGCATGCTTTCCTTTTCCGCGAGAAGGAAATCGATACCTCCATTGAAGCCGGGACAGCAGAGGCGTTTGCTGTTGTAGTCTGTGATGTGAATGGCCTGAAGGTAATAAACGATACTCTTGGCCACAAAGCGGGCGATGAATACATTCGCAGTGCGAGTAAGATGATCTGCGATATATTCCAGCACAGCCCGGTTTTCCGTACTGGTGGAGATGAATTTGTTGTGATCCTTCACGGGCGCGATTATTTCATCAGGAAGGAACTGGTTCTGGCACTGCATGACCGCTCGGTGGAGCATATCAGTAAAAATGAGGTTGTTATCTCCGGTGGTCTTTCGGAATACAATCCCGGAGTGGACAGCAGCTTTCACGATGTGTTTGAACGTGCAGACACATTGATGTATGAAGAAAAGAAACTGCTCAAAGGTATGGGCGCTATTTCAAGGGAAGATGCTGAGAAGGCTGCAAAGCCGATCTTTTCGGAAGATGAAGACACGGAGATTATGCATCTTAAGCGGCACATACTTATTGTCGAGGACGAGCACATCAATCAGATGATTCTGGGAAATATGCTCGGGGATATTTATGAAGTTATGTATGCCGCTGACGGAATTGAGGCATTAGAGCAGGTCAAAACCCA
>JAFVGK010000010.1 GCA_017475035.1 Blautia sp.
AAAGACTTCGCAGAACTTCTGAAGGGACTGACAGAGGAAGAGAAGCGAGAAGTAAAAGGAATCCTGATCGGTATGCAGATCTCGCGCGACCGTCCGCTGACGGCCTGAAGGCGGTCTGCCGGAAGGAAACGGAGGGACTAATGATGCTGGAAGGCGTATGGATGCCTCAGCTGCTGGGCACGCTGATCAAGAGCGCGGAAGAATTCTATAAAGACCCAGAGAACGAGAAAGCGTTCCAGGAATGGCTTGCGCAGCGGCAGAGGGAGCAGGAGAAAGGTAACAATGCACAGCCGGCGTGATTGCGCCGGCACAAATGGAAAGGATGAAAATGACACTACCTATCAAACGAAAGTGGTGGGACATGATCCGCTCCGGAGAAAAGAAAGAGGAATACAGGGATATAACCCCGTACTATGCCAAAAGGTTCGCAACGGCGCTGGGGATGCACAATAGGCAGCTTAACCCAAAGCGCATGGAGGAAACGGACGCCAGAGTGCCGATTCATAATGTTGTTCTTCGCGCCGGGTATTCACTGGATTGTCCGACCATGATGGTAGGGGGAATGCTGAGAGTAGGCGAGGGCAGACCGGAATGGGGAGCCGTCCCGGGGGTTAAATATTTCATCATTGAAATAGATTACATAGAGGTGCTTTGCACTGATGACTGGGAACGGGCAGGATGCCCGAAACCACCGAACAATTGAAAGGAGCAATATGGGATACCTGCAGGAAAGACATGGGATCATGATGCTCGGGAGAGTACCGGATGGTACGTGTCCGTTGTGCGCGGTTAGTCACGATCCGGGACAGCCACATAACCGGGATAGCCTGACATACCAGTACAAGTTCTATGACCAGCACGGGAGATGGCCAACATGGGCCGATGCAATGGAGCATTGTGCTCAATCGGTGAAAGAAGCCTGGACGGAGGCATTGGAACAGAGAGGCGTGAAAGTAAGCTAGGAGCTGAAACCGCAGAAAGTGTGTCAAAAGAAGGGAGATATTAATGTATAGAATCGTTCATCCCGACGGCAGGATTGTGAAAAAAGACAAAAAATTAGAAAGATATTATGTACGGTACAAAACGGACATGGATGAAGATATGGATGTCTTCGAGACTGAAGACTTGTCAGAGGCAGAAAGCGTTCTGGAAGCAACGAGAAGAGCATGGACTGACGAATTCGTGATCAAGGAAGAATGACACTCGAGGAGCTGAAGGCAGAAGCAAAGCGGCAAGGATACAGACTGCAGAAGATTCCTGATTATGACTGTTCCTGCTATATGCCATATCCGAATGAGAGGCACAGGCACAGGAACGGGAAATGGAAATGTGTGGACAGGTATGAGCCGGCCGATCCCGAGCATCAATACCAGTGCTGGAACATGCCGTGCACATACTGCAGGAAGAAAAGAGGGAAGAATGAAGCACTGGATAGTTGATTTTCCATCAAATATCGGTTCGGTGATGTTGCGGCCGAAGAACTCACAATAAAGATTGAAGCGGAGAACATCACAATAGCGCTGGGTAAGGCCCTGAAGTACATAGACGAAAATTACCACGATAGAGAGAAGAGAGGCATCGAGCAGATTGCTATCTGGAACATCGGCATAGCAGCGGAAGAGGATATCTTCTGACGCAGCGCATCGGGAAAGGTGGACAACAGAGAATGATAAGGATTGAGGATGAGCAGTTCGACCTGCTCAGGGAGAGCATGAACAACATGCTCGCGAAGATACTCGGCGAAATGATAAAAGAGGAAATTCTCACCGCCTCTTTTAATGCCAAAGTGAAAATCTCAATGGGACACACAGCTGTACCGCTTACGGAAAAGGAGACACGTATTGCCCGCATCCCTCAGTTTGACTTTAAAGTGACTGCTGCCAGGCAGATAAAGCATGAATACGAAGGGGAGATCTACGAGGACCAGATGGAAATCGTAGTCGATGAATATGGCAATGTGGAATACAAGAAAATCCCGACCGGGCAGATGTCCTTGTTTGATGGAAAAATGGAGGATTGGAAATGAAAGTTAGAAAATCATCAATCATTGTAGCTATCGTTCTGGCTGCGGCAATGGCATTCCTTTTGTGCTGTATCTGCGCGGAAGCGAAGACACCGAGAAATGGGATGGTCACTGATAAGGCCGGCAACACCTATATCTATAAGCACGGGAAGCTGCAGACCGGATGGGTGCATTACAAGGGCAACATTTATTACGCCCACAAAACCAAAAGCTACAGCTTCCCGAAGGGCAGCATCTGCAAGAGCACCTATCGAGTCAGGGGACACAGGATGTATTACTTCGATGAAAAGGGCAGGAGGCTCAAAAAGGATTCCAGATACATCGGCCTGAATCGCGCAAGTAAATCAGTGCATTACATCTACGCTCCGGGAATGGGGAGCAGGAGGTACCGCTACAATGCGAACCACAAGCGATACCAGTATTTGAATGATAAAGGCAAATGGGAAGACACAGGCCATAAATGCTGGCCGTACGGCATGATCGACTGGCAGGAGTAATCATGAAATGCAGCTGTGGGAAGCTGATCAGCAGGTACATGCAAGGAAAATGCTTTGCCTGCAGGTATGAGGAAATGAAGGTGGCAAAGATAAAAGCACCTGTTAAATGTAAATTCTGCGGGAAGGAATTCATACCGCATGCCGGCCGTAAGTACTGCAGTACGGAGTGCAGCGATGAACAGCATAAGATCGCAGGCAGGATAAAAGGACAGAAATTAATAACAAGGACCTGTTCAATCTGCGGGGAAGAGTTTCAGGTGAAGAGATCGAGCACCAGGGAGCTCTGTCTGGACTGCAAGCATATGGCGAAAAGCGGTTATAAAGAGAAACCGAAAGTCATTAACAGCGCAAGAGTTGTAAAGATGCAGAAGATCAAAGCATCCGGCATGACCTATGGACAGTACATGGCCAACAGGGGCATAAAGCCGGAGGAGCCGGAAGCATACCGCGGGACACTGCGCGAGACACAGTCATGGATGCAGGGGCCGAAAACTGTGCTGGTGCATCCGGATACGCCTCCTCCGAAGGCGAGGATCAAGAGAAAGGTTTGAATAATGGATGGTAACTGATGGAATGGCTGAAAGAACTCCAGGAACGCCACACAAGCGGATATGCCCATAAAGGAATCTGCGTATCCTGCAGGAGAGGAGAAGCTGCGTGCCTGGGCGGAAGGTTTAAAAATACGTGCCCGAACTATGTTGACCCTACGCCGACAAAGGGAGAGCACCTTGAGAAATATGCAGCCCTCATCCGGAAGATGTTTGAGGCAGAGGGCGAACCGGCCAGAATAGAACTGTACGGAGCTGCCCAGAGCAGACGAAAATTCCTGTGCGGATACCTGAATATTAATGAGGACCTGATCCGCGCAGTGGAAGACTCAGTGTATCAGGATAACTGGCTCAACGAGCGGGATTTGAGGAGATTGAGATGGGAATTATAAACAGACAGCTGCCCTCCGCGGTCGTGTACATGGGTATTGTGCTGATGATCCTGATGGCAGCGGGACTGATCTGCTGTATTGCAAGGGACATTACAGAGATGAGCATCCTTTGGAATGCTGCGGACAAAAGACACAGGAAGCCCAGAAACAGGGGGCCGGAGGAGAGCCCTGAAGAGGAAAAAGCGGATTTGCGCCGGCGCAAAAAACACGGTGTAAATCTGCAGGAGACAGATCTCCGGCGCCCGTATTTAGAGGGAATCGGACATGATTATCACACAGGGAGCACCCAAAATACGGTGCAGGGAGAAGGATATCAGGATGCTCTGCCCTGCGGAACGGAAGGATAAAAACGGATTCACGCTTTATACGCTGTGGATTTACATCGAAGGAATTGAGAAGCCTCTGGCGTGCAACTACGATTCGCCGGAGGAACGGGACCGGGACTGCATGCGGATCAGCGAAGCCTGGGAGAATACCTGCAGATCTGAAGAGGAGATTACGAGAAGACTTAGGGAGAACGAGCAGGCGCACCAGAGCATGCAGGAATCGATCCGGAAGACAGCTGCCATGATTGAAGAGGTCCGGGCGGCAGAGGGCGCCAGGAAGAGGACCGCCAGTTCTGGGAAAGCAAAGAAAAAAGAATCAAAACCATTTATTCCCCCGACATTTGAGGAAGTAGTTGAGTACATCATCTCCAAAGGATACGACCAGGCAGCACATCAGCAGCCGGAAGGCATTGCCCGCCGCTTCATCCGGTACTATTCCACAGATGACGGAAAGTGGCGCTTCAAGGATGGGCGGCCTGTGCATGACTGGAAGAGATGCATGGCCAACTGGATAAACCGTATTGATGAAGATGAGGAGGCACAGTCATCCGGATCTGTAAAGCAGAATCAGTTCACGAAAGGCGTAGAGAGCAACAGCTACGATTTCGACCAGCTGGAGGCGGAGCTCATAGCTCCGGAAAGCACATGAAGAGAAGAAAAGTAAGGGACAACCGTGCCAGAAAGGTACGCAAGAAGAGAGGCATGCTGTACGAGATCGATACAGTGCCGATCTACCGCAGATTTGACAAATACAGCCAGAGAATCAAAAGGGTGGCATACTTCAACGATTTCTGTATCGCCCAGGTCGGAATGTCATGGGATGACATTATGGAGAGCCTGTTGGAATACAGACATGGGTATCCGGAGATTGAAGAATATTGGCGCTCCCTCCGCAAAGACTTCTTTGACTGGATCGAGGCCAATGACCTGTCAGGCTGGGGAGTCCATATGTACCCGGATAATTAAGTGAACAGCCCAGTCAGGAGCATCCTCCTTGACGGGATAAAGAATAAACTCACGGAAAGAAGCCATCAACCGCATGCCGGCCGGGCTGTCCGACATGCTCTCATACAGCTCCAGATTGTAGTTTTAGAGGACAAGTTGTGCATACCAAATACCATACATGACAAGGGCGGTGCGGAGCTGGCCGCCCGGAAGGAGGAACGGGAACGGTGACAAAGAATTACATCTGTGCGGAAGATGCAATAGACAATATCAAGAACATGATGGATTATGACGGATTCCGGGACGGTGACTGCGTAAGCCGCAGAGCGGTCATAGGCATCCTTGACAGTATGAAAACAGAGATTACATGCGGGATAGACTTTGCTGCCACAGGCGAGGACACAACAGCCTGCATTACTTTCACAGCCAAAAAAGGAAAAAATCATGAATAAAGATATCAATTACACGATTATGAATCTTACACCGTTGCTCCGCATGAATGGGGAGCGGGTAAAAAGAATCGAAGCAGTCCAGGACTGGTATAAGTCCGGTGATCAGGAATACATGAAAGAGGTTGCAGAGATCACCTATGACAGTGGCCATCGTATATATGCCGATATTAGCTGTGATAGCAATCTTACTGCCGTGTATGACATTATCGCTGTGATCCAGGGATTAAAACCGAAAAGCAGCGACATAGAGCGCATCGTGCGTGGCGTTTACGACTTCCCAAGTGACAAATACCGCATATTTGAGGATCACCTGAAATGAAGAAAAGAGGACCATGGCTGTGTTTGATTGAAGAGGATTTCTGTGGACTGTCCTTATCAATCACATACAATCCCGAAAACCGCAGTTTCCAGATTGCAACACTCGTTGCCAACATACTGCTGGTGATCGGATACGATTTTTAACTACATATATATAGTAACAACAGCCCAGGCACTCAGGTGCCTGGATATTTTATACAACACCAACCAACGTTCTGCAGAACGTTTTACCAGTCCATAAGCTGATTAAAGTTGGGTGCCAGAGGAGACCGGAGATGCATATTAGACGCAAATACAAGATGAAGAACAGCATCGAAGTATGTGAGTTTATATCAGCGAAATGTCCGGGAGCGAACAGGCTCAGGCGCCCGAAGGAAAAGCCGAGCTCTGAGCGGATCAAGAAGAACAACCAGCGCCGGAAGCAGCGGAAAGCCGGAAGGATGGTTGAGGAGTATTTCAACGAGGACGATCTTGTCTGTACGCTCACATTCCGCACAGAGCAGAGGCCGGAAGACATGAAGGACGCAAAGAAGATGTTCAAGGACTTTGCCAACTACGTCCGGAAAGAATACCGCAAAAGATACTATGAACTCTTCTGGATGCGGAATATTGAGGTCGGCCCGAAAAACGGATGGCACATACATGTCATCGTGAACAGGATCGAGGGCGCCGAATTTCTGATAAAGGATTACTGGCGCCAGTATGGAGGAGTTTACTTCGAGTACCTGCAGGATAAAAGGGACCAGGGCAAGGACCTCGGTGAGTACATTGCAAAGTCTCCGATCACATGCGAGCGCATATCAGACGCTTCATGGAGCCATTCAAGAAACATTCAGGAAGTCAAGGGCGAGGACACAGTCATCACCGGGCACGCCATGACGGACAAGCCTCGTGTGCCTGCAGGATATTATCTCGACAAGGATTCTGTGTATGACGGATTCAACGAGGACGGATATCCATTCCGCACGTACACGGTCAGACGCATACAGAAAAAACGTATTGATCATAAGCTGAAGCCGGCACAGCTCCGGAAACTGACAAAACGAAAGCGAAAGGCGAAAAAATGAG
>JAFVGK010000109.1 GCA_017475035.1 Blautia sp.
ATAGCGTCCCTTTTCAGAAGGGTCCTTTTCTGGTGTTTACAATTTACCTGCCGGGCTGATTTGGTACAGCTTTGGATTGAAATAATGGTATCCGTTGACTACCGGCCATCATGTCTGTTTTGCAAAGTTAATGACATTGTGTATTTACAAGGGTTTATGTATATGCCCCTGTCGTTTATCATTCCAGTTGGTTTAAGATCCACGTCAGTTACACTCTTAACTTTCAATGTATCCGACGTGAAAAAATCGCTCGTCATGCACATCGAATACACTCTTTTTAGACCACGAGTTTACTTTGTAATAACTCCTTCATATATAAAACCATATATATCGTTTCCTGTACTGCTTTATCCACACCATCAAGACAGCATGGATTCCGTCACCTTTCGGAGGCTTGCTTCCCGCCGAAACCGAGGGAAGAGAAAATCTTCCTCTGCCCTATTTCAACTCAAACCAGTCAAACGACGCTTCGCTGCTGCTGTCCTTCCCGTTTCCGGTCGCGTAGATCCCGATGAGGTTACCGGTCATGCACCCGATCTGTTCAGGGCAGATGATTTTGGCGTCAACAGTCGCGAATTCCTTCAGGTCATCCTCTGGGTTTCCGCAGTAGAAGCGGAAATCTGTACCATTCATCTCTGCTTTCAGCACGATCTCATTCCTGTCGCATTCCGTCTGTGCCAATACTTCGCAGCAGTTTTCGCTCTTGAATCCCGGGAAATACGGAAGTGTGTTGAATTTGCAGGTTGTAAATACCAGCCTGAGCAGCTGTTTTCCGTCTTCACAGCAGCGTTCGAAATGCAGCTGATGATTCATAGCGCGGATCATCGCCAATCCTGCGCTCTCCCCTTCTTCCGGTTTGAAATACATCTGCACGGCAGCCGTCTGCACCGGCTGTGTCTGACGTATCCCGAAGAGTGGAGCGAAGTGGTCGTACACGACTTCTTTTTCTTCTGCCAGCGTGCGGATTTTATTATTCAGATCCTGGGGGATGCAGCGGATGTACAGCTTTGAATCTGCAATGCGGTAAGGATCTCCGTAAGGTGTCCCCCAATTGACCCAGCGGGGATCCAACTTCTCATCATCGAAGTCGAAGCGTGTCGCCGGTGCCGGATACTCCGTCCAGGGAAGGGAAGCTGGTGCTTCATACTCCCACTCGACCTTTCCGGTCTCTGGTGAAAACAGCGGCCAGTCGCGTTCCCAGACCAGCGGACAATAGAAGGTTTCTCTGCCAAGAAGCTTTGTCCCGTCCACCAGTCTTGTACCGAGCATCACCGCTGCCCAGCTGCCGTCAGGAAGATCCGTGATGTCCGCGTGTCCGATATTGATGATCGGGCTTGAGAATCCCATATGGCGATGTGTCAGTACCGGGTTCGCCGGGTTGGCCTCGAAGAAGCTGAACAGTTCCTTGCTTCTCGCGTGCATTACCGCATGATAGTGTTCCGTGCCGCCCTCTGCGATGATCAGATGATAATAGTCACCGATATGATAAATGTGAGGGGATTCCGGTGCGGATCCCACTCTCAGCGCACTGTTGAAGATCGTAAAGGGTTCACCGATCAGCTTATAATTCTCTAAGTCATATTCCGCGATCCAGATGCCCCTCTCCATGCGTCCGCCTTCGTTCTTCCAGACCATGCCGGTTCCGATGAGATAGCACCTGCCATCGTTGTCGAAAAAAATGGAGGCATCGATGCCCGGAACATCCGTGAGCCAGTGAGGCTTAGACCATGGTCCTTCCGGCTTCTCGGCAGTGACGATGAAATTACCGTCATGGCTGAAATTCGCTGCGATAATGTAATACGTGCCGTTATGATACCGAAGAGTCGGAGCCATCATTCCGCCGATCATTGTATTCTGCTTGACATGGAATCCATTGTCCGCAGACATGACATTGCAGATCAGTTCCCAATGAGCAAGGTCTTTGCTGTGGTAAAGCGGAATTCCCGGATCAAGCTCCATACTTGAGACCGCGATATAGAAGTCGTCACCAACACGGCAGATGGTTGGGTCTGGTGTGAAACCAGGGATAATCGGATTAACTATTTTATTCATAAAACGACCCCTTTCTTTGGCTTGTATTCATAAAATGCCTCCTCTAAGCTGCCTCTTCAAAGTTGCTTTTGTTTCATACGCATATTTTACTTTTCGGATGAGGAACACGCACCATCAAAGCTGACGCATCAAGGTCATGATTTTTACCGTTTTTTCTTTTTCTCTTATTTCCATTCAACAAAGGTCATGATTGCATTGCAAAAAATTGACATTCATAATATATACTCGATAACGTAAATCACGTCCGTTACATAAATGGTATAACGAGTGAACGCACACATTTTTCATCCTAAAAACGGAAGTTAATTGCGTTCACGAGTATAATAAAGGAAAAGCAAAGTCCAATGCATTGAGAACACCAGAGGATTTCCATATGAGACCCGACTTATCAATCGACAAATATCTGATTCGTATCATCGATAATATGTTTGACGCAAAGCGCATCCTGTCCGATCCGGAACTTTTTTTCATGTTCGAAGGAAGTATGGAGCTTGTTGTTTCCGGAAAAAAATACACGATGAAGCCTGACGACATCATCGTGGTCAACGCTGACAGGGAATGTTCTGTCAGGATTGCTCCGGGCAGCCTCCTATGTTCCATTCGGATACCTCTATCTGTTTTTGAAGAGGGCTCTGACACAGTGCATACCTTGATATGGTGTAATACTGTTTCAGACGAAAATGAGAATTATGGTTCTCTTCGGCTCGCGATACGCCGCCTTTTGTATCAATATGTGCAGTTGGGAAGCGCGCCAGGATCACTTGGATTTCTCAGTTCCTTTTATTCCCTTCTGGAGAACATTCAGCTTAATTTTACTCTTACGCAATATAACAGCGGCCTCGAAAAAGATAAAAATGCTGAGCGCATGGATAAAATCAGCCGGTATATAAACGCCAATTACAATGAGGCGATAACACTGAAGGAGATGGCGGGCAGCCTTTATCTCTCCAGCGCTTATCTTTCCCGCTATATCAAAAAGGAGTGGGGCGTGACTTTCGAGGAATATCTGCGCAAAGTGCGAGCGGCTCACGCATTAGATGACCTCCTGTATACAGACCACACGATTACGCGCATCGCCGTCGATAACGGCTTTTCCAACACAGCACTTCTCAACCGGGCTTTTAAAGCCGTTTATGGAATCAATCCTTCTGAGTACCGAAGGTCTGTAACCAAAGATATTCCGGATGCAGGCGATGCTCGCGAAGGCTCCCTTGAGGAACGGCTGGTGAATTATCTTCAGCAAAATTCAGCAAATGAGGTTTCTGATCAGCAAATCCCGGCAGAAGCTGACGCAGACAAATTCAGCACATATCAGAAGAACTGGAATAAGATAATCAACATCTCCTCTGCTTCTGAGTTGTTGGATGCGGGCATTCAGGAGCATGTTCTTCTTCTCCGCTCAAAGCTGGATTTTGACTATGTCCGGATATGGAATCTGTTTTCCGAGAAATTGCTGGTACAAACGAATGCCGGCGATGGCAGATATTATTTCCGCAAGATAGATCAGATACTCGACTTTCTTGTGGAGCATAATATCACTCCATTCCTGGATCTGGGAATGGAGCCTAAGGTTGTACTCGGAAGTCTCCAGCGCAGAGTCTATCAGGATGGAAATACCCACTCTGGTTATGAGGGTTTCGATCTATGTCAGTGGGAATCACTTCTTGAAGAGTTTATAAAGCACATACTCCGGCGATATGGAAGAGAGGAAGTACAGAAATGGAAATATGAACTATGGGATGGAAGCCAGGGTAACGAGCAGACGGAAGAAATGCTTGTTTACTATTTGAATCTGTTCAGTAAATCTCACCATGTATTCCGGAAGCTGCTTCCGGGAGCTGCTTTCGGCGGGTGCGGCAGCACTGGTCTTTTCAACAGAAAGATGTTTTGCAGGCTTCTTGAACTGTGGGATCGGCATGCACCGCTGCCGGACTTCTTTTCAGTCAAAATATTTGCGTATATCAAGGAAGATGACGTAAATGATGCTTACGCAAGCCGCAGCACAGATCCTCTGTTTCTGGTTCATTCGCTGAGAGAGATCCGAAGGGTCATGAAGAAATATTCCTTTGAAGGACCAGAGTTGTATGTTACAGAATGGAATCAGACTCTTTCTTCACGAAATTTTATAAACGACAGCTGCTATCGCGGTGCGATGAATCTGCAGTCGCTGATCACAAGCATAGGTGAAGCAGACAGTCTTTCTTACTTCTATGGGTCTGACCGCCAGTCTGAGTTTACAGATGCCGAAGAAATCCTTCATGGAGGACTCGGTCTCCTTACAAAGGACAGCATTATTAAGCCGGCAGGTTATGCGTTTGTATTTGCAAACAAGCTGTTCAACAGATGTCTTGGTCGGACAAATAGCTACATGATCACTTCTGACGGTTATGGAAACTATTCGATAGTATGTCACAATTCCCGGAAGCTTAATTACTACTACTACATGACGGATGAAATGGATATTTCCCGAGAAAAGCTCGGTCTGTATTTCGAAGATATGGAACGTATCAGATATGACTATCGGATACATAATGTTGAGAACGGATTATATCAGGTCAGGATATATCAAGTGAACGAGAATGCCGGAAGCATTCTGGATCTCTGGAAAGAGAATGATTTCTTCGTCAGCACATCCAAACAGCCTGTAAATTACTATCGCAGTACCGTTCATCCCAAAGTATCATTTCGAAATATCAGCACTGAGAACAGGTGCCTGGAATTGTCATTGGATATGCTTCCTAATGAGATCGCATTGATAAGAATAGAAAAAAGCATATAACGATCTGCAGCATCCTCGGTTGGGGCAGCCATAATTATCATTGGCCAACGGGCTTTTCCATTACCAGACGCAAAAAATGGCGCCCCACCTCCTAAGATCCGAAGTGAAGCGCAAATTCTTATGGCTCTTAAGCTTTAATCTCCGTCCCACAAGGAAGCAGAAAACGGATGTCATCTTTACCGAAAACTGTCACCTTTTCAACAAGGCTTCCCCAGAGGGCTTCGTTCATGGAGTCGCAAAAGAAGGAGTGACTGCCATGAGGGTCATGATTGACACAAATATTATTTCCGCAGCGTTGTTCCCCAATGGGCGCACGGCACAGGCATTCCGGAAAGCCCTGGTTTACCCTTTCAAGGCTCTCATCTGTGATTATGTGGTAGAGGAACTCCACGACAAATTCAGCACCAAGTTTGCTGACAGGTCGGGACAGGGGACGGTTCTCTGTCCCGCCTTGAGACCAGTTCCCTGTCCCGATCCGGCGGTGCGTCCGCTTTTCCAGGCACGGTTGGAACAGCGGAAGGTGTCACTCCCGGGTATGAGAAATTCAGGCGCGAAGCGTCGGGAGAGCCCGAAGGGCTGGAATTTCAAATGCCCGGGAGTAACAGTGGGACAGAGAACCGTCCCCTGTCCCACTGTTAATTCCATGCCTTTCTCAGTGTCTCAGCGACCTCGTTATACTTCTTTCTTTTTTCCCTGTACGGGTCATCGCTCATGGCTGCTTTCGCTTTTTCCATTTCACTCTCGATCCTGCGCAGTTCACGGTCTCTGTTTTTCACGGTCTTCCGTCCTCCTCTGATGAGAAGGACCGCTGCAAGAAAATATATAGTCGTAAGAATCCAACCGGCAGGCTGCAACCAGCACATCCCGTAAACCAAGAGCATCATCAATGCTGGAATAGAAAGCAGGACAGATCCAACGATCGTTCCCACTGTCCTGACAACCATCCCCACTGTTGAGGGAAGTGCGTCGATCGCATTTAGCACAAAAACAAACAGAGTACTGTCGTACAGGATCTTATCCCATACATCCTGCGTTTTCAGACATGTGACAAGCCCGAACACTGCAGCCATAAGAAAATAGACCGCGAAGATGTAGTTTACCATCTGAAAAGTATTTCTCGTTCGTGTTTCCTCATCTCCAAGCATCTCCAATTTTCTCTGCTTTCTCATTATGGTATACCGAGCGTGGAAAGTGGAAAGCTGCCGTGACCTCATTTTCCAGATAGTCATTGATGGCAACGGCAATCATCATTACAACCTCTGGATCGGATACGCTTGAATCGATCACCCGGGGAAAAGCGATATGGATCCTCTTTTCCGGCCAGCTGTCAATCACGCCTCCGTTGTTATACAGATAATTGACGATCCTCCATGCAGCGGATTGTTCCGCATTGGAAATGATCTCTCTTACTTCCTCTTCTGCCATTCTTTTATAATCTTCTGAAGTTTTCGTCAAATAATCGTTATAATTCATTCCGACCGCATACGCCGTATTCATGGAGACAACTTCAACGGAACATTTAAACCGAAAATCTTTCCGCATCTTCTTAACTGCTTCTTCTGTGAGAACACTGTAACAGTAAGATGCGAATTCCCGTTTTTCCCGCTCACTTTCAGGATCTCGAAGATATTGTTCGTAACGATAGACATGACCTTTTAATGGCACTGCATGAAGCTCAAATCCCATAAATAAACTCCTTGTCAAAACACCTGCAGTAATTCATTCTTTTCCACAAGCTTTCCTTAACTACTTATGCCCTCTTTTACTTCGGGAGATAATGTTTCCTTTTCTTCTTCGTCTTCCAGCTTCTTCCCTTTTGAGACTGCGAAAAGATCCTACACCTGTACTGGAAAGAGTACTGCCATGGAGCAAAGCCGGGGTATACTTTCCATTCCCAATCCCAAAACCGGCTCTTCGAGCCCTCAGACACTGCCTGCCAGTTTTGCCTGCTCTTCCACAGACAATCCCAGTGCATTCATGGCCTGCTCGTTAGTAAAGCCAAAGTTTTTTCAGGTTTTACCTTCGACTCATCTGGCCGCAATACCTTCCTATCGTCCGGCAGCATGTCCTAAAAAAGCGCCTACCTCCCGCGCAACATCTATATCATCCTCCTATTATCGCTTTCGAATAGTACAATTGCCCAAAAAACCCATAAAATTATACCACAAAGCAGGCGAAACGGCAATGCGCGATGGCGAAATCGCAGGGTTGTTTCACGAACGGGTTATATTCAATTTGCCGCCCCTGTTCGCCCACCTCCTTTACGATAATGCCTTCCAAAGGCTATAATTCCATCCCCGCTCACAGGGGCAGCTGAAAAAAGCGCAAAAAACCCTATACTCGGGTGAATTGCTCTAATTTGTATATTCAATTTATCTTTTTTCCTTATTGCCTATATGATTTTTGCCACTGGCTTGAAGATCAAATCCAATCCCAATGAAAGGTCATTCATAATCTTGTCGAATACATCCACCACAAGTGTTAGCGCTTTATATTTTCCTTGCTGGAGTATCCTGGCTATGTTATATGCGCACTTTCTCAGTGTTGCAGCAGCAACCCGTCCTTTTTTTATTGTACATCCATCCTCCCCCATAGTTACATCCAGAACATGATGAAGGCTGTTCTCGATACTCCAGTGGCCACGTTTTATCTTTGCCATTTCCTCTGCTGTAAGAATAACATCAGATATAATCCCAACACTCTGGATGCTATCAGACATCCCATCCCCTTCTTTTGGCAATGGCTGCTTACTACTACCCTTCTCAAGAAATTCCTTTAAGCCTGGTGTTATATCATTTCCGTCTGTATCTTTTATTTTTTTTATTCGTATCTGCCTGCTAAGTCCTACGCATTCAATATATGGCCGTTCTTCCTTGAACGCTTTTATGCCTTCTGGATCATGATATTCTGTCATTCTCCGATATTCGTATCTTTCGCGGTTCTGTTCCACAAAAGGAGCGTAATCGCTGTATACATCTTCATATTTTTTGTGGAATTCTTCCGCATCTTGTTCTTTCTCCCTATTCAGATCTTCAATAAGGTTCTTGATTTCTTCATATAGCACCGGACAGTTCATCTTTACTTGCAGCACAAAATGTGCTTTCATCTCGTGAAGTGTGTCCATGATCCGTTCCGTTGTCCCGATCGCGTCAATCGTGACTATGCTTCCTTCCAATTGCAGAATCCTTAAAAACTCCGGCAGAATTCCTGCCTCGTTTGTCTTTCCATCTATGGGCATTTGCCCAACTACTAACCCGGTTTGCTTATCAATTGCGTTTAGGATGTATGGCGTTTTTTCATCCATGATCTTCCGGGTCCCTGCCTTAAGCCCTTTCCCGTCCACTGCTATGTCTCTTCCTCGGGTGTCAGCGTAGGAGCCTACCCATGCCATGAAAGTATAATTCAACATATCTATGTCAATGGAAGCAATCATGCGGGACATCGTAGGGACAGATGGAATGCCGCCCTTCAGTGGAATATACTTCCTCAATTTGTTGATATTATCCGCCAAAAGTTAGCGTATGTGCTGTGCAGCGTTTTATAAAAAATAACGATCTTAAATATGCCAGGAACCCCAACATGCGGGACAGAAAAGCTTTCGAGGAAGATGCCTTTGGAAAAATGTTCCAGACAGACACATGCTATTTTCCGCACATCACCGAGGATGGAAAAAGCCGCAGGGTGTATGCAATCTGTATCATTGACGACCATTCCCGCATGATCGTGGGCGGCGGGCTTTTTTATAATGATTCAGCCGCAAACTTCCAGTCCGTTTTCAAAAAGGCAGTAGCTACTTATACCATTCCCTACAAGTTGTACACCGACTATACCGATATTTTGACTATCCCGATGTTTTGCCTTGCCGCTTGATATATTAGAGAAACCATCAGAAAACATCGGGATAGTGTTTTACTCAAAGCGAGTAAAGCTTCTTTAAGACTTCCTCATCGTTCCATTTCTTCCCCTCGGAAGAACCGGAAGAGCCCTCCAGGTTTGCCTTTTTCATAGATTCCGCAAGCGTTTCTAAAGTGGCGAACGCATAAAAACCTGATGTTGTAGACATGCTTTCATGCCCGAGCAGCTGCTGGATATGAGAAAGTGGCATGCCGCCTTTGTAGAGATCCATTGCCCTGGTCTTACGTATCATATGACAATGCGGATGATTGGGCATTGAAACACCGATTCGCATACAGGCTTTGCAGTAGCTTTTCAGCATTGTCTCAACAGTGTCGCTTGACAGTGCATGTTGACAGCCATGCGTCCTGGTATAAAACAACGGATGATCGAGTCCGAAGATAGGATGGAATTCCTTGATATATCTTTTCAAATGCTGTATCGTTTTATCCATCAGCGGAATGTTGCGGTATTTCCTTCCTTTTCCAAGGATTGTTAGATACGGCACTTCCGCGTCAAGATGAAGCTGGTCCATGGTCATTTCCAGCAGTTCCGAAATCCTTGCTGCGGTATCGTAATACAGAATCAGCATCATCTGGTTTCGGCGCCCTACCTTGGTTCCCGTATCAGGGGCGGCCAAAAGAGCTTTAATCTGGTAACCCTCAAAGTACTCGATAGGTCCGGGCTGCACCTTCATCCCTTTGACAGTGCGGGCATCCAGGTAGATTGCCATGAAGTTTCCGCTGTCCTCGTTGGCTGCGTATTCAAGGAGTGCAATTATCGCCGTAATCCGAAGGTTGCATGTCTTTATCGCATATTTTTTCGTGTTCAGCATCCAGTCAAGGAAATCCGTTATGTTTGCCTTGCCAAAATCATCAAATGACAGCTCAGTTCTGGCGATGCCCTTCTCAGCCTCGAGGTAGTCTATGAATTTATTCAAGCCCTCGCGGTAAGCCTTAACGGTATTTTGGCTGGCCTTTCTTATGTCTGGAAGCTTATGCGAAGTAAATTCCCTGGACATGCTCCAGAACACACGGCTGTCGGTCGAAGCATTTTTCTTATTCTTCATCAGGCACCTCCGGGAGCAGGTTTTCAAACGGCAAGGACATGGCCTTGTACGTCGGGAAGAATTCAGGGACAAAGTGAAAATAGTACAACGTTTCCGTTACGCTTTGATGCCCCATGTAACGCATAAGGTAAGGAAGCATGACGTTCACGTCACGACCTTCTTCTGCCCACCGGTTCAAGTTTGCCCATGCAAAATGATGCCGAAAATCATACGCACGTGGACGCGTTGTCATTACAAAGTCAGGAAATGCTTTTTTCCAGAACCTGCGGAAATTGCCGGATACGGCACTCGAGCAATAACAGCTGTTTCCATGGGGGAAGAAGAACTTTCTTCCGGGAAGCAGGAGACTTATCTTAGTCTCGTACTCGATGAAATATTCCGCAACCTCCTCGCTGATGAATTCTGATTTTTGAGATATTTTCTAAGTAGAATTCATTGAGGTGAGGATGCACTGCCCCATCCTCACCTACGATTGCATTATGATGTTATTCGACCTTCTTGGGTCTGCCACGTTTTTTTGGATTTTGTCTACGCTCTTTTGCTTCCCTTAAGGCACGTGGCAAACATTCATTAGGAACATCAACATTACAGGCATCGCAAATCTTTGCCTGTTTTGCCGAAAATGTTGTCATGTGTGAAGTGCCATCGGTATATTCGCTGAATCTTATGGTTTCCATCTCATCCAACATGTCGAGACTGGATTCATATTCATCACGCATGTTTGTGGAATTCCAATACCAACGGAGTTTTGAACTAAGTACCAGCCCCACAAAGAGTGTGAACAGCCGTCCGTCTTTTCCATCTTCGCTGGAGTTTCTCTGTGTATGGAAAGACATCTGATCCTTCATTTGACCGAAATATTTTTCCTGTTCATCCCGTAGCCTGTACGTTTCCAGTGATTCTTTTGCATCCTGGTTTACTTTATAGGTGATTGATGAGAAGAAGCCGCACACTGCACGGTCCTTTGCGTATCGTTCATCATTTCTTGTGTAATCAAGATGGCGCTTTCCGTCATTTTCGTTGATTACCACCTTGTGGTACATAAACAACGCATTGTATTTTTTAATGTCTGGCGGACAATAGCCCTCCTTAACGGCTTTCCTCAGCTCCTTTTCTTCAGCTTCCATTTTTTCATCAAGTAAAAGGAGTTCTTCGAGACGTGTACGCAAGTTCAGATACACATTGGCCTTTAGCCCTTCAACGACTATTTCTTTACCGTCTGGATTTTTGTCCTTATAGGGCGGAACATCAAACTGCTTGTAACAGATATGCCTCGAAGTGTCGTGTTCCATACCTTTAGGCGTCCCTTCCGGTGTGTACTCAATGTCCAGCAAAAGCGGTGCAATTGGCTTCTGGCATGTTTTAGCGCACATGATGAAAGGAATCTCAGCTTCGATCATGCTGACAATATTGTCTCCTGAAGTATAACCTCGGTCCGTTATGAACGTTAAGTCTCGAATGCCGGCCGCCTTCATGTCAGAAATGATGGTTCTTATGGTTGACATATCCATGGTGTTTCCAGGAAAAGTCCTGTAGTACACGGGTTCGTGGGTTGAAATAGAATATACGACCACTTCAAGCGTATTTGGAAGCTCTCGTGTATCTTTGTTTTTTCCCCAACGGATATCGGCCAGACACTTCCCCCAGGCAGATCTGGTAGTTGAATCACAGGCTGCGAAGCTGCCGTCTGGCTGGCGTCTTAAGCGGAGCCCTATCAATTTCATACGATGGTCATCGGTTATCCGCTGCGTGAATCGCGTGATGTATGAGGCAGTAAGGTCGTAATCAACAGCGGTTTTATGGCCGCGTTGCCAGCGGGCCATTCTGTTAAAGTTTCGATTGCTAAGGTAAGGATAAATGAATAATCCTAATCCCCCAGCTATGCTGGGGAGAATGGCATGAGCAGTAGCGTTGTTGCGGACAAAAGAAGCCTCCTTTGCTATAATACAGTTGGTTTCGCAAGCCACTGAAAAAGCAAAGGAGGCAGTCCGAATGGA
>JAFVGK010000110.1 GCA_017475035.1 Blautia sp.
AAAAAGATCTGATGCTCGTCCCCGGCGACGGCTTTGGCTGTCCCGGACACTTCCGGATTGCATATTGCGTCCCTACGGAGATGGTGGAACGGAGCCTGGAGATATTTCGCTCTTGCATAGAATAATCCACTATGGTATACTGACTATATGGCGAATCTTATCCGGATGAGTGAACCTAACGATTGCAGATATATTATTATTTGCAAGTGAATAGATAGGGGGTACTTTTCGGTGTACGATTCGACAAATTTTGACAGCAATTCACAAATTTCGACAAGCAAGGGCTTTATCAGACTCCATGATGAAGACTTCCTTTCGACGGACTGGAGGGCTGAAAACGGCCCTCTTCCGTTCCGCCTGACAAACGATTTTCTGGTAAAAGGCATTCTCCAGGCTGATGAAACCGTCCTGAGGGCTGTGATCAGTTCCGCGATGCATATTGACAGGAAACAGATCCGCTCCTTGCGTATTCTGAACCCATATATGCCCGGAAATACCATAGGAGATAAAGAGTTTATTCTGGATGTTCACCTGGAAATGAATGACAGCGTTGAGGTGGATATCGAAGTGCAGGTTGTCGATTATAAGGACTGGCCGGAGCGCAGCCTGCAGTATCTTTGCAGGACTTATAATAACCTCAGCAAGGGCGATTCATATAAAAATACAAAAACCGCGATCCACATCGGTTTTCTTGACTTTGATCTGTGGGAAGAGGATACTCCTCTCTATACTCACTTCAGCATGATGGAGCGAAGCTCACACCGTATTCTTACAGAGAAATTCCAGCTGTATCTCATCAGCCTCAGGAAAACAGACCTGGCAACAGATGATGACGTGAAATGGCAAACGGATGTCTGGGCGAAATTTTTCAAAGCCCATACCTATGAGGATTTAAAAATGTTAGCGAAACAAGATCCTGTTATTGAGCCTGCCGCTCAGGCTGCGTTTGAATTATGGAGCGATGCGGATACCCGCTGGCTGATCGAGAGCAGGGAAGAGCTGGCACTGCTCCAGCAAGGAATGAGAGACGAGATCCGGGCTGAAAAGGAACGGGCTGATTCTGAAAAGGAACGTGCTGACTCTGAAAAGGGACGCGCTGATTCACTCAAAGATAAGCTGGTTCATGCCGTCGAGGAAATTGCTGATACGAAAAGCATTTCCATTCCTGAAGCCTGCGATCTTCTTTCCTTCTCTTATGAAGATTACCTTGACGCAAAAAAACAATAACCAAATGCCGAATCTGAAGGTTCCGAGCTATGGATTGAATCAGACAATATCTCGATTTTCCTGTCTGCCCGATACCACCGCATAAAGCTGAGATCCGCATCGGTTTCTTAACTTTGATCTGCTGGAAGAGGATACTCCTCTCTATCCTCACTTCAGCATGATGGAGCGAAACTCACGCCGTATTCTTACAAAGAAATTCCAGCCGTATCTCATCAGCCTCAGGAAAACAGACCTGGCAACTGATGGTGACGTGAAATGGCAAACGGATGCCTGGGCGATATTTTCAAAGCCCAAACCTATGAGGATATAAAAATGTCAGCAAAAGAAGATTCTGTTATTGAGCCTGCCATCCAAGGTGCTTTTGAATTATGGAGCGACACAGAGATCCGCCGACTGATTGAGAGCAGGGAAGAACTGGCACTGCGTCAGCAAGGAATGAGAGACGAGATCCAGGCTGAAAAGGAACGCGCTGATTCTGAAAAGGAACGTGCTGATTCACTCAAAGATAAGCTGGTTCATGCCGTCGAGGAAATTGCTGATACGAAAAGCATTTCCATTCCTGAAGCCTGCGATCTTCTTTCCTTCCCTTATGAGGATTACCTTAACGCTAAAAATCCATGACAAAATGGTGAATCTGAATGTTCCAAGCCAAGAGATGGACCTTGCAGGAAATACATGCTGTCCTTCTACTGTAAGATACAATAAAACAATCGCTGTTATAAAATTTATCGGTTTTCATCGTTAAATGATTCAGACGACAAAAGGTCATGCAAAAATGAACGAGTTCATTTTTGCATGACCTTTTGTCGCCCACATACACGAAAAGCAGCTATTTTGCATTTTTCACTTGAGTTTGCAGGTTTTTCTATACAAAATGAGTGGATTCCCACTGACTGTAGATTTGGTGCTTACCGGTGGGCGTCGTTTAGCAAGGATCGAGGCGGAAACGGGACGCAGGAGCATTTGATTTTAGTAACGGCTGCCTCCAGGAATCATGGACTTTATTTATAGATCATGCGTGATTCCCCGTGTCCCGGCACCAGCCAGCAATTTCAGAGATAAGATGAAGCGGCAGGTCATCGGAGTATGGAATCTGGATTGTGCCCTTGCTGTATCGGTACCCATATGCATCCAGCTTCTTCGAGAAAAAAGCCACAGCCTCTGGTCCAGGATAAAGCCCGATGTGCTTCTTCTGAGCTGCAAAATGTATAATATTGTGTCCAAGCCACCATGTAGGCATAGACCATGATATCTTCTCCTTTGCATTCGGCAATTCATCACGGATAGCATCTCTGACCTGATGAAGTTGGTTTCTTATTTCTTCATCCTGCATAAAGATATAATCGTCAATCGTTTCCGGCGCTTTTCCACAATAATGGCTCTGATTCTCATTCCTGAAGCTGCGGCCACATTTCGGACACTTCCACATTTTGAATCCTCCGCTGTTTAGTATTACACTCTTTCCGTTTACAGGCATAACCTAAGGATTGCCGCATACATAAATGGATCAATTCTCGCGTCTGAATCACTGTATGCTTCGTTGTCGTCGGTCGTCGATGCCCGCATCGGCTTCCTCCTCCGCCTCGCCTACAGTGATTTATCCTGTGAGACTTGTCCCATTTATTTTCGCGGCTATCCTTATCTGAATTGCGCAAGAAATTCCTTAACCGCCTCCGTCATCTGATCCAGATGTAAATTGTAGCAATGGGTATCCCCCGGAATCAGAACCAGTTTTGCGTTCGCATAGCTTTTTGCTGCGTCAATACCGTATTCTACCGGTACCGCCTCATCCTCATCACCGTGGACGATCAGCACCGGTCCCTTATATTGACGGATGGCTTCTTCCACATGGATACTCTGGGCTACACGAATGTAGTTTCCGTCCATTTCTGCTGGTTCTCCCTGGCGAAGAACAGTAAGAGTATCCGGTATGTTTTCGGGATCAAACTGTGCATGCAGCACATTTCCCTGTCTGGCGTACTCCGGGATCATGTTTGCCGGCGAGAGCGGAATAAGGGCTTTCAGAACATCTCGCTTCATAGCGGCAGTGAGAATCACGGTCAGGCCGCCCTGTGAATGTCCGCAGAGAATCACATCAGTCACAAAATCCAGCCCTCTGGCATAGTCCACCACAGCCAGGGCCTGTGTGACCCATTTATATAAGGTGTGGTTCTTGAAGAGGCCGTCGCTGCCGCCATGTCCATACAGCTCCACACGCAGTGCCGCAAAGCCGGACTCTGTGGCAGCTCTGGCGACAGCAGTAATATGTGCTTCCTCCATATGACCGGTATATCCGTGAATAATAATGACCAACGGATATTTATCTGCCGTTTCCTCAGGAAAATCCAGTTTTGAGTGGATCCGGAGACCATCCTCAACCAGATAGAATTCTTTATGTTTTTCATCGTCATTGAGAACCTGTATGTTCTCTGGCTCATTCCATTGATACATATGCATTCCGCCTCCTCCAATGAATCGTTTCATAATCAGACGAAAAGCTCCGACCCGGCAGGCGAGACTCAGGAGGCACTCCGCTGTGAAGCAATCCGCAGAATCAGATTATATTGGTGCATTTTATTATATGAGTCGAGAAGTACTTTGTCAACATTTTTTCTTAATAGATAAATTTTTACTTATAAGATATTTTTTCTGTTGACATACTGGCTTCCCTCTGTTATACTGTAAAAAAAGAGACTGACTTTGCCTTTGGCAGCCCAACTGCTGAAGCAGCAAAATCGTCATTCGAAGACATTGAGTCATCATACAGGACTTCGTTATGGGAGGAGGGTTCTTCATGGGCAGCCTTTACAATGCCAGGCAGGCGCAGGCCGGGAACCTTATAGGCGAGCGGATCAAAGCCGCCAGGAAAGCCATGCACATGACGCAGAAAGAAATGTGCGACTGCCTCCGTGATTATGGCGTCGAGTTAAGCATTCCTGCCGTCCATAAATGGGAAAAGGGAACTACCGTCCCCAACGCTTACCAGCTTTTTGCGCTGTGTTACGTGTTGCAGATACCTGATGGCCTCCGGTATTTCATAGGCAGTACCGAATACAGCAGCCTTCCGGAGCTGGATAAAGAAGGCCTCGCCTTACTGGAAAAAATCCGGCAGCTGGTCATTGAGTCAGAAAGGTTCAAGCTGTCAATTCCAAAAAATGAAACAAAGCTCGTACGGATGCCTTTCAGTTATTTAAGGCCATCTGCAGGGTTGGGAAACTTCCTTTCAGAGGAAAACATGGAAATAAGGGAATATCCGGAGGATGCCGTGCCGGACAAGGCGGATTTTGCCGTATGTATCGACGGGGACAGCATGAATCCTTTCTTCGTGGACGGACAGCTGATCTGGATAGAAAAGACACAGGATTTATCTCCCGGTGATATCGGATTATTCGGGTATCGGGGGGATTGCTTCATCAAAATTTACCAGATCCGGGAAGATGAAGATGATGTGTTTCATGAAATAAAGAACCTGCCTGTCCTTGTATCATATAATAAAAAATATGATCCGATTGTCGTAAGAGATTTAGACAGTTTCATTGTTTTCGGACGTGTAGTCAGATGAATAATTATGGAGGAAACCATGGCAAATACAACTCCTCAAGAGCAGCCACAGCCCTTCTCTGAAAAAAACATCCTGGAATTAAACCTGTTGATGTCCCTGCCATCCCATTTGGATGAAAACCAATGGCTGTGGCTTCAAAAAATGATGCAGAACGATCATCCATTCATCAGAGAGACGGCAAGATGGCAATATAAAATCAGGTGGCCTGCGGCAGACCAGCTCAATATTCCGGTATCTGAAGAAACGCTTCCTGACGGGAGCACAGAAAAAATCCCGGATTATTATGATGAAGAAATGGCTTATTACGGCTTTTTTGACGGCTTATCAGATGATGATCTTCCGTTTCAATAAAGCTTTCTAAACAGATGTAATGAAGGAGAAACCTATGGAAGCACAGCACCTAAAGATTCAAAACACACTCCGCATCAGTAAAACGCACTATCTCCAGGCCGTAGAAGACCCGTTCAACCGCTATCAGCGCGATATCTGGCTTTGCGAACGAGGGACGGACAAAAAGCGTTTTATCGAAACAATCCAAAGAAGCAGTGAATCTGTTTTCCTGAAAGCGGCAAAAATGGCCGCCGTTTCATCGGCTATAGCGCTGAATCCATGAATATGGTTATAAATTATATTGAATATATTAAATTATAGCTGTTAATATGACTAAATATATGGTATAATAACCTCGTCAGGAGGTATCTGCCATGCGTTCCAAAGAGGTACTTAATCTTTTACGTGTTACCCGGCCTACGCT
>JAFVGK010000111.1 GCA_017475035.1 Blautia sp.
AGCGTAGGCCGGGTAACACGTAAAAGATTAAGTACCTCTTTGGAACGCATGGCAGATACCTCCTGACGAGGTTATTATACCATATATTTAGTCATATTAACAGCTATAATTTAATATATTCAATATAATTTATAACCATATGTGATGTCCTCTGCCTCTTTTTTTGTGATCCCAAAGCGTTCCGCAACAGAAATTGCAAGTTCTATCCGAATTCGATTCTCTGTTTCATCAACATTCAGGGAAAGTTCATCTCCCATCGGTTCCGGATTTACATCGAACATCGGCGACAGAGACCACCCGCCGGGTTTCAGCAGAAAAGCATGATTCCGCAAATGATCGTCCGTATTGGAAACACACATGTTGAAAACGATTCTCTTCCATAATTCCACCAGATCCGCTTTTGGATTAGACCCGTGGGATTTAATGAAGGAGACGATATCAAGATAACTGATTCCGTCTGCAGCTGAAGCACCATCTGTCTTCCCCAACAATGTCATTGCTGAGGCATAGTGTATCCTTCTGTCATGAAGGATCTTCTCCCCCCTGTTCGAGATAACCGAATCATCGAACACTACTCCTTCGAACCATGTCTCGACTGGAATCAGCCCGAAATCGACTTCTACCGATCCCTCGGCGCAGTGCCTATGGAAGAATGGACGACCTGCCGACTGGCCGGAGATACTTTATTAAAAACGGCAAAATGACCATGCCTGCAGCTATTCTGTGAATGGAGGTTCTGTTTGTTGCCCGAGAAAAGGTTCAGCTTGTTTCTAAAAAAAGAGCCGTGGCAAGAATCTTTATTCTCACCACAGCTCAGACTATTCAACTATTTTCATTGTATTACCGCTTACCCTTCAATAGCGATATACTTCTTCTCCGAAATCTTCGGGGCTTCTTTCTTCGGAATCGTCAGGCTCAGGACACCATGTTCAAACTTCGCTTTGATATCCTCCTCTGTCAGTTCCTTTCCAACGAAGTATGTCCGCTGCATAGCTCCTTCAAAACGTTCCTTACGAAGAGCTTTCCCCTTCTTCTCCGTCTCCTGTTCTTTAGCAGCTGATACTGTCAGATAACCATCCTTCAGTTCCAGATGCAGATCATCCTTTTTGAAGCCAGGAAGATCAATATCTACTTCATAATGGTCATCCGCTTCATGAACATCCGTCTTCATCAGCCGATCCGCATGACGGCCATAAAGCTTCCTCTCAGCTTTGTCCAGGTCACGGAAATCCGGGAAATCAAACCAGTCATCAAATAAACTTTCACCAAAAATACTGGGCATTAACATAATCGTAACCTCCTTTTGCCATCAATGGTTTTTTATTGAATCGCAAAGGGATGGAGGGTTCTGGCCTTCCGGCCATCTCTTTTTCCTTTGTTCTGACTATGTTATACCACTATTGTTAGCACTCGTCAATAGTGAGTGCTAATTTTACTGTGAAATATTTGTGAACTAATGATACGGTGAATTATACTTTCATACAAAAACGAACAAGTCGTTTAAAGGTCGCATAAACCCTTCTCGATGATCAGCCATTTTCTTTTCCAGCAATGCGCAGAGCATGGTTATTCCAGCGTTTTCTGAATGTACATTATAGTTTTATAATATCTCAGTCTGGTTTATTATGGTCTAATATCATTTAACATAGTTAGATAAATGAGCCTCCTCCACAAAAGGCGAACGGCATACCGTTACCTCTTCTGTATGAAGCTTGATTACGTGTATAAGACTATAATCAATTCAGGTTCAGATTTTGTATCAAACTATAATGAACGATATCAACTAATCACGCTGTTCTCACCTTCATCACTCACAAAGAGTGTATCATCTCTTCTGATTCTGTTTTCCGGTGCAGTTTTCTCCTCCCCCCATATAAACAGAATTCTCATCTTCAGAAACATTTTAAAACACTCGAATCAGGATCATGTAACAAATTGTTCCTGATATGATCGACAGATACATATTTTTGCGCACGATCTGCAGCATAACCACCAGCACACAGGCTGCCGCTTCCGGCACACCATATGGTGACTGACCGAATGATGTATCCCGGAGGCAGTAAATCACAAGCACTGTCATAATGGCAGGGGGAAGTACTTTACCCAGATACTGGATTGTCTTTGGCAGCGGCCTGCTGCCAAACAACAGAAAAGGAAAGGCACGAAGCATCCAGGTGACAAACGAAATGACGCCTATAACTGCAACAGGATAAAACATCTCAGTCATATCGGGACCCCTCTTTCTTCTCAATGAGATTGCAAAGGCAGAAAAGTGCAGCCAGGCAGGTGGTCAGGGCAGGAATCAGAAAATAGTCTTTTCCAAGCAGCAGGTAATAACCCAGAGCGCATACAGCACCTGTCAAAAACGGCAGCTTTGAGCGATACTGACGCCACTGATTAACAACAACCACCAGAAAAAAAGCTGTAGCTGAAAATTCAATTCCACGCATATCAAATTGAAGAAATCGTCCAACACAAGCACCTGTGAAACAACCAAATACCCAATACAAATGATTAAGCATTGAAATCAGAAAAGAGGCCTTATCTTCATCAAGACCCTTATCATATTTCACAGAGCAAAGGATCGAATAAGTCTCATCTGTCAGTGTCAGAACCATATATGGGTAACGCCATCCCATCCTCCTGAACTTCTCGATAAAGCCTATGCCATAGAAAATATGCCGGGCGTTGATAAAAAAAGTCATTAAGGCAAGCGACAGCAGAGATGCCCCCGATGTCATCATTGGCACCATCACAAGCTGCATGGATCCGGCATAAATGAAAAATGCAGATGCCGTAGAAAGCAGCACTCCATAGCCTGCATCACTCATCAGTATTCCAAAAGCAATGCCAATGAACAGATAAGTAAAAAATATAGGAATCGTATTCTTAAATGCAAATTGAAGTTCTTTCATTTGTCATGTCCCGATCATAATCAAAAAGACAATCTCATCTGAAACCATTCGGCTCTGCCTTGCAAAGGCTTATCGCTCTTGCCTTCGTTGATAAAACCGAACGCTTCATTGATCTGTCCGGCATTTACCATTCCCAAATACTCCTCCAACGGTTTCCCGGAAACTTCGTACTTGTTTTCATCCGGCAGCTCTTCCATTCTGAATTCCTTCCCAAGGATTACAGAAACAAGCGCACGGACCATCTGCCCTATCATCCGCATAATATAGTCTTTCTCATCTTCCACAAACATATTTCTGCCTCCAGTGAAGTTTCCTACATTATATCATCCACAGGCAGATCAGGCTATCTAAAGTTGTCATAATAATTCATGGATCTTCCTCCATTCAATCAGTTCCACAGCTGAATGCTCTGAGCCCCTGTTTCTTTCATACACTCCACAGCCAGATTTACCCAGCTGACACAGTGGTCCAGAATTACCGAATCTGAAGTGATAACATTTTCCCTGCCATAAAGGGATCTGTCCACATTTCTCAGAATCTGTATATCCAGCCCAAAAGCGAATTCTTCTCCGATATTTGCTATCAATGCCTTCAGCCGTCCAGAGTTCGACACCGGTTCATCAAGCAGTATAGTCGCTTTGCTGATCCGCGCTTTCTGAAGCGTCTGAAGCAACATCCGAACTGCTTCCGAAGTCTCCGAAATCAACCGATACGTCCCCCTGAGCGCCGCCAGGTCCCGGATTGTGCCATCCATGCACTCAAACAGAATCCCCTCACTCAGCATAACCTCCAGAGTGATGATCGTATTGAATCCATCGATCCACACTTCTTTCCCTTCCAGATCAGATATCTGCACCTGCCGGCTTTGTCGGACGGCATGCTGCTCATCCGTCGCCAGACTCCGCATGACAGCCAATCGCTGCCTCTCGGACAGCAGGAAATGATTGCCTACAAAGGTCGATGCCTGCTTCAGATCATAGCCTTCGTTGATCAGATATCGGACATGACGTGACGCTATCTGCATTATATGGATCGCTTCCACGGAGAAGTTCCGCTCATCTTCCGGCACATAGCCTCTCTTTGCGTTCATTCCCGTACCATCCCTCCTTATGCATAATCTCATAGACTCTGCAATCTCTTCTCAGCCACCAGTTTTGTCCACCCATTCACATCAGTTTCAGAAATAACTTCAAACCCATTTTGGTTGGGCGTGCTTCGGTATACTCATAAAAAACTCTATTCTGCTTGCAGATCTCAACAAACATCTCTACGTCCGATTCTTCCAAAATGCGAACTGAATACCTCTTGCTAAGCTTAGAAATATCGATCATAGTGTATATAACTCTCCCATAAAATACTGTTCCTGAAAACTGATGGCTTCCAGAATAACCTTTGTCTGAATCGTTTCTCCGCTTTAGCTTACAATCCGCTTATCTTCGTTATCATTCAGTCGATGATATACAGCAATGACCTTGCCGGTATATGTTTCCATTGGCTGATCCGTTCCAAATACATACACATCCTGTTCAGCCCATCTCCGGCAAATACTCCATCTGCATATCCATACTTCCCCGCACTCCAACAGACCATCATAATACGATGTCATCTCCTACTCTTGCCCTTATAAATCCCGTATTGTCGATGCAGTCATGATATCATCAACAAAAAAGTCTATTCATCAGAAATTGTCAAATTCAACCTGTCCGGCGACCAATATTCTGCTGCCATCCTTAGAAGCCGGCACCGTATCATTCGCCTTCTCCGTCCATAAATCAAGCACCATTCCCACAGTGGGCTCGTAGCCTAAAACGCAAAAAAAGCCCGCCCGGTTCACTTTTCCTCTGCTGCTTCGTTTTCTTCATATGCCGCAAGCCACTCGCTCCATTTCACTTCATAGTCCGACTCGTAATTCTCCTCAACATACCGGCAGAAAAGCGGAACCATCTTCGCTTTCTCCGCGTAATACGGAACCTTGTAGTTTTCGGAGTCCTCCGTATACAGCGGGTAGCTGCCGCCCAGCTTTGTCTGGCGGACGACGACGTCCATCATGGGAACCTGCGGATTCTTCATTTTGTCATAAATTGTCATCATGATACCTGTGCGGCCTTTTCCCGCCTGGCAGTGGAAATGCAGCCAGGTGTTGTCCATGTCTATGCTTTTCACAAAATCGATGAAATCATCGATCTGCTCGGGCTTTGGCCACGTATGGTCTTGGATGGGCAGCCGGTAATATTGGAATCCCGCGTTCTCGACAAGCTCCTTTTCCGTCAGGAAGCGACTGAAGAATAGCTCCGTTTCATCTCTCTTATGATCATCTTCGCGCGCATAGGCAAAGATCTTCCTCCCTGCCAGCGACCTGAAACGGAAATTCTCACTCGCTTCGATCTGAGTCAACGACAGGCCCTGGTTTCCCCAGTTATGGGATTCATACCAGGAAACGGGAATAGCTCCCAGCAGTACATGGCTCTCTCTGCGCAGATCGATGATATAGATTTTCTTCCCGTCCGCCGCCTCGCGCAACTCATTTGCAAGCTTAAAAAACTGTGGAAGAGAAAACTGTGCACTACCGGAAATACACAGATTATCCAGTCCCTCCTCGTTCGGTACGATGTCATCAATCCCATACTTCGCACTGGTTTTGCCGAACTTGTAAAGGCCTTCCTTTATGAAACGCACGTTGTCAAGCTCACCCTGCCATGCGTCTGCATCGTCCCTATCAATTCTGAAGAAGGGTTCAAATACAGATGATTCCTCTTCGGTCTTTTCACTCTCCGGTTCCGCCGCAGAAACCTCTGCCACTGTCCCGGCACCCTCCTCTTTTGCGGAAGCAAGGATGCTTCCCGTAAAAAGGCACGCCAGCATCATCAGAGTCAGCACTCTGGTAAACCAGGTTGTCCGCTTTTTCATCTCCAATACCTCCTTAAATTTTTTATGTCTGTCTTCACAAATCTGATTACCGATCGGTCTTCTGCTTCATGGGTGGGTGAAGTACTCGGAATATGTATGGGTTTACATGGAGAGGGCGATGTGATAGCCTGTCATGCGGCCAGCCAAGCCGTTTACCGGCGTGGGCTGGACGTATGGCTGGCACATCACATCAG
>JAFVGK010000112.1 GCA_017475035.1 Blautia sp.
AGAGAAGTAGAAGCGTACAGGAAAGAACTGGAAATAGAAGCAAGTCGCACGGAAAAATCATCAGTTTCCGACATGCCTGCAGAAGAAGGAATGGCATAAAATAACGCCCGTCGGATTCGGCGGGCGAATCTTTTATATAACAAAAAAGGGACACCGATCCGCTGCCAACAGATCGGTGCCCTCTTCCCTTGTAATACGAAGGTATAAATGACCCACAAATATTATACCCTTCATATTGCAGGGATTGCAACATGGAGGGTATTTTTATGTCTGAAAATGCCGTTGTTTATGCGCGCTATTCCTCCAGGGGACAGAACGAGCAATCCATAGAAGGACAGCTGGCAGCCGCGCAGAAATATGCCGACGAAAAAGGATACACGATAGTAGGGAATTACTGTGACCGCGCGAAGACAGGCACGAATGACAACCGTGAAGAGTTCCAGCGGATGCTGGCGGACTGCGCAAAGAGGCAGTTCACTGTGATCATCGTCTGGAAGGTTGACCGCTTCGGCCGGAACAGGTACGAGATTGCCATCAATAAGGCCAGGGCGAAGAATCACGGAGTGCGTGTTGAATATGTGGCCGAAAACATTTCTCCCGGGCCTGAAGGCGTCATCCTGGAATCGGTCCTTGAAGGCCTCGCGGAATATTACAGCCTACAGCTGTCGCAGAATGTTTCCCGTGGTAAACTGGAATCAGCGAAAAAGCATCATGTGATCGGTGGTTTCCTTCCTTACGGCTTCCGCGCAGCTCCTGACAAATCCTATGAATTGGATCCGGATCGTGCGCCTATTGCGCGTCAGATCTTCGAACGATACGCCAATGGCGCGACAATCTCCACCCTTCTGGTCTGGCTCGATGAATCCGGGATCAGGAACTCACGCGGCACTAAATTCACGAAGACCACTCTTCCGCGCATGCTTAAGGATGAGAGGTATATCGGGACATACACATTCAAGGATATCATTCACGATGAAAATGCGATTCCCGCAATCGTTGACAAAGAAACATTTGAAAAGGTGCAGATCATGATGAAGAACAACAAGCGCATGCCCTCGCATGCATGGGACTATTCCAGCTACCTGCTGACCGGCAAAATCTTCTGCGGGCACTGCGGATCCATGATGATCGGCATGTCCGGCACTAACCGGCATGGCGTCAAGTATGGTTACTATGCATGTGCTGAACGTAGGAAGGGAGGCGGATGCAAAAAGAAGAACGTTAGGCAGGACTGGATTGAGCCGCTTGTCATCTCCGAAATCCTGAAACTTCTGCATGATGATGTCCTGTTCGCGCAGATTGTTGATGCCGCATGGAAATACTACCAGGAAGAGCGGACCGCTGTTGATGAAACCGCCAGCCTGCGGGCGCAGCTCCACGACGTCGACCGCGGGATCTCTAACCTCGTGCGGGCCATGGAGGCCGGAGCTGTTTCTGATACTCTGGTCATGCGCCTGCAGTCCCTGGAAGACCAGAAGGCCGCGCTGAACAAATCCATAGCGCAGGCAGAGTTGGCAATGGGTCCGATTCTGACACGCGAGCGCATTGAGTTCTTCCTCCTGCGCTTCCGCGACGCGGATCCTGATCGGGAAGAAGACAGGAATGCCATCGTCAACACCTTCCTGAATGCCATTTACCTCTTCGATGACAAGATAACAATCACATTCAACTACCGTCCTGACGGTGTGAACAAAAAGCAGGTAACACTTACGGAGCTGGATGCGGGCGGAGGTTCGACTCTTGACCCGTCCACTCCAGTGCATGCGTCACGGTCGAACATTTTCAGCATTCGACTGTTCAGGCATGTTATCGTTGTGACGATTAAAATCGAACATCATTAAAAAAACACGGCACCTCCCGTTTTAGGTTGGTGCCGTGTTTTTTATACATGATAATTTTCAATAAATAATTTATGGATATCAGGGCCTGTCAGAAAGCTGGCAGGCCCTTCTATTCGCATAGTCGCCGGGTCCCGGCTGGCTCTATGCTCTTACAGATCTACATCCTCACTGATGTAATAACCAGCTCCGGATGCTTCACAGTAATTAACAATTTTCTTTTTGAGGTTGGCGTCTCTGGTGTATTCGAGCAAATACGCCTCCATTCCGGCGCCCATTGCCTTTGAAATATACTTCTGATACTCGAGGCTCTCAGAGACAATCTGAGCGCCGAAAGTTCCGCGCCCATCATAGTCCGTAATCAGCGAGAAAGCCTCTTCCTGAGTCACTCCGTGAGCCACGCGGGCCTTCTGGGAGATGGAGCGGAGCATGTACTCCATCCCGCCGTTGATCATGATATAGCCATGCGGATACAGCGCCTGCAGAATGCGGGTGATGCCCTTGTATGCTGCGTCGGACGGATATTCCTCATAAACGTCTATATTATCAGCCCATATACCGTCATATCCTGCATTAAGCAGCGCCATCCCTCGATTGATGAGCCAGTCCTGCACAGCAGGCTCGCATACGTCCAGGTATCTCTCGTGCTCCCAATCATCGAGACGCCGAAGCGTGTACGGCTCGAGCTGTTTATAATACGACCTCTCATCGGAGACGCTTCCCACCGACAGGTAGGCAAGCACAGTATAACCTGCGGATTTGAGGGTCTGCACTTCCTTTGCCGTGTAGTCTTCCGGCTCGATCGCCAGAAGGCCGGAGCCTTTCTCTGCTTTTGCTTTGGTTGTCAAGCAGACTTTATATGCTGACTGCTTTTTGACGAATGTGCGTGTGATGCCGAGTGAGGTCGTCAACTTCGCGGTATTTCCCTGGAAGTCGACATTTATTTCTCCATCCTCATAAGCCCTCGCAACAAACGCGCCGATATCGCGGAGCAGATTATATGTGCTCGTGCGGCCGTTCCCCTTTCCTTCAGGATGCTCGTACTGGGTAAAGGCGAACAACACACCCTTGATGGCTTTCACAAAGGCTTCTTTGATTCCGCCGCGGTCTCCGTGCCAGAAGAATTTAAATCCATCACAGGAGAAATCCACCCCCGAAGCCATCATCTGCAGGATGCCCTCTGCCGACAGATCACCGCCGATCAGGATCCTCCAGGAGCCCGCGAAAACTTTATATACCATCGACATATTGTTGATAAAATGATGCCCGTCTTTTTTCTTGAGCTTGTCGGCGTCTGCCTGGAAAAGGCACTGTATTCTCAGGGATCCGACTGTAAAGCTGTCTCCCATCTTGAGCCATGTTACCGGCACACCCTTCTTTTTGCAGTGATCCGCAATGCTGTCCATGCGCTCCGCATAGGATTTCTGGTATTTTCGGATGCCCGACTGGTCAGGAAGATATACATGCTTCACGGGGAGGCTGTCGACCATGATCTTAACGTTGCCGGTGTGGTCGCTATGAGGATGGGTGATAATGATGTTTATTTCATCCAGATTCAGTGCCTTGAGTTTGCTGACGGCCAGGGAGCCATACATGCCGGTGTCGAATATGGTTCCCTTTTTGCCTTCAATGAAGATGGTCTCATCGCCAAAATAATCAGGATCATTCTCCCAGAATCGTGGAGCATACAGACGTACTCTATTATTTGTCGAGTCATCCTCCTTTGAATCTTTGGGATACTTAGGCCGGATTCTGCCTTTTACTGTTCCGAGGTTGCTGCGATGCCTCTTATGGACGCCACCGTTGTAATTGCCTGAGACAAAATCTTTTCCACCGAGCGCAAACTCTGAATGGTTCGGATTTCCTTTTGAATCCTGGTACACAACAATATCACCATAGATGATATCGCTCGTGCCGGCCTTCCATGTTCCTTTTTTGATGGCATTGTCCATGAGGGTCTTGGCTTGCTTACCGTATCCGATCAGGTCCAGATAACCAGCCTTGTAAAACATGAGCTGCAGGAACTCCGTGCACCACGCATTTGAATCGTCAATCTTGCTGTGCTTTGTACCATATTTTTTATTGTACCAGTCAATGAAAGCATTATATTCCCTGATAAAATCCTTATGCGCTGTCTTGGAATCGATGTAAGGCTTCATCAGGTTATACACTCTCTGCGGGCCTCTATCTGTGCTCGCTTTCTTTTTCCCATACATCTCATCAATCTTCTGCTGGACAGCATCCGCATCATAGCCGAGAGTCTTCAGTGCGTTCCAGCGGATTTCTTTTTTGCCGAAATCGTCAGCAAGCACCCATTCAATCACCTTGTCCATTGACTGTTTGGGAGTACGCAGATATGCAGAGATGGAACTGGCGAGGATAAAGCCGTACTTGCCCCCCACACAGCAGTATGCCCACTTTTTATCGGTGATTATGTAATCACAGATCGTGATCCGCGTCAGGCCGGTGACCGGCGAGAAGCTGCACGGCTCACCTGACACCTTCGGCTGTCTGCGGGCAGTAACCTTCATCCCGTTTTTCAGAATGCCGGTGAAGATCGCTTTTTTGCTCGGTGTGCCGGTCCCGCTGATCTCGTATCCCCCTGCCGTCTTTGTAGCTTTTTCCGTTGTCGCTTTTGTTTCCGGTGTTTTGCTCTCTCCGGTTGTATCGTCCACAAATTTCGGGCAGATGAATCCCCTGATGTATCTGCCGTTGATCCGCATCACTCTGCGGCCGACAGCCTCGTCCTTATTGCACTCCATCACGGTGAATGTGCCAGCCTGCTCGTCGACGTCGATGACAATGCCGATGTGATCTGCGGTGCCAGTGTTATCTCCATATCCGGAGTCATCCCAGTCATACATAACTGCCTCTGCGAGCCGGGGAACATGATTATCAGCCTCTTCCCAGATGCCCATCTTCTTGGCGAGCTCGATGTTCCTCGGACAGCCGCACTCGATTGGGAACAGTTCCGGAGCACCGGCCTGAATATATGCGCCGCTGGCACCTGTTGCGCACCACTCGTCGGAATACTTTACTGTGTAATTAAGCGTGCCAGTCTTGACCGCTGCCGGCAGGTATTTGTTATAAATGTCGATAATGATCTTGAATTTGCCGTTGCGCTCGCTCCATCCTTCCCATGAGCAGACCTGCTGGACGATATCTGTCCGTGTGACACCGGAGCTCACGGCCTGTGTGCCATTAGAGCCATCGAGAGCAATGTAGCACCTCGATATATCAACTCTGCCGTTGATGCCGGGAATGGATCCGCTGTTCGTGTACTGCCAAAGCGCCACATCATGTCCGGAATATGTCAGCTGATCAGCCCACTGCGCCACCCAGCGCTGGCAGTACGGCTCCAGATCGGCATCGTTGAGGTTGCCGGAGAACCAACTCTTTGATGCATACACACCGCACTTATAGCCAGCCTCATGGAGACGCCTGAGGATCACATTGAGGTACTTTGTCCTGTCGGCCTTGCCGAGTTTGTCGGATCTGCCGGAACGATCCTGGTAAACGACTTCGCTGTCGAGCCAGATCGGGCCACAAAGCTTAACCTTTTTCGCGGCGGAGATGATAAAGTTTGCTTCGGCCTCCGCCTCTGCTGTGGTGATGGAGCACGGGAAGAAATAGATCATTGTCGGGATGCCGTGCTTCTGGCAGGCAGCCATGTACTCGAGATATCTGGGATCATACGTGATAGTTCCCGTATGCGCACCGCGATAGCCGAGACGCAGGATGACTGCATCGACAGCTGCTTTGACTTTGAGCCAGTTATCAACAAGATTAAATTTCGAAAGGTCTACGATTTTTGACATCCGATTCTCCTTTCTACATAAAAAAGGCCGAGGACATTTCTGCCCTCAGCACTTGCTTTTTATGATTATTTTTTTAGTTCTTCGATTTCCTTCTCAAGCTCTTTGATTTTCATAACCGCTTCCGCGATATCCTCCTCCTTCAGCGTGGCGTCCACTGTATCAAGCACCTTGCTCACAAACCCAGGAAGCGGAGCACCCATCTTTTTCGCATTTTCACAGATGCTCATGAGCTCCATGTAGATGATGTAGAGTGAAATGCCCGCCATCAGCTGCGGAGGAAGGCTCATTGCATAAGAGAGCAGTGCCCCTACGATGAGGATAGACATCTCGCCCACCTTTTTGGTAAGTCCTGACCGCATCTTCGCTGATTTGAATGTGTGCATCATC
>JAFVGK010000024.1 GCA_017475035.1 Blautia sp.
ATCGCTATCTTTGATTGTTAATGGCGGAACGAATTTCGGCATGATATAAATCCCCTCTCTCGTTATGATACAATCATTATAAACGAGAGGGAAAACCAAGTCAATAGCATCGGTTACTTTATTCACCGCTCAGGTCGAAAATTTGTAGCATATAAAAAGTGAAAAATCACCTTCATCTGATTTTCCAATTATCGAAAAAATCTGAATACACATGTAATCATGTAGCAAATAATTCGATATTCAGAATTCCATTTTTCTTGATAACCTTTATCATTTCATCCAAGCGATCACCTTCATATGGACGGAAAGGATTGTCACGAAACGGTTGAATTGTATCCACCGACAGCAGCCGTATCTCATACTTTCCCTCTGGCTTATTCTGGTCAGTAGAATCGTCTGTCAACGCACAAGCATAAACCTTTGCCATAGTATTCCCCTTTTAGTCACCATATCCGGTTGCCTGCTCCGCCACAAACTGAAAGCGCTGCTTTTCTTGTTTGAATTTCTGTTTCAATTTCTTTATTTCTTTCTCCATAAATTCCGTCTCCGCCGCTTCCATCACCGCTTTTTCCCTGTCCGGTGTAATAACCAGTTTACCGTTCTCACAGCTCACCGAAATATACTCCCCGATCTCGAACCCAACCTCTTTCAGCCAGTTCCCCTTCAGAATGATCGCCGGCGTAGGGCAGTAGTTATATCCGCTTTGCTTTCTCACCTTCATACTTCTGTTTGTCTTCATCGTTCTACCTCACTTTCTTTCTGAAATAGTTAATCAGGCGGCACCAGCAGCCCGTTCCCTTGTGTACCGGGCCTCCGGCTGCCGGTTATATCTCTCTCTGATAAATTATTCTCTTAAAGCTGTTTAAAAACCCTGAGCCATGTCATGCCTGACTTCTGCCTGGTAATAACTGTCCATCGTGGAAGGAGCATTGAACAGGGCAGCCAGAAGGTATTTCTTGATATTCTTTATCTTTGTGGTATTCCGTGAGAGGCTGAACAGCACATACTCGATGTTTTCATAGTTCAGCTTCAGAAACTTGCTTCGCACGATCGAAGAAGGATAAGTCCTGCTGGCAATGAGCATGGTTTCATCAGCACTGAGGACAGTCTCCAGGATCAGATCCACGATTCCATCGATCATACGGATGTCGTCAGCATGAGTGATGAGGAGATCTCGATAGCCGATGTTTTCTTCAATCAGCTGCTTGTATTCCGCTGAAGTCGGATAAGGCATGGCATCGCCATCCTTTCTCATCTCATCCTGGACAGTAGATGAGATAGGATTCGATGTAGTATCACTCATATAAGTCTTATTCATATAAGTCTTATTATTAAGAGGTACCCGTTTGGGCACTTCTGGAAGTTCGATTTGGGCACTTCTAGAAGTATCGATTTCGACACTTCTAGAAGTACTGGTTTCGGCACTTCTGGAAAGATCGGCTTCTACATCTCCAGATTTCCAGGCTTTAATGCCTCTGGAAGGATCGCTTCCAGTAGATCCAGAAGTTCCAGTTTCGCCACTTCTGAATGGATTGATCTTTCTGACTCCGTTATATCTGCCTGCGTCGGCATCACTCATCTGGGAAGCATCCTCTCCGGACATAACGATCTCAGTATTATCTGAAATACCAGTTTCGGAATCACTGGCAACTCTGCTTTCCGTTGTTTCAGATTCCTCACTTGTGGCCTCAGATACGGCCAGGAAGCTTTTCACATAGAGAATATTAGGCAGGCCCCGCCCGCGCCGCTGCTTTTCCACCAATCCGAATGATTCCAATTCAGTCAGGAGATCCATCGCTTTTTTCTTGCCTAAGCCAAGGTCTTCCATAATGTCACTGATCTGATAGATGATGTACACACGGTCCTGTTCATCGATCCATCCGTTCTTGGATGACAGACTGATCCTGTCAAGAAGCAGCGCATAGAGCATCTTTGCAAGCGGGGACAGATTCGCGAATAACTTGTCCGTCATCAGCTTGCGGGGAATCCTGATAAAACTGAACTGATCTGCCTGATCACCATGGAAGTAATCAAAGGTCAACATTTTATGCCTCGCTTTCCTGTGACCTCCATTCCGTTAAGAGGTCCTCAATCACATTCCTCATCTGTTCTGCTGTATAATCTGGTGGGAAAAACTGCCGCAGTCTCTTCTCTGTAAATGTCAGGTTCGTTGATGACTTTCCGCCCGGCTGATTCTCCTGGAACAATGCGATCATCTTTGCCTGTGTGATGGCACCAGCCTTAAGCTGCTCCCGAAGAGCCGTTACCTGTTTCAATTTCAAAACACCGTTTTCTTTGATATACTCGTAAACCCATTGCTGTATCTCCTGATCGAGATAGGAAATTTCGACGCCAACCGTAAATTGAATTCTTTTTTTGTCTACATAATCGAGTAATTCAGGAATCAGTTCTGTGAGACGAATATACCTTTGTACCTGCCGCGCACTTTCACCTACCTGATCAGACAACTCATTATCTGCACGGTAATTCGTGCCAATTTGGCACGAATTATCTTTTGCCGGTCTGCCACCTCCTCGTTTCATCGCTTCCATCTTCATCTTGTAAGCAAAGGCTTTCTCACTGGGAAGGAGTTCCTCTCTTTGAATATTGTAGGCTAAGACAAAAGCGCCTTTCCGTATTACTACGGCAGGTTTCAATTGCCTCGCCTCGAAACCGTACGTACACTTCTCAGTGTATACGGCTTCCCATCTATCATAGTCTTTCAGTTCTCAATGATCCTGGCATAGCAGTCCGGGCAGACTGCAAGCGTCTTTCGGCGCTTATCCAGCATTATTATGTTCCATTCGGTATCAGGCTTCAGATCTTTCAGCTTTCTGACATGATGCATGCGAACATCTTTGGTAACCCCACCACATAGCTCACACATTCCCTTTTTGATTCTTGTGCGCAGATAGTTAGGATTGTCATATTTTATGTATGGCGGCAGTAAATCCGGGTCAAACCTACAGACATCCCTTTTCCGTTTGAAACCATCATGATAAAATTCACAGTATTTCAATCCCGCTTTCGTATTGTACGGAACTCGGAAAATCCCGTTCCTTCTGAACTTCCGCTGGATTTTATACACGCTTTTGTGATATTTCAGTCCGAGGGTTTTATACATGCTGTACTCCAGAATAAATGCAAAATTCTTTATCACCGTAGCGTTATTCGCTATAGAGTAATAGTTGTACATTCCTCTGATTTCAGCATTTACCGTAGATACGATTTCAACGTCGGTCATATGGACCATGTTTCCTCTGTGTTTAGAATCCCATATTTCCTTGCCGTCTTTGCTATAGCGTATACCCAGTGCACCGTATTCCCTCAACTTGCTTTGCCATTTGTCCCTTGGTACATATAGCTTTACTGATCCAGTTTGAGTTCTACGGAATTGATTTCGACTGTCATATATCAACGCGTTGTTTTTGGATGTGGTTATGTCAAACCCAAGGAACCGGGCTTTATCTTTCCCATGAGTTACCTTGGTTTTTTCGTCCGACATTTCCAGATGCAGTTCCTCATCAAGAAATGTTCTGAATTTCTCTTTGATTTCCTGCGCATCCTTTTGCGAACCGATTACGCCAATCAGGAAATCATCAGCGTATCTGCAGTAAAATAATCTTTTAAAGTTCTGGTTACAGGCCTGCTTACTTGGTACGCTGTGTACAATGGCTATAGCTTCTTTTTGCAGTTTCAGGGCTTTCTTCCTTTCATCCATTCCCCAATCCTGCCAGTTCCGACGGTTTCTTCTCCTTATGTAATAGAGTTTGCTTGATGCCCGTTGATACGCAAGGTTCTCCTTGTTTTTTCCTATGTCAAAGGAATTCTTCAGGTTTTCAGCAAACTCATCCATTTTGGAGAGGTAGATGTTTGCCAGAATTGGACTTACTCCTGAACCTTGTGGTGTTCCGGAGTAGGTACAGCGGAAGACCCACTGCTCCATATATCCTGCTTTCAGCATCTTCCACATGAGTGCGATAAAGTTCTCGTCTTCAATCCGTTCCCTGAGAATACTGATCAGCACCTGGTGGTCAAAGCTGTCGAAGCAGGCGTGAATGTCTCCCTCTACAAACCATGTGACCCCCGTGAACTGTTTTTGTATTTGTAGAAGCGCCGTGTGGCAGCTTCTTTTGGGACGGAATCCATGAGAGGATCTGGAAAAGGAAGGTTCATAAATACTCTCAAGGAGCATCCTTGCTACCTCCTGAACCAGTTTATCCTCTGTGGAGGGTATTCCCAGCGGGCGTTTTTTGGTGCTGTTCTTTTTTTCGATATACACTCGTCTCGCCGGGTTTGGCTGATAACTGAAGTCTTTCAGGGAGCCGATCAGATTATTGATCCTCTTCTCGCTCATTCCATCAAGGCTTTTCCCATCTACTCCTGCTGTCATGCTTCCCTGCGATTGACTGATGTTTTTGTACGCAAGGTAGTAGAACTCCGGGTTGTACAGATTTCTGTACAGCCGCCTGAACTTATACTGTTTATCGGTTGCCTGTTCTGAAAGACTTTTCAATACTTTTGCTGGTTCTCGCAATGTCTCTCACATCCTTCCTGCCTGAGTATTGAATAATAGACTGCCGTCCTTCGCCATGTGGGCGTCATTATCCGCTTCCGCTTTTACGGCTATTCCTGTCAATTCAGGATCCTCGGACTACTATGACGGCTCCGTTACCCTGCTGAATTTTCAGCGTCATCTTCCTTGCTTTTTACACTTGGGATTTATCACCTTGCGGCATTACGCATAGCCGTTTCCGGCACTTCAGTTTAGGTAATCCCCGTTTAGGCCATTGCGATGAGTTGTACTGTTGTCGGTATGGGAGTTTTCGCCATTTTCCGCTGCTTGCGGCTGGCTTGCATCGGTTATTCCGCGGGTTGCAGACAGCAAAATACTAACCCGCCGATGCACCACCGTATCATTTCCCATTTCGGTGGGGAGATGGTTAGCCCCAGCCTCTGGCTTTCCTTCACGCAGTGTAGCTTTCATCCTCATACAGTACCTTTCGCCTCGACACTCAGTCGCAGCTTGGGAACTTCGCTGACTTGTGCCTTTACAAACGTGCTGTTGTCCCCGTCGTGTTTCCACTCGAGGTTAGTTGTTGGCGATAGGCTGTGCTTTCGCACTTCATAACTTTACCTATTGCTTTCTCAAAGCAAAATCTACAATGAACCGCGTCACGCGGGTGCCCAGCCCACGCGTCTTACGGGCGCACCGAATCAACCATCGATATCACGGCGTCTTCGTCCTTCAACACACGGATCACCACGGGGACTTTCCTGTACCCCAGCTTCTCCGCAGCATATTTTCTCCGGTGCCCTGAAATGATTTCATATACGCCTTCCGGCAGAGGCCTGACGATCAGAGGATTTAAAATCCCATAATGCCGGATGCTTTCCACAAGCTGTGACATCTCCGGATCATCCGTCACCTTGAAGGGATGATCGCGGAAAGCCCGCAGGCGTTCGGTTTCGATCGGTGTGATGCGTTCATCTTCCGTTACTGACAACTTGATGCTTCCTCCTTTCTTTGTGGCCTAAAACACAAAAAAGCCCGCCCGGATCACATTACATTTCTGCAATCTGATCCAGGCGGGCTTTCCTGTCTTGTCCAGGCTTTACCCCTCTTTGACATCCCTGACACGTACCTCATTCCTTCTGTTAGCTGAAGGCACTTCTGGAGATGTTAGCTGTAAGGGCATTTTTGTTAGCTGGGAAGGCCGTTCTTCTCACGCTTTTTTACAATAAAAAATGAGTGGGAAGGTCAGCTTTTCTGTTAGCCAGCTAACACATTCCCACTCAAAATTCACGTCCGCGAGGTGATTCGAACACCCGACCTACCGCTTAGGAGGCGAGAGGAGCGCGGTAAAAGAGAGTCATCCGCGGACCATTTAAGCCAAAAAAACTAACAAAATCAAGGAGTACGTTATCAAATCCGGTCAATCTGATGTATGCTGCTGTAAAGTATTGTCAAACAAAGTTCGTTAGCTGAGTGTTAGCTGAGCTAACAAATGAATCAGGCAATACGTAAACTTAAGGGTCATATCACCGGTCACCATTCCCGAAAGAAACCTTTTCGGCAGTGGGAATGACTTGGAGTATTGATTGATCAGATTACTTTGTATCTTATCCTATTCAGGGGTATTTGTCCAGTGGTTTGGCTACTTTTTTCGATCATTTTGCGGTGGAAACTTTCATGCATCTCCTCACTGCCCACCTATAGACTTTGCCAGAGAGGCTAGGAGAGCTACTGCCTCCGGATTCGCAAGAATCTTTGCCAGTACATCAGGATCCATGCCTTCAGGAACGGACACTTTCTGCATCTCCTCCTTCGTATGAAGCTGTGGATCCAAATCCTTTTTGCCATAGAATGCCTCTTCAAAAAGCTGAGCGTTCTTCTTCCTATCCTCATCGATGATGTGGCTGTACACATTCGTAACCATATCAACCTGAGCATGACCTGAATCGCCCTGCACAGCTTTTACGTCACCACCATTCAGCTTCAGCTTGTAAGTGACGCTGGTATGGCGAAGACTGTGGAAGACTACATCAGGAAGGCCCTTCTCATCGATCAACTTATTGAACTTCTTACGGAGGCTGCTTCCTCCGGTCGGCATTCCAGTGGATGTTGCCATGACAAGGTTGTAATCGTGGTAATCATCCCCAATGACTTCCTTTACCGCATCCTGATCCCGTTTCCAGTCAACCAGCATTTTGGCAACACTTTTAGGAAGAAAGACCTTGCGCACACTGCTCTCAGTTTTAGGAGTCTTCAGCACTCGAACCGTCTTGCAGAGCTTACTCTCTTCAGGAAATACCAGGATAATGTCCTTTCCATCCAGCTCTTTGATGGATTCCTTTGTTACGCGCTGCAGTTCCTTATCGACGATCAGGTAGGCATTGTCCGACTCGATAGCCTCTGCGGAGATGTCCATAACGTCCCAGGTCAGCGCCAGAAGCTCTCCGATCCTGAGCGAGGCGGAGAACGCCAGGTTCACAGCCAGCTTCAGCATATCGTCATCACAATCTTCCATTGCATCCATCAAAGTCGCCGCTGTCCAGATCTCCCGTTTGGATTCCTTATACTTCGGAACAATCGCCTTATCTGCAGGGTTCTTCTCCATCAGCTCCCACTTTACAGCCTGCCCAAAGCAGCTACGCAGGAGCTTATGGATATCGCGGATAGTACTCATACCGACAAACTCACTTGAAGGCTTTCCAATGATAGGATGGACTATAGCAGGTGTGGTCGTGAGCTTTTGATAAAACTTCTCCAGGAAATGGGTGGTGACATCCGACAGTTTCGTCTCACCGATCATGGGCTCAATGTAGTTGTGGATCAGGCCTGTATTGCCGTTATAAGTGGATAATGCCCATTTGTCCTTCCCATAAAGCTCTACATATTCTTTCAGCAGATCCTTTAAATATACGCACTTGGGAACGACAAAGGTCCCACCCATGATCTTGTACTCGATCTCTTTCCTCCGTTTTTTTGCCTCTGACATTGTATCAAAGGTTTCCCATTTCTGTTTCTGTTTCCCTCCATCATCCTTATATCTGTACACCACACAGTATTTACCGTGCCGCTTCTGAATGGATGCCATTTCTTTTCTTCTCCTTTTCTGCATATTATCGGTTATTTCTCTGATCAGCAAGCTCCTGAACAGAGATATAAGCCTTCCGCCCAATCCTCTTTACGCCGATTCTCCCGTCTCTGATCCAATTGGAAATGGCATTCCTAGTCACTCCGACCTCCTGCGCAGCCTCTTCGAGGGTATAATATGTTCTTCTTGGGCATAGGAGAGGAGTGGAAGGAACATTATCCATTTTAATGTCGTGTTTCTCATTACCGGAATTCCCTGCCTCAGCAACTGTTTCCGGTTTATCAGAGGCTTTATCGTTTACCTTCTGCAGAATCGAATACTGATCCTGTCCTTTGTACCAGCGTTCAAAGACATCTTTGGATATCCGCATCCAGTGATCAACCAGAAATGTCTCTATATGATCCCTTTTTATAATCGCATAAACTGTTGATTCATTCTGCCCCAACATCTGTGCCACATCCCTCACGGAGTATGACCATGCCCTTAGCTCCAGGCCTGGCTCTTCACCGTTCACTTTGTGATACTTCACCTGATTGGCATACCATTTCTCGAAACTCGCTTTGTTGATCCACATCTTGCCGAGAATCTGTTTCGTCTCAAAAACACCTTTATGAACAAGCCAATAGCTGTCGGTTCTTTTGAGTCCAAGTAAGTCCCTCATCTCAGATACTGTCATCAAAGTTTTTTCTGTTGTATTGACAGCTTCTTCCGGTCTTATATCGTCGTTGCCTTCTCTGATTCTCAATTTCCCCTCCTCCATAATGTAAAATTCCTCAAGCTCTACCGGATCAACGCCCGATGAGCAAAGTATACTCTTATAGAAGAATTATTTTTAGGATGTCGATGAACTTTTTTAACCATGCTGAGGATTCATAGCACATTCCAGCCATTCATCAAAGCTCTGTTTTGATATCCTGTATTTTCCTCCCAACATCAACCACCGGAACAGGTTTTTCTTCAACAGGGAATATACTGTCGGCCTGCTGATCCCAAGTATTTCCATGATATCCTTTACGGTGTAATAATTTCTCTCCATTTAGTTTCCACCCTTCTGTTGACTACCATTTACTATTCAGCACTTTTCCGTTTGCACTAATTATCAGTGATTATCTTTGTCTGACAATGGCAGCATTCCACATTGGTTCAAAAAAGGCAAGGATTCCCAATAAAAAAAGAGAGGTAAATACCCCTATATCAGCCTTTATCCAAGATGCTTCTCTTATGAGCAGCACCAGGAGATAAGCCTTATCGGCTTTATCCAAAATTCTTCTATTATGAGCAGCACCAGGAGATAAGCCTTATCGGCTTTATCCAAAATGCTTCTATTATGAGTAGCACCAGGAGATAAGCCTTATCGGCTTTATCCAAAATGCTACTATTATGAGTAGCACCAGGAAATAAACCATATTGGTTTTATCCAAAATGCTACTATTATGAGTAGCACCAGGAAATAAGCCATATTGGCTTTATCCAAAATGCTTCTATTATGAGTAGCACCAGGAAATAAGTCATATTGGCTTTATCCAATATGCTTCTATTATGAGTAGCACCAGGAGATAAGTCATATTGGCTTTATCCAAAATGCTTCTATTATGAGTAGCACCAGGAAATAAGCCATATTGGCTTTATCCAAAATGCTTCTATTATGAGTAGCACCAGGAAATAAGCCATATTGGCTTTATCCAAAATGCTTCTATTATGAGTAGCACCAGGAAATAAGTCATATTAGCTTTATCCAAAATGCTTCTATTATGAGTAGCACCAGGAAATAAGTCATATTGGCTTTATCCAAAATGCTTCTATTATGAGAGCACCAGGAAATAAGTCGCATTGGCTTTATCCAAAATTTTTCATTTATGAAAGGAGTCTGCTATGACTATTTGGGAATTCATGTATCGCTGCGGCAGTGCCTGCTACAACTTTGGTTACAACATCGGTAACGCTCTGGCCTATTACCTCTGGTAAT
>JAFVGK010000113.1 GCA_017475035.1 Blautia sp.
AGCGTAGGCCGGGTAACACGTAAAAGATTAAGTACCTCTTTGGAACGCATGGCAGATACCTCCTGACGAGGTTATTATACCATATATTTAGTCATATTAACAGCTATAATTTAATATATTCAATATAATTTATAACCATATCTTTTGCTTCACCAAGCAGCACATCCATTATCTTACGTGCATATCCTTTTCTACGGTAAGATTCTCTGGTGAATACGTTCAGGATGGTACCTGTCTTTCCGTTTATAAATGCAGGACTCATGGGCTTTTCGATGACAAGTAAAAAGGCACATGATACAATCGTCTTTTCTTCCCAGATCACATAAGCAAACAAGTCCTTATTCAGATGGGTTCGATAATAATCCGGCAAAGCCTCACGAATTATCTCAGCATCATTTTTATCAATAGAACCATTATCTTCTATTAGGTAATCAAGCCGGAGTTCAACAAGGGGAATCTATATCTTCGATATCAGCCTTCTCAACTTTCATTGTATCATCCATGCGCTTTCCTCAATCTTTTTCGTAGTACACTATATCCATACGATCGTTAACTCTATCAATTCTGCCTGTCTGATGATAGCCAAGTTTCTCATACAAATGAAGATTGCCTTTTTCCTGTAATATGGTATCCAGACACCAATGGTTTGATCCATATTTTTTCTCCGCCGCAAGTATTGCCTGCTGCGCATATCCTTTATTTCGGTACTCAGGCATGATCCAAATAGGAGAGATCCGCTTTCTGCTCCCGTCTTTCTTATCTACAACACGGATCACTCCTACCTTCTCATTATTTGCCATAATGAAGAAATATGTCGTCCACGGCTGTTCAAACCTTGCTAATACTTTATCCATGTCTTCAGCCGCGGGACTCATATCATAATCCTGATATTTTTCCAAAAGATCCGAGAATGCTTCCACCTGCATCTTCCAGACTGTTTCAATATCCTCTCGTGCTATCGGCTTCAAATCTATGCACATCTTTTTACCGGTTTTGATAAAATCAATCAGTTCCTCTAAATCATCAAAATCATCGTAGTCACCCGTTATTCCTTCACGATGGTAGACAACGCCTGCTCGTTCATTACGTTCCAAGCAATCAAGAAGTTCTTCAAGTCCATACCTCCGGGCATATTCCGCAAAAGCCCTTGGCTTTATTTTTTCTGCATATAAACCCTTACGGCATTCCGCAGGGTTGCACTCATAGCACCCACTCAGGTTTTTTTCAATACCGCATCTGCGAACTTCACACCATTCTGCATCCTTACACCATGAAAGTTCCATAAAACCATCGCGTTTACATCCTTTACATGTAACATTCTCGGAGCATAAGCAGCAAGCCAGCCCGCAGCGCGCAATCCCAAGTTCTCGTTTCATAGTCCTGTGTGATGTTTCCCAATCTTCCTTCGTCATCAAGCTCACATGGCCTGCTCTCTTCTCATGCATCAGTGGCACATCCACATTTTCTGACCCCATTGATACTTGAAGCCACATTTCTCCTGGACTCGCTTTGACTTGTTATTTCCTTCATAATATCCGATCCAGACCTTCTGCATTCCACAGTCTTCAAAGGCATGGCGAAGCATTTCCTTCACGGCTTCCGGCATAATGCCCTTTCCCCAGAACGGCTTTCCGATCCAATAACCCATTTCGCATTCATCGTCCCGGTCAGTCATATCGGTATGACCCTTCAGCTTCAGTTCGATGGCTCCGATAGCTTTCCCATCCTCTTTAAGACAGATTGCATAAGCTTCCTTGCCGCTTAGGACATTCTTTATTACATCCCGGCTCTCATCAACACTCTGATGAGGCGGCCACCCGGCAATCGGACCTACATCCGGATCACTGGCATATTTGTATAAATCCTCTGCATCGCTGTCTTCCCAACGGCGCAGGCTCAGGCGCTTAGTTTTGAGCGATCTTTTTATGAGTATTTCCATATCTGCACAATTCCAGATGCCGATTGGCATCTCACATTTTCTCCTGGCATACTCCGTAAACTCTGCCGCTTCATAACAACACCTTGCGCTCTCATTATTCTCGAATACGCCAAGATCAATTCTTGTGGCATTCAGATTTTCTTTAACATACTCTATCCCGAGTCTGAGAAGTTCTTTTCCGTATCCCTTTCCCCGAAAATCAGGATTCACAATTACAAAACCAAATCGAACAGAGCTTTCATCGTTATCTCGCGGATACCTTATGATGAAATGCCCAATAACATCTCCACTATCATCCACTGCGGTAAGCGGAATGAACCTCCCCAATTCAAGCTGAGGCGCATAGTTTTCATTTATGTCTTCGCCTGAAAGCGGATATTTATTAAATCTATCAGCAGACCATTTGTATAATTCTTCTTCCGTCCGAATCCAGCCAGCTATAATCTGTGCATCTTCCTTTTTGAAATCTCTCAGTTTCATCGGTTACCACCCTACGTATATTACTACAGTTTTTCTATCCAGGAGAAAAACATGTATTTTAAGATACTTTAACTCACGTATTTCGATTCACCGGGCAATCATCAACAGGTTGTTCGATACGTTTCCGAAAAATAAACGGCACGAGGAAACGAAATATATAGTCATCCTTCGTGCCTGTTCACAAAATCGCAGTCAGGAACATATCCACCAGTGTGTGTGCGGAGACATGTCGAAAGGTCGTAACCTGTTTTATTTTTTCGTATCGTACTCCCAGATCAGCTCTTCCAGTGTTTGATACAGGCGCTCGGATTCTACGGGTTTGGTCAGATGAGCGTCCATCCCTACCTGCAGGGAGCGCTGCACATCTTCGTCAAACGCATTAGCTGTCATAGCAATGATGGGGATTGTTTTTGCATCCTGGCTGTTCAGTTTCCGAATAGCTTCTGTTGCCTCCAGACCATCCATTTCCGGCATACGCACATCCATCAAGATCACATCGTAGTGGCCAACCGGACTTTCTTCAAACATCTCCAGCGCAATTCTGCCGCTTTCTGCGTGGTCGATTTCTGCTTCTCGAATGGTAATGAGCTGCTTCATGATTTCTGCGTTGATGAACACATCCTCAGCCATCAGGATTCTTCTGCCTTTCAGCTCAGCACGTTCCTTCTCCCTGAAGAGGCTCAAATAGCGTTCATAGGCGTGCGGATCTCGTGGCTCATGTTAGACAGAAAAGCGGTCTTTGCTTTGTTGGCCTCTTCTGCGGCGGCAAGTGCTTCACTGAGAGCGCGGTTTGTTGCCAGAGCGTCCCTCATTTCCGAGTCAATGTCTGTAAAGCCCAGACCTATGGCGTGTACGATGTTATCATCCCTGTCTTTGGGGTGACGTACGCCCGCCATGCGCAGCATTTCATAATACTCCGTTCCG
>JAFVGK010000114.1 GCA_017475035.1 Blautia sp.
AGCATGGTATCTGCTTCTTCGGGTTGCAGTTTTCCCCCCAGGATGAAAGCAAACAACTCTCAGAATGAGATGCAACGCTGACCAACATGAGACCAAAGAACTCTCAAGATTCGAAAGCACTCTTAATGGATCTCTGTAGCTTGCATATCTGGATTTTAGCACAGAAAAATCTTTTTGGGAATCCGGGGGTGACATAAAGCGGTTACCAAGCATCATCGGTTCCCTCCTTCTTTGCTCCCCTCAATATAACGAAGACAGGGCCGGATGGCAACAAAAAAGAAGCCCTGTGGCGCTTTTTTCAGGAGCCAAAGGAAAACTCCCTTGGTGGCGATACCTGAAAAACGCTCACAGGGCTTTTTTTCGCTCTCTTATGCCGGAACCGCTTGTATCATCTCATCCACGAGTTTTTCTATCTCTGGTCGGTCGTACTCATCAACCTCATCAAAATCCATAGCATCAGCAAGAGTATAGCCTAATTTATCCATCATTCTTTTTACATGGGAAGCGGTATTCTGTAGCCGTTCATCCCTTCTGAGCTCATCCTCATATCTCTTGAACCTCATATACTCACTCTTCCTTTCATCGCTTTCCTTGACTGTTCGCACTTCCTCATCCAGTTCCTTGGTGTAGGGATCAGTTGCTTCTCCTGACTTCAGGTAACCGATCACCTCATCCAGCTCCTTTGAAACCTCTCCTTTTGTCCCCATTATGTTCACGATGATGTCATTTCCACCATCACCGAAGAGCAGATCCTTTTCAAACCGATCCTTCTTTTCAAACCAATATAGTTTCTTATCTCTCCGATAGGTATCAAATTTGGTGATGAAAATAATGAAGCACTCCTGTAGCTTATTAAAATCTTCTCCCGGTTTCAACTCTTCAACATCAACGACTGCCTGGTTATAGCGGCTGCGCTTTGGGATGTCCTTTTTGTCGGTAGTTTGCACCTCTATATTGTCCCATCGGCCTTGTTCATCTTTGACGAAAACGTCCAGGCGAACACCTCTTGAATCGTAACCTTCCTTCAAGGTCTCCTGTCCTTTAGCATACACCAAATCTACGAGCTTTATGTTAAGAATACACTCCAGCAGCTTCATGAGCAAGTCTTTTCTTTTCATCACCACCCAGAACATGTAATCATCCATCAAGGTAAGCTGCTCCAGTGGTTTTCTCTCAGCCATACGGTTTCCTCCTTAGTTTCCTTTATTTTACCTCAAATGGGCTGCTTTTTCAACTTAAAGGTTTTATCCCCCGCCCTCATAGGAGCAAGGGCTTTGTCTCCCTCCCAAATGCCTGCTCTTCCGACATGATCTGGCCATGCAGATAGCCAGTTTCATCTCATGCTTCATATCTTCTATTGCTTGTGTTATAATTGTTTGCAGGTCATTACCTGCAATGTCTTTATTGTACATGCTACCTCCTATTTTCTGATGCAATGGCATACATCAGTATAAAAGTACCTTCGACATTTTGGGTAATGACTTTTTAATTGGCTAAAATCGTATGGCTTAAAAATGGTTAAAATCGCCTCGCTCTGAGTGGTTCATATCGCCTGGCTCTAACAATGTACCTATAAAAACTATTACTACTCAATAATTTATCAAATTTTGCCTGTATTGTTCTGCTCTATCTCAGAACAGATACCCAACCACCATTCACATTCATGAAGAACTCTGAGAATTCCCTTTTCGTGAAAAATCTTATAATGCAGTCCATGCCCCAAATCCAGGGAAGGTTCAAACCATCATTTATCTTCACCCAGAATACCTGCCCCTCTGATGATGAAGTCAGTGTACCGGAAAACTTCTCCTCCTTAAAAAGTAGCACGATGTAACTAGTGGTTTGTCTCAATCATATCTACACTTAAATATGAGAACTAAATCCCATGTTTATCATGGGATTAGAGACACTTCCAGCAACTGAAATGCCCCATATTCCGTATGTGTTGCATTGGAACAGTATTGCAAGATTTAAACAAAAATAATTGAACGAATCATTCATCGATATCCTTTTCTAAGGTCGAGGTTACCATGGTATTCTCTTCGGATGATTCAACCTTTTCAAACTTTGATGCGACAAGTTCGTCTCTTGCACTGCGAAACTTGTCTATGTCTGGATATAAGCGTTTGAGTTTGATACGTGCGTTTTCCAGGGAAAACTGCCAATTGATCGGCATCTGATGCGCTCTATAGGCATTATTCCATGCAGAAAGTTCTTGTTCTAATCACTATTCTCTGCCCTACTCTGAGATGACCGGCACGATTACCATCGAGGGTGTGACCGAGAATATTACCGGCAACTGCTGGCTGGATCGCCAGTACAATCGCTTCGCCATGCAGCGCAGCGAGAAGGGTTTTGTGTCCCCCGGTGCGTGGGTATGGTTGGGCATCGCCCTGGACGACGGCACGGCATTGAGCATCTGGGACTTTGACGATGAGAACGGTATCAACCGCACCTTTTCCAGCTGCCTGCTACCCAACGGCAAGCGCTGCGTGATCGAAATGCCCTCCATCATGCCGGAGGCGCAGGATGTCTTCATCAGCGACAAGACCGGGCGCTGCTATCCGACCACTTGGATCGTGAAGATCCCTGAGTTCGACATCGACATCAAGATCCCCTGCTTCCCGAGGAACCAGGAAATCGTCGCCGCTATGCCTTCCCTGCACAAGTTTGAAGGCGCCAGCAAGGTTGTCGGCACCGTCAAGGGGAATCCTGTCGAAGGCCACTGCATGATCGAACTGTCCGGCCCCTGGACAAGGGAGTTTGTCGAGTCGAAAGGTATTCTCTGATTCGTTTGCAACGAAGGAGTTGAAGCCCAGTCGCTTTTCTGCTCACGGCGAGCAGGTTAGCGGCTGGGCTTGGTGTTTGAAGATGAGCTGGTATTCACGCTGAACAGTGGTGAAGAAGTGCGTATGGCTCTCTGCTGATGGCGGGGAGCCATTTTTTCCTGCCGTAGTATTTCTTTTAGAAATACACCCACCCGCTGGTGGATTTATCCCACGATACCCGGACAGTATACTTTCTAATAGACAGCCTACTGCCTATAAGGGGGAATTGTGTGGATGCTCAGAAAGTGGGCAGACGGATTCAGGAAGTGCGGAAGGCCCGTGGACTCACCCAGGCGGAGCTTGCACAAGTGGTTGATCTGTCTACCAAATATATCAGCAATGTCGAGTGTGGCTTCAAGACGCCAAAGCTCAACACCTTTGTCGCCATAGCAAATGCGCTCCAGTGTGACGCCAACCAGCTTCTTTCCAATGTTCTGGACGTGACGACGAGCCAGGAGAGCGCCTCTATTTCACGGAAGCTGCAGGCTCTCCCGGTCGATGAGCAG
>JAFVGK010000115.1 GCA_017475035.1 Blautia sp.
ATAGCGTCCCTTTTCAGAAGGGTCCTTTTCTGGTGTTTACAATTTACCTGCCGGGCTGATTTGGTACAGCTTTGGATTGAAATAATGGTATCCGTTGACTACCGGCCATCATGTCTGTTTTGCAAAGTTAATGACATTGTGCATTTTCTGTATTTTTAGAGGCCTGGATTCTTGTTTAACGAGGTCCAGGCTTTTCGCCTACGATGTAAACAGCCCAAAGAGAAATTCAACAAGACTTAAAGTGTTTGGAGAACAATGAATTCCAGTTTCACAAGATGAAAAAAAGGCTCCCGGTCACCGGCCACAAACCGATGATCGGGAGCGTTGCATTTACCCGGCTCAGCTCTCGAAGGTGGAGCCATTTTTGAAGGGCCATCCGCGTAGGCCGTGGAGTAGTCCAGCAGGCCACACCAGAGCTTTTCGCTGAAGGCGGTAACCTCGCCGCTCTGCTGCCTATTTTCTTCCATGGAAAGGACTTATGGACTTTTTCCCGGAGGACATCAAGGAAAAAGCGAAGGATCATGCGCCGCCGTTCAGGACAGCACCGATCTTCGGCTGGATATGCATGATCCTGTGTATGCTCGGCTTTATCGGCGTGATCGTCTATGGCGGCTGGGATGGTGTACAAAGAGGCTATACATTTACACAGTTCCTTGTGCGGTTTCTGATCATCCTGTTCGGCGTCAAGGCGTTTGATATTGTTGGTCTGGATTACATCCTCATTACGAAAACGCACTTCTTCCAGCATTATTTCCCGGAAACCGAGGGCTGCGCCGGGTATCATAATTTCGGGTTTAACCGGAAGGATCAAATCAAGCAGAGCATCATGATGCCGTTTGCGGCGCTCTTGACCGCTTGGATCTGCACATCATTCTAAGAAGAGGCGCTGGTGAAATAGTAAAGGAGAATCATAATCATGGATTGGTTCAGAACGATTCTTGACGGAGTGGCGATAAGCAAGGAAACTTCGGCGGCGTAATAGACGAGCTGAGTAAGGATTTCCATGTGGCTGCCGCCTCTTACACAGGCTTCGACGAATCCGACACGTAAAGTTATACTTCCGTCACAGACGAACTGGATAAGATCGAGACCTACATAAAGGAACGTTACAACGGGACGATCCGGGCTGCTTATGGCTGTTCCCTTGGCGGCACCTTTGTTGCGCATCTTGCCGCGCGGCATAACATCCGTATGAGGGTCGGGATCATCGGGAGCTCCGATATGGATCAGGCGGGCAGCTTCAAGGCAGGCTTGATGGCTTCATTGATGGTCAGGGTCACTTACAGCTTTATTCATACCGGTCGCTACAAATCCAGGCTGATGCAAAAGCGATATGAAAGCCAGATGGCAGATCCTGATCCGTACAACCGGGCATTCGTTGCCATCACGGGGCGTGACAAGTACGACATGAGCTTCATGACAAAGGAAAGCATCAAAAACCAGATCAGGTCGGATATGACAACTCCACTCCCTGAGCAGATCGATAACGGAGAAACACAGATCCATGTTTTCTATGCCCGGAAGATGGGCGAGAAATATTTGGAGAGGTATCAAAAATACTTTAAGTCTCCCGTTATTCATGAGCAGGATATGCGGCATGAGGAGTTCCTGGGTGTATACCCGATGGAATGGTGTGCGCTTGTAAAGGAGATCTGTTTATAGAGATGAAATACTTTGAATTCGGCAAAGAGAACAAAGAACTGATGGTTCTTCTGCACGGCGGCGGGACGAGCTATCTGGGCGTACTGCCGACGGCGGAAAAGATTGCGGAGAAATACCACGTCGTGCTGCTTGCCTACGACGGCTTCAACCCGTCCGAACCGGAGACGGAATTTCAGTCTTTAGCCTATGAGGCTGGATGCCTGGAGGACTACATTATCAAAAACTACGGCGGGAAGGTAGATATCAACGGCGCGCGGGGCTTCTGGCCCGGCTTTTGGCAGGCGTTTGTGATCCTGTCTGTCATGAATCTGATTGACCGATTTCTGATCGACGAATATTGGGTAGGACATACCAAGGCCTGGATCATCCCGGGCACAGAGGATTTGAGACCGTATATCACGGCAAAGGACAAACAGCGAAAATGGATCATAGGAACCGTCGGCATGGCGGTCATTGCCGCCGTTCTCTCCGGCATCATGGCGCTGATCCTGCGATAGGGGGATTCGCCCTGAGTGAATCAAATTGCCTGAGGAGGATCATTAACATGGATAACAAATCGCTGAAATACAAAATGCTGCTCTCTGCGTTCCGGGTGCTCCCCGTGAAAAAAATCATGGCCGCATCACCGGAGAAAACGCAGAAGCTTTTCCGCAAGGCCTATAAAGGCGCGGACATTCCAACATTGAGTGACCCGGCGCTTGTGATCCTGCAAAAGGAAGTGGCTGGATCGAAGGTTCTCTATGCCCGTCACAGGAAAAAGAGCGACCGTGTCGGTATCTACCTGGTGGGCGGCGGGATGCTCAAATACCCCAAACCCGGTCAGGCAAAAGAGATCGTGAAACTGGCCAGGGAATGCGATATGGACATGCTCCTGCCATACTTCCCGGTCCTGTTTACCGGGGCGACGCTGCCCGACGCCTATCAGATGGTCTATGAGCTATACAGGGAGACGCTGAAAGAATACGCACCGGAAAACATCTGCCTCATGGGCGGATCCTCCGGCGGTAATCTGGCTCTCGGTCTGGTTTCCTATATCAACGCCCGGGGCGAGGGACTTCCACAGCCCGGACGGATCTATGCGGGTTCACCGGGAACGCTGCTTTTGACCGACGAAGAAAAGCAGCTGGCAGAAAAGCAGGAGAAGACGGATGTCATCATGAGTCTTCCCGCTCTGGAGAATATCTGGGAGGGTATGACCGGCGGCAAGGAGGTGCCGGAATATTGGACAGTGTTTGCACCGCTGATGAAAAAGAGTATCAAAAATCGTTTCAATAAGGAGCTTGCTGAGAAAGCGATCAGACAAGGAAAGTCCGAATATAAAGGATTGCTTTCCCGTGCGGATGATCTGGGACCGGGAAACCCCATGGCGATGAACGCTTATTTTGCTTATGTTTTTGCAGGAGCCTGGCTTGGCAGCGGGAAGGAGATCACGCCGGATGAGATGGCATTGGTGATGACCGATGTGCTGGAGAGCGGACTGCTTCGCACCGTTTTTGGCATGACAGATATGAATAGGACGCCGAAAAAGTGGGAGCGCGACATGCGGAAATACGAGGCGTGGTACAAGGTTCACGGAAAAGACTATCCCGTCAACTGGGTCGTGAATTTTGATGAAGCTCTCCATCAGGAGGGAAGCTATTACTGCTTTACTCGTTGTCCTATCTGTGAATTCTGCCAGCGGGAGGGTATTGCGGAGCTGATGCCCGCTCTGTGTTCGACGGATGAAGTCATGTTCCGGCTGCAGCATGGAAAGCTCTACCGGGAGCATACCATCGCAAACGGGGACGGTGTCTGCGACTATTGGGTTGTCGGTGATAAGGTGAAAAACCCAAAATGAGGAGAGTTGAAGATGAAGAAATCTATGAAAGCATTGTTGCTTTGCGGCATGCTCGGATGCCTCTGCTATGGCGGCGAGGACTGGCTGATGTTGTACGGGATATCAAAAGATTCGGGGAGTGTTGAATCATGATGACTTTCCTGATAGAAGCTTTCGTGCTTTGTGTGTTGTTTCATCTGGAGGTCCTGCTGCAGGTAAGGAGAGAGCCCGCCAAGAGAGTATACGGTTATCCGCCTGCCATTGTGGAACGATATATAGAATTAGGCAAAATCCCGGATAAAAAGAATCCGAGCACATTGGAAAGAGTTAAGAAGAAGTGGCCCGCTGCGATCGTGATCGGAATTATACTCGGAGCCATTGTATACTTTGTCAACGGTTCCCGTTCATTTCTGAACGGCTTCCTCATAAGCTATGGACTTTGGCTGATTGTCGACTGGTACGATGCGATCGTGATCGATATTCTTTGGCTCTGCCATTCAAAGGTATGGATTCTGCCCGGAACGGAGGATATGACAGTGGCCTATCATGATTACGGGTATCATGTAAAGGCATCCTGTGTCGGGATGCTGATCGGGCTTCCCGTCTGCCTGCTGATCGGACTTGTCGTGCAGGCGATCTCGTGGATCGCAGCATAGTCTATTTAACGATTTGAAAGAAGGGCGTCTTCTGATTACAGCAGCAACCAGGGCGCATGGCATGGGAGGTATCCGCAATGTGGAAGAAACACAGAAACATGGCTTGCATGGGGATCGTCGGCGCTGCTCTGTTTGGCGTGGGTGACTGGCTGATCTATTTGTATCCCGGGCTTGCGCTCGAAAATGATATCCAGCCATTATGGGCAGAAATGCCAGCCTGGAGATTTGCAGGGTCTGCATGGTGCGGAATCATCGGCGGCATTGTCATGATGTACGGAGCATACAGCGCATATTACTGTGCAGGCGACAATAAGGAAGGCTACTTCATATTTGAAACGCCGGAAACAAAAAGAACCCTTTATGGTAGCTTTCTTCAGGCAAAATGGATGTTGAGTTCCTTTGGTCTTAAGAAGGGAATACAGTATATCAAAGAGATCATGAATTCGGGGACATATCTTGCTTCTGAGTTCAGCAAACAGAAAAAACTGTTCACCAAGATTGAATTTATTGCAGTAGCCAAAGAACATCAGGGGCAAGGCTATATGCGACAGATGATGGAATACGCTTTTTCAAAATCTGATCGGCTTGGGCTTCCCTTAATCCTTACCACGGATGACGAAAAGAAAGGAAAAAATATACGAGCATTTCGGCATGAAGATGGTGCGTGAGCACATCGTATCTGACAGGGCAATTTATTATGAGATGCTTAGGGAAGGCAACAAAGGCTACCGAAAAAGCAAATTAAAGGCAGGAGGGAACAGTCGTGAGCCTTACATCCAGAATACTGATCATGTTCCTGCAGCTTTCCGGCATAAAAGGAAAACTGGCAAAGGGATCGCAGAAGACATTTGAGGAAGCCGTTTCCTATAACAGGAAGCATCCCTTTATCATGCCAAATGATCACAAGGCAATATACGAACAGATCGATATTCAGACAAGCTTCGGGATCTATCCCTGCGTGAAGATCACACAGCCTGACAGCTGCAGAGATCATGCTGTTCTGTTTACATGGGGCGGCGGCGGACTGCTGAACGCGTGGAAGTCTCAGCTTGGAATGGCAATCAAACTGGGGCGGGACGCAAACGTTCCTGTCTATTATCCGATCTATCCGCTGGCAACGGAACATTCCCTTCTGGACACCATGGAGATGATCGTGGAGACATATGGGAAGCTTCTGGAGGACTATGAAGCGGACAACATCTCTGTCATAGGGGTGTCTTCCGGTGGGTCACAGGCGCTGGATCTCATTATATACATCAATGAGTACCGGCAAAATCTGGAGAAGCCCGGAAAAGTGATCTGTGTTTCGCCGGGCTGTGTGCCGATCACGGAAGAAGAAAGAAAACGGATGGAAATGCTGGAAGACGGAGACGCCATGGTCTCGGCTTCCTTCGTCTATTCGTTCGAATCCATCAGCGAACACTGGGGAAAATATCCCGACTGGGTCCAGCATCCTACGGTAGGGAACTATCATGGGCTGAAGCAGATCCGGTTCTATTACGCCTCCAATGAAACGCTGGCATTCGCCGTCCCTTCTTTCCGGAAAATCATGGAGGAACAAAACGTGAAGGCGTCTTTCTATCTACGGGATCATATGTTCCACGCATTTCCCGTATATCCGGTCTGCAGAGAATCCAAGGAAGCCTACCATGATATTTTGACTTACCTGGGAAAAGAGTCAAGAGAATGAAGCTGCCAAAGGGAACGAAACTTGCGATCCGGCAAGCTTTGGAAATAACACATTACGCGTCTGAGATCAATGCGATCTTAACGCGGACGCAAACGCTGTACAACTCTTTTATCCGGGAGGCGCCCGCTCCGGGCGGGATGAATCTTCTTCGCTCCCAGTATTACGGCGGCCTGTCTGTGTTTGCTTTTTATGAGGCGATGGACAGGAACGTCGAAACGGATGTCCTGCAGGAGATCCTCTGGCGTATGCTGCTTGGCGGCGGAGATATCCATAAAAGGACACCCATCCGCTTCCCCTTCAGCGGTACACGGCTGCAAAGACTTGCCTATGCGGTCCTGCAGCGATATGCCTCCTTCGCTAATAAACGGGTGGACAGCGGACGCTGGATAAACACCTGGAAATTCGCGGTCAATCCGGAGGAGCACAAAAACGGAATCAGTATGCCGCTGATGAACTGCCCGGTTGCGGCGTTTGCAAAGAAGCACGGGCATGAACACCTGATGCCGTTGTTCTGCGGTTCGGATTTCAAAGTGGCGGAGCGATACGGGATGCGCCTGATCCGGGAGCATACGGAAGCGGAGGGCTTTCCCGACTGCGATTTCTGGTATCTGATGGCAGACGACGCGGAACGGTGATATAGTGAAGAAGAAGTGGCCCGTAGCATGCGCCTTGCAAAACAGAGATTGATCACATGAAATAACAAGGCTCAGGGATTGACAAATGCAAGAACCTTTGCTATAATGATAACTAAGTTAGCAAACAAAGTTATCAGACATCTGGCGAAGAAGCGGGGTGACGGGAAAATGGCACGTGGGACTTATGACGAAACACATCAAAAGATTCTTGTAAGCGGTATGCGTATGTTTATGGAGAACGGTTATGAGCGGACCAATCTTCGTGATCTGTGTGCAGATGCCGGGATCACTACAGGCTCCTTTTATCGCCATTTTGACTCGAAGGAAGCTTTGTTTTCGTATTTCGTTCAACCTGCTGTCACTGAGATCACTCAGCTCTTTACGGCGTCTGAAATCTGCTGCGAGAATGTACTTGAGGAAGGCCAGGTGCTTAAGCTGTGGGATGTTGTCAGCGCGGAGGCTTTGGTCGATCTGATCTATCGTCATTTTGATCGTCTGAAGCTCCTGCTCAAGTGCGCAGACGGAACGCCGTACAACTGCTTTTTGAATGACGTTGTCTGTATGGAAGCAAAGCTTTCAACTAAATTTCTGACAGAGGCAAAAGCAAGAGGAATGATACAGGCCGAACTGCCGTCCGAAGATGAGATGCACATGATATGCCACGCCTATGTATCCAGCCTCTTTGAGAGCGTCATGCATGATTTTTCCAAAGATGCGATGGTTCGTTATATCCATACCATGACCACCTTTTTCTCCGGCGGAGCAAAGACACTGCTGGATCTGTGAAGTAACATGAAGCAAAACGGACTATTTTTTTAGCCATTGGTTAGAAGCGGCTAACTGAAATGCAAGGAGGATAAAAGTCAATGAATCTACAGTTTGGCGATATTCAAGAGACCGCGCTCATACCGCTGGCGATCAAGGCGAGTGAAACAGCCAGGCCTAATGCGCGGATCAAGGATCTGAAAGCAAAGGAGATCATCGATACGCTTGGCGTGGATGTAAGCAAGTACGATCCATTTCTCTCTCATGAGGGTGTGGTCGCCAGAACAATTATGTTCCGGGATCAGCTCATAGCTCTTCTGAAACAGTATCCTGATGCTGTGTGCATCAATCTGGGCTGCGGCTTTGATGACAAGTTTTCTCAGGTGGACAACGGAAGGCTGCAGTGGTTTGATGTGGATCTTCCGGATCAGATCGAAGTTCGTAGGAAAGTCTATGAGGACCGGAATCGCTGTGTCATGCTGGACGGGGACGCCTTAAGCAGCGACTGGACAAAGGTCCTTCCATCCTCCGATATGTACCTTGTTGTGATGGAGGGCGTTTTGGAATACTTCACCAAAGAGCAGGTCAAGACCTGTCTGAACATGCTGTGCGACTGTTTTCCGCACGGCTATCTGATGGCGGAGCTTCATTCTCCGTTTTTGGAGAAGAACAGCAAGCATCACGATGCGGTCAAAAATACCAACGCGACCTTTGGCTGGGGAACAAAAAGCGGTAAAGAGTATCTGGAGCTGGAACCGCGCATGACTTTGATTTCTGAGAACAGCTACAACGAGGAAATGAAGAAATACACGATCCGTGGAAAACTGTTTGCCATCGTCGGGAAAAATATAAACAACAGGCTTGCCGTATTCAAGTGGTAAGGATTGGAGGACGAACATGTTTACAAAATGGAGCAAGAAGGAAGTTCTGACATTTTTTATCTGCTTTGCGGTCTTCTTCGCACTGGTGCTGGTCACACAGCTGCCGGGATTTGCAAGCCCGCTCTATTGGGCAATGTTCCCGGCATTATCCGCCTTTGTTGCTGCAGGACCTCTTACCTGCGTGATGAACATGAAGCGCGGCTTTGGCTCGGCAGCAGCGATCCCGCTTTTATGGTTCATTCTCTATCGCTGCCTCGGCGAGCTCGGCATGCCGCTGATGTGGGTCTGGATGTTTGCTGTGATGGTGATTGCAGAGATCGTACGTGCGTGTATCGGCTATGATAAAAAGGTAAGTATCCGCGCAGCCGTACCGATCGCCAGCCTGGTACCGTTTGGAAACCTTATTCCAATGTATTTCACAAAACAGGCTTTTCTTGCGAGAGCTCTTGAAGAGATGGATCCTGAATATGTTGCAGGTCTTGACCGCTATGGAACGATCTGGATGTTCCTGATCGTTTTGGCCCTGGCAATCTTTTTGTCAATCATCTCCGAACGAATCAGTGAGAGAATCCTGAAAATGTGATGGCACCTATTAACGATTTTTGCCCACGACAAATTGAGAATCAGTCCATCTGCATTGATGGAGACGCTGAAATAATCCTTGCTTTTCTGAAATGATAATTGCTCCCGGTCACGGTGTAAAACCGATGATCGGGAGCTTGCTTTATGTCCAGCTCAGCCCTCGAAGGTGGAGCCGTTTTTGAAGGTGAAGGTCAGGCGTCCGTCAGCGTAGGCCGCGGCGTAATCCAGCAACCCGCACCAGAGCTTTTCGCTGAAGGCGGTGACTTCGCCGTCCTGCCGTTTCAGGATTCGGAGGAAGTCCGATCTGCTGTGCAACCGCATCCTTTTATTTCCTTGAACTTTTGGCTAGGGTGTATCGAATACGAAGTGCTGGTTGTATTTATTGAGCCTCCAGACAATTCTTGTCGAGAGTGCCCTTGACATGCCAAGCTCGTACTTCGTAAATACTTTGAGAAGTGCGGAAAATGAGCCCTGTGGGGGGGAGACATTGTGTTTCCCTTCCATAGGGCTTTCTCTCGTATATAGCTACTTCACTGCTGTACACCTCAAAAATAACTAATTCCAATACAGGGGATGGTGTGGTATACTGTGAATAAGATGTATAGTATTTTGGAAAAAAACAGAATATTGGAAATTTCGGATACATCGATCAGCAACAAAATTAATATTCTACTATTTAAAAACCACCGATCACCGACATACTGAGGAACAATACTGCTTTCTTCTACTGTGCTACCACCCTCCATGAGAACCGATAAAATAAGCAATCATTCCTGACGGGTTTTTCTGGTATCATTGTGCGGATAGAAGGAATTATTATGACGGAACGAAAGTATCATTAAGCCGGAAAGCTTTTATTTTATTTAATCCGGATTATTCAGATGAGGCCGCATGTCAAATAGAATCATATCGGGATGAGAAGACCAGTGGAAAGTAAGGTTATATTCATGGACACAAAATCCTTGAAACAATCGTTAGTCTCTTGCCTTCAGATGGAAGGTATTATAAATTAAGAAAAAGGGACATCATTGCAATATCAAGTAGTACAGATTTTTCCTGACTACCTATTGACCTCTGATCCTATGAAAAAATATGAACAATATATATACCAATGTCATTTAGTTAAGAGTTTTCCTAGGTCATGTTAAAATCACATGACCTTATTTTTTCGTAATATTTTGGCTCTTCTGCTTCATGGGTGGGTGAAAAATCTTTGAAAGCCTCATTTTATGAGCCCGGTCTACACTTGGAATATGTATGGGTTGACACGGAGCCTCTGGCTGATGTGATGTGCCAGCCATACGTCCAGCCCACGCC
>JAFVGK010000116.1 GCA_017475035.1 Blautia sp.
AATAAAAGAGTACCGTATAAGACAAGGCTTGACAGCTGGTGAGTTAGGCGAATTAATCCAAGTGAAGCAGACTACTATCAGCAGATATGAAAGTGGAAGCATTAGGACAATCCCCTATGAAAAGCTTAAAAAAATGGGGGAGGTCTTTCACTGCACCGTAGATGATTTGATCGAAGGAGATCCAGGGTACTATCAGACTGACGCCAGAAAGATGGGAAACAACACATCAAGACTCGTAACGGATCCGGACTTATTGTGCCTCCTGAATTGGTACGAGTCACTCCCATCGGAACAGAAGCTATTTATGCGGCAGATTACAACGGCTGCTGCTGACAGCGCAAAGATTATGATTATATGATTAAGCCAGCTTCTGATCTGATATTTTTTCTTTTTTGTGGATGTGCAGATCTTCTTCGGTACATATATATGAAACGATCAAAAGGAGTTGGGAAACACCCGATTCGCGATTTACTTAAAGGCGCTGCGATGCAGCTGGAATAATATAGAAAAGGAAGAAAGATCAGAAGAAAGATCATGAAAGAAAACAAAGAACATCTGGAAAACAACGCAACAGAAAAAGTCACTGGCGGTGAATTTGATTTCGATTTTCCCTTTCCCTTTCCCTTCAAGGAGAAAAAATGTCGGAAGTGTGGATCTACGGACTTAAGTGAAATGCCCGAGACTTTGGGAGATATCTTTATCTGCAATAAATGCGGCGCTAAGGTTCAGATCTGGTAACGACAAATGTGGTATAAAAAAGTCCTGTGTACAACATATGTACACAGGACTTTTTCATTTAATCAGCCCTGCCGAGTTCCCGGTAAAATGACCTTGCCCTTTTGCGTATGTATCTAAGATCCTTCATGTCAGTATCCTTGTTTTTTTCGCGCTTCCCTTGCCCGGCGCCTGTTGCTTAAGTATAAGCTGGTGAGGGCTTCATAGAAGTTGTCTTTCTGTTCCTCAGTTAAGGTGCCTCCGGCAAACAACGCGGCGTTCACTTTTAAAGCCTCGGCAATCTGCTTAGCCCCTTTGCTTCCAAATTCATCCCGTACCTGCTTGATGTAAGGTTCCTTGTCGATATCCTGCTCAGGGTCATCGCTGGCATCGTTCGTCAGGTATGCGGTCGTCACTCCTAAAGAAGAAGCGAGGTTCCGGAGATTTTTATCATGCGGGGTTACTTTTCCGCTTTCATAGGCTACGACGGTGCGGCGGGACGTGCCGATGAGCTGGGCTAATTCTTCCTGGCTCAGGTTAAGGGCTTCTCGGCTTTTTTTCACTTTTTCTGCAAATCGTAACATGGTATAGCCTTTCTGTTTTGTTCACAAACTTCTCTTGACAACGAGAAGTGATGATTATATGATAGTAATTGTTCCAGGTTTGATAAGGCTATGATAATGTTAAAGATGGCTGTTGTCAAGAATTAAATTCGCATTTAGAAGAGAAATAATAAATAATAGAGGGAAGTTATAACCTAAGGCACTGCTACTCCTTGATTAGTGAAGTTTTAGTTATATCATATCACAACCATTGTCCTGAAATTTACATAATGAGATTTATTTTTCAAAAGGAGGGTGAGAAATTGACATATCCAATACGTAACATTTCCAACAGAAAGCATAACCGCTTATTTGATCTCGAAGTAGAAAAAGACGGAATTGCTTATATCGTGGTAAAACAAGGACGGGAATACGAGAAGCTGCCCTGGCGGATGTTTGAATACCAGGTCGAGGCGGCTATGCGGGAGGCTGCCTCCTCCAATCCCATCTCCCGACCGTGAGATATCTTAAAAACCGGTAATGGACTGTACCCGAGTGAGCCAAGGAGCCGAGTGTGGACGTACCAGCGCCTGGGAACTGCCGTAAGACGGAGTTATCCGAAGAATTGATTCTTAGGATAACTCCGTTTTTTGTGAAAAGAAAGGAGGTGAATCAGTTTTGCTCTCATTGAATAATGCGGAGATCGGAGAAAAATCCAATTCTACCGGAAACAACGGGGACTGACCCAGGAAAAGCTGGCAGAAATGTTTACGGCGCGCAGGGGCAGGATATCAATGCTCTGGCAGACGAGATTGAACAACGGATCAACGCAGGCGTCACGAGAAGAGGCGCGGTGTTTGCGTAAAACAAGCCCCCTGTCATAGTAAAATGGCAGGGAGCAGTTAAGCTGAGAATATCGTGGGAATCAATATAGAAACTGTCGCGTTGATAATAATCCTGTTTTATGGTAAGATAAGGAAAATCAGGTTGGAGGGACGGACTTGGAATTACAAACATCACTGGCAAATGTCATTGATATCTCAGATAAAAAAGAAAAATATGATGCATACGCAAAAGCATTTCTTTCCCATAAGGATATACTTGCATGGATTTTGAAAGGCTGTGCTGTAGAGTTTGAAGACTTTTCTGTAGAGTTTATTAAAAACCATTGTATTGAGGGAATACCAGAAGTTTCCATCAGGGCTGTCCACCAGAATGAGGAGGACAAAGTGGAAAACGTATCCCGGATAGTAGGAGATAACACAGAGGATATAAATCCTTCTGAGGGAAAAATCACCTACGATATCCGGTTTACAGCAGTTGTTCCAAAGACAAATGCAGCAGTAATGCTTTTTATCAATGTTGAGGCACAGGTTGATACAGCTCCTGGTTATCCGATCATAAAGAGGGCTATATACTATTGCAGCAGGATGCTTTCTGCCCAGCATGGTACAGTTTTTGAAAACGAGGAGTATGGGAAGATCAGGAAAGTGTATTCCATATGGGTCTGTCCGGATCCTCCGGAAAAAAGACAGAATTCAATTACAAGATATAAAATGACTCCGGAAGCAATAGTTGGCAATGTGGTTGAAAAAGAACAGGATTATGACTTGTTAGACGTTGTTATCATCTCTGTCAGTAAGGGCGGAGCGGAAAGTGAAAATCAACTGCTGAAATTGCTAAGCACTCTGTTTTCGTCAGAAAAGACAAGTGATCAGAAGAAGGCAATATTTCAGACAGACTTTGGAATTCCGATGACTGTAGAAATGGGCGAGGAGGTGGATAGGATGTGTAATTTAAGTGACGCCATTTGGTATGGTGGAAAAGCAGAAGGAAAAGCAGAAGGAAAAGCAGAAGGAAAAGCTGAGGGCCGGATAGAAGGAAACATAGAAGCCTGGCGTGAAGTCGGGATGAAGGAGGAAGATATTCTCTTCCGCCTGATGGAAAAATATCAATTAACAGAAGAAGAGGCGAAGGAATATCTTTTGGTTCCGGCCTGATGTTTATCCGGCTATTTCGTGTCTTTGGCAAAAATCTCAGTATTATTCAGAACAGATCATAGAATCTCATATTCATCAACTAAAGCCTCTTCCTTCGGGAAGGGGCTTTTCTTATTTCCAAAAGGAGCCTGGTTATGAACACATTTACTTTCAATGGCGTTTCTTCCAAAACCTTCCATTGCCTGGTCAGCGGGGAGGATACCTTCGGTAAACCAGCGCCAGACGTGGAGCATGTCCAAATTCCGGGAAGGAACGGGGACCTGATCCTTACAGGGAAGCGTTTTCCCAATATTGCCCTGTCGTACCACTGCATGATTAAAAAGGATTTTGCTGCCAATTACCAGGCGCTTGCGGAGCATCTTTTGAAGGACCAGGCAGACCACAGGCTGGAGGATACCATCCATCATGGCTTTTACCGGATGGCCATGTTTGGCTCCGGGATTACCCCGTCCATGCTTGCGCTGAATAAGCATGGGGCTTTTGACATTACCTTCTCCTGCAAACCGCAGATGTACCTGGTGGAAGGGGAGGCAGCCACGGAGCTTACCACCGGTGGATGTGAAGGAAACGAAGGATTCATCGAATTTGTTCACCGGCATAGTCCCATTCTGGAAGGGGCAGGACGACTGGGGTGAGGATGAAGTCATTACACTGGATGGGGAGGCCATATTCGGGGAAAACCGTCAAGACTACCCGTTTGACATGGTAATCCCGGTTGACCTTTCCGGTGAGCTGCCCGATGAGCCTACGGACTCGGAACTCCTGGAAGCAGCAAAAGCCTACCTGAAACAAAATCTGCTGGATAAAATCCCTTCTTCGATAGATATCTCCTTCATCCACATGTGGCAGACGGAGGAATATGCCTCTGTAGCCACGTTACAGCGCCTCCGCTTGTGTGATACCGTATCCGTTTCCCATGAACTTTTAGGGATAAGCTACAAGGCAAAGGTTGTCGCCGTGACCTATGATGTCCTCCTGGAACGGTATGAGAAGATGACCATAGGGGAAACACGCAGCAGCCTGTCAGAAGGGATGACATGCGTTTGAGCCCAACACAAGCATTCTCAGGATAATGTGAGCGCAAAAAAAGACGCATTCATGCGTCTTCATTTGCCTCCCACCTGGATTTGGACCAGGACTACGCTTCCGTGTGTGCTCCCAGGCTTAACACTATGGTTGTAAGATTCCGGTTCCTCCGTCTATCCTGTCTTCTATTAGACCATGCGGGAAGAATCCTGTCAAGAAGTCTCTTTTTTAGAGGACTTTTGTCGCTACCACATCTGAACCTTAGCGCCGCATTTATTGCAGATAAAGATATCTCCCAAAGCCCCGGGCTTCTCACTTAAATCCGTAGATCCACACTTCGGACATTTATTCTCCTTGATACTCCTCGTGCACGTGGATATGCGGTCACGTACTCTGATGCCTGGTGTGCAACATTTGTGAGTGCCTGCGCGATTAAAGCTGGAATGACTGACATCCCCCTGGAACGTGGCTGTGAAGAGCAGGTTAAGCTTTTCCAGAAACTTGGCTGTTGGGAAGAGGATGGGAAGGTTGTGCCGGAAGCCGGTTGGATCATCTATTACAACTGGGATCAGGGCTACCAGCCGAATAATGGTTTTTCTGACCATG
>JAFVGK010000117.1 GCA_017475035.1 Blautia sp.
CATGCAAAAATGAGCTCGCTCATTTTTGCATGAGATTGGGTCGCCCACAGACACGAGGAAGCAGCCATTTTGCACTATTTATACTTGACTTTGCAAAACTTTCTGTGCAAAATGAGCGGATTCCGAGTGGCTGTAGGATCGTTTTGCACAGAAAGAAATCCATACGTGCTTTCATGACGAATTCTTTTGCCGGATCAAAACGATGCCTGTCGGCAAAAAATGAAATTACCCGGAAACAGGCTGTAACAGATGACAGCTTTCCACGTGAAAACAGAGGAGGTCAATATGGCTTTACATGTAATGGAAGAAGCAAACCATTGTCTGCAGTGCAAAAAGCCCCGCTGTCAGGAAGGATGCCCCATCCACACAAATATTCCTGAGGTCATCCGCCTGCTTAAAGAAGGCCGGCTGAATGACGCAGGCTGGATGTTGTTTGAAAATAATCCCCTGACGACAGTCTGCGCTCTGGTCTGTAATCACGAAAACCAGTGTGAGGGACATTGCGTGCGCGGGATCAAAGGCGCACCCGTGCATTTTTCTGTAATTGAAAGCTACATTTCCACAACCTACGCCAATCAGATGGTAAAGGGACCTGCTCTATCCAACGGAAGAAAAGCCGCGATCATTGGCGCCGGTCCGGCCGGCATCACCATCGCCATCATTCTTGCCCGTTACGGATATAAGGTGACGATCTTTGACAGCCGCGATAAAATCGGCGGCGTATTGCGGTACGGCATCCCCGATTTCCGTCTGCCGAATGCTGTCCTCGATGATATAGCCTACCGGCATCTGGAGCTCAAAGGCATCCAGTTCCGTCCCAATACGCATATCGGCAACCCCATTACCATCGACGATCTTTTCCGTGACGGATATCAAAGCGTTTTCCTCGGTTCCGGTCTATGGAGGCCGAACAAGCTGAACATCCGCGGTGAAAGTCTCGGACATGTAACCTATGCCATCAATTACCTCGCTAATCCCGAGGCCTTCCAGCTCGGAGAACGCATCATGATTATCGGCATGGGAAATTCCGCCATGGACTGCGCCCGTACCGCGATCCGTTCAGGAGCGCGCTATGTCACCTGTGTGAACCGCACGGAAGAATATACCGCCAGCGAATATGAAGCCAGCTACGCCAGATTAGAGGGCGTTGAGTTCCTCATGAACAAATGTACCCTGGAAATCAGGGAGGACGGGGTCGTTCTCGCTGACAGCCAGATTGATGAAAACAAGAAAATCATCCCGGTCAAAGGCACGGAACGTCTTTACCCCTGTACCGGCGTTATCATCGCCGTCAGTCAGGGTGCGGAAAACAACCTCGTCAATACCACCAGAGGAATCGACACCGGCAAGGGCGGCCTTCTTTTGGTGGACGCAGACGGACATACCAGCCGTCCGGGCGTTTTTGCCGCGGGAGACGCTACCAGCGGCGCGAAAACCGTTGTGGAAGCCGTCGTTCATGGAAAGAAGGTCGCCGAAGCCATGCACGCCTACATGCAGACACTTCCGCTGCCGGTAATGACAGACTATCCGGATATCCCCAGTGTAGACACCATAGAAGCTACGGCGCAGGCCGAGCAGCTTCTTTGACCCAAAGCAAAAACAGGGCATGGCCTTATGAACAGAATGTGATCATTCCGATCATGAGGCCATGCCCTTCTTATCAATTACATTTTGGAAGAAATCGCCGCGCCGCAGGCCGCTTCTTCCTGATACTTCGCAAGCGAAAGCTCTGCCCGGAACTTCTCGCAGAAGATCTCCTGCAGAATTTTGTTCCGGCGTACGCCGTTTCCGGAAGCGACCAGGTGCTTTGCCTGAATCCCCGTTCCCTTCCGGATCTTTTCAAACAAATCCGCCAGTTCCTGCGCCATTCCTTCCAGCACGCCATAGGAAAAGGATTCCGGGGTAAAATTGTCTTCACTGATATTGAGGATGCTTCCCCGCAGATCCGGCATACTGCGCGTTCCCTGAAAACGGGTGTCAACCCTTAAGGGATCCTTGTCCGCCAGAACCCGGCCCTTCTCTGCCAGACGATTCAGCACATCAAACTGCGCGTCCGCCTGATATCCTGCCTCCTCCAGATATCTCCGGAAGAACTTTTCCAGGATCGCATACGCCCGTCCGCCGCAAAGAGCGGAGCCGGCCAGGAGATATGTATCCTCTGTCAGCGGCCTGGCTTCAATTCCCTCTGTCTCAAAAAATTCACTCGAAAGAACAGAGATCTGACCTCCGGTGCCGACGTTCAGCAAAAGCGTATTTTCCTGAAAACCAACTGCTCCCAGAAAGCTTGCCTGATTATCTCCGACTGCCACAGTCACCGGCAGACCTTTATATTCCCCGATTGCTTCAAATTTCCCTGTAACGTCCGGAAGAATCTCTCCGTTCTCTCCCATCCGGGAAAGCGCATCTCTCAGAAATGTCCTTGTTTTCCCGTCAAAGAAGCCAAGACTTGCCGCCATACTGATATGGATCAGCGGTTTCTTGCGCCCTGTCAGCACCATACCCAGATAGTCCGGGATCGTACAGATACATACAGCCTGCTGCGGTACTTCTCCGGCATTTTTCTGATAAAGATGCGTCACAAGCCCAAAACCCGTGGCTGTATGAAGTCCGGTTTTTTCCAGAATCCGTTCCGTAAGGCTCCTTCCCTGATCATCCGGAAGATTCCCCCTCTGATCCTGCCAGGTAAATAAAGGGCTGACGGCCTTTCCTTCCTGATCTGTATAAACAATCCCATGCATCTGTCCGGTCAGACCGATCGCGCTGATTCCGGGATACGAGATAAGGAATTCGTCCAAAACCGTTTTAGCCTTATCCATTAAAATTGCGGGATCCTGGATCCTCTCCCACGGATGATCCGTGGGAAGGAAGCTCCCGTTTGGAATTGTCCTGGCATCCAGGACAGTCTGCTTTTCCGGATCCAGCACAACCGCGCTGATCGTCGTCGTTCCAATGTCAACGCCTGCAACCTGCATACTTCCTTTACCTCCCGTGGCTTTCTTTCTGAAGCCTTTCGCAAACTATGTTGTTCCTCTGCGGACAAGATAAACCGGCAGGCGCTCGTGCTGAAAGGCGATTTCACCGTCGTTCATAAAGGAAAGGAGCCGTTCTACCGCCAGGTTCCCCATTTCCTCCAAAGGCTGGTGTATCGTCGTAAGTCCGGGCTCTATAATTTCACTCAAAGAGATATCGTCAAAACCGACCAGCTTCACCTTTTCCGGAATCGATATGCCCCGCTGCCGCAAGTATTTCAAGCCGCCAATTGCCAGAACATCCGACATATAAAAAATCCCGTCTGTATCCGGATGACGTCTGAGGATTTTCTCTGTCGCCAGCCAGCCCTCCCGGAGCGTTACGCTCTCGACGGACACCCCGTTTTCCGGCAGAAATTCTGCTCCTGCCTCCTCAAGCGCCTTTTCAAACCCCTGACGACGTTTTCTGATCGTGGAGAGCGCTTCGTTGAAACAGACATACGCAGCCCTTCGACAGCCTTTTTCCGTAAGCTCTTTCCCTGCCAGATAACCGCCCTGGATATTATCACATTCAATCAATTCAAAATCGTTCTCCAGATCCGGAGTTGTGTTGCGTGGATCTCTGTCTACGTAGATTGTCGGAATATTCAGTTTATCCGTTATGGCTGCTCCGCCGATATAAATGATGCCGCTGACCTTCTGGCCCAGCAGCATGCGAACCTGTTTCTGCACCAGATCCCTGTCTTCACCGGAATTACAGATCACCGTCATATAGCCATGCTTCATCAGTTCACGCTGAACCGTCCAGGTAATACCGGAAAAAAACTCGTTCGTAATATCCGGCACCAGAATTCCTATGTTTGTGGATCTCTTTACCCGAAGGCTCCTGGCAAGCTGATTCGTTTCATAATTATATTTTTTGATGACTGCCCAGACTCTTTTTTCCGTCTCTTTGGAAAACCTGCCATTCTGATTGATCACACGTGATACGGTAGCTACAGAAGTTCCGGCTTCCCTTGCAATATCCTTTACAGAGACTGTTTGTTTTTCCATGCGCGCACCTCATCGATGATGCTCTCCGATCAGGTTTGTTATTGGCGTTTCAGGAACCGGCTCTCAGCCCCACAGATCACGGAGGAAGCTGACGGAAGTCGCGGCATCCTCGTCCAGTTTTGTATCCGGGCATCCCTTGGACAGATCATGCCAGACACGGATATCCTGTCCAACTGTTCCGCCCATGCGGACGAAAGGCTCCATCACGACATCGCCTTCATAATGAATGTCATGCAAGGCTTCCCCGATCGCTTTCCACGGCATCCTTCCGCCGGCAAACGGCGGTCTTCTGTTGGCCTCGCCTACATGAAGGTGACCCAGACGGTCTCCTGCCAGACGAATCGCGTCTTCGAAAGAATCCTCTTCAATATTCATATGGAAGGTATCCAGCATTACTTTTACGTTGGGACGTCCAACCTTGTCCACAAACTCTACGGCCTCTTCGCAGACATTTAACAGATAGCCTTCAAAACGATTCAGCACTTCCATACCCAGCGTGATATCATAAGACGCTGCCATATCCGCAAGCTGGCGGATATTGTTGATGCTGCGCTCCAGATCCGCTTTCTTGTCAAACGGAACGGTGTAGTCTACCGGCCAATAGGAATATAAGCCGCCGCCAAGCTTCTTGATCCCGCAGCTCTGCATTTTCTTGAAGGTAGCTTCATACTTGTCAAAAGCAGCCTGCACGATCGCGGGATCCGGAGATGCAATATTATGGGCGGCGTCCGGACCGTAACCGCCGGTCAGGATAATCCCCTTGTCTTCTGCCTCAGATTTTAACCGCTGCAGATAATCGTCATCCATGTTCAGAAGGAAATGGCAGCCGATCTCCAGGATATCAAAGCCAAGCTTTTTTACCTTTTCAACATAAGGAATATAATCTGCCGTCCACTCTTTTTCCCAATAAGAATAATAAATACCGTATTTCATTTCATTACCCATCTTTCTTTTTAATTATTGCAAACGAACAAAACGCCTGCATTCTGATTCGTTTACGGCGCCGGATTTACGCCGCGTGAGCGGCATATTTCTGCAGTAAATCCATGCGCATACTATATGATGATTGCATCAACAAAAGCATGCTTCTGCGGATCACTCATCTTCTTGCATTGACCTTACGGAAATATTTGTAGGTCATGAAGCCAAGCAGCAATACTCCGTACAAAGCCTGCCGATAGTAGTTGTTGATCTGCGGAATGGAATTGAGATAAGCGCTGATCACCTGCACCACAAGCACTGCCGTAGCTACGCCCGGGATTTCTCCGTAACCACCGTTCGGGTCGCAGCCGCCTAGCACCGCGATCAGAATGGTCATCATGACATAGCTGCTGCCGAAGTCCGCCTTTACGGAAGCAATCTTAGAGAGGTTGATCAAACCGGTCAATGCGGACAAAAAGCCGGAAATCATGTATGCTGCCGTAATGACAGCGACGTTTTTGATTCCCGCAAAGACCGCGGCCTTCTCATTGATGCCTACCAGATGAATCCGTCTGCCGAACGCAGTCTTTCCCACAACGATGCTTAAAATGATTGCGCATACCACAAAGATGATAAAAGGACGCGGAACCATATTAAAGATCACATCGTTTTTTGCGAATTGTTTGAAGTTATTTACGGTATTGATCGGCTTGCCTTTGCCGAGAACGATCGTAATACCATAGAAAAGCTCATAGGTTCCGAGGGTTGCAAGCATCGGGGGAACCTTGACGACAGAAACCAGGAATCCGTTCAAAGCGCCGCAAAGCAAACCCACACATAATCCGATGGCACAGCCGAGCAGGATCCCGGACAGAGAGCCATCCGGATTCGCCTCAGATGTGAATTTCTGCATGACAAGAGCCGCCGTAGCGCCGCTCAGGTTGGCAATGTATACAGTAGAAAGATCAATGCCGCCGGTAATCATCGCCATCGAAAGGCCAAGTGCCAGCAGACCGTATTCCGAAAGCTGTTTGCCCATGGTCTGGAAGTTTTTCACGCTCATGAAAGCGGAACCGCGTGTGACTCCCGCCACAATCAGCAGTACGGCCAGTATGATCAGCATTCTTAAAAAGTCGCTGTTCACGCCAGATGTTCTTTTTGCTTTCATTCTCCTCCCTCCTTATCCACGGCAGTTTTAATCTTCATGGATCTGGTAGCCTGAATTGCCGCCACCGAAGCACCCAGGATAATGATGATGCCGATAAACACGTTCTGATAATATACGGAAATACCCACCATGGTCAGGGAATTCTGCACCATCGCAAGAAGGAATGTACCCAGAATGCAGCCTGTCAAAGACCCATGCCCGCCGGTCAGGCGGACGCCGCCAAGGACGATGGCTGCAATGACAATCATTTCACCGCCGTAGTATTCCATGGGAGAACAGTTTTTACACATGCATGCATAGCAGATTCCGCCGATCACGGCAAGCAGTCCGTTCACCACAAAGATGCCAAAACGGATCTTGTCCACCTTAAAGCCGGCTCTCCGGGCGGAAACCTCATCTCCGCCGATGGCGTAGACCGCACGTCCTACCATAGTGTGATTCAACACCAGATAGACCAGAAGGTAAAGGACGACCATGATGACAAACGCGCCGTGCAGTGATGCGCCAAGGGCCTTTTCGGTCTTGGCAACCTTCAGAATGTTCCAGTTGGCAAAAGCCGCGAATTGGGCCGGAACATCGATACGTACGCCTTTCAGTGCGCCAAAAGCGATTCCGTAGCAGATCGTGGAGGTAGAAAGTGTCACGATCAGGGAGTTAAAACGGAATTTTACGATGAAGAAACCGTTAATGCATCCGCAAAGCGCTCCGATCGCAAGCGCGATCAGCACAAGGACAATCGCCGGAAGATTTGTGATCTCTCCCAATTTGAAAATAATATAGGTGCTCATACCGGCGATCATCGGGAAAGAAACGTCAGCGCCCGTACTTACGAAAGCCAGCATAGCGCAAAGAGCGTAAATCGAATTGACAATGATCGAACGCAGAAGGTCTACCAGGTTGTTCGGCAGGAAGAAAAGCCCTGACTGCATATGAATGATGACCGCGAGAACCAGGATGATAATCGTAACATATAACTCATTTTTACCTAAGAGTCTTTTTATTTTTTTGCCCACAGATTGTCACCTCCCCTTTCTCACATGATCGCTTCTGTCAGGCGTTCCGTGCTTAAGTCTTCCCCCGCAATCTCTGCCGACATCAGGCCTCCGCGCATGACGATGGTCCTGTCGCAAAGACGGACAACCTCGGCAAGGTCATCAGAGGCAACCAGCACCGCGACGCCCGTAGCCGCCAGGTCACGGAGAAGCTGGTAAATATCGTATTTCGCGCCAATATCCACGCCAACTGTCGGCCCATTCAGAATCAGAACCTTTGGAGAAGTGGAAAGCCATTTTGCCAGTACAACCTTCTGCTGATTTCCGCCGGAAAGAGTCTGTACCGGAAGCAGATGGTTATCTGTCTTGACATGGATCTGCTCTACCCATTCACTGGAATTATCCACCTGGGCGGTCCGGTTCAGCAGCGCGCCCTTTTTGAACTTGTCAAAATTCACGACGGTTATATTTTCCATAATGGAAACCGGAAGGAAGAGTCCCTCCGTCAGTCGATCCTCCGGAACCAAAGCAATGCCGTTTTCCGTAGCGTCCTGTACCGACTGAATTTTTACAGGCTTCCCGTCTCTGCGGATCTCCCCGGAGGATGCCTTATCAATTCCGAACAGGGTATTGCACAGTTCGCTTCGGCCGGATCCGAGCTGACCGGTGATTCCAAGAATCTCACCCGGCTGTACCTTGAAGGAAACATGAGCAAAACCGGGGCCTGAAAGATTGACAAGCTCCATGGCAGGAACCGCGTCCGTCCGGATCCGGCCTTGCGCCTGCTTGTCATCCACATTGTCAAAGTCACGCCCGGTCATATAATGGGTGAATTGATCCTCCGTTAAGGTCGCCATGGGACCGGAATACACGTTTTCTCCGGAACGCATGATCGTAATGCTGTCAGAAATATCATACATTTCATCCAGCTTGTGAGAAACGAACAATACGGTAAGTCCCTGCTCCTTCAGGCTGCGGATAATCTCGAAGAGACGATCGACCTCTTTTCTCGTTAAGGCCGTGGTCGGTTCATCCAGAATCAGGAACTTAGCCTTGGCATAAAGAGCCCTGGCAATGGCAATCAACTGCTTGGACGCCACCGGAAGCTGCTCTACCCTTGCATCCAGATCCAGATCCAGATTTAAGGTTTCCATAACCCTGCGGGCGATTTCTCTTTGCTTCCTGCGGTTATAGATCTTTTCTTTATTGGAGAGAACCGTATTAATAGCCAGGTTTTCCTGGACGGTCAGATTCGGAAAAACGGAAAGGTCCTGATAAATGACCTGAATCCCAAGGTCAATAGATAAAGCCGGGTTTAAAGATTGATAAACCTTGCCGTCAAATTCAATCGTGCCGGAATCCTGTGGCTGGAAACCGGAAATAGCCTTGATGATCGTCGATTTCCCACAACCGTTTTCACCGGCAAGGCAGTGAACCTCTCCACGTTTGACATTCAGGTCAACATTCTGCAGGGCGTGAACGCCGCCAAAGGATTTGTTGATCCCTTTACAGCTCAAGATATAATCGGACACTGACTGCCCTCCTTTCAAAACGAAGTTTTGTACGTTGGCTCAACGTCTTCGAATGACGATTTTGTTCCTGCGGCAGACGGGCTGCCGAAGACAAAATCAGTCTCCTATCTGTTTTGGAGGCCGGAGCCTTATAAAGACTCCCTACTAAAAAAGCTGCCGGGCTGCTATCTCCAGCCTGGCAGCTTGTCATTCCTTTTCGCAGAGCCGCGCATCCATTTGACGTAAGCCTCACCCAAAGCGCGGCTTATTTTTTAGAACAGATCGTCTACGTTCTCAGCAGTGCCGATGCAAGGAGCATTTCCGATCAGGCAGTTGTTATCGCCAACTACAAGATTTACAGCCTCATATCCGGGAGCTGCGCCATTGTCAGAAAGGTCAGAGCCCTGGCCTACTTCAACGCCGGTAAGGACATCATATGCGCACAGGCAGGCAACATAACCGGAGAGAGCCGGATCCCATGTGGTAACAGAGTAAATCTGGCCGGCCTTCAGCTCTTCTGCATAAGAAGAAGGAACGCCTGCTGCGATAATCTTGACCTGGTCTTCCAGACCAAGCTCTACAACAGCCTGGGACACGCCGCCGGCATCAGTGGAGCAGTGGCAGATGAAGCCAACCAGATCCGGATTGCTCTTAAGAACCTGCTTTGCCTGCTCATAAGCGGTAGTGGTGGATTCCTGAGACTCGCAGGTCGGAACCTCATCGTTAATCAGCTCAAGGCCGGGAGCCTGCTCTTTCAGGTATGCATATTCAGCATTTGCATAGTCCATATGTGTAATGGAAGTGGTGTAGCCGACCATGATGGCATATTTGCCTTCGCCGCCGGTAGACTCGATCAGAGCGTTCGCCATAGCCTCAGCATACTGCTCGGTGTTGAAAGCCTCGGTGTCATACAGGCAGTTCGTCAGGTTGGAAGCTTCATGTCCGATCACGACAACGCCGCTGTCGAGAGCGTTCGCGAAGGACTCCTCTAATGCGCTGGCATCATTCGGAACAATGATGATCGCGTCATAATCCTGGGTCAGAAGAGAATCAATGATCTCAAGCTGGGAAGCAGCGTCTGTGGTAGCCGGGAACTGTACTGTCGCGTCAATGCCATAGTCCTCACCGAACTTTGTCACGCCCTCTTCCAGGCGGGAGAACCACTCAGCAACACCCTTCACGACGACAGCCATTTTGAACTCAGAAGGATCCTTTTCCGAAACAAAATCTGCCGGATCATAACCGTTCTTAACCTCATAGCCCTCGGGAAGTGCCATAACGCTGACACTCATTGCTGCTGCCATAGCGACCGCCAAGACTGATGCAACGACTTTCCTTAATTTCATCTGGATGTCCTCCTTAATAGAAAAATGTGGTTTTTGTATATCAAAAGGCCGCGCGCTGCAAGCCTGATGATTCTGTCCGGACCGGCTTCAGATCGAGCCGGCATTACAGCATATTGAACAAAAAAGCAGCCAACCCGGAATAGATAGTATCCGAAACGAGCACAATCCGTTGCTTTTCTGCAACCGGAAATCTGTGCATCATCAGATTTCTTTTCTTGGGTAATCCTTTACTCACATTATACATGTTGTATCTCTGTTGTCAATAGTTTTTCACAATTCTGCTTTTTCCACAAATTCAGATCATATTTTTTGTGCAAAATTATCAGTGGGTCAAAGTGGACTTTACATTTATCGTGAATTGGATATAATTAGAAATGAAAGAGATTTACGGAAGCGGCTTTGTGACATGACTTCATGCACTGCGGGAACAGATTTTTTGTATCATTATACAACACGTCCTCTGCACGGTTTGAAAATCGTATCCCCTTTGGAAATCACATGATCATAAAGACTTATTGTTCCTACGGCTGTGTTTTTTGCAGGCGTGGCTGCAAAATAGTCATCCGTGGTCTTGAGTCAATGTATAGCACTTCTTTTTGGAAGGAGGAAAGACATGAACGCATCCAATGATGTCAGGAATGAAAAGCCGGCCGGCGTTCCCTGTTATTTATCCATTGATATCGGCTCTATCTCCGGGCGCCACATTGTTGGATGGATGGAGAGCGGGGAATTGCGGCAGCGGGAGATCTATCGCTTTTCCAATGCTTCTATGAAACAGGACGGACATCGGATCTGGGATATCGACCATCTGTTTGAAGAAGTGATCAACGGAATCCGCAAAGCATTCTCGGAATTTCCGGAAATCCGTTCCTTATCGGTGGATACCTGGGGCGGGGACTATGTTCTGCTTCGCGGGGATCAGGAGATCCGTCCCTGCTTTACGTACCGGGATTTCCGTACGGAAGAAGCTGTCCGGGAAGTACATAAGCTCGTCCCTTTTTCTGAAATCTATCGCCGGACCGGCTATCAGTTCGGCCCTTACAACACGATTTATCAGCTCTACAGCGATAAGCTCATGGGACGCCTCGAAGGAGCGACGGATTTTTTGATGATGCCGGAGTATCTTTTGTATCGTCTCAGCGGCGTCAAGAAAAAAGAAGCGACCGACAATTCAACCACCAGTCTCGTAAACCCGCGCACGGGACAGTTTGACCTGGAGCTTGTACGCATGCTGGATCTGCCGGAGCATCTGTTTCCAAAGCTTTATTCTCCCGGAACGGTGCTCGGCCCTCTTCGTCCGGAGATCGCAAAAGAAACAGGGGGGAACTGCCCGGTTATCCTGTGCGCAACCCACGATACGCAAAGCGCCGTCAGCGCGATCCCTATGGAAGACGACCAGATCTACATTTCTTCCGGCACCTGGTCGCTGCTGGGGGTTAAGCTGGATCACGCCATCACAAGCGAGGAAGGCGCTGCGGCCGGCTTTTCCAACGAAGTCGGGCTGGAGTACAATTGCTACCTCACAAACATTCCGGGAATGTGGGTGCCCGAGCAGCTTCGCCGGGAATTATGCCCGGGTAAGGATTACAGCCGGATCGTGGCCGAAGCCGAGGCGAGCGCCTGCAATTCTATTTTTGACCCGGCGCTGCCCCGTTTTAATGCTCCGGACAGCATGTCCCGTGAAATATATGAGGATCTGAAAGCCCGCAGGGCAGGAAAACTGCCTGAAAATACCGGTGATTATTTTTGTTGCGCTTACCATTCCCTTGCAGACTGCTACCGGCGGTCTATCCAAAGTCTGGAGAAAGTAACCGGGCAAAACTACAAAAAGATTTATATCACGGGAGGCGGGGCCAAAAACGACTTTCTGAACAGACTGACAGAAGATTATACCGGAAAAGAAGTAGTCGCCTGTCCGTTTGAAGCAACCTCCGCGGGAAACCTGCTGCTGCAATGGAAGGTCGATCAATCCCTGTAAAAACCTGTCCGGTCAGGCAAAACAACGGCTCATCAGACACAGAGCCGGCATAAATACGACGCCGTAAACGAACAAAATGCAGACATTTTGTTCGTTTACTATACAATAAACAATATATTTGCGATAAAAAACGGAGACATATTTTGCCCACGGCTGCGTTTTTTGCAGGCGTGGCTGCAAAAAACGCAGCCGTGGGCATTGAGTCAAAGTACAAAACTTCATTTTGTGAGGAGGAAACATCATATGTTAGAAGAACTTAAAAGCGCAGTGATCCAGATTGGCAGACAGGCACAAAGAGATGGGCTTTGCAAGCATAAATCCGGGAATTTTTCCGCCCGCGACGCCGAGACCGGCTATTTTGTTATTACGCCCTCTGCAGTCGACCGCGAGGTACTGACTCCCGAAGACATGATCGTGATGGATGTGGACTGCCATGTGATTGAATACCGCAAAGGTCTTCGTCCAAGCAGTGAGTCCCTCATGCACGCCGCTGTTTACCGTTCCAGGCCGGAGCTGCGCGGGATCGTCCACACCCACTCCAAATACGCCACCGTATTCGCCACCTTAGGCAGAGCGATTCCTCCCATGGTGAACGAAATGATGGCTTTGAACAATAAAGACTTCTATATCCGCGTCGCCGAATATGGCCGTGCCGGAACCAGACAGCTCGCCGATAATGTAGCGGCCGCGCTGAAAGACGCAGACTGTGCCCTTATGTACGCTCACGGAGCCATCGCGGTAGATGCGCAGAATATCGAAGGAGCATACCTGAAAGCCTGCTATATTGAAGAAATGGCCGAGGTTTACCATCACGTCCTCGCAATCAGCCAGGGAAAGGAAGCTCCGATCCTTCCTTTCGAAGAGCTGCACGACTGGGGATATCCTGAGGAAATAAAGTTCTGAAAATGCCCGACCTGTGAGGTAACCGTAAGGATGCGAGTTTTGACTGGAGTTATCCGGGCAGAACATCGCATCCTTACAAGACACCCATTAACAAAATGAGCAAAATGCCGATGCGCGGCAGCTACATAAAGAGCAGCGCGGATTTTGCGAATATCGTTGGTATCGGTCACTTTAGCATCGGTGACAATGAAGCATGCAGTGATTTAAACGTGAGAATTGCTCCATTTATTATCGTGGCAATTCTTAGGATTGAGTCATAAATTACTATCCCGAATTTCTTGTCTTTTTGTCCGGGAGCATACCTCAAAAATCAGTTACATAGCCCGCTATGCGCCTGATTTTTGAGGTTCACTCCCAAACAAAAATCCTGCGTTATTCGTGACATTTATTTCTGACTCTATCCTTAGTGACCGCACAGGTCGAAAACGTTCCAAAAAAAACCAGACCCCTATGTGCAAACCCATTCTACCTTCTGTGCCTCATCCGGTGCAGGAAGGGTCATTTTCCGCAGCATTCCGGCAACGATATCTTCCGGAACCGCGTCTGTTCTGCCCATGTTCTGCGCTGTCCGCGTTTCCTCATCCGCTTCCAGATAAACAATCCGCACTCTTGCGCCATATCTCTCAAACAGCCTGATCAGCTTCTGCCTTGTATCCTTCGTCAGGTTCGTTGCATTCCAGATGAATGGCTGCTTTTTTCGAAGATACTCTCTTGCGCGCTCCTGTGCCGTCCGGATTACTTCGCCCTGATTATCTGTCGGTTTGATCTTAAGCTCTGCTCTGATCCCATCCAGTGATACCATCTGCATATCCGGATGGTTCCGTCGTATCCAGGTATCCTTGCCTGTTCCCGGCAGTCCGGAAACCATGATGACCTCTCCCCAGGTATCATCATAGAGCGTCTGATCCGGCTGCACATTTCTTCCGGACAGATAGGCGTATTTCACGGTGCTGTCGGGAAAAGGATAGGGTCCGTAAAGGCATCCGGCTTCCTCTGCCATCATTCTTGCCAACTCAATCTGCATCTGCCCGGTATACATATCGTCCGCAATTCTGCCTCTGACATCTGCTTCAGCCAGCATGCAAAGCAAATGCCATGAAAAGTCCATTCCCGGCTCGCTGACAGCCGCAGTCTTTCTGACGATCCGCATCGGCTCTTCCTGATCCATCAGGAAGACAGGAAGCATATGGTAACGAATCAAGGCGCAGACTGTTTCCCGGAACAACATCATTTCCTGCGTTCCGCAAATACCACAGTCCTTCCAAAGGTATTTCCGGACAATCCGGCTGCCGGTCAGGCTATGTTGAGGAGACACCCACCTTCCGTCTTCCAGCCTTGTTGTCTTTACCTTCCCGATGTCATGGAGAAGCGCGGCCAGAAACAATTCTGTTTTCTGACTGCCGGACAGTTCCTGAAACGAAGGAAGCCTGACCAGTTCCCGGCAGACCATCCGTGTATGCGTGTATACATCACCCTCGCCATGGAAAACCGGATTCTGCTGTGTAACCTTCATACGCGCAAAGCCGGAGCCGGCCAGGAGCTGATCGATCCGGCTCCATGGTATTTCCTCTGCCGGTGAAACCGGTATGCAGCTTTCAAGTTCCCCTATGAATCCCATCATGTCCACCCCCTTGCTGAGATTCCGGTTTTACACATTTCAGTTTTCACCTGATATTCCCGCTGACAAGGCATGAATAACTCTTTGCAGGGAAACCTCTTACTGAAACAGGCTGTCTGTCGGCACCGCAAGCTGATTGGGGATAATCGGCTTATCGATCCAATGGATCTCAGAGAAATCGACGCATTGCAGAAAAGCAGCCCGGACATATTTCATCCGGTCTGCAACCTGCCCGTTTTCTTCAACCTTGATGTAGAGACCCTCCATCAAGCCTGATGTTTCTGTTTCCCTGCAGTTCCGTTCCGGATCCAGTCCCAGTTTAACGGCCGCGTCCCAAAGATTCTGCCTCTGGTTTCCGGTGACGTACCCCGACTGTCCCAGAAGCTCCAGCATTTCTTCTTTACTTGTATAATATCCGCTGCCGAGCACAGGGACAGAAACAACAGGCACTTCCTTCAGCATCTTATGCCTTGTCGGGGTATCCAGGAATATACCCGTTTCACGGTCAAGAATATCAAACTCCAGAAAATAATGAGGAAGGGCGTCATAAAAAATCGTATGCTTTGCGTACATCCATTCGCCATACATAATGTACTTTGTTCCCAGCACGTCAAAGAACTCATCCCTGTGCGCCATTGCCCATTGCTTCATCAGATTGTAATGCCGCTCCCGATATCCGCCGGTCAGATAATGACCGCGGCTTTGCAGCAGGAGCCCTCCGTCAGCATCGAAGGAAACTGCCGTATTTGCGCCGTCACATTTTTCTTCTATCACCAGGTGCCTGTCCTTAATGAATTCAAACGGAATCTGCCTCAGATCCTCATCCCCGGGCTGAAGGCGTGATCCTTCGATATGCGGGGTCCGGGGATATTTGTGTATTGTGAATAAATCCATAAATGATCACTCCTCCTATAACGCACGTTATAGATTGTGACTTACTGTCCGGATGACTATTTTGTACCCTATCGCGCTGCGCGCTCTAGGACAAAATATGTCTCCTCCCAAAAAGAAGTTTTGTACGCTGACTCAATGACCACATATGTAATGTGCATTTCGCGAAATAAAGTATCATATTTCGCGAAATAAATCAAACCTATGACTTCTCTTCATTTTTCCACAGATGACAACATAAAGCAAATGTGCTATCCTGTTATACGATAATCGATCAGTAATCGGAAAGGGGGACGCACATCTTATGCTTCGTATTGCCATCGTGGAAGATGAAAAACAATACTCAGATGGGCTTTTCGATTTTTCCAAACGCTATGCAGCTCAGAAAGGGGAGGAAATCCAGCCTTTTATCTTTTGTAACGGCTTTGATTTTCTGGAAAATTATCACGCCGACTATGATCTTGTATTCATGGATATCGCCATGCCCCACATGGATGGAATGACCTGTGCCCGCCGGCTGAGGGATCTGGATGAAAATGTCATTCTGATCTTCATCACCAGCATGGCTCAGTATGCGATCAAGGGATATGAGGTGGACGCCTTCGACTTTCTGGTAAAGCCTGTCGCTTATCCTCTGTTTGCCGCAAAGCTTGACAAAGTTCTGCGCAGCCTGAAAAAGCGCGAGACCTCCACTTATCCTGTGAACTGTGAGCAGGGGCTCATCGTGCTGGATGTGCGGGCGATTACTTTCATCGAAGTTTTCAATCACGCCCTTGTCTTTCACACGACAGAGAAAGCTTACGAAACCTATGGCAAATTGAGCACGCTCGAAGAAGACGAACGCTTTTCCTCTTTTCTTAAAATCGGGAAAAGCCACCTGGTCAACTGCCGGTATGTCACGGCAGTCGGAGAGTCTGTGCTGACAGTCAATGGCGTTTCCCTGCCGCTCGCCCGCAGAAGAAGAAAAGCATGCCTGGAGAAGATGGCAGGCATCATCGGAGGTCTATGATCATGAATACAAGGTGGCCAATCAACGAATTTCATATTCAGGTATTGATCCTGGAGCTTCTGTTATGCACAAACCTCCGGAAGAGATCCCGCTTCTGGCTGCGTTTTCTGCCTTTTACGGCAGCATATCTTATACTGCCCCATCTTATCCCCGGCGGATTTTTATCTCCCTATCTGAGTATCGGCTGGTTCCAGTTCAGCTTTCTCATCATGTTTATCCTTTCCGCCGGCTTACTCTTCTTCTGCTTTCAGATCGACATTAAACAGCTTATATTCTGTTGTTGTGTTGCCCATACCCTCCAGCACATCGTGCACTGCGCAGCGAGAGTGTTCAGCCTTGCGTTCGTTCTCAGCGGCATTCCTTCCCAGGCTGTAGAGTGCCTGCTGATGTTCTTTGCGTTTCTTGCCGTACAGTTTCTCTTTCGTACACACCTATTTACAAATCAGACAGCCGAAGCGAAAAATATCAACATCCTTTCCTTTGGCGTTATTTCCACTTTGATCGTCTATTTCGTCAGTTACTGGACGACCTCCTATGAAGGGGAAACCATCGGAGAACATTTTTTTGACCTCTTTGCCTGCGCCCTCCTTCTGATTGTGCTTTTTGACGGATTCCGGATCCGCAAGGCGGAACGCGATCAGCTTATCATGCTTCGTCTTCTCCGCCAGGAGCAGGAACAGAACAAGCTTTCCAAGACGACCGTAGAGGTCATTAACAGGAAATGCCACGACCTGAAGCATCAGATCTCTGCCCTTCGGACCATGACAGACAAGGAGAAGGAAAAAAGCATTACGGATCTGGAGCGTGCCGTACTCATCTATGACCGTTTTCCCAAAACAGGCAGCAATGATCTGGATCTGATCCTGGCAGAAAAAAGTCTGATAGCGGAAAAGCAGCAGATCACGCTCCAGTGTATCGCCGACGGGGAAAAAATCAGTTTCATGCAGACAGAGGACATCTATTCTCTCCTCGGCAACGCCCTGGACAACGCCATCGAAGCAGCCGGACAGGAGCCTGTGGCAGAGAACAGGATCATCACCCTCAAGCTGTTCGAGAAAAGCGGTTTTCTGTATCTTCATCTGGAAAACCCATGCAAAACAAGGCCTGTTTTTGCGGACGGGCTCCCGCTGACTTCCAAAAGCGACGTCGATTATCATGGCTTCGGTGTAAAATCCATGCGTTTCATTGCGGAAAAATACCAGGGAGCCCTTACCACCGGCTGGGAAGAAGGCGTTTTTTCCCTTGACGTCATTTTTCCCAGACAGCCGCTCCTTCCATAATAAGTGTTGACCCTCTGTCTTCAGATGACGATTTTGCTGCTTCGGCAGCAAAGACGCCGAAGACATAATCCGTCTCCCGCTTGACCGTTGACGTGAGTATAATAACCGTTCACGATAGAAGCTCTCCTTCCTTTTCTTACTGATGTACAATGATGGCATCGAAAAAGCCTTTATGGCAATGATCGGTAACCCATTATACAGCAAAGCTTCCACAGATACCCCGCCGTCAAAAAAGGAAAAAGGAGGACAAAACATTGAGAAATTCCAAGCTTTGGTCCGGACTTACAGGTCTTTTTTCTGTGATTCTGGTCATCGGCCTGCTTGGCCAGCCGTTAGCTCTTGCCAACGGCAGTTACATCAATACGGCTCTCGGCACCAGTACCAGCAAGGTAATCGATACCGGAGAACCCGGCGACACCATGTATTACAAGAGCACATTCGGAGATTTTGCCGATCCCGATGCGCAGGCCGCTGCCATAGCAGCCGCTTTCCGTCAGAACATCGAGGAGATGCGTGAAGGAGCAGCCCTGCTTCAGAATCTCAATGAAGCTCTTCCCCTTGCTTCCGAAACAAAGGTTACCGTATTCGGACACGGCGCTGTTGATCCTGCCTATCAGGGTTCTTCCGCCGGCACGAAAGTAAACAATGACAGCCTGAACGTCGTTACACTTAAGGATGCTCTCGAAGCAGCAGGCTTTTCTGTCAACGAGAAGGTCTGGACCGCATTGCAGGGCGGATCCGCCGCCCGCGGTGTCATGACCACCACTCCGTGGGGAGGCGCTTCCATCCAGGTTACCGGCTCCGCCGCGGGAACCGAAGAAAACAAGGCCTTCTATGAAGCCCTCTCTGACAGCTTTGCCGATTATTCTGATGCGGCAATCGTTGTGTTTACCAGAGAAGGTTCCGAAGGAACCGACCTTATCATGAACGACGTGGATGATGACGGCGTGACTCCGATGAGCTGTCTTGCCCTTCATCAGAATGAAAAGGATCTCCTCGCCCTTGCCAGAGAGAACTTCTCCAAGGTCATCGTCCTGCTGAACAGTCCTTATCAGATGGAAGTCCATGAGATTCAGCCTTTCGCGGATGCGATCCTCATGATCGGTTATCCCGGCCACCAGGGCTTCACCGGCGTTGCGGAGATTCTTCGCGGCGAAGTCAATCCTTCCGGTAAGCTGGCGGATACCTATGCCACCAATTCCCTTTCCGCTCCGGCTGTTGTAAACTCCGGAACAAACACCCCGCAGTTCGCCAATGTCGATGCCGTGAATGCTGCCATCGACCAGGATGAAAGCGCGGAGTACGTTTCTTTCCAGGCAGAAGGAATCTATATCGGCTACCGTTATTACGAGACCCGTTACGCGGACAGTGTCATGGGACAGGGCAATGCCGATGACGCCGCAGGCGCGCTCGAAGGCGCTTCCGGCTGGGTTTATGCCGATGAGGTTCAGTATCCCTTCGGTTACGGCCAGAGCTACACCACCTTCTCCCAGACTCTCGACAAGGTAGATGTCGGCGACGACGACATTACCGTCACCGCGACAGTGACCAATACCGGTTCCGTCGCCGGAAAGAATGTCGTTCAGGTTTATGCCCAGACGCCGTACGGCGAATATGAAAAGACCAACCTCGTGGAAAAATCCGCGATCCAGCTCGCCGGCTTTGCCAAGACCGGTATCCTCGAGCCCGGCCAGAGCGAAACCGTCACCGTTACCGTAGATAAATATCTCCTTGCCAGCTATGATTATGTCGGCGCAAAGGGTTACATTCTCTCCGAAGGCGATTACTATATCGCGATCGGCGAAGATTCCCACGACGCGCTCAATAACATCCTCGCTGCCCAGGGTTACAAGACAGCAGACGGCATGACAGCAGACGGAAACGCCGATCAGGCCTTCAAATTCTCAAATGATTTCGACGCGGAAAAATACCGTACCAACGAGAATGGCGTCATCATCACAAACCAGTTTGAGGACTGCGATATCAACTATTGGGTTCCGGAAGCCGGAACGTATCTCTCCCGCAGTGACTGGGCGGGCACCTTCCCGGTAAGCCAGACCGTCATCGAGGCCACGGACGAAATGCTCGAGATCCTGGACGGTGAATGGTATGAAAAACCGGAAAATGCGCCTTCCTATGAATCTGTCGCCGCTAATTTCGGCAAGAACAGCGGTCTCACCCTCGCCGCAATGAAGGATGTTCCGCTGGAGGACAAAGAGACATGGCTGCAGTTCATCTATCAGCTCCAGCCCGAGGATCTTCCGAACGCTACCGCAGAGAGTTTCTCCTGCCCGCCGGTCGGCGATCTTTCTCCTGCCTTCGCGGTAGGCGACGGCTGTGATTCTGTCGGCGGCAATTATCCGATCCCGACGACAGTGAACGGGGAAGAGGTTACCATTCCGACAGCCCGCTACTGCTCCAATGTGATCCTGACCGGCACCTTCAACCCGGATCTGTACGCAGGCCGCGGCCTGATGATGGGTGAGGACGGCCTGTGGTCCGGCTTCATGATCAACTATAATGTCGGCAATGACCTGCACCGCACCCCGTTTGGCGGACGTAACTATGAATATATGTCTGAGTGCCCGACATTGAACTATCTCGCTTCCATTCCTCAGGTAGAGGCTACCGAAAAGACCGGTTCTCATGCGGCTCCGAAGCATTTTGTGGGCAATGACCAGGAATTCTACCGTTCCGGCGTCCTGACCTTCTTCAACGAGCAGGCTTTCCGTGAAGGCGACTTAAGGGCCTTTGAGGGCGGCGTCAGGGTTGCAAAGGCCGGCGGCATCATGCAGTCCTTTGAACGTCTCGGCCTGAAATGGACCAGCGCCAGCAGCGCATTGAATACCATGGTCCTCAGGAACGAATGGGATTGGCACGGCGCGATCGATACCGACGCTGCGCCTTGCTTCGGTGAATATACCGACGGTGGTTATCTGAACCATGCGGCAGAGGTTCTCGACGCCGGCACACAGGAATGGTGCCTTGACGGCGTCGGCGGACACGGAAACTGGGTACTTCAGAAGGCAAAGGATACCGACGACGGCCATCTGTTGGAGCTGCTTACCGAAGCAGCCATCAGCTGGGAGTACGCGATCAGCCGCTCCGGCATCATCAACGGCATGTCCTCCACCGCAAAGGTCGTTCCTGTCACTCCATGGTGGCAGACCGCCATCACCGCTGTCATCTATGGCTCGGCCATCCTTACCCTTGTATCCTTCCTGATGCTGGTGGTAAGCAAGATCAAGAAGAATAAGTAAGGAGGTATCTGACAATGAAAAAGAAATCCTTTGGCTTTTATGCTTCTGTCATTGCGGCAATTCTTGCCTGCGCAGCCCTCGTCGTGACGATCCTCTATCAAAAGCAGGGCGGTATTGTCGTCAACTACGCCATTTACGCCCTTATCGCAGCCATCGTCTGCGAAGCAGCCTCTTTCTTCGGTGAAAAGCCCTGGACGGATTTCACCTCCATCGCCGGCGTCGCCCTTATCACCTACGCTTTCATGCGGGTGCTCGGCGACGGAATCTGGAACATCGCGGAAGCCATCAACGGCATCAAGATGGTCGGACTTCCGGAGCTTGCCAACATGAACTACACTATGGCAGGTCTTGAGCTCGCCGCGATCCTTCTGGCTCTGCTTGCCTGCTTTACGAAGAAGAGTAAAGAAGCGTAATCCCTGCCTCATCAATTGGGCGGAGGGAAGTGATGCCTCCACCCTGCCCTCCCCGGGCCGCCCGTTACCGACAGGTGACGCCTTCCTTTGGGCGGGTCCGGGTTAATAGGGTAGAGGAAGGAGAAGCCGTACCCTCTGCCCCCGGCGGGGCGCCGGTTACCTTCAGGTGACAAAATTCCTTTCGGCGCCCCTGCCATAATACAGAAAAAATACAGCAGTCCCCCGGGGACTGCTGTATTTATATGATTCATTTTGCCACAGACTCTTTTACCGAAAGGAACAAAGATGAAAAAAACAGATTTTAATGATAACTGGAAGGTAAAGCATCTCGGCGATCCCGGCGAAGGGCTGGCTGTCTCCGTTCCCGATGATGCGATGCTCAGGGAAAAGCGCTCTCCGGACGCGACAGGCGGTCTGAATGTCGGCTGGTTTGAGGGCTTCGATTATCTTTATACCAGAAAATTTAACCTGACGCCAGAAGAAACGGCCGGACATCTTGTTTTGGAATTTGAAGGTGTCTATAGAAAGGCAGAAGTGATCATCAACGGCGAAAAGGCCTGCTTCCGTCCCTATGGATATACCAATTTCTTTGTCAACGGCGACGGCTTTTTCCACGCAGGAGAAAACGTCGTGGAAGTCATTGCCCGCAATTCCGATCAGCCCAATTCCCGCTGGTATTCCGGGGCCGGGATTTACCGTCCGGTCAGGCTCTGGAGCGCCGGGCAGAAATACATTGCCCCCAACGGCGTCAAAATCCGCACGCTCTCCCTGCAGCCGGCCAGAATCGAGATCAGCGTTCTGACCAGCACGGAGGGAGACGTATCTGTGGAAATCCTGGATGGAGATAAGGTCGTGTCCTCCGTTTCCGGAAGTGAACGCACCTTCATCCTGGAAATTCCCCAGGCAAAGCTCTGGAGCCCCAAATCCCCTTATCTCTATACTGCGAAAATCAGCTTTGAAGATGATACAGCCTGTGAATCCTTTGGCATCCGCACTCTTTCCTGGGGTAAGGACGGGCTGATCCTCAACGGAGAGCGGGTCATCCTGCGCGGCGCCTGTGTGCATCACGATAACGGGCTCCTGGGAGCAGCCTGTGATCCCGATGCTCTCGAGCGCCGCATCCGGATTCTCATGGAAAACGGATACAACGCCCTGCGCTCCGCCCATAATCCCTGCTCAAAGACTGCCCTGGAGATCTGTGACCGCCTTGGCATGCTGGTGATGGATGAATATATCGATCACTGGTATATCCACAAAACGCAATATGACTATGTCGATTTTTTCAGCGAATGGTGGAAGCAGGATCTGAAAGATATGGTGGACAAGGACTACAATCATCCCTGCGTCATCCTCTACTCGACAGGAAATGAAGTAGCGGAAACCGCGCAGCCCAAGGGCATCGAGCTGGCCAGAGAAATGACAGAGCTACTGCATTCGCTTGATCCCGCCAGACCCGTTACCTGCGGCATCAACATTTTCTTCAATTTCCTGAATTCCATTGGTTTCGGACAGTATTCCGACGAGAAAGCCGCCAGAGAAGCCGAGCGGAATGCCAAGGCAAAGGCGGAAGGGAAAAAGGCAAAGGAAAGCGCTACCGGAAGTAAATTCTTCAACGACATGGCAGGTCTTTTCGGCGCGGATTTCATGAAATTCGGCGCGACACTTCACGGTTCCGACGTGACCACCCGCAAGGCCTTCGCGAATATGGACATCGCCGGATACAATTATGGGGAAAAGCGCTATAAAAAGGATTTAAAGAAATATCCGGACCGGCTGATCCTCGGTTCCGAAACCTTCTGCTTCGACGCCTATAAATTCTGGGAGCTTGCCAAGAAAGAACCAAGACTGGTCGGTGATTTCGTCTGGGCAGGCACGGACTACCTCGGAGAAGTCATGATCGGTTCCTGGGAATATCCGGATTATGCCAAAAACTTCGGTCCGGACATGGGATGGGTCTCCGCCGGTTCCGGCAGGATCGATCTCACCGGCAAGCCCCTGGGCGAAGCTCTTTACACAAAAGTCGCATTTGAGCTGGAAAAAGGTCCCTATATCTGTGTTCGCCCGATCTGCCATGAAGGAAAGCATTCTCCCTCCGCCTGGAAAATGACAAACGCCATGCCCACCTGGTCCTTCAGAGGCTTTGAAGGCAGAACAGCTTTTGTCGAGGTCTATGCAAGGGGCGCTTCGGTCGAACTCTTCGTCAACGGAAAAAGCAAAGGAAGAAAAGCCTTTAAGAATAATTGCCTGGCAAGCTTCAAGATACCTTATGAAAACGGAACGATCGAGGCCGTCAGCTATGACGAAAGCGGAAAAGAAATCGGCAGGAATCAGCTTGTCACGGCAGCTGAAGAAACCATCCTCTCCGTCGTCCCGGAAAGCGCGACCGTCAGATCCGGTCATCTGGCCTTCATACGGCTGAAATATACAGATCCGGACGGGATAACCAAGCCGGCCATGCGCGGGATCATCCATGTCACGGTGGAAGGCGGAATACTCCGCGCCCTTGGTTCGGCCTGCCCATACTATGAGCTCAGCTATCTTGATTCCAAATGCGACACCTATTACGGCGAGGCTCTCGCCATCGTCGAAGCCGGGGAAGGCGGCGAAATCCGGCTCCACGCTGCGGATGGGAAGCTGAGCGGAGACACCGTTGTAAAAATCGAAGCATGACGTTCCTGGAAAAACATTCCTGAAAAAGGGTTTTTGAAAAAAAGGGCTGTGGAGAAAGTAATCAAACCATTTCCACAGCCCTTTTTAAATCATTTTCAGAACTTTACTTTTTCTTTATGCAAACTGGCTCATGTCAACCTTTTCCAGACCGCTGTTCTTGATGCCCATCGCGATCCAGTCCTTCTCTTCCTGATTCAGAGGCAAAACCGGCTTTCTCATCAGAGCGCTCTTGAAGATGCCGCGCTGTACGAGGGTCTCTTTCAGTCTTGCGTGAGCCTCACCGGAAGGCTGGCCGCCGCCGTAGATCGCCTGGCTGATATGATAGATACGGTCGCTCCAGTCCTGAGCTTCCTTCAGGGTATGCTTGTCCGGATTTGCGAAGACTTCCCTTGCCGGGCAGATCAGTTCCGGCACGCAGCCCGCAAAACCGATCAGGGCGCCGTCCATTCCCGGGAACCAGGAAACGCAGAGGGTCTCGTCATGGCAGGTGATCAGGCTGATGTCCGGGCATTCCTGGCGGAGAAGACGGACGTCATGCTCATAAATGGAGGTTACGCGGGTACCCATCTTGATGCACTTCACATGGTCGATTTCCTTGCACATCTTGATCAGGGTCTCTACCGGATAGAAAGCCTTGGAGGTAGCCGGATACAGGTGGATGATGATGTCGATGTCAGCGCCTTCTGCCACGTCCTTGATATACTCGAAAGGAGCATCCGGGTTCATGCCGAAGCGGAGCCACATATGCGGAGGCATAAGGAGGATGCCGTCAGCGCCGGCTTCCTTCGCTTCCGCTGCCATCTCGATGGATTCCTGGGTATTCTCGCAGTTGACACCGGAGATGATGGTCATGATATCGCCGCACTCTTCCGCGCAGATCTCGGTCACGCGTTTTCTCTCCGCTCTGGTCAGGCCTGTGATCTCACCGGTATGTCCGTTGCAGACCAGCCCCTGGATCCCCTTGTCATAGAAGCTCTTGATCCAGCGAAGATATACACGGAACTCCTCTTCATTGATGGAATAATCATCATTTAACGGAACGGAAACTGCCGGGAAGATTGTCTTGAAATTTTTTACCTTTGCCATGATTGTTCTCCTTTTTTCAAATGTAAAATATTAGAAGTAAGTCTGACTGTTTATGATGACCTTGATTACGATCGATGCGGATCCGGCATTGATTTGTGCAATCGTTTGTTTATCGTGATTTAGTTATATCACGGGGAAATAGCTCAGGTCAAGCATTCTGCCCCTCCCTGCAATATCTTGCATAAGCCTTGCAATTATTTGCACAAACTATCAATATAGCTAAATTTATACCATGTTTTTTGTGCATAGTGCATAATACATCTTTGTTAACAAATGGATGCAAACGTTTGCACACTTGAAAATCATATAATATAATAATAGTATTCAGTCAGTGTAAAATAAAGAAAGAAGGAGACTGATTATGGCTACATGAGAAGATGTTGCGGCTATGCCGCATGTAGAGGTATCAACCGTATCCAGAGCACTGAATAACACTTCTTATATTCATCTTCTGATTTTGCGGAAGTAATCTCTATCGTTAATCTCATTGCCATAAAAAATAAGGTTCAGAAGAATTTAATCTTCTGAACCTTATATAAATGACAGCATCGACAAAAGCCTGATTTTATGGAGCGTTTCGCACCAGAGCTGCTCTTAGGATTGCCACGTAATAAATGGATCCATTCTCGCGTCTGAATCACTGTATGCTGATTTGTAACAAGCTCTGTTTCAGCGAGAGAGAAACCAAAAGAACGATACATTCTGGCACGTACCAGAGAGGTGATATCCAGATAAGAGTATTTCCTGTAACTGTTCTCGTCTGTTCGTCTGGAAGAGATAATACCTGCTCTTTCGTAGCTTCGTATTCCTTCGATGGAAAGCCCTAAAAGCTTCGCCACCTTTCCGATTGAGTATTCTGCTTTTGCCATTACGATTTTCTCTCCTCCCAAGACGAAGTTTTGTACGCTGACTCAATGGTCACGGGTGCCGGACATATGGACCTTTTCACGCTATATCCCGTGGCATTAAAACAATCACCTGATACTCCGGCATCTGGTCCGTCGAGATCCAGCTGTCCTCCATTACATGTACCGAGTCCATATGCTTTGTAAAATCCTTCACCGTTGAGATCACATCAAAGCCAAACCTTCCCTTGCTGTCCCGATAATGCATGGGAATCACCAGCCTCGGCTTTATCAGCTGTACCAGTTTGGCTGCCTGTTTCCCGTCGATTGTAAAATGACCGCCCACCGGGATCAGACACACATCAAGGCCTCTCAGCTTTTGGATCTGCTCTTCCTCCGGTTCACATCCAAGGTCTCCCAGATGCGCGAGACGGATATCCCCGTCATTTACGATGTGGATGGTGTTCGGTCCGCGCTTCGCGCCTTTCACCTCGTCATGCCAGGTTTCCATTTTCTCAACAGTGAAAGGACATGTCTGCCCTTCCCCGATCTTTATAAGACTCCTCGCGTTATGGTCGCCATGCTCATGGCTGCACAGAACCATATCCGCGCTTTCCCTGAGCGGCTTCAGTCCGGGAACAAATCCATCCTCGTAGGGATCCGTGATAATCGTATACCCCTTGCTCTCAATCTTAAAACAGGAATGACCGATCCATGTTATTTTCATACCGTACCTCCTCTTACAATGAAAAAAGTAAACCGAAATGCCTTCCGAATGACGATTCTGCTTTTTTCACCTTATCATTTTTTTGTCTCTATGTCCAGCAGAAGACTGATTTTATCTTCGACGCCAATACTCGCGAGACCAATTATATGGGCTTTTCCACTTAATACCGCGGTATATGCGGAAGTACTAAAATATCCGTTCCGGTTATTAAGTACTTCCAGTATAACTGTCGAAGCCAAACAGAACGGATTTTTGTTCGTGAATCACCCCCGGTTTCCATGACATCGGTTTTTTAATCTTCTTTCTTAAATTATTAATCGACTTTTAATCTTGCATAAAGGACATACTTAAGTTCATGGAGTACTATAAGCCCATCAAATGAAACAAACAAATGACTGCACGGGACAACGAACAAGCAAACGTCCCTCATCAGAAAGGAAGGTCACGATTATGGATATGGATATGATGAACAAAGTTGAAATGCTCAGAGAGAAAGCAAATATCACATACGAGGAAGCCAAGAGAGTGCTTGATGAAGCTGACGGCGATCTGCTTGAGGCGATGATCCTTCTTGAAAGGCGCGGAAAGGTGAGAAAACCGGAGACGGATATCGCTCCATTTGTCGAAGAAGATACCGCTTCTGAAGAAAAGAATAAGACAAAGGAAAAGGCTGCAGACGAAAAGAAGGATAAGAAAGTGAAAAACACCATGAAGAAAATTATGAACGTTCTGAAAAACAATTCATTCTGCATCTACCGGAAAGGGGAAGAACTTTTTAAAATGCCGGTCTGGGCATTTGCACTGATTTTGTTCTTCTTCTGGGAGCCGGTTATCCCGATTATGATCATCGCGTTATTCTTTGATGTGAGATATGCTTTCACCGGAAAGGATGATCTGTCCGGAGCGAACAGATTTATGGATAAGGCAGGCGAAATGGCAGATGAAATGAGCAGTGAGTTCAAGACCGCATAACATCCAATAAGATAGAGTGAGGCGAAGCTTCCACACTGCCCTCTTCCGGGACGCCTGCCACCGACAGGTGACAGCTTCCTTCGGGAGGCTCTGGGATATCCAACAAAAGGTCATGCAGAAATTAGCGCGCTCATTTCTGCATGACCTTTTGTCACCTGAATCATTCATCGAATCCGCAAAATTGTTTTCTCCTGTTTCAGATCGTGATACAGCTCACACCCTCTTGCTTCCGTATTCCATACTTTCACGATCCCTTCAACAGGGTTCTTTCCGTCAGGCTCCCAAAACTCTTGTGTAATATCAGAGAAGCCGTGAAGCATTTCCGGCCTCCAGATTCTTGTGCTTTCTTTGGAAAAAACCGCGGTATAAAGGATATCTGCCTCTACCAGATCCTGAAAAAAATGACTTCCATAGGATAATTCCGGATTATAGCCTATGGATCTTTCTTCTACCTCACAAATCACCTCAAACTCGCTGATATCCGCAAAAACGGTTGGCACCCCAAGCTCCGGAGACGATGTGCCGATCCTGCCGGGAGCAATCAGCATCATCTTTTTCCCTTTTCCCCTGTATGACCAGTTGACCTTCCGAATAAAATCTGCGGCCTCCGGTTTACGGGCATAGGGCATCTGATAGTAGGAAACGGGATCAATATACACAATTCTGTCTATCGAAATGCTTCTGGAAAGCCCCATCGATGAACCGGTTGTCTCCATGATAATATTCTCTTCGGGAATATCATCCGGTATCCGGATCGTCCCTGTATCCTTAAAAGCCTGCAGCGGTCTGCACTGAAGAAGATTGATACAGTATTCTCCGTCATCTGCCAGATTAATCGTAAATTCTGTATCCACCGGGTGATGGTATTCATGCTCCAGAAGACGCAGGATGCTCCCCATCTGTTCCATCAGTTTTTGATTCTTTACCAGCCCCTTGCATGAAATAAAGCGGACATCACGTGTAATTCCCTGCTCCCTAAGCCTGTTTTCAACCTCATAATCATGCTCCAGAAGAATATTCTTCAGGTAAGAAGGCAGCTGAGGTTCTACCGCTCCAAGCTCCATCCTGGTCAGGCAATGCTGTTTCACGTCCATTGCTTCAACCTTTTTCTGAGAATACTGATGTTTCTCAGCTATTGTCGTGGACGGCGATGCTTCCGGGCAGCTCAGAGAAACCAGTCTTGGGTATGAGCCTTCCGTGCGGTCAACCGCGGAGGTCCCTAAGCCCATGACAAGCCGCAGCATGCCGGCTGACGGATCAATATCCGCCAGAAACCGGTACGGACTGTAAGAATAACCCACGCCTGCCGCACAGGGCATATAATAGGCACCATAGTAAGAGCCGGACACCCTCTGTACCAGCAGGGCCATCTGCTCATCTCTCTCATCCAGCCCCCTGCGCTTGCGATAGTCCAAAGCAGACAGGCTCATTGTGCTGGCATACACCGTACGTATGGCATCCTCAAATTCCTGTAAGCGTTCCTCCATCGTTCCCCTGTTTGCGCAGAAGACAGATTCATATTTCCCGGCAAACGCATTGTCAAAGCCATCCTCCAGAATACTGCTGGAACGTACAATATACGGATCCTGCCCGTAATATTCCAGAATACTGCGGAACCGGTCTTTCATTTCTTCCGAAAACTCACCATGCTTCAGGTGATCCGCAAATTCTTCCGCAAGTGTAAAATACTCATCACTTGTCCTCTGCCGAATACGAAGATCCCAAAAGCCATTGTCCACAATATATGTATAGTAAACATCAGATCCCACAAAAAAAGAATCATGGGGTTCAAGAATGTCATCCATCTCCGGATCCATGTTTCGGACGACAGCCCTGGACAAAAGCATCCCACATGCTTTTCCTCCAACCATCCCTGTACCGATCATATGTCTGCGTACATTAAAATAATCTTCCGGTTTAAAATGCTTTGTAACAAGCTCTCGCATTTTCTCATCCCGGGTCATCATGATGCGGCACATCGTATGGCATATATCTGTCAGGTCCATGCTGCTGTCATACAGCAGCTTTGCGGAATTGAAAAAACGGTCCCAGGAATCAATGTATTGCTCCTCCCCGGATCTTTTAAAGGTTCCCAGAAGCTGATAAAACCGGCTTGCGCGCACGCCATCCAGAACAGGCTTAAAGGATCTGTCTTTTTTATTGAAGATATGCGGCAGGAACATCGTTTCCGAATCCCTCCGCCAGACCTTTAACGGACGGACATACACCATATTCCGGTCCGAATATACATCTAAAAACAGCTGTGTGGTATTTAATATTTTTTCCACGGCATGAAAAGAATGTTTTCCCCTGATAATCGGAAAGAAAGCCACCGTATCCAAAATGAACAAAAACGGACAGGTTACGCGGAAGAAGTTTCCCATCATAAGATCCGTAGCCCAGGCAGTCTGCAGATCAGACAGACAATCAAAAACATAAAAGGCATCTTTGCCTTCTCTTTCTATGATGTTGTGAATCTCCACAGTAAAAGTTTCAAACTGATGGGATAAAGGGATTTTTAAGGTTTTTACTTCCGGGCACTCGGAAATCAAAGGTTCATGACTTGCGAAGCGAAAATAAATGATATTTCTGTGGTCACTCTTTGCCTGCTCAATATAGGGCTCCATAAAAAGCCTGAATTCTTCCAGCTTCGATACGCGCCAGACTACATTATCTCCCAATCTGATGAAATCAAGCGCCTGATCCATATCCGGGATGCCGGATTTAATTTTCTCAAATGCCGCCATGCAACTCACCTTCTTTCGCACTGTAATATCAATGCCCGCATCCGGTTTCAGGAACTGTCAGGATATAAATGACACCTTACTCCACATCCTGTAATGCCGCAAAATCTTCTTCTCCGGTACGGATTTTCACCACTTTGCTTACAGGATAAACAAAAATCTTTCCGTCTCCGATTTTTCCGGTATAAAGCGTTTTCTTAGCTGTTTCTATCACGCTTTCCACCGGAATCTGGCTGACAACAACCTCCAGCTTGATCTTGGGAAGGAGGGTCATATCCATCTCAACGCCACGGTACATCTGTCCGGCTCCCTTTTCGATCCCGCAGCCGGTTACCTGCGTCACTGTTATGCCTGTTACCCCAAGCTCATTCAATGCTCTCTTGATCTTATCGTATCTCGACAGCTTCGTAATGATTACGACCTTGTTGATACCCGTATCCAGGCTTGTCCCTTTTACGCTTTCAGAGGTATTCACCACCGGCACAGCCGCTTTTCTGGCCGCTTCACTTGCTTTCTCATAATCCGAAACGCCCAGGCTGGTATTCTCGTTGGCAACCATCGCGGCACTCGTCATATCCACGATGGAAAAGCCTGCATAGGCGGATGCCAGGCCATGCTCCGTAGCATCAAGTCCTTCTATTTCTTCTTCCTCCGGTACTCTGAGTCCGACTGTTGCCCGGATGACTGAAAAGGCAAGGAAAATCGTAACGGTTGTCCACAGAGCCGTGATTCCCATTCCTCCAAGCTGCTTTAAAAGCTGTGTCAGGCCGCCTCCATAAAACACCCCTTCCCGAATGCCCGCTGTCGCAAATCCCGGAGCAGTGCCTGTTGCAAACAAGCCCACCGCTATCGTGCCCCATACTCCGTTCAGCAAATGAACGGCAACCGCGCCAACCGGGTCATCCACATGTGCAATATTGTCATTAAACCAGACTCCGAATACAACCAGAAGGCCTGAAACCATTCCGATTACTGCCGCTCCCGCGCAATCTGTTACATCACAGGGAGCTGTTATGGCAACAAGGCCTGCAAGGGATGCATTCAGGCATAAAGATACATCCGGCTTTCCATACTTAACCCATGTAAAGATCATGCAGACAACCGTCGCCACTGCCGGCGCAACCGTCGTTGTCAGGAAGACTGAGCCCATTGTGGGAACGTCTGTTGCCGCGGCGCCGTTAAATCCATACCATCCCAGCCAGAGAATGAAAACGCCCAAAGAAGCAATGACAAGATTGTGTCCCGGGAAAGCGTTGATTTTTGTAATTTTCCCGCTTTCATCCTTCTCATATTTCCCGATTCTCGGACCCAGCATCCAGGCCCCGATAAAGGCGCAGATTCCTCCAACCATGTGTATGCAGTTGGATCCCGCATAGTCATGGAAGCCCCACTGTGCAAGAAAACCGCCTCCCCATGTCCAATGAGCCTCGATCGGATAGATGATGGCGGATATCACCGCGGAATAAATACAATAGCTCGAAAACCTGGTTCTCTCTGCCATCGAACCTGAAACAATCGTAGCCGTGGTCGCGCAGAATACCAGGTTAAAAACAAATGCGGAATAATTGAAGTTCCCATAGTTTGTAAATACCTCAAAGGAAAATCCACCCGCAAATCCATGTAAGATGTTTTCTCCCAGCATCAATGACGCGCCGCAGATAAACCACATGACTGTGCCGATACAGAAATCCATCAGGTTTTTCATGATGATATTGCCCGCGTTTTTCGCCCTGGTAAAACCCGCTTCACACATGGCAAATCCGGCCTGCATCCAGAACACGAACGCGGCGCCGATCAAAAACCATACCGCGAATATCTCTCCATCCATCGCCTTCATAATCTCCTGTGTCATAGCAGCCTCCTTTCAAAAAAAGAAGCGCCTTAAGAACAGCTTTCCACTGTCTTAAGACGCCATTGTCTTGTCATTCAGCAATAGGGCAGAGGAAGGCGAAGCCGTACCCTCTGCCCCCGGCGGGGCGCCGGTCACCTTCAGGTGACAAGATTCCTTTCGGCGCCCCTGCCATAAAAGAAAAGGCGTCCTGGAATCAATCCAAGACGCCCTTGCCTTTATGAGAATGTATCATATACGAAAATCAGATTCGTGTCAAGCTTTTTTCAGATGGAAAAGCCAAATTCCTCACACAGCTTTTCGAAACGCGCTTTCTCGTGTTCCTTTACTTCCTTAGTCGGATCCCCTAACGAATGGTGGATCACATCCGCATCCTTGAGTACTTCATCCATCGGAGAATCAATCCGGTCCTTACTGTCATGGTGCCGGACAGCCGAGCAGATAATATCTGTCTCTTCCTGATTCACAATCCCCAGATCATCAAGCACCCGCCTTGCATAATCCGCTCCTTTATGAGCGTGATCGTCGTAGGAACCGCTTTTATAAGCGTAGAGGTCATGGAGCAGACCGGCCATCGCTGCCAGTTCGGGATTCTCTCCACGCTTTTTTGCTATCATGACTGCCGCAAGAGATACTCCATGCAGATGAGCTATCGCACCGGCGTGTTTTTGGTTATCCTCCATACATTTCAAGATTTTGTGAACCTGTTTCTGAAGATCTTTTATTCTGCTCAATGTATCATATCCTCCTTCTTATAACTCGTGTACCCGGGGCTGAATGCCCCGGAAACACTGCATTCTCAGTTCGAGTACACCGTACCTGAAATTTTTGCGGCCACGCCTGCAAAAAAACGCAGCCGCGGGCAAAATATGTCTCATTTCTGTATGCTTCATGTTCCGGCCTTGTAGTTGTAAACCGGCCTGATCTGCTTCACCACTTCCACTGTAGGACCGATCTGCGACAGGATCTCATCCAGCCCCTTATAGGCCATCGGTGATTCGTCCAGAGTGCTTTTCGCTACGCAGGTGGTATAAATACCTTCCATCTCCAGTCGGAATTCCTCGACCGTCAGAGTGTTCTGTGCCGCAGTCCGGCTCAGAATCCGTCCCGCCCCATGCGGAGCAGAGCAGTTCCACTCCGGATTCCCCTTACCGACGCAGATGAGCGCGCCGTCGCGCATATTGATGGGAATCAGCAGCCGCTCTCCCTTCTGCGCGGAAACCGAACCCTTGCGCAGAATCATGTTCTCGGTATCAATATAATTATGAATGGTGGTAAACCGTTCCGTCTCCGTCAGCCCCATTCCTTCGAGGATTGTCTGTGTCATCGCCTGTCTGTTCAGAGCTGCGTACCATTGGACGATCCGCATATCATGGATATAATCCTTCAGATTCTCCCCTTCCACATACGCAAACTTCTCGGGAATGTCAGCCGGAGCAAGAAAGCTCGTTTCCAGATCCTGTAGCCCTTTTTCTATTTCCTGCTGGCGGCCTTCTGCCTTATAGCGTTCGATCAGTTCGCGGCGTGTCTCAATTGAAAGACTGTTCATCGTCTTCCATCCGAGTTTCCGGTAAAAGGTCGCCGTCTGAACACCAAGATAGCGGCTTCCTGAGTGAACCACCAGATAAAGAAATCCATCCTCGTCCCGGTCAATCTCAATGAAATGATTTCCTCCGCCGAGCGTTCCCAGGCTGAGCACAGCACGCTCCGCGTTGACCACCGTAAAACAGCGAAGCTCATTCAGATCGATCTGCGATGCCAGGGGATGGGGGGTCTTTCTGACACTCTCTCCGGATGGAACCTGTGATCGGATTACCTGATCCAGCTTTGCAAAATCGATCTCCTTCTCCGCAAGCTTCACGGTCTCCATCCCGCATCCGATATCCACACCGACCAGATTCGGAGCAGCCTTATCCGTTATGGTCATAGTCGTTCCGATGGTGCAGCCGGTTCCCGCATGAACATCCGGCATGATCCGTATCTTCGATCCGGCAAAAAGCCGCTGATTACACATGTCCTGAAGCTGCTGCCGCGCGACTTCCTCCAGTATGTCCGTATAGCAGACAGCGGTATTATATTTTCCACGAATCTCAATCATCGGTATCACTTCCTCCCAAAACGAAGTTTTGTACTTTGACGCAATAATCACAGATGACTATTTTCAGCCACACCTGCAAAAAACGCAGCCGTAGGTAAAATTTGTCTCCTTTCGTGTCTATGATACGCTGCCTGCATCCGTTTTTCCCGGAGAAATTGTTGCGAACGGTTCCCGCGATCTGATTCATTCCCGCAGGAGACTCATAAGGCTGTCGGTTCAATTCTTACGACACGGTCAGGAGCTGTGCAGAAATAACCTGATAAAACAGCAGTCAATTGCGTTCACGAGTATATGCACTGATCCTTACTGAGTATAATATGATTTACAGAATCTAAGGAAATCTCTCATCCCTTTATTCTGATACTTCCCTTTTTTCCACACAAGTCCGATATGAGTCAGGATTTCAGCACGCAGCGGAATACCGATAATCTCCGGAAACATCGGCAGCATTTTTTTATAAAAGAAGCATCCGCACGCCCCTTGACGCAGAAAATTCATAATTGTCGTAATCTGGCTGCAATGCATGACAATCTTCGGAGAAATACCTAAAGCAGCAAAACGGGAAATCAGGATCTGATTGTGGACAGAGTCTCGATTCAGCAGAATTACAGGCTGTTGATGAAGATCCTTCAAATCCAGAATATCCTTTCCTGCCATCGGATGATCTTTGCTGACGCAAAAAACCAATGGGTCTTCCATCAGAACCATCATTTCATATTTATCGACATCCGGAAGTTCAAGATTGGCAAGGCCGATATCAAGTATTTCGTCCTGAACCAATTGACATGCGCGGATTGAGCCATATTCATGCAGTTCCAGCCAGCTTCCGGATGATCCACATGAAAGGAATCAAGCATTTCCGGAAAAAAAATAGTACTGAGAAGGGGAGGTATGCCAAGGCGCACATGGCTCCTTATGCTGCTTTTTCCGATATATTCCATTTTCAGTTCTTCACAGTCGGAAAGAATCTGCGTTGCTTTAAGATAAAACCCTTCTCCCTCTTCTGTAAGAATCAGCCTGTTTCCGGAATGATGAAAAAGATTTATGGAAATCTCCTTTTCCAGCTCTTTAATCGCAATGGAAACGGCAGGCTGTGTTACCATGAGGTTATTTGCAGCCTTTGTAATACTATGAAACCTGGCGGCTGTACAGAAATATAAAAGCTGATTGAGGGTCACTCATCTGCCTCCTCCCCAGACAAAAGTTTTGTATGTTGACTCAAATGTCTTCGGATGATGATTTTGTTGCTTCGGCAATTGGGCTGCCGAAGACAAAATCAGTCTCCCAAAACGAAGTTTTTTGAGTTGACTCAATGATCAAGGATGACTGTTTTGCCTCCGCACCTGCAATAACGCAGCAGTGAACAAAATATGTTTCCTCTGTGAATTATGCACAATCTCATAAATATTTTTTATGTATATAGTAATATCATTAATTTGATTATCTGTCAAGCATGGGTTAAAATGATTCCATCAGGTAACAGACAGAATGCAATCGGCCGTTGCAAAGCAGTTATGTGAGAATTGTGTTTCAGGAGGAAAAAATACATGTCGCCAACAACCATTACTCTCCTTTTTCTTGTCTTTGCAATCATAAGCTTTGTGCTTGAAAAAATCCCTCTCGGGCTGACTGCAACAATCGTTGCGCTTGGACTGAATCTGACCGGCGTTCTGGATACCTCTCAGACCTTTGCCGGATATATCAACAGCAACGTAATACTGTGCGTCGGAATGTTCGTCGTCGGACAGGCACTTTTCGAAACCGGCATGGCCAACAAGATCGGCGGAGTCGTCACTAAATTTGCAAAAAGTGAGCGCATGCTGATCATTGCCATCATGGTTATAGTAGGAATCATGAGCGGCTTCCTTTCCAACACCGGAACCGCCGCAGTCCTGATTCCGGTTGTATGCGGAATTGCGGATGAATCAGGATATTCCAGGGGGCGTCTCCTGATGCCGTTGGTATTTGCGGCAGCCCTTGGAGGGAATCTTTCCATCATAGGGGCGCCGGGAAACCTGATGGGTGTAAATGCGCTTCAGGAGATGGGAGAGCCAACAAGCTTTTTCATGTACGCTCCGGTAGGAATCCCCATGCTGGCGCTCGGAATTCTCTTCTACGCAACCATCGGATTCGGACTTCTTCCTCATGGCAATAAAGAGTCTATGACGGAAGTAGAAAAGCAGAAAAGCTTCGATGATATTCCTTCCTGGAAACAGACGATGTCATTGGTCGTATTGATCGTCGTCATTCTTGCCATGATTTTTGAAAAACAGATTGGCATAAAGCTTCAGGTAACAGCCTGCATCGGTGCCTGTGTACTGGTTCTTGCGGGAGTCATTCCTGAAAAAGAGGCATTGAAATCGATTGACCTGAAAGTAGTCCTTCTCTTCGGCGGATCTCTCGCTCTGGCAGCTGCTCTGGAGAAAACAGGAGCAGGCGCGCTGATCGCTGACACGATCGTGGGAGCCCTTGGAAAGGAGCCCAATCCCAGAGTTTTGCTCCTGGTCATTTTCCTGGTCGGCTGTGCCCTGACAAATTTCATGTCCAACACAGCGACGACCGCTCTCATGGTTCCGATTGCCACCTCTCTTGCCAACAGCCTTGGGGCAGATCCCAGGTCCATGATCATAGCAACCGTCATCGCCTGTTCCTGTGCCTACGCCACACCGATCGGCATGCCGGCGAATACAATGGTGGTTGGTCTTGGAGGATTCAAGTTTAACGATTACGTAAAATCCGGCCTGCCGATGATTCTGATCGCATTTGCGGTCTGCATGGTTTTACTGCCGATCCTGTTCCCGTTTTATCCGTAAGGATGCCACAGTTTTCCCGGGCTTCGCACATCAATTATCAAATGTGCGAAGCTGACTGAAAAACAATGGAATTACATAAATTATATTTTGGGAGGAAAAAATGACACACGAAGAACAAGTAAAAAGAATGACAGAAATGATGGCAAAATTTGTAGGCCACACCGCTAAAAAGCTTCCGGATGATGTGATAGCCAAACTGGAGGAGCTTAGAAGCAAAGAAGACAGCCCAATGGCAACCGTAATCTATGATACCATGTTCCGGAATCAGGAGCTGGCCGTGAAGCTCAACAGACCATCCTGCCAGGACACAGGCGTCCTGCAGTTCTGGGTAAAATGCGGAACCCGTTTCCCGCTGATCGATGACCTGGAAGCTCTTCTGAAAGAAGCTGTTGTAAAATCTACCTTTGAGACACCGCTCAGACATAATTCGGTAGAAACCTTTGATGAGTATAATACCGGCAAAAATGTAGGCAAAGGAACCCCTACTGTATGGTGGGACATCGTTCCGAATTCCGATTCATGTGAAATCTACACTTATATGGCAGGCGGCGGCTGCACACTGCCGGGAAACGCGACAGTTCTTATGCCGGGCGAAGGATATGAAGGAGTTACGAAATTTGTCCTGGATCGAATGACCAGCTATGGACTGAACGCCTGTCCTCCGCTTCTGGTCGGCGTCGGCGTTGCGACTTCCGTAGAAACGGCTGCCTTACTCTCTAAAAAAGCATTGATGCGGCCGATTGGTTCCCATAATGAGAATGAACGTGCAGCAAAGATGGAGAAGCTCCTGGAAGACGGAATCAATGCCATCGGCCTTGGGCCGCAGGGCATGGGAGGAAATTATTCCGTCATGGGAGTTCATATCGAAAACACGGCCCGCCATCCTTCAGCAATCGGAGTAGCCGTCAACGTTGGCTGCTGGAGCCACAGGCGTGGACACATTATTTTTGACAAGGACCTTAACTATACAATCACAACACATTCGGGGGTGGAATTATAATGGTAGAATACAAAGATGGAAAGAAAATTCTTGTGACACCGATTTCAGCGGAAGATCTGGCGGATATTAAGATCGGAGATATCCTGTACCTGTCCGGAAGCCTTACGACCTGCCGGGATGTAGCACATCGCCGGGTTGTCGAAGAAGGCCGGGAGATTCCCGTAGATGTCAGAAACAATGCCATCCTTCACGCCGGTCCTATCATCCGTCCATTGGAGAATGACAAATTTGAGATGGTATCAGTCGGCCCGACAACCTCCATGCGTATGGAGAAATTCGAGTACGAGTTTGTAAAAACCACAGGCGTCCGCGTGATCGTAGGAAAAGGCGGAATGAAAGAACAGACTGCAGCTGCCTGTAAAGAGTTCGGATGTATCCACGTCGTCATTCCGGCAGGAAATGCCGTTGTCGCGGCAGTAGCTGTGGAAGAAATTGAAAGGGCGGAATGGAGAGATCTCGGTATGCCTGAGACGCTCTGGAACTGCCGCGTGAAAGAATTCGGCCCCCTGATTGTTTCAATCGATGCCCAGGGCAGAAATTATTTTGAGGAAAAGAAAGTAGAATACAATAAAAGGAAAGAAGAGCAGATTGCAAAGATCAGCGCACAGGTAGGATTCATTAAGTAAATACATCCTCTTTTGGGCGGCTCTGAAATAATAGGGCAGAGGAAGGAAATGAGCCGGTCTTACATATACATATGCAAGACCGGCTCCGGTTTTTGTTTGAGGAAAATCTTATGGCATTGCTGTTACACAAAGCACAGACAAAATGCTTTTATTTAATGACCGCACTGGAACTGGGGATCAGTTTTCTTGTCGTAATCGGCATCATCTTGCGTCTTACAGGGCTTCCTTCTGAATTGGGGCAGCTGGCAACAGAAGGTATGGGCGGCTATCTCAGATATCTCTATGATATTCTGATTGCCGTTGAACTGATCAAACTGCTCTGCAGGCATGATCTCTCATCCATGGTCGAAGTGCTGATGTTTGCCGTGGCAAGGCAGGTTATCATCGATCACCTGAAGGTATGGGAAAACCTGATAGCGGTTTTATCTATTGCGGCACTTTTTGCTATCCGGAAATATCTGTTCATTCATCATGAAACCTATGAGGAAGAAAAGAAAAGACGAACGGGACTGGAGCTGTAATCTTCTTACGATTTCAGCTTCCGTTGGAAAGGAAATCAAAATGGAAAAATACAAAGTAGCTGTGATTCCCGGAGACGGAATAGGGCCGGAAGTATTGAAGGAGAGCGTAAAGGTCCTGGAACATGCAGCCATGGCAGACGGAAGATTTGAATTTATATTTACCTGGTTTCCATGGGGGTGCGAATACTATCTGAAAACCGGAGAAATGATGCCTTCAGACGGTATCAGGATTCTTAGTGCTTTTGATGCCATTCTGCTTGGTGCTGTAGGGTATCCGGGCGTACCTGATCATGTTTCTCTCAGAGATCTCCTGCTCAGGATTCGTCATGACTTTGATGAATACATTAATCTTCGTCCGGTGAAGCTTCTGCAGGGTGCACCCTGCCCTCTTGAAGGAATTCATCCCGGGGATATTGATATGCTTTTCATCAGAGAAAACAGTGAAGGGGAATACAGCGGCCAGGGAGCCTGGCTTTATAAAGATACACCGCAGGAGGTTGTCATTCAGGACAGTGTTTTTTCCAGAAAAGGAACGGAACGCGTAATACGGTACGCATATGAAGTGGCTAAAAAAGAAAAGAAAACGCTGACCAGCATCTCCAAAGGAAATGCTCTGAATTATTCCATGGTATTCTGGGATCAGATATTTGCGGAGGTTGGCAAAGACTATCCTGAAGTGGAAACACACTCTTTGCTTGTCGATGCCGCGGCAATGTTTATGGTGAAGGATCCGAAAAGGTTCCAGATCGTCGTTACTTCAAACCTGTTTGGAGATATTCTTACAGACCTGGGGGCGGCGATCGCCGGAGGAATGGGCCTTGCGGCAGGTGCCAATCTGAATCCCGAGAGAAGGTTTCCTTCCATGTTTGAACCGATTCATGGCTCTGCGCCTGACATTGCCGGAAGAAAAACAGCGAACCCTTTGGCTGCAATCTGGTCTGCGGCCCAGATGCTGGATTTTCTGGGACATGAAGAATGGGGGACGAAAATCATTCAGGCTATAGAGAATCTGCTCGTCAGTAAAGAGAATCTGACACCTGATCAGGGAGGGACAGCAACTACAGAAGAATGTACAGCGGCGTTGCTGAACTATCTGAAATAAGAAAACAATTAAGAGACTGGTTTTGTTGTCGGCAGCCCAACTGCCAAAGCAGCAAAATCAGTCTCTCTTTGCGGTTCATTTTCCCGGATTCAATAAGGATTGAGTCAGAAATCACTGTCCCGAAATACTTGTCTTTTTGTCCGGGAGCATACCTCAAAAATCCTTCGTTATTCGTGACACTTATTTCTGACTCTTTCCTAAGGATCTGTGAATAAATGACATGTCAGGGTAATGTGCTTTTTCCGTTTTATACGGCCGTATACAATCCGTCGATCAGGATGTCGGTTCCGTTTGCGTAATGGGAGGCATCTGAAGCCAGCCAGATGATCGCGCCTGTCAGCTCCTCCGGTTTTGCCATGCGATGCATCGGGAAGAGGGGCTCCCAGGCAGCCAGAAGCTCAGGCTCAACAAAATCAGGGTCAACCGACATCGGGGTAGCCACATATCCCGGGCTGATGGAATTGACGCGAATGTTGTAATCCACAAGCTCCACGGCAAGACTCTTTGTCATGTGGATCACGCCGGCCTTGGACGCATTATAAGCAACCTGACGCTGCGGAACATTGGCGATGTAGCCGGACATGGAAGCGATGTTGATGATGCTGCCGGCAATCTTCTTCTCAATCATGATGCGGGCTGCTTCACGGGCAACAATGTATTCCCCGGTGAGGTTGATATCCAGACACCACCGGAACTCTTCCACACTTGCCTCAAAAATATCCTTATGATAGCAGACACCGGCGTTGTTTACGACAACATCGATCCGTCCATAGACATCAAGGATCTTTTTAAAGCCTGCCGCAACCTGATCCTCTTTGGTACAATCCGCGATAATATCAAGGGCTTTTCCGCCCTCCTCCTCTATCAGCTTCACAGTGTCGGCCGCACCCGAGCGGGAAAAAATCGCGATGTCCGCGCCTGCCCTTGCCAGATCCCGGGCGATGACCTGTCCGATTCCCCTTCCTGCGCCTGTAACCAGAGCCACCTTGCCTTCAAGCGAAAACAATTCTTTTAAATAATTTTCTTTCATGGTAAATCTCCTCATGTAAGCCAAAGTAAAACAATTTTATAAAATGATTATACCATAATCCTTTTCATTTATCCAACAGGAATTCAAGGGTCAGCTTATTATAGGTCTCCAGCTGCTCCCAGTGCTGTACATGGCCGCCATCCTTTGCCATATAAAGGCTGGCGCCGGGAATCTTTTCTGCCATCATCCGGGTCACCCATTCCGGGATCAGGAGGTCTCTCTCTCCTCCCACCACCAGCGCAGGGGCTTTAATCTCCGAAAGCTTTTCCCGGATATCAAAGTTCAGAATCGCATTGCACTGCGCGCGGTATGCATACTCGGGCATGGGATGAGGCTCCTGCAGATCCGCATACTCGCACTCCAGCATATATGCTTCGTTGGTATTCTGAAACGGAATCGCAAAGATCATCCACTGGCAAAGCCTTGTTGCAGTCACACTGTCCAGCCTGCCGCAGGTATCCCTGAGAAGCTCTATGGCCCTGCGGTTGCTCGTACAGCAATACGGGAAGGTGTTTGTCAGGATCAGTCTGTTCACCCTTTCAGGGTAATACGCCGCCAGGTACTGCCCGATCGCGCCGCCCATGGAGATGCCGTTCACACTGGCCTTCTCAATCCCGAGAGCATCCATCAGTCCTATCATATCCTCTGCCATCTCTTTTATGGAATAGGCATAGGATACCGGCTTGTCCGATAAACCGGCTCCCCGATTGTCCGGCGCAATCACATGAAAGTATTTTTCATAGACATCCATATGGGGCTTCCATTTACGTCCGGGCGCCCCAAGCCCCATGAGAAGCAAAAGCGGCTCGCCCTGCCCGCTTTCCTCATAGCTGATCGTAATTCCGTTTGCCTTGCAATTATTCGTCATCCTCATCATCCCTCTCCGGTCGGTCCCAGTCTCCTTTGTAAAGATCTCTGGGAGCCTTATCACAGCCTTCAAACCACGGGAGTTCCTTTTTCATACGTTCCATAACCGGCTCATAGGAAAAATCCGTAAGAGGCAGATCCACTCTCCTGTTATCCAGGGCAGACAGGACGATAGCTTCCAGAATCTCATATCCGTGCAGCGCTGTCTCTATGTTGCAGGAATGTACCTTTTTGTCATCATCCAGCCATTCCGCATATTCGGTATAATAGGGAGTCTGGATTTCCTTTTCCTGGAAATGATACCAGCCCGGCTTCTTTCCCTTCACCAGCCTGGAGCCTGTATTTTTGCTGCATTCTCCCCAGTACCCGTCGGTCTCCGCGTAGGCATAGCCTTCCTCTCCCCAGACCGTCAGCCTGTTGTCGGAGTCACGATACATATCCGGATTGTGCTGCTCCGCAAAATATCCGCACTCCAGATAACCTCTTACTCCATTTTCAAACAGTATTTCCCCGAACAGGAAATCGGGGGATGGATGATCATCCTGCATCGTAGCCGGTCCATGAACATGGCCGATCACGGATTTTGCTTTTGCCCCTCCGTTTACCCAGATAATATAATCCATATAGTGGGTTCCGAGCTGAGCCATCCAGGGCTGGCATTCCGCAAAGATCTTCTTAATCCTGCCAAGGTCGCCCCGGTCAACCTTCCCTTTCAGTTCCTGCATCTGCTTCAGATATTTCTGCTGATGGCAGACCACAGCCTTGATCCCGTTCGCGACGCACAGCTCCGTCATCTTTTTCGCCTCTTCCAGATCCTCCGCCATGGGCTTCTCGAAGGATACGGCCTTTACCCCGTATCTGACTGCCAGCTCGATCATAGACAGGCGTAAATCCGGGTAGGTGACAAAGACAAAAACCTCCGGGCGGGTCTGGCTAAGCATCTCCTCCACATCCGTAAACCTGGGAACAGACAGGGAGAACATTTCCTCCACCGCATCCATAACCTCCGGACGGATGTCGCAGATACCAACGATCTCGTAATGCTCAGCATTCTCAAGGAGGGCTTTCAGGTGGGTTTTGCCGCGTACGCCCAACCCCATGATCGCCGTTCTGTGTTTGCTCATTCTTCTTCCTCCTCACAAAACAAAGTTTTGTATGTTGACTTAATGACCACGGATGACTATTCTGCAGCCACGTCTGCAAAAAACGCAGCCGTGGGAAAAAATATGTCTCCTCACATAATGCAGTTTTGTACGTTGACGCAATGTCTTCGGTTAACGATTTTGTCTTCTGCAGCCAGGCCGCCGAAAACAAAATCAGTCTCCTGTTAACAGGCAGTTCACGCCAGTGTTCTGATTCGTGAAATGTTACCTGCCGCGGACCATCTTCATGTATCTTCCGTCTTCCAGCACCACCGCGTCGGAATCCTCCACGGCGTCCGGAGATTCATCCTCGGTCATGATCCAGCCCCTGTAATCCGTCTCCTCCAGGTAACGTACGATGGATGCAAAATCGATGATTCCTTTTCCCATAGTCGCCCATACATGAGACGCATCCATGTCCTTAAAATGCACATGCTGGGTGATGTCCCTGTGCTCCCGGATCATTTTAAGAGGATCGATCCCTCCGTTTGCCATATGTCCCACATCAGGAGCATATCCGATCCCTCCGCTATAAAGGCCCTCAAACATCACCTTGTAATCTTCCTCATACCTGAAAATGGAATTCTCCCCGGAATTTGGGTGAAATACCGGAACGATCCCCCGTTCCTTCGCCCTTTCCGCGATGCACTTCAGGCAGGAAAGCTGATTTTTCTGCTTTTCACGCAGGTTGTGCTCCCGAACCGGATCCGCCGCCACATGAGCCAGCATCAGCTTCGCCGTGGGGAAATGAGCAAGAAACTCTATAGCTTCATCCAGGTTCCTGCGTTCCTCATCCGTTTCCTTTTCAAAAAGCCAGTCCTCATGAACCGCCAGCGCGGCAAACATAATGCCTTCCCGATCCAGAAGCTCCTTCAGCTTCGCCCAGTCATGATAATAATCCCCCAGCATGACAATCTCGGCTTCCATGCCGGTAAATCCTGTCTTTTTTAAAACCTCGACCATATGCGGAACCTTTCCCGCAAACTTCTCTACCCGCATCTGCCAGGGGTAGGTCTGGCTTCCATACAGTATCCGGGACATTCTTACCCTCCTCCCGAAACGAAGTTTTGTAGGTTGACTCAATGACCACGGATGACTATTTTGCGGCCGCGCCTGCAAAAAAACGCAGCCGTGGGCAAAATATGTCTCCACTATGGCAGAGAGAGGCCTGGCCAATCTCTGCCCTCAGGCGGGTCGACGTTCGCCGACAGGCGAAATATTACATTACGCCGTCCCTGCCATATGAGCAAAACCCCTGGCGCCATCCGCCAGGGGTCTTTTCATCTGAATGACAGAAAACTGCTTTTTATATATCATCCAAGATATTCATCAACATTTTCTTCTGTTACAAGAACGAAAGGAATCACAGGGTTCGCATCAAACTCTTCACCCTTGGCAAGAGCCTCAACGATGGCAATAGCGCCGTTGATCTGGCCAACGCCGTCCTGAAGGATTGTAGCCTTCATGGTGCCGTCCTTAACCATCTGAAGCGGAACCTCAACGCCGTCAACGCCGATGCAGATGACATCGCTTCTGCCGTTATCGTTGCACATCTTCTGTGCAGCGGCGGACATACCATCGTTGTCGCAGATGATGGCTACCAGCTCATCGCCGTACTTCGCAAGAGAATCAGAAGCAGCGTCAGATGCCAGATTGCCGTCCCACTTGGTATCGAAATCGCCAACCATCTCAAATTCCGGATGCTCATCCATAACCGCATGCATACCTTCGGTACGCTGAACCTGAGCGGAGTTGCCAAGGACACCGTTGCAATGGATAAACTTTCCGCCGTCCGGGCAGTTGTCCACAACCCACTGAGCCAGCATATTACCGGCCTGAACATCATCGGATCCTACATAAGCGATGGCAAGATCATCGCAGCTGGCGGATTTGGAATTAACTTCGATGACCTGGATGCCGGCATTTACCATCTGTACAAGAGCCGGATCGGAAGCCTCTGCCTCAGCAGGAAGGAAAATAACGATATCGCAGTTCTTTGCAATACAGTCTGCCGCACGGTCGATCTGCTTGTTGGGATCAGTCTCGCCGTCCAGAAGTCCGGTCCACTCATCAATGATGCCATCCTTAACAGCCTGATCAAAATATTCCTGTGCTCTGGAGTTGATCGGCGCATGGAAGGGATCTGTGAAATTCTTGGAGATGTAGCCAAGGACTACCTTTCCGTCTCCATTGACATCGCCGGGAACGGCGTCTTCAGCCATAGCAGCCTGACCCATAGCAAGAATCATAGCGGTTGTCATGACAGCGACCAAAGCTTTCTTAAACATAGGTTACCTCCTCTTTGTAAATGAAATTGATATGATCTGTTATAACCCGCGGCCCCACAAGCCACGGAGAATAACCTTGCGTAATAACAGCATGCATGAATCCGTAATAACCGATTAATGCTTGTTGCGGTTCATGACCATATCCAGCATGACTGCGCCGATGATGATCAGACCCTTGACGATAGACTGATAATAAGAAGACACGCCGATCATATTCATGCCGTTGTAGATCAGTCCGATGATGAAGATACCAAGCACGCAGCCGGGAATCGTGGCAATACCACCCGCGAAGGAGGTGCCGCCCAACACAGCCGCTGCGATGGCGTCTGTCTCATAGCCGACGCCGATATTGGACTGTGCGGAACCGGTCTTGGATGTATAGATCATGGCAGCCAGACCGGCAAGCAGACCGGAGATGGTATATACGCCAACCAGCACCCAGAAGCGGGAGACACCGGAAGCTATTGCTGCATTCACATTTCCGCCTACCGCAAAGATATAACGCCCGAACTTCGTCCAGTGCAGGATCAGGTACATCACAATGGTCACCACAATAAAGATTATGATAGGCATCGGGATGCCGAAAAGCTTATTGGAATAAATTCCCGTAAACCATGCATTGGTCAGCATGATCGCGCGGCCGCCTGTGATAACCTGTGAAAGGCCGCGGATTACCAGCTGCATGGAAAGGGTGACAACAAAGGGGAACATATTAAACTTCGCGATCAGCAAGCCGTTGATAAATCCAAAGGCTGTCGCAACCAGAACTCCGGCTAATACGGAAAGAAAAGCCGGCCAACCGAGCACCCCCATAGTCTGACCGATGATGCAGCTGGTCAGGGCAAGCTGTGCGCCAACAGTCAGGTCAATACCTCCGGTTGTAATAGCAATACACAGGCCATAGCAGAGAAGACCGTTGATCGAGATCTGCGTGGCGACGTTGATGATATTTTTGAGGGTCATAAATCGTGGTTCCATAATCGCGATCACAACCATCATGATGATCAGCACAAAGCCGATACCATACTGACCCATCAGCTGTCTGAATTTATCCTGTCTGGAAATCTGCCCTACACGAGGTGAAGAAGCCATATTATTTTTCCTCCTCCCAAAACAAAGTTTTGTACGTTGATTCCATGTTTTCAGATGACGATTCTGCAGCTTCGATAGTGGAAACTGCCGGTTTCTTTACGCAACGCCGAACGCTTTACTCAGGATCACTTCCTGAGTCGCTTTCCCGCTGACGATTTCTTCTCTCATGATTTCGCCGCTGATGCTTCCCTCATGGTATACAATGACACGGTCACTCATGCCCATGATCTCAGGCAGCTCAGAGGAAACCATGATGATAGCCATACCCTCCGCGGCAAATTTGCTCATAAGGGTATAAATCTCCGCCTTCGCGCCTACGTCCACGCCTCGGGTCGGCTCGTCAAGAATCAGGAGCTTTGGCTCCGCCATCAGCCATTTGGAAAGCACTACCTTTTGCTGATTTCCACCGGACAGAGAGTAGGCAGTATGCTCAATGCTTGCTGCCTTCAAAGTCAGATTTTTTGAAACCTCTTCGACCTCTTTCTTCTCACGCCTCTGATTGAGCAGCAGACCCTTCTGACGCTCAGGCAGGCTTGGGAGGGAAACATTTTCACGGATCGAACGGAGCAGGCACAGACCGAAGTTTTTACGGTCTTCATTGACCATACAGATACCTTTTTTGATAGCTTCACTGGGGTGTTTAAAATGGAGTTCTTCGCCGTTCAGATAGATCTTGCCGGAGGAAATGGGATCCATGCCGAAGATCGCCTTCATCGTCTCACTGCGGCCGGAACCTACCAGGCCGGAGAACCCGAGAATCTCTCCCGCATGTACCTCAAAGCTGATATCCTCAAAGCCGTCGCCGGAAATATGTTCTGCCTTGAAGACCACATCTCCGATGGGGCAGTCCACCTTCGGGAACTGATTCTCAACCTTACGGCCTACCATCATGGCGATCAGATCATCGTTACTCACGTCTGCGAGAGGAGAAGTCCCGATAAACTCACCGTCACGGAAGACAGATACCGTATCGCAGATCTCATAGATCTCGGCCATACGATGGGAAATATAGATAATGGCTACGCCCTGCTCCCTCAGGTTCCGGATTACGCGGAAAAGATGCTGTGTCTCCTGTTCATCCAGGGAAGAAGTAGGCTCGTCCATGATGATCAGCTTTGCGTTCGTAGATACTGCGCGGATAATTTCCACCATCTGGACATCTGCAAGCTTCAGATCCCTGATCATGGTCGTAGCCGGATAAGGGAACCCAAAGTCATCCAAAATCTTCTGGGTTCTTTCGTTCTGTTTTTTCTTATTCAGGAATATGCCTCTGGTGTCCTCGCGATTGAGGAAAATACTCTCTGCGATGGTAAGATGCGGCTCCGGATTCAATTCCTGGTGGATCATAGAAATTCCGCTCTTGATGGCATCTACCGGCCCATGAGCCTGATAGGGCTTTCCATCAAATGTCATCGTACCCTGGTCCTGGCGGTACAGGCCTATCACGATTTTCATCAGTGTGGATTTTCCTGCACCGTTTTCCCCCAGCAGTGCATGTACCTCTCCCGGTTTTACGTGGAGCTGAACATTTTTCAGCGCCTGGGTTCCGCCGAAGGATTTTGAGATACCCTCACAGCTGAGGATGTATCCGCTTGTGTTCTGAGTGCTGTCCAAGCCCTTCCTCCTCCTTTCCTGCCGTTAGACGGCTTGCGTCATTAACGTTTTTCAAAAAGACCTTCTCCCTGACCATACAGAGAAATGGAAGATGGTCTGTATTTCCGCGTACCTTCCGTACATTTCCGAAATCCGCTCTGCCGCCTTATATCCTCATTAGATTCCGTAATAAAACCTCTGCCTCGAAATACTGTGTATTTTCGATTTATTTGTATATCAGTTAATTATTCTAATTGAGGAAACGTTTTTTGTCAATGAATATTTGAAAAAGCACAAAAAGAGCACAGATCTCCCTTCAGTCATTCAGCACATTTGCCATTTCCAAATACGAGAATCATACAAAAAGACATCCGGATTACTCCGGATGTCTTTTCAAGTCTGTACTTTGTGAGTATGTCTCTTTTTATTTTTCCGGTATCTGATTTCTGCCTGCTCTCCCGGGATCTGATTCTCCCATGACTCATCGTGAGCATCACGCACTCAGCATCCGAACAGCGCAGCGCTTCGTTCCATTCTTTCGGCAACTTTCACGCCGAACGGGCACCTGCTCTCGCAGCCCTTGCAGCCTATGCACTCCGAAGCCGTATGGGCAAGAGCCTTATAATGCTCCAGGATACTTGCCGGAACGGTTGTCTGCGCAGAGGCCAGATCATAAAATTTGTTTACCATCGCAATATCGATATCCATCGGACATGGTTTGCAGTGCCCGCAATACGTACACTGACCGGCATAGGAATGCAGCGGTGCGGACGCTATGACAGAAGCGTAATCTTTTTCATCGTCTGTCGCGTCTTCGTAATGAACTGCCTCATCTACCTGTTCTTTCGTATCATAACCACACAAGATCGAAGACACTCCCGGCCTGGTCAGCGCATAATGAATCAACTGGGATGGAGTAAATGCCGCGCCAAAAGGAGACTGTTCCTTATGAAACAGCCTTCCGCCAAAGAATCCCTTCATGACGGTAATTCCTATATTGTGCTCTTCACACAGCCGATAGAATTCTGCGCGTTCCGGATCTATACCGGAATAATCATCCTTATCATATCCCTCAAACATGGAATCCAGATCTTCCGTAGCCGGCCTCATGTCAAATGCGGGATTGATGCTGAACAGAATCATTTCAACCAGACCTGTTTCAACCGCCAGCTTTCCGATCCTGGGATTATGGGTGCTGAGACCGATATGCCTGATCGTTCCCTTTTCATGGAGATCTCTGACATATCTGATATAATCTCCGTTCATTGCCAGATTCCATTCCTCCACGGAATCAATGTAATGAATCATCCCGAGGTCTACATAATCGCTTTGTAATCTCTCAAGAAGATCCTCAAAGGCCGGCCGTACATATTTCATCTCCCGGGTCCTGACATACTGCCCGTTCTGCCAGGTGGAACCGATATGTCCCTGAACAAACCATGATTCGCGGCAATCCCGTATCGCCTTGCCGATAATATTCCTTGATTTCGGGTCCGGCATCCAGCAGTCTACTATATTGATGCCCTTGCCATGAGCATACTTCAACAGCTCTGCGGAATCTTCCTCATCATGTCTCTCAAGCCACTCGCCGCCGAACCCCACTTCACTTACCATGATACCGGTCTTTCCAAGTCTTCTGTAATTCATAAGCGCCTCCCTGTTTTTTCTTTTATCGCCCGAATCATTATATTTCAGGCTTACCTGATTGTCAATTGTTCCGGCACCCAGGTTCTTCTGTCAGGCCGGCCAGGTAATCCAGGCTGACGCTATAGTATGCTGCCAGTCTGACGGCAGCGTCGAGCGGCAAAGAACGAAGCCCTCGTTCATACCTGGAATACAGGGATTGATCACACCCAAGCTCATCTGCCACTGCTGCCTGCGTCAGTCCCTTATTCACTCGAAGCTGTCGAATCCTGAGTCTCATGTTTCATCCCCCACAATCTTCTCCAGCATACGGACATAAGCAAGAAAGGTCTCACGGCCGGTATCCGTCAGCTGATAGGTTGATCTGGGACGTCTCCCCAAAAGCTCCCGCTGACAGGAAAGGAATTTGTCTGCTTCCAGGAGCTCCAGCTGTTTTCCCAGATTTCCCGGCGTCGCGTCCGTGAGTTTTGTCAATGTTGTAAAATCCTTCGGTCCTGTCATCAGTGCCGCTACCACCGCCAGCCGCAGCCTGGATTGGAAAGCGGCAGGAATCTCGTGCAGCTCCATAGGTCACCTCCTCTTCAGTTGTCGGCCAAAGACCAGGAGTATTGTGCCCGGAGCTAAATCCAGGAGGCAGACAGCCCCAAGCCATAAGAATTGCCATTCGGCCTTTACTCCCACCCCTTCACCGAATAACAAAAGGGCATGAAAGCATAGTACAGATGCGGTCAGTACTGCCAGAATGATCCCGGCCAGCCGCATCCTGAAGTTGTTCAGAAAACCGGCTGTTATGAGAATCGGTGTTACGGGCAACAGAATCAATAAAAAGCTTCTGCAAAGGGCACAGGCCTTATTGAGTGAGGCGGCTGCTTCCGTCGAAAATCCCAGGCATCTTGAGAAAATCTGAATGACAGGATTCAGAAGAATGGTCATGCCTGAAAACAGAAGGATACATACTCCCCACATATCTATGAGCTTCCGTGCCAGCGAATCCGAATCCAGTTGAGCCGATTTTCTCCGGCAGACAAGAAAACCCATTGCAAGAATCAGACAAAACAGGTATCCTGCTATCGCGCCTGCACGCGAGAGCTGAATCGCCAGAGAAAGAGAAGCCCTGCGTGCGACAAGTCTCTGGATCGCAGAAAAAGCCCCGTAGATCAGCCAGACGACTCCCAGGCCCGTAACCCACGGCGCAACAGTCTGCAGCCCGTCCACGGTCCTCTCAAGCATCTGTCTGATCAGGGAAATATCCTCTCTCGGATCACGTTTGCTATCATCCATCAGTATAACCTCCATATACTCTATATTGTAGAGTCTCTACGATTAAGAGTATAGCATGATCTGCCATAAAATCAAGCGCATTCTGTCAAATAGGACAAAATGGCATAAAAAAGACAGAAGAGCAGATCTGTAAATCTGCTCTTCTGTCTTTTTACTCTGCTCTTGTCATGAAATACCCAGGTATTTTCCGATGAAATCTCGTCTTTCTGACCGGGAACGGACTGACGGAACAGTTGTTTTCGTAACCATCTTTATTTCTTCTTTGCTTTTGGCGCTTTATATCTTTCCGGATTTTTCTTTTCGTCTTTGCTTCTGAGAATGATCGCAAGAATTCCCCAAAGAGTGCCAAGAGCAATCACCACGTCCACGGCAATCACACCCATTCTCCATGGCGAAATCTTGTAATAAGCTTTCGATCCCGGAACGGCTCCGTTAAGCTGTGCGGAATTTGCCATCGTATAAAGAGTATCCTTTACAGCCTTTCTCAGAGCAACCACACCGGTAGCTGTATCCAGCTCCGTATAGGTTCCCGGGTTGAGAGTCATATCTGCCATATGCTGGGCAACACCTGCACGCACCATACGATTGACGGCAATATCATCATGAGGCGCATTTCCCATATCATAATCTGTGATGACAAAGCCCTGGAATCCCCATTCATTTCGTAGAACAGCCGTCATCAGATTGTAATCATACGCCGAAAACAGACCGCCGATTCCGGACCAGCCGCTGGACATCATGCAGTCACAGGCACGCATCGTCTTTGTCGAAACAGTTCCCTGATCATCAGAGATGTAGCGGATCGTTTTGACAGCGCCTTTGACCGCGATTTCAAATGCTTTCAGGTAAAGCTCACGTATCGTCTGTTCGGTTGCCCAGACAGAAGGTATCCACCAACGCTCCTCTTCCTGATCGACCATTGCGAAATGCTTAAACGCACAATATGTACCCTTATCGCCGGCACCGGAAATCACGCCGCAGGCAACCTTGCCGGATACGACAGGATCCTCGGAATAATATTCATAGTTACGTCCGGAGAACGGTGACCAGTGAAGGTTAACTGCAGGCGCATACCAGCCGCCTCCGTCGATCCAATAGTTCTCTTCACCGACAGCGCTTCCCATATCATATGCAAGCTGTACGTTAAAGGTCTGAGCCAGCGTTGTCGCAGCCGGGAACGAGCAGCAGCTGATCCAGTTGTTTCCGTCATTGTCATTCAAGCCAAGTCCCTGAGGACCGTCATGCTCTGATGTCGGCATCTTGCCTACCGCGCTCAGCTTTCCGGAGGCATACCCATTTGCAAACAAAGCAAGGGTAAATTCATCGCTGGAATAATCCAGCTGGTCAAGCAGAGAGTTCCAAAGCGGATCATAATAGCTTATTCCACGCATATTGGAAAGTGTCAGGCCATTTTTCTGATTGGAAGCAGGCATCTCCGAATCCGGGACGTAAACGAGGCTGCCTTCCGTGTTGCCCAAAACCGGATCCTGATCGGGATCCCAGCTGCCATTGCCAAGATCTACGGTGTTATAGCTGTAGTCCAGCCATTCCAGTACCGTATCGCTTGCCTGGCGGGTTTCGTCCGTCGGCGCGTCAGGCTGCGTATTTTCCCAGTCGTTTCTTGTCAGGATGCTGACATCATGACCGATTTCCGGATCTGTCATATACTGTGTCGCATGATCAAACTGATTGGATGCCGCGATAAAGTCCGCTTCCGGATTTGCCGGGTTTCCTGTCGGAACACCTTCTGCATCCAGTTCTGACTGGGCATTGATTTCAGACTGGCGGATATGATTCTCATCGGAACCGTCATACCAGATCGTATCCGTGATCGTGGTTGTTCGTTCTTCGATCATATCATGGCTGTTTGCCCTGATGGAAATCGTATACTCTCCGTTTTCCAGAACATAACACCCTGTTGTGCCATTTCCGTTTTCATGCATATAGCAATAGGAAGCCATATCCTCCTTCGGGAAGGAGATGGTAACGGTTTCTGATTCTCCCGGTGCCAGGATTTGTGTCTTTGCGTACTCTACCAGGTTTACAACCGGTTTCTCAATCCGGTTCTCAACGTCAAACTGCGTATACGGAGCGCCAAAATAAGCCTGAACAACATCTTTTCCGCTGTAGGTATCACCGGTGTTCGTCACCAGGACATCCATGACAATTTCATCACCCGCATCATCAAAAGATGTGATCTCCTGTGAAAATGTAGTATAGGAAAGACCATATCCAAAGGGATAGACAACGCCGTTGTCACGGTTATAATAAGCGTCTGTGACGCCATCCGGAAGGTTTGCGGAAGTAAAGTATCCCAGGGAGGCTGCCGTCTCATACCAGCGATATCCCATGTAAACTCCTTCTTCATACTCACGGAATGGAGCAAGGAATTCCGGGCCGCCTTTAAATGCGGAGAGCCAGATATTTCTGGTATATTTTCCATTCTCATAAACCGTGTTCCCGGTTCCGTTATTAAAGTTCACAAAGGTAGGTGTAAGAAAGTTATTCGCAACATAAGTGTCAACCGTGCGGGCAGACGGAGTAACCTGACCGGTCAGGATTTTTCCAAGGGACTTAAAGCCCATGGCTCCGGGTGTACAAATCGAAAGGATCGCGTTGATATCCTTATCATCCTCCAGCTCCGCCAGTTCCATGGCGTTGCAGCAGTTAAGGACCACAACCACGCCTCCGGTGCAATTTGCTTTTGCATAGTCGAGTACTTCTCTCTCTGCCTGCGTCAATGCAAGCTGATGAGGCGTGCCATCCTCATATTCCATCGTATAGACATCGCCGCCTTCTCCGCCGGCACGCCCGATAAAAACAATACCTACGGTATCCTGGCAGGATTCTTCGATCCCTTGATAGGTTTCAGCCGGATACTCGCTGATCTTTGCTCCCGCGCCAAGGAATGCCGTCTGCCCGCCTTCTCCGCCTGATCCAAGAGGAGTGGTATCCACAACCTTCGCAGATTTCATCGCTGATTCTGCTTTTTCATTGACATTTTTAAATGCCTCATGGATTCCTTCCTCGGCAGTATATACATAATCTGCCGTGGTATTTGTCCCGCCGGAGCCGCTGCCGCTCATAACAGGATTGAAATAACGGTATCCCAGCGGAGTAACCGCCGTATCCGCGTCAAGCGGAAGAAGGCCGTCATTCTTCAGCAGGATTTCTCCTTCATCCGCAATCTGCTCTGCAACCTTTGCGCTCGCCTCAAGGGCTTCCTGCTGATTTTGGGTTGTAAAAGTATAGTAGTCGCTGTCCCACCCGGCTGTCCCTTTTGGCGTCGTTACAGCACGCGCACCTTTTCCAAGAAACGTATCCAGGGATGATGTAAAGTAATTGGTCACTGTCGTAAGCACAATCGCGAAAATGAGAAAAACAGACATGATCGGAATCACAATCAAACGGAATTTCTTATTATTCATTCGCTGTTTCATATTCTTTTCCTCCATCACAGAATAGGAAGTTCATAATAGATGAAAACGCTTTGCTTTTCATTCTGCGGTCTCTTTTGTCTTCACCGAAAGACTAAAACTGTGAAAATTCACCGATCCGGTTCCCTGATAACGGAAAAACAGGGGAAATATCCCTTTGTCGGCGGTAAATGAAGCATTTGTGACGACTTTTCCTCCGTTTGGATTTACGGAGATTTCCGCTGCCAGCTCTTTACATCCGGCATCCAGAAATACTTCAAAATAACCGCATCCGTGACCACTTGTCTCCACCTGAATCTGATTCGCTTCACCTGTCGCAAAATACTTAAACCCGGCAACCGCTCCGTTTTGCATATTTGCAATATATTGATCGCCGTCCTGTTCCCGGTCTTTTCCGGTTTGTGTAAAGTAAGGATGGTTTTTCAGTTTCTTTCGGACTCCGGATCCGTCATACCTGCCTGTTCCCTGCGCGCTCCACAGGTTGCAGGCAATCCTGGCCTCATAAGTTCCCAGTCCGCTTAAGGGGCCGCCATTTAACCCACAGCTTGTAACCTCAGCCTGCCGGAAGGATCCATCCGGATTCCTGACCAGCTTTTCCGCACAGGCCTGCCTGGAATAGGAATGTCTGTTTGTCTGACGATGATAAAAAACATACCAGTCCTCTCCCAGCTGAAGCAGTCCTCCATGCGTATTTCCCAGATAGTTCGCTGCATGATGTTCATCGGTATTTCCGTTCAGGAACAGATCACCCTGGCTGACCAGGGTTCCTCCAAAGGTAAAGTCTCCGTCCGGGCGATTGCTTACCGCATAACATAACTCATGATTATGCCGTGACGAATAAACAAACAGATAACGATCCTTGTCCTTACGAATGGAACTCGCTTCAAAAAACTCATGATCCGGAAACGATCCCGTACCCGTCTTTGGAAACAGAAGCCTGGGCTCTGACTTGAGCGTCACCATATCCTGTTCAAGCTCCGCCACAACTCCTCCGTCGTTCCGGAGCTTTTTCATGCCGGTGAGCAATCTCGGGGTTGGCGTATAAAAGCCGGAATACAGCCAGATCCGTCCGTCCTCATCCGCCAGAACACCCGGATCGAATGGAAACTGGTCACCTTTTCGCCTGCCCCACAGAGTATGATCCGGATAGCGGATATGTCCCAGAAATTCATAATGACCCGCAGGCTCATCACATACAGCAACGCCTATCAGGCCCATGAAATCGAACGCATAGTAAAGGTAGTACCTGCCATCCGGCCCCCGGCAAACATCCGGCGCAAATAAAAGCCGGATTCCCAGACGGTTTTTCGGATCCTGGTTTTTCCGGAAGATTACGCCATCCATCCGCCAGTCGGAAAGATCATTCACGGGAGCTGACCAGCATACATAGTCACCGACACAAAAGATCGGCGCTCCGAAATGATCATGAGACCCATACACATACACCCGATCTCCGAATACATGGGGTTCCCCATCGGGAATATACTCCCAGCTGGGAAGATAAGGATTAAAAGCCTGTTGTTTCACTCCTTTGATGCCTCCTTTCTTTCATTATTACAGAACTGTCCGGGTAAAAGTACGTGAGATGCAATGACAGACCGTTCGTATAGCCGCATTATAGCACTCAGATTCCATAAACAGGCCGCATGATCGCGAATGTCACTTCACATTTCGTGAAATGCAAAACAGCCGATTCCGAAAAGAAACGGGGCTGTGCATTATCACAGCCCCGTTTCTTTTCACTGCTATGTATTTTTTTTCAACCTGTGCGGTAAGCGTAAGAATGCGATGTTCTGACTGGATTGATCCCGGCAGAACATCATATACTTTCGGTGGTATCGGTCACTTCAGTGACCGCACAGGCCGGATTTACTGCCGGATGGGGACGGAACCGGGATCATGATTGTCAGCAGGAAAATCTGGTCCTTTAAGTCAATGGAGATTGTTCCGCCATAGCGTTCCACGTTAAAACGAATGCTTTTCATGCCGTACCCGTGATATCTCCAGTCCTGTTTTGTGCTCTCGGGCAATCCGTCTTTCATTTCAATGGTTCCGCTGTAATAATTCTCGACCTGCAAAATCGACAATTGATCCCTGACGAAAAGCGAAACTGCCACAACCCTGAACTCCGGATCCGTCAGCTTTCTTACACACTCTATCGCATTGTCAAGAGCATTTCCGAAAATGGTATACAAATCCACCGGATCCATAAAATTCAGTTGTGAGCCGTCTGCCATACAGGTCCAGGTAATCCCCTCTTTTTCACACGCCAGACTTCTTTCCGTAAAAATAGTGTCAAGCACCTGATTTCCGGTCTTGACAACAGAATCATAGATCATGATCGACTCTTCCATCTTCTTACAATATTCCTGGCGTTTTGATTCATCAGGTATATGGCGGAACGCATTCAGCTGATGTTTCAGATCATGACATTTCTGGTTAATCAGGTCTATATTCTCCCTTGAAAGATCATACTGCTCTTTCTGACGGTTCCAGAGCAACTCTCTGATCTTCAATTCAGACTCGATCGCTGCTTTTTCATTCGTCGCTGCCTGAATCCAAAGAGCAAAGACACAGCAGAACGCCGCATAAATGCGAAGAATCAGAAGGATTCCCCTGCTGGTCTCAGGATTGTGCAGAATCAGCTGATCTGAAAGCAGATTCATCCCAAACGCAAACAGCAATACTATAAAAACAGTTCTTAAAGCCTCTTTCTTTTCCACATGAAACCGACCGCTCCGGGACAGCTTCGGGATAAACACAAAAATGCATAAAAGCACCGTCAAAAAATAAATCAAAAATTGGGAGCCAAATGCCGGCCATCCTTCCATCGGATGAATGACAGCAGCGCATCCACTTATCACATAGGCCAGATGCTGTATGGAATGGGCGCAGGCTGTTCCGAAAATACCGTCCCAGAGGGAAACCTCTGTACAAAAAAGAAATACCCCGATTTCCAGGAGATAAAGTGCAAAAAAGCCTGCCACCCTGAACTTCTCAGAGGAGGAAAACATCATAAAAGGAAGGTTGAACAACAATTGCACAAGAAAGCAAGCGCATACTCTCACCGGAAACAAGGATCTTTTCTTCAGCCGAATCATCAGCACGACACAGGAGACAAAGAACTCCAGGGGAAAACCATATATGTTCAGGCATCTTAAAAGTTTGTCCATATTATCGGCCCCCATTCTGATAATAATCCGTCAGTTTCTCCAAAAATTCCTTTTTCCGTGTCCTGCCGATTTTCAGAGTATCATCTTTCACCACCACCGAATCATTCTGTACCGCATTCACATAATGCAGATTCAGCAAATAAGACCGGCTGCACCTTGCGAAACATTTACCCAGCTTTTTTTCGACATTTCCCAGTGTATCAAAAGAAGAGTATTCTCCATCCACCGTATGATAAATCAATCGATGATCAAACACCTCAATATAGTATATATTCTGTATGAACAGCTTTACGGTTTCTCCTTCCTTCGAAAGGATCACATAATCCTTAGGCCTGGATTCCAGGATTCGAAAAGCCTTCCTCAGCTTCAGAGCAAAAGCGGGATATTGTATGGGCTTCAGCACATAATCAAGGGCCTCCACTTCATAACCTTCTATCGCATACTGCGCCATATTTGTGATAAAAATAATAAGCACCGTCTGATCCTTCTTTCGGATCGATCTGGCGGCCGACATCCCATCCAGCAGGGGCATATCAATATCCATTAATATCAGATCCCAGACAGGCTCATAGCCCTCTGCAATGTTCATCCCGTCCGTATAATGCCTGATCTGAATTTCCAGGTCATTTTCCCGTGCATAACGCTGCAGATATGCCTGTAAACACTCTGCATATGAACTCTGGTCTTCTACTACAGCAACTTTGATCATTGCGTTTCTCACCTCTGACGAAAATCTTTTGCGAACCTGTTTTCATGATTACACTGTTTTCATCGTTCATTTCAGCTGATACCCTTTTACTGCGCCGAACATACGCCGCTGCAAGCGGCATGATTCCGCAGAAAAATTCGTGCGCATACTGTAGATTTCCGGCTTCTGTTCTAAATAATACCTCATGGGGGTGTAAAAGTACAGTCCGTTCTTAATACCCGATAACGTAAATGTCTGCCGATATGATTACCGTATAACAAGTGAACGTTTGGTGTGTTCAAAATGAAACGGTAGTTAACTGCGTTCATAAGTATAAACCGGCTGTACTGCAGCCGATGCCGGTCCGGGCGCCGGTCGCATAAAAAGAGGCCGGTACCGGAGAAAATTCTCCCTGATACCGGCACCTTTATTCTTACAGCGTGAATAAACCGCTTGCTTCAAAATTCTGCAGGCCTCAATCCACAAATGCTCCATATTGACTGACTGCTTCATCAACTGTGATAGTCCCGGTCCCGACCAGATAGGACGCGTTCCGCACCTGTATGGCAAGAGGATCCGTGATCCCAATCCTTTCCGGAGACAATACCCGTTCATCGGGCACCTGACCAAAAGGCTCGTACACAGAGTCAAAGGACAGATCTGTTGTCGGCGTAACCAGACGTTTCACCGAAGCCATCCTGTTCAGTTCTTCGCGGGTAATCAGAAAACGCATAAACTCGTTTGTCATGTCCAGATTTTCGCAGGTTTTATTGACCGAGAATTCCACAGATGGACTGTCAACAAAATACCCTCCGGCTTCTGACAATGGAACAGGAACGAAAGAATAGGTGAAAGGCGCTTTGGAAAACGCCTCCGACTGGCTTTCCCGTTTCCCCGTTCCGGACACGGTATCTCCCGTACAGATCATCATGGGGACATCCCCTTCAAAGAAGCGAAGAATGACCTCTGTATAGTTGTCGCTGATCTCGCCGCATTTCTCCAGATCGATATAACCATTCCCGATCAGCTCCATCATCGCCTCCAGGCCATGGCGCAGGCACTCGCCGCCGGAGGGTTCCATCTCATTCGCGGCCTGAAGCGTTTCCGGATCGCCGGCGAGGGCAGCCACGACCTCCGGATACACCAATGCGTTCATCAGACAGCCGGAAGAATCCAGACTGTAGCCCATCATAGGGCTTTCATATCCCTTGCCGCGAAACGCCTCACACACAGCCAACAGCTCTTCCCAGGTGGTCGGAACCTGAAGCCCCTCCTTCTCAAACAGATCATTGTTCACCAGCATGCCGTAGTTTCTGGCGAAAACCGGCACCATCAGTAATTTTCCGTTTGCGTCAAAGCTCAGCAGGCTCGGACGAATGCATTCCAGGTCCAGACCCAATTCGGGATCCGAAAGATCCTCCATGTGATCAAAGACCACCTGATATTTTTCATTCCCGAACATCCATGCAAACGAGAAGAAAATATTCGGGGCGGTTTTGCTTTCCAAAACCGTTCCCAGCAGATTGTTGTAGTCATCGGGCTTCAGATAGCTCAGCTCAACGTCTGGGTAAATCTCATTAAAGCTGTCAAATTCAGCTTCCAGCGCCTCAAAGTTGGAATAGCTTCCAATCACGGTGATTTCACAGCTGGTATCTGTATCAAGCCTCGGCTGAAATGCGCCGGCAGATACCACATGAATCTGGGCAATGCAGGATATCGATACAATAGCGGACAGGGCAGTCAGAATGGTGCTAAGCTTTTTTTTCATTTTCTCTTTTCCTCCTTAATTCTGCGAATTTCTTTGATAACAAGATTCAGGTCAATCGGTTTGGCAATATGTCCGTTCATGCCCGCATCCAGACATTCCGCCACATTTTCAGAGAAGGCATCGGCGGTCATGGCGATGATGGGAATAGAGGCAGCCCAGGCGTTTTCCAGTCTGCGTATGTTCCGCGTCGCATCCAGACCGTTCATTTCCGGCATCTGAACATCCATAAAGATCAGATCATAACGCCCTTCCTCAGCCATAGCCATTTTATTTACACAGATCCGTCCGTTTTCAGCCCGTTCTGACCCGATGCCAAACATGCTCAGCATATTGGAGATGATCTCCCAGTTGATGTCGTTGTCTTCCGCAATCAGGATATTCATTCCGGTAAGATCGGTATAGTCGTCCTCCGGCTCCAGAACCTTTACTTCCGTCCCCAGCAGTTCATTGATCTTCTCATACAGTCCGGAGCGGAACAGAGGTTTGCTGATGAACCCGTTCGCCCCTGCCTCTTTCGCAGCGTCTTCGATGTCAGACCAGTCATAAGCGGAGGTCAGCAGGATGGGAATATTTGCGTCGACTTCTGCACGGATGCGCTTGATTGTCTCGATACCGTTCATATCCGGCATCCTCCAGTCCAGAATGACCACATTGTAATCCTTCCCGGCTTCATGCCGATGGCGTGTCTTTTCCAGGGCTTCCATGCCTGTCTTCGCCCAGTCCGCGCTGATACCCAGCGATTCCAGCGTATCCACCGCTGTTTCCAGCAGGATCGGGTCATCGTCCGCAATCAGGACCTCAACATCATCGATCCGCATCTCCTCCAGCTGCTTTTCCGCGACCCGAAGATCCAGCATAATCGTAAAGGTTGTGCCTTTTCCTATTTCGCTCCGGCACTCGATCGTCCCGTTCATCAGTTCAACCATCTGCCTTGTGATCGCAAGCCCGAGCCCGGTCCCCTGAATACTGTTGACCCGGCTGTCTGTCTGCCTGGAAAAAGGCTGATACATCTTTTCCATGAACTCCGGACTCATACCGATACCGGTGTCCGCAACACAATAGACCAGCTTGACGCAGCCTTCCTTTTCACTTTCTTCCTCCCGCAGATCCACGGACACACTGCCGCCCGGCATCGTATATTTGATGGCGTTGGAAAGAATATTGATGTAAATCTGGTTCAGTCGCAGCTGATCCGCGTATAGATATTCCTTCTCCATATGGTTGATGCGGAAGCTGAAATCTATGTTTTTCTCCTTAATCATAGGCTGAGACAGATTCATCAGGTTCTGCACGGTTTCTATGATGGAAAAGGTCAGCGGACTCAGGTTGAGTTTTCCGCTCTCGACCTTGGAAATATCCAGGATATCATTGATCAGCGTCAGAAGGTGGCTGCTGGCCAGGCTGATTTTCCTCAGGTTTTCTGCTACGGCTTCCTGGTCACCCAGCTTCTTTTCGGCAATCGTGGTTAAGCCGATGATCGCGTTCATCGGGGTGCGGATATCGTGAGACATAGAAGAGAGGAAATCGGTTTTTGCTTTGTTGGCAGCTTCCGCTTCCCTGGCCATGACACGAAGCTTTTTGTTGAAGGAATTCATGTACAGGAAGTCCGTCACCAGCAGAAGCAGCAATCCGAAGGTTATGACCCCGATCAATATCCAGTTCTCCGTAAACGCTTTCAGATCGGTGACCGGTGCGGAGCTCAGCAGCACCCAGCCCTTTGTGGACGTGATGGGCGTATGGGAGACAATACATTCCCTGCCCCTTGAATCCAGCATGGTAAACGAGCCGGTTCCGGACAGGATATCCGTAAACAGCTGCTGCTGCGCCTGGATTCCCGGCTGATTATATGATTTATAAAACTCGAAAAAGCTGGCATTTTTAAAGGAGCGTCCCCGGATGACATAGTTGCTGTCCGTGTCGATGATGGAAAAATCTTCATTCTCGTACTCTTCCTGAGGGAAAACCCACTTTTCCTCCAGGTCGGAGGTAGGAACGATGCGCAGCAGATAGGCCTGCCTCCTTTCTCCGGTCTCCGCGTCACGCACTTTGATCCGATTGCAGAAAGCCAGAGACTGTTCCCCTGTAATCGGGTTCGTATAGGTCCGGGTAATGTTGATCGCCGTGCCCAGATCTGCAATCCAGGCTCCGTCCCCGAGCAGCTCCATACGCTTATAGGAAACCTCATAATCCTCCGCGGTACCCGGCTTCGGCTGTGTTGAATAGCCTGTCAGGGTTTCCGTATCGATCAGGTGGGCAGACGAGGTAGTCTTCACATGGGCTGCCCTGACATATGCTGCCGCTTCTTCCAGCGTCAGATCCCGGCTGTTAATATACTGCGCCCAGTTGTCACAGATTCCCTGTTCTCCTTCCAGGTAGTTTCCCGTCACTCGTTCCATGGCAATGGTCGTGTTGACAAAATGCTCCACCTGGTTCCGGTAGTTTTCTTCTCTCTCATAGTTGGAATAAAATGCGACAAAGGCCAGTATGGCAATCATCAAGGCTACATTCGCCATGACAATCCAAGATGTCTTCAGACGGTTCATTTCAGCGGTCCTCCGGGGATAAAATATGAAAAGGATATCATTTGCTGAATTTTGATTTCCGGTGTCAACGTATTATTAACGTATTATTCGGCCCTGCTTCCCGCATCCATCGTTTTTCTGCCCTGACCGGGCTCGCCGGATATGAAAAGTCATGGAAATTTATCTTTATTATATGCTCTAATCCGGACAGTGTCAATGTATGATGTTTTCTCCGACCGATCTAATCGTTGAAAAATTTTTAAATCCGACACAAAAAACCGGCCGGACTTTTCGTCCTGCCGGCCAGATGAATCTCATAAATCTTTGGCTCTCTGCAGCACATCCATAGTCTCCTCCCAAAACGAAGTTTTGTACGTTGACTCAATGGCTGCGGATGACTATTTTGCCCACGCCTGCAAAAAGCGCAGCCGTGGGCAAAATATCTCTCTCAAATGATTTGGCTGTCATACGTCGGTCATTTTCTGTTTCTTCACTGCTTCCGCCAGCACTCCCTGCTGCAGAATTGCCGCCGCGAGGGCGATGGCTGTCAGGATAAAATAGGAAACGGTATAATTGCCCAGGTGATCCGCGAGATATCCCGGCACAATGCCAAAGGTGAGAGACCCGAGCATATAGATTATCTGAAACAATTTTACCGCATCGGCATAATATTCTTCATGAGCTGTCCCGGCCGCCAGCTCGGAAAGTCCCACCGAGAGCATCGGGAAACCCAGCCCCAGAAGAAGCATCGCCGCATAAGCCATGGTTTTATTTCCCGGGATGCAGATCGCGCACAGCAAAGCAGCAAGGATATAACTTCCGTGAAAAAGTGATCCTGAAAGAACCTTTCCCAGCAGATCCGCGGCAAAACCGTAGATACATTTCCCCAGGACCAGCGCCAGTCCCATAAAGGAGATCATCAAGGCTACCGCCTCCGGAGAAAATGTTTTCTCTTTCAGCAGCACCGCAAGAAACGGAGAAACGTTGAAGCTGGCTCCGGTCAGGAAAACGCCAAGGATCAGCAGATGTTTCTCCCTCTGACCGACATGAAAGAGCTCCTTTTTTTCCTTCCGATGACTGATCTTCTCCTGTCTTGCCTTTCGGACCTCTTCCTGTTTTTCCGGGCTTGGATAATCCCGCACCAGCGTAAACACAACAGCGGCTGCCAGCAGCAGAAAGACTGCTTCCAGGAAGAAGCTCAGCTCCATGGAATGAGACTCGATCACCCTTGTAATCAGCGGAGACGCGATCACTGCTGAAAGACCTGTCCCGGCGGCACAGATGCCTAAGGCCAGCCCTTCGTGTGTATCAAACCACCGCTTGATGATGACGGAAACCGTCACCATGCCGCCCAGTGCGTAGGAGATCCCCGAAAGAGCCATAGCCGCGGCATATGCCGGAAAGGATCCTGCCAGTCCAAAAACGACAAATGCAATTGCGGCAATTCCGATTGCAGTCGTCAGCGCAAACCGCACATCCACTTTCCGTACAATGGGAACGACCAGAAACATAAAAATGAGAGTGGCAAAATTCCGCATCATCAATATCATGGAGAGCTGCGCATTTGTCAGCCCTCCACGGGAAATCAGATATGGCGTGTAAACATTAAAACCCGTAATCAGTAAGCCGCCGGTACAGAATAAAGCAAGTGTACAGGCAAGGCAGATCACCCATCGATTCCGTTTTCTTTCTGTCATTATGCAATCCCCAGGCTTGTCAGCAGCATGCACAGCGGTACCTGGATCAGGAAGGAAACTGCGACCGGGCAGATAACTGTGCAGAAGCAGACATATTTATAAGCATCCTTATGGTTCGTTCCGCAGACATTAAAGACCGCCAGCAAGGCACCGGAATGCGGAAGCGTATCCAGCCCCATAGCCGCCTGTGACAGGATACGATGCATAAAGCCGACATTATAGCCTTGCGCTCCGTATTCCAGGAAAACATTTCCCAGCGTCTGCATCGTCAGGTTGATCGAGCTGGTCGCAGAACCAAGAATCAGTGAAAATACATTCGCCGCAATCGCCGCCAGCAGATATGGGTTAATCCTTGTGTTGGAAACAAAATTCAGGGCGGCATCATAAACCGGAGTCCGAAGCACCACCGCGCCGAAACCTACGATAACAGCGGTATTGACCAGGACCATGACCGAGGTCTCTGCACCTTCTCCCCAGGCGTGAATCCATTGTTCCACCGAAAGCTTCTTAAAGAAGAGAACGATGGAGAGAGCAATTCCCAGAAGCAGGGCGGCTTCTGCGCTCAAATGGAACAGGTTGAAGGAAAAGATGATGACGGCAATCGGGAGAATCGCCAGACCAATATGAGGAAGATTCTCATGGATCGCGGCATTCTGGATCTTTTTATCCTCAAATACAATCCCTGCAGCCGACAGCTTCTTTGCATTGTAATTGATATAAAGCGTATTGATCACCGCCACAATTCCCGCAAAGACAAAGCCGGGAACCGCGCCGGCCATAGAGCTGGTGCCAAGAGCCGCCATCGGGATCAGGTTCGGCGCCTGCGCCGAACCTGGCGATACCGTCGCGACGGTCCAGACACTGTAGCAGAAAACAGCCGGAAGAAGCCGTTTGCTGATATTTGCCTTGGCAAAAAGCTGGATCGCGATCGGGTAAACGCAGAATATCAGAACGAAGGAGCTGATACCCGACATCGTAAGCAGGTAGGAGGCAATCAGAATCGGAATAACCGGGTTGGATTCCCCGAAAATTTTTCCGAGGAAGTCAGCAATCGCAGTCGCCGCCCCGGTATCCTGGTATATTTTTCCAAAAATTGAGCCTTCCGCAAAAAGCATCAGCCAGGTCGCTACATAGGTTCCTGTTCCGGCTGCCCAGCTGTTTTTTAATCCATCCCAGACATTAATTCCGCAAAAGAGGCAGACAATGACCGTAGAAATCGCACTGTAAAGGATGATGTTCCAGCCTTTATACGCCAGGAACATCAGCACGGCAATCGCGATCACCAGCCCCAGAATGGAAAGAGGCAGATTTGTTCCCATCGTTTATTTCTCCACCGCGATACCGCACATCTTTGTGCCGGACCACTTTTCATATGTATTCTGAACCAGGATGCAGTCTTCCTTTCCGCCGGCTTCCGCAATCGGAATATTCCACACCTGTGCGGTTGTCTGTCCAAAGAACGCCGGAATATTCAATTCCTTCGCAGTAGTGTTGAACAAACCGATGTCCTTGTACATCAGCTCCAACGCAAAGTTCCATTTCTTTCCCTTAAAGAAGAGATTCGGGAACTTCGTCGTGGAAGCATTGGAGGAGCCGCCGGAGGACGAGATAACCTTGATAGCCGTTTCCGGGTCGATGCCGGCCTTGCCGCAGACTGCCACCGCTTCTGTCGTTGCCGCTGCGCAGCAGGCGGAAAGGAAATTGTTGGCACACTTGATCATGTCACCGGAGCCGCTGGGTCCGATGTACATAACCTTCTCCGGATTGCCAAGCGTATCCAGGATCGGACGGCATTTTTCAAAAACCTCTTTCTTTCCGCCTACCATGATGGTGAGCGTCTGGTTTGCTGCTCCGCCGACGCCGCCGCTGACCGGGCAGTCAATGATATCCATTCCGTGTTCTTCCAGGATGGCGGCCAGTTTCTTCGTGCTCATCGGATCAGCGCTTGTACAATCTACAATGATTGTCCCCGGTTTTGCATTTGCGAGGATGCCGTCTGCCCCAAGCACCAGCTCTTCGACCTGCTGGGACTTCGGAAGGCTCAGGACAAAATGGTCACATTTCTTGATCATATCAGCCTGTGAAGTGCTTCCTTCGGCTCCCTTTGACAGCATCTCATCGATCGCAGCCTGCTTTTCCGCGGTTCTTGCCGGGCGGAAGGTCGGAAGCACGATCTTCCATCCATCCTTCACCATGCCCTGGCACATTGGCAAGCCCATATTTCCCAATCCGATAAAACCGATTTTCGCTTCTTTCAGTTCCATAATCTTATCCTTTCTGTCTCATATTCATGATTGCATCGACAAAAGCCTGATTCTACGGGTCGCTTCGCAGCGGAGCTGCTCTCGCGTATCATTTATTCGCGTTTTCTTCCTTCACTTCCCGGATCGCTTCCTTCAGGATCGGGACACCCATGGTGATCGCATGGATGCCCAGTGTGCTCACGATCTCAAAGACCTCCGCAACCTCCTGCCAGGAAGCGCCTTCATCCAAAGCCCGCTCAATGTGGTATTTCAGTTCCGATCCATGAAGGGTTACCGGCGCGGCATGCACCGCGACATAGAGAAGCTCCTTCTCTTTTGCCGTCAGGGTTCCGGATTTCCAGGGCACATTTTCAAATTTCGTAAAGGTCTCGAAATAGTCTGCGTCAAGGCGAAGGATGTTTTCCTTTTCCTGCGTCCAGTAGCCGTTGTGGGAATCCATATATGCCTGCTTCAGTTCCTTCTGCCTCTCGGTTAATTCCCCGGCCATCAGATAAATGCCTCGATTCTGGCAGGCCTCCATCAGAAGCGGAACCCCAAGCGCATAGCTGCAGGTTCCGACCATGCTGGTGATTTCCAGGGTTTCCAGGATTTCCCGCACACTGATGCCCAGCTGCAGGGAATGCTTCATATGATTCTTCAGTCCGTTCGCGTTCAGGCAGCCCGTCACGCTGTCGATGGCGACACAGATCAGCTTGCGCATCTTAATATCCAGAACCTGGCGTTTTTCGGCCACGGAAGAATAATCCGCGTATGCGTCCACGATCTCTTCGTCCAATTCCAGGATCGTATCCCACATCGCGCTCCACTTCCATGCTCCTCTCGCGTCAATAAAGTGCTGCCTGACCTCTTCCTGGCGAGGTGTCCATTCGCTCATCGTCTCTCCCCCTGTCTTTTCCTCCCGCAGACCGCCGCTTTTCAGGCGATCTGCGGAACAATATGCTGTAATCCTGTCTTACAGTTCCAAACCGGCAACAGTGCCGTTATAAATCGCATTCAGAGCATTCGACGCCTTCTGCGCATCGCCAAGGACGATGACTTTGCCGTCAAAATCCTTCAGCTCTGCTTCCAGCGGATTGTTCGGGCGGCATCCAAAGGCAAGGACCACGGTATCAAAGCCGCCGATATGTACCAGCTCGCCATCTTTCTCATAATCCACTCCGTCGGGATAGACATGCCTGACGGTCGCGGAGGTCAGGAGTTTTGTTCCGTGTTCGTTTAAGCGTTCCAGAAGAAGCTTCCTGGTTGCCGGATGATCCTGGATCGCAATGACATCCTGCATCTCAATGACTGTCACATCATATCCATGCTCTCCCATATAATCGGCCGTCTCCGCACCGACCAGGCCGCCGCCCAGGACGAGAGCCTTCGTTCCGGGAGCTGCCATGCCGTTGAGCACTTCCCGGTTCGTCACACAGCCGGCATCCCGAAGTCCGGGGATGCTGCCTGGCGCAAGCGGGACGCCACCGGTCGCGAGAATGACGACATCCGGCGCGTAGGCCTTGATCATCGCCGCATCCGCTTTCGTCTCCTGGAGCATTTCCACTTTGTATTTCCGGCACATATTCACATAATACGTAATAGCCCGCGCAAGATTCTGCTTATGCGGAGGCACGCTTGCCTGGCAGAACTGGCCGCCCGGAAGCATTCCTTCGTCCACGAGCCGGACCTGATGACCACAGGCAGCGGCCACCCAGGCCGCATTGAGACCTGCAGGACCGGCACCGACGACCAGGACGCGCTTCGGTTCTTTCGCCGGAGTAATCTTCATCGTTGTCTCGCGCATCGAGAAAGGATTGATCATGCAGCCGCGGAAAATCCCGCCGTGCCCATAATTATCATAGCATCTCTGCAGGCAGGCAACACATGGCGCAATCTCATCCTCCAGTCCGGCAGCTGCCTTATTGACAAAATCCGGATCAGCGAACAACGCCCGGCCGATCGTAATGAAGTCTACCTTTCCCTTCCTGAGGAGCATCTCCGCGTACTCCGGTTCATTGATGCGTCCTGCCACAGCGACGGGAATCTCCACCACGGAGCGTACCTCTTCAGCCGGATCCACGTTGTAGCCGGTTTCCACGGCTGCCGGGGCAATGCCGTACCCCACGCCGTTCATACCGCCGGAGACATTGATGAGATCCGCCCCGGCATCCTCCAGAATCATCGCGATCGTGGCTGTGTCGCGTGCATGGTTGCCATCCGAAACCATATCGTCACCGTTCAGTCTGACGCTGACGGGGAAGTCCCTGCCGCACTCACGTTTGATTCCCTCAATGATTTTTACCGCTGCCCTCGTTCTTCCTTTGATGTTTCCGCCAAACTCATCCGTCCTGCGGTTCGCGCTGGGAGAGACGAAATCATTCAGAAGATAGCCATGGGAGCAATGGACTTCCACCATGTCAAAGCCAGCCTCTTTCGCACGCTTTGCCGCAGCAATGAAATCGTCGATCAGCTGGTAGACATCCTTTGTCGTCATCTCATAAGGCTGCACCCTCTCATCCTGCTTCAGGATCGAACTGGGAGCCATTACCTTTACGATGGAACGTCGGCCGCCGTGCTGCAGCTGCAGGCAGATCTTTGCGCCGCTTTCATGGATCGCGTCCGTCAGTCTTTTCAGTCCCGGAATCACTTCGTCTGACGCGACAGAGATCTGATGATCCGATGACCGGCCTTCCTCATTGACGAAGGCATATTCTGTGATAATCAGCCCGATCCCGCCGTCAGCTCTTGCTTTGAGATAGGCGATCAGCGGATCGGAGATCGTACCGTCCGGATTTGCCAGGGCAGCCGACATCGGAGCCATGATCGTACGGTTTTTGATTTCCAGAGATCCGATTTTTCCAGGCGAAAACAGTTTTTTATATTTCATGGTTCTTCCCTCTTTATTTCAATTTCATATCCTTGCACTGTGACACGATCTGCTCCAGAGCATCGGCGATTACCAGCTGATCGGTGTTCAGACAGACTGCGCTGCATCCTTCGTCAATGACTTTCTGTACGTGTTCCGGTTTCTGTCCGGATGCCGGGGCTGAAGGACAAGCCATAAACCAGATCCCATGCTTGCGGCAGATCTCTATCGTCTTTTCATAGCCTTCCTGTACGCCCTCGGGGAAGGTTCCGTCTTCACGAAGTCCGCCGAGCGCCTGGCCGTAATCCGCTTTCCCGAACATCACGATATCCCTTCCCGGCTTTAATACCGAGATGATCTCTTCCAGATGATCAATCGCTGCCGGATCTTCGATCATCGGAATAAAGGATACTTCTTCGGCTTCCTTCATATATTCTTTCCAGTTCCGGGGACGGAAGCTCGTCGCGTGGTTGGAGCGGCAGGTGCTTGCTGTGCCATTCGGCGGATACCGAAGTGCCAGCTGTGCCTTTTGTGCCGTTTCCTTATCATGTACATGTGGGATCAATACACCCTTAACACCCATCTCCACCAGGCTCCGCATCTGCCACGGAATCACATCGGGCATGCGGACCAGCGGTGTAACGTCATTTCTCTCCGCAGCCATCACCATGACTTCTACTGTCTCACGGTCCATAATGGCGTGTTCCATATCAATAATCGTGAAGTCCATCCCCACAGCACCGGCGATGTACTGGATTGTCGGATCCTTAATATAATTAAAAAAACCAATCGGCGCACGTCCTGCACGGATCGCGGTAAAAATTTTATTTTCTCTCGTCATGATTCCTACCCCCTGAACTATGTTCTGATCTTTACTTCTCTGTCGGAACGACATCCTGATAGAAGAATTTATGCTCATCAAGTACGGCCTGCCATTCAATTCCCGTAATCTTCGCAATCACGATGGTAAAGTGAGAAGGAAGCTCCGGATCTCCGCTTCCGACTCTCGTTCCCGGCATCAGGTGGCCGCAGACGGTTGTGTCCTTATTGCTTGCCGTGCAGTGGGCGTGGACATAAGGTGTGCCATCGCCTCCCATTGAGCCAAGCATGTGCCATTTATCCTCTACTGTTTCCAGATATCCGGGAATCGTCGGGTACATTCCGTCGATCACTTCATCCGCGCTTTTACCTTCCGGCAGCTTCACGACAGTCGTGCCGATCGTGCCCTGCAGGCTCATCTCGCACTTGCCTTCCATCTTTGCGATCACGACGTTCAGTCTCGGATCAATGAAGCTCTTATTGAATGGAAAATGCTGATAGGTGAAATCCACGCCAGCGCCGCTTCCGTCCAGGATCACGCCTGTACGGATCTGATATTTGTCACAAATCTCATAGATCGCCTGAAGGATATCCTCTCCCGGAAGCAGCCTTGCATAGTAGACATCCTCGATCTTCCCCGCCTGAACCAATCTTTCCATATGAAGCTCCTTTCTATAAACAACATGCCTTATTTCTTTCATTTTTATAATTCTGCTTAATTATAGAGCAAGCGGCATGCCAAATTTTACACAAATCCGAAATTCCGCAGAATACACAGCATATTATCATAATATCAGGTCGGCGATCGCTGACAGATGACATCTTCCTTTGGGCGGCTCCTGGCGCCTCCGCCATAAAAAAACTGCCGCACAGACAAGTGTGCGGCAGTTTCCGATATCAGAAATCATAAATCTTTTTCTGCGGTTTTTGCTCGACCGGCAGCCATTCCAGGAAGCGATACAGGTTACGGTCCCAGAATGCCCAGTCGTGGGCTCCTTTGTCCAGAGCGAAATCCAACGGTGCTTCCAGCTCCTCCAGATATTTCCGGTATTTGAGATTGCCTTCCAGCAACGGATCATCTTCACCGATCCGCATGAAGATCTTCGGAAATTCTTTGCCTGAGGCTTTTACATCCGCGGCAAGCTGATATGGATCCATACCGCTGCCGTGATAGTCCTCTTCTCTGCCGAAAATCTGCTCGAAGTAGGTGCGGCTGCTTAAAAGATACATTGAAGGATCATCCGCCTTCGGGAAGGATTCTCCAAGGAATGCCGTAGAAAGCCCTCCTACATAGCCGAAGGTATCCGGATAACGGAAAGCCGTGTAAAGCGCGCCCATTCCACCCATGGAAAGTCCCCCGATAAAGGTGTCTTCCCTGCGGTCAGAGAGCCGGAACATTGTCCGCGTAAACCGGATCAGTTCATCTCCGATGAATTTCCCGAAATAATTGTGCATTTTCTCCTGATCGCTGTAGAAGCTGTTCTCTCCCGCGGGAAGGATGACTGCCAGATTGCGGTCCTTGGCCCACTTAAACAGTCTTGTCGAAGTAATCCAGTCATACTCGCCGCCATAGATGCCATGCAGGAGATACAGGGTTTTCATCGGCTTGTCAATGCTGCGAAGTCCTTCCCCGTCCATCTCTCTCTTGTCAATCGGAATGACACACATGAGATTTACCATGCGAAGCAAAGATTCCGAAAAGAAATTGACCTTTACAATTGCCATCGTACCTCTCCTCTCATTATTCTGATGCGCCGCGTAAGAGGGTCGTATCAAAACCGGCACGGCTGTCACAGCCGTGCCGGATGTGGTCGACCCAATCTCATGCAAAAATGAGCGGGCTCCTTTTTGCATGACCTTTTGTCGCACGAATCATAAATATTACAGATAGCAGCCGCAGTCTACGCCGAGAACTTCGCCATTGATGCAGCGGGACATGTCAGATGCAAGGAAGAGAACCGCATAGGCCTGGTCGATCTCCCACGGATGCACGGTACGTACAGTGCGGGCATTACGAATGTCATTCATATAGCCCATCTCAACGGTCTTCGGGCCGCCGTCATCATGCGCATAAGCTGTCGGGCTGGGGGTATGTCCCGGAGCAACAGCGTTGCAGCGGATTCCGGTACCTGTGCAGCGGATTGCCACGTTCTTTGTCAGGGTATTCAAGCCACCCTTTGTTGCGCAGTAAGCCGCGCCGCACATCGGACGGACGCCATTGATAGAGGAGATATTGATGATGTTGCCTTCATCCTTGGTCAGGAAATACTTCACTGCTTCTCTGCACAGGTAAAGCGGTCCCTTCATATTGGTGTCAACGACCTGATCGATCGTGGCATCATCAACCGCGTCAATCGTGATCAGCTCGCCCTTTCCGGCGTTATTGATCAGGACGTCAATATTTCCGTAAGCTTCCAGCGCTTTTTCGAAAACCATCTTGCAGTCTTCGGGCTTGGAAGAATCCGCTGCGCAGCCCGTGATCTCTCCGCCGGTCTTCTCACGGATATCCTTGATGGCTTCCATCAGGCGCTCCTCACCTCTTGCGGTAACAAAAACCTTTGCTCCCTGCTCTACCATTACCTGGGCGAACATCTTGCCCATGCCATAGCTTGCGCCGGTAACAATAACAACCTTGCCTGCCATCATCTTGTTGAAATCCGTGATGCGGAAGCTCTCGCTGAAACGGGATCTTGCTGCTTCATCAAAAGTATGCTGTGCCATGATTTATCCTCCTCTTAACATGAAGTTTTGTACGTTGACTCATTGTCTTCGGGTGACTATTCTACTGCTTGTCGCGCTTCGCGCTCCGGGACAGGTCTCCTTTATGAATGAAAATATATAAAGTACGGTTTCAAAAATCGACTCGCAGCAAAGCTGCTCTTACAAAGAAACATTAATCAGATACCCATTGTTACGCAGACGATCGTCGCAACTACTGTCACGATAAACGGAATCACAACGGAGGTTGCGAAGGAATGACGATACGCATTCTTATGATTCAGACCGAGCAGATCATAGACCAGGAACAGGCCGGAAGAATGCGGAAGGGTGTCAAGAGACCCGGAAGCGATGGCAACCAGTCTGTGGAGAACGGGGAGGTTTGCGCCGGAGGCGATGAAGGTCGGAGCCATCGTCTCGTACATGATTCTCTGTCCGGAAGAAGAACCACCGGCAATTGCGCAAACGATACAGGTAACAACAACGGCAAGAACAAGCGGATTCATCTTCAGGCCAAGAGCCCAGTCGATGATTCTCTGGTAAGCCGGAGCTGCTTTCACGACAGCGCCGAAACCAAGGATAGCCGCGATACCGCCGATAGAAAGCACACCGCCGGTCATACCATCTGTGAAAAGCTTGATCCAGTTGACTTTGCCAAAGAAACGGTCATAATTCAGAACGACAGTCATCAGAGAACCGATCAGCATAGCGACAACAGCGATAAAGGTAGCGTTTACGCCGCGCTTGGAACCGATAATGATGATCGCGATCAGGCAGATGATGGTAAGGAAGCCTTTCCAGGCTGCCGGAAGCTCATCCGGGTTGACTTCGTAGTTTTTCGGATCCACATTTGACGGATAGCTCCAATGCTCGTCTCTCTGACGGGCCTTTTTGGATGCCCACTCGCCATAGAGCGCGCACATGATAAACATAGCAGCGCCGCAGATAATACCCATCAAGGGAGCCGCATTCAGGCTTGTTCCAAGATATTCCGTCGCAACCAGGTTGGAAAGCTGGGGAGATCCGGGAAGGCAGGTCATGGAAAAAGTGGAAGAACCTGCGGAGAAACAAACAACAGTCAGATGTCTCGGAAGATCCGCCTTCTTCAGCATGGTGTAGAGGATCGGAGCTGCCGCGTAAATAACAACGAAGAGGCTGATGCCGCCATAGGTCAGGATACCGACGATAACGATACCGACCAGGACAACGTGCTTTGTGCCAAACCATTCCGTAAACTTGTTTCCGATTGCGGTAGCTGCTCCGGAAACATCCATCAGCTTCGCATAAAAAGCGGAAGTGACAAACAGTACCATGTAACTGGTAAATGCGCTGACATAGCCGGGTACGAAGTTACCCGTGACCGTATCCCAGACATTCATACCATTGAACAAGATAACAATCAGTGCGCCGAAAGCAGCCAGCGGAAGAGCTCCAAGCCCTTTATACGCAAACAGCATAAGGAAAATGATCGCTAATATTAATCCGATTACTCCTAACATGACTCTGTTCCTTTCTAAATATGCATATTTAATTTATTATCTTCTTTGCTGCCATGCTGTGTCATTGTCCTGAGCCAGGAACTTGCCGCCTGAGCATTCCAGTACAACGCCGTCAACATAGGATGACATCTCCGATGTCAGAAACAGGGCGACGTTTGCAACTTCCTCGGGCTCGCCCGGACGATGCAGGGCAAAATTCTTTGCCACCTGGCGCACGGCCTCGGCATCTCTCCCGGCTGCAGCCTGCATAGCCGTGTTGATGGTTCCCGGAGCCACGGCATTAACCCTGATACCAAAAGGTGCCAGTTCGGAAGCCGCCATACGTGTCAGACCGTTAATTCCGTATTTGCTGGTGCAATATGCACTTCTGTACATAGGCGGCATCAATCCTCCAAAGGAAGCAACGTTGAGGATATTTCCCCCTCCCTGCTCCTTCATGATCCGCCCTGCTGCCTGTATTCCGACAAAATACGAATTCAGGTTTGTCCTCATGACGAAATTCCAGGTATCCAGATCCAGTTCCAGAATGGACTTCACGATCGTAGTCGCCGTGTTGTTCACCCAGATGTCGATCCTGCCAAGATCGCGCTTTACATGCTCCGCAAATGCGTAAAGTCTGTCTGCCTCGCTGACATCCACGCTTTCCGTATACAGCTCGCCAAGTCCTTCCGCCCTGAATTCCTCAGCTGCCTTGTCCAGCTTCGCCTGTGAGCGGGAGCAGATCGCTACCTTGCAGCCCTCCTGCGCGTAAGCTTTAGCCATCGCAAAACCGATTCCTTCCGAACCTCCTGTGATCGCTACCACCTTTCCTTGCAGCTTTAGATCCATGTTGTGATTCCCCCTTTCTTTTTTTTATTTAAGATGATGACTGCATCGACAAAAGCCTGATTCTACGGATCGCTTCGCAGCGGAGCTGGCCGCGCGATCCCGAATCATATGATATATGTACCGCTTCCGCCGGCCCCGGGCACTTGCTGACCGGGAACGGCAAAACTGAAAATTTATGTAATACCGTATAAAGCAGCGCGCAGATTATTTTCTTGACTTCGCGTAGATCGCTTCCTGCGCCTGAGCCACTTTTTCCATTACCGGATCAAACATCTGGTGCAGGGTATCCGTATCACACACCTCGCTGAGTACGTCAAAGGTATCCGCTCCAAGAGCCGCGGTCGCGTATTCGGTCTCTCTCTCCAGGTCACTCATGTGAATCGGGTTGCCCGGCACACGGAAGGAGACGCCGTTCGGATAGACTGCGTTGACAATTGTCTGGCGATATGCAACCTGAGGATGATTTGCGACAGCCTCGAAATCATTGATTTTTCCGTAAACACAGTTTCCCTTGAAGAGCATCTCCGCTACTTCTTCGCTCGTATACTGTGCGAATACCCGGTTGACTTCCGCGTCAATCGCTTTGTAATCCGCGGCGCGCTGTGTCATCGTCGCCCAGTTTTCATTGGCATACCACTGCGGCTGATCCAATGCTTCACAGAAGGTTTTCCACTGTGCATCCGTACCTACCGTGATCATAAGGGATTTTCCGTCCTTGCACTTATATGCGCCGATCGGTGCGGAAGACGCATAGCTGTTTCCCATCGGCTTCGGCACCTTTCCTGTTTTCAGGTAGGAGCTGAACTGATTCTCCAGACAGAAGATCAGGGAATCCATCATGGATACGTCGATCCTGCGTCCGTGACCTGTCTTCTGTGCTTCAATAATGCCCATCAGCGTTCCGATACAGGCCATCAGTCCGCCTGAATAATCCGCGATGGAACCGCCGCTCTTGACGGGTTCCCCGCCTTCCGGGCCGGTGATGCTCATCATGCCTGACTCCGCCTGAACCGTCTGGTCAAATGCAGCATGTCCGGCATAGGGTCCGTCCTGTCCGTAGCCGGAAATAGAGGTAAAGACAATCCTGGGATTAATCGCTTTGAGTACGTCATAATCAATCCCAAACTTCTTCATCGTACCTGGCTTGTAATTTTCAATGACCGCATCTGCTGTCTTTACCAGTTCCAGGAAAAGTTTTTTATGCTCTTCGTCCTTCATATTCAGGACAATGCTCTTCTTTCCTCTGTTCCTGGTAGCAAAGTGGCTGCTCACGTCATTTTCGATGATGTTCCCATAGCGGGTATTATCACCGATGGGCGGATTTTCAATTTTAATGACTTCAGCGCCAAAATCGCTCAGCAGAAGCGTACACATAGGGCCAGACATGAACTGGCTGAAATCCAGAATACGAAAACCTTCCAATGGCTTGCTCATGACTCTTCTCCTTTATTTAACATATTTTCTTTTTGCGAAACTTCAGAAAACTGTTTCTCAACACTTCTGACTAAATAAAGAGCAAGACTCATGCCAACTTTATATGAAAAGAATATTATTTTCTCTGTTTCTTAATGATATGCGCTCAGATCCCGGCTTCCCCCCTCCTTCCAAAACAAAATTCTGTACGTTGACCCACTGCCTTCAGTCGGAAAAATCCGGTCCGTGGTATTTCTGTGCCATGAATCACAAACCGTACGGCACAATCTGCATATGACACAGAAAAGGCACATGAAAGCTGTCACAGTCTGATCGTTTCATGTGCCTTTTCTATATTTTATAGAAGTGAATCCGCCGTTGTCCATTGACACGGCGTTTTTCGATGGAATTTCTCCCCATCCATCATGATGGGATTGTCCGGTACCAGGTAAGGTTCTCCATTCCCGTCCATAGCTTCCAGCCACATCCGGCGCGCTCTTGGCTGCGGATGTGAAGCTACGGCAGCAAAATCATTAATGCAGCCGTATATACAGCTGCGCTGCTGTAAACGATCGATCAGTTCTTCCCTGGAATAACGGGAAAACGCCTGCTGCACTTCCCTGGTCAGGATCTCGTTGTTTGCCAGCCGCCGGGAGACATTGCAGAACTCCTCCCGTTCGAGCCAGTCCTCCCGTTCAACTGCTTCTGCAAACGCTGCCCACTGGGTCTCAGTGGCAACGGAAATCATGATCTCCTTTCCGTCGCCGCAGCGGAAATTTCCCACCGGCGCTGACAGGGCATAGTGATTTCCCCTGGGTCGGGGTATGATCCCTGATTTCAGATACAGACTGAACTGATTTTCCATCCCGAAAAGAACCGCGTCCATGAGGGATACGTCATAAATCTGCCCGGTGCCATGAGCCAGGCGGTCAGCCAGACCCATCAAGGTCGCGATACAGGCAGTCATTCCTCCTTCAAATGTGGCAATATCTCCCCCACAGCGTACCGGTTCTCCGCCTTCCGCCCCTGTCGTGGAAACGAAACCGGACTCTGCCTGAATCGTCGCCTCGCTCCATAAATGCTCCGCGTAAGGACCTGACGTTCCATATCCTGTCACCTGTGTATAGACCAGTCCCGGACAGAGTTCCTTCATCTCTTCCGCACCCAATCCCCTGGCTTTCATTTCGCCCGGCAGGCTGCCGTCCACAACGGCATCTGCGGATTTTATCAGTTTGCGATAAAGTTCCCTCTGTGCCGCATCGTCCAGATCCAGGCACACTTTTTTCTTTCCTCTGTCACAGATCCTCTCAAACGGCACCTTGTGATCAGGAAGTGTTTCCTCTGAGTCATTATGTGCCATCTGTGACACACAGATCACCTCTGCGCCAAAATCCGAAAGAATCAGTGTACACATTCCGGCTGCCTCGGAAGATCCCACCTCAATAATTCTTATCTGATCCAGCGGTGCCATCTTAATCCTCTATATCCAGCAGCTTAGCCGGATTCTTCTTACACATCCATTCGACCTCCTCCGGGGTGCAGCCAAACTGGATCATCTGCCCGATGAACAGCCGCATTCCCATTGCAGGATCGGCATCCCAGACCTGCGCAAGATCCGTTCCCATAATCGTGTGCTCAGCTCCGACCAGCTTTACACAATCCACATAATCGCTGGGATCCAGATTTCCCAGACGCGGCATCGTTGTGCCATAGACATGCTCGATATAGACGCCTTTCGCGGCAAGCTCCTGAATCTGTTCCAGGGTGAACCGGCTCAGTTCCGCCAGCGGATGCGTCGCCACCATCTTTGTAATCCCCATCTCGATGGCTGCGTCAAACATCTTTGTGCTCTCTTCATAAGACATGTGTCCCGAACAGACCACCATATTATAATCCTTCACGACCTTCAGGATATCATAGACTTCTTTTTTCAGGGAGCCATCCTCATTCAGGATATCAATTCCTCCGGGACGTCCGAGATAAGACTGACACCATTTCGCGTCCATTGCAGGAAACCACACAACCTTGCAGCCGATCTTTGCATTGGTTTCAATCGTCCGCGCGGCGTATTCCAGACCGCCAGTCGTTGTGTATCCGATAACCACGCTTCCGAACACGCGGAGCCCTGAGGAAACCAGGTTATTCTGAATCAGATAAGCGTCGGATGCCGTATTGTAAAAAAAGCTTTTCAGGACGACTCCGCCCATCCCTGCATCTTCCGCGTACTTCGCGACTTTGATACTGTCAATCGGCCGCTCTGCGTTAGGATCCGGGCCCGGATGAATGTGCATATCCACGCTGCCCTTCCACAGATCATCAATCACCTTAACGGGGATCCGTCCCATCGGTTTATTTCTTAGTGCCATATTATTCTCCTCTTTCACAGAATCTTTTGTGCCATTTGAAAAAAAGATGCATTCCGGCACAAAAAATGATACACTATTCACAAAAGGCACATTTCTAAAAAGACACACCACAGAAAGGACTTCATTTATGGCAGACCATTCTCAGGATTCCTCTTTTTCTTATGCCGCGCCGCTCGTTCTGGAGCAGCATAGAAAAAAGCTATCGCGCCTTTATACCTTTGTCAAGCGATATGTCGGAAAAACCATTTCTCAGGCAGGAAGCATTACCTATTCCATGGCCCTGTTCAGCGGAGACGGCATCCTCCTCGACCTCTACGCAAAGGACAACCTGATCCTTGACTGGTTCGCCGAGGATGGCATCCGGGCATCCAGCATCTGGACCGGCATCGGCCGCAATGCCGTCGCCCTGGGGCTTGCCGGCAAATCGTCCCTCGCCACCGTGGGTGAAGAAAATGATTTCCCTCCATTAAAAAAATATGCCGTCTACTTCGCTCCGATCAATATGTTAAGTCCCTATGAACCCTATGAGCCGATGGAGCAATGCGGCATGGCAATCCTGGCGCCGCTCGAACACGCCTGGCCGGAGTACCTGACCATGATCCGCGGCGCTGCCCATGACATGATGATTACCCTGCAGTTTAATAATATCGCCACCATGTACTACGAACGCAGCGGCAAGGGCGTTCTCTCTATCGATAATCTCATGAGTCCGGACGGGGCGAATCTTGCCACCTATTATAATAAAGAATTATTCCGTGTGCTGGAAACTTCCCCGATCCATATGTACTATAAGCCTGTGGAAGCTCTGATCGACCCCGCCCCCGCCAATCAGGAGCTGTGGGACATCGTCCGCAAGCATCAGACGATAGAAAATCATCCGATGACATTGTGTATCCACGGCAAAGAAATCGACGTTATCGCCTCAACAGACGCCTTCAACCAGCCTTCGATCAACGCCCATGGCGTCACCTTCTATTTTACGACACAGCAGAAAATCACCGCCGAGCTCTCACAGAAAATGGCAAACGGCGCGGTAAAGACCTTCGATGACATCATAGGGCAGAATTCCGTCCTTCAGGAGATGATTCAGCGTGCCAAGCGAATGGCGGACACTGAGAGCAACATTATGCTCCTGGGAGAAAGCGGTACCGGCAAGGATATCTTCGCCCAGGCGATCCATAACGCCAGCCGCCGCCGCAACAAGCCTTTTATCGCCCTCAACTGCGGCGCGCTTCCCAGGGATCTGATTGAAAGCGAGCTGTTCGGATATGAGAGCGGCGCTTTTTCCGGAGCAAAGAAAAACGGAAATATCGGCAAGTTCGAGCTTGCCAACGGCGGCACTATTTTTCTCGATGAAATCGGAGAAATGCCGCTGGATCTGCAGGTGAAGCTTCTTCGCGTCGTCGAACAAAAACAATTCATGCGCCTGGGCGGCAGCAAAATGCTGAAAGCGGATGTCCGCATTCTCGCAGCGACCAATGTCAACATTGAAGAGATGATCCGGCAGAAGCAATTCCGTTCCGATCTTTACTACCGCTTAAGCACAATGCGCCTGCACCTTCCCGCGCTCAGGGAACGCCGGGATGACATCGTGCTTCTCGCCGAAAGCTTTATCCGGAACATCTCCAGACGGATCGGGAAAGAACGCATCATGCGTTTTTCCGATGCGGCGATGGTTCTGCTGACACAGCTGGACTGGCTGGGAAATGTCCGTGAGCTGCAGAATGTCGTCGAATGTATTGTCCAGCTCTATCCCGGCGACATGATCCTTCCGCAGTACATTCTGGATAACGTCTCCTATGAAGAACGGCTCCGCTATGAAGCAGCCAACGTCACTCCTCCCTCCGGTGAAAAGACGGATATCAGGCAGGATCCGATGCCGGCGGCGCCGGCTTCCCCGCAGAATAAAGTGCCGACGGATCCCTCTCAGGCTCCCGCCAGACCTTCCGCGTCACGCAGGCATCGCAATCTGACCGAAGAGGACATTCGGGCTGCGCTCATCGAGTGCGGCGGCAACCGCTCAAACGCAGCGGTTTATCTGGGTATCTCCAGACGCACCCTGTACAGAAAAATCGAAGAATATTCCATTCAAGACGTATAATACTCCGTCCCATTTCGGGTGGCGCATGCCAGCGGCCACCGAAGCCGTCCTTCAGGATGCGTTCAGCAACGACCGAGCCGGGAGAGCAGCTCCGCTGCGAAACGATCCGCAGAATCAGGCTTCTGTTGATGCAATCATTATTTATATTCCAGCAGGCAGTTATCAACGATGGCTTTGCCCTCTTCATTGAGCATACGATAGATAACCTTGCCCTCTTCCAGCTTCCATGCCTTGAATGTGACATGTGTATCAGGGAATGTGACAGAGCGAAGCTGTGTCGCAATATGTGTCACTCTCTCAGGCTGATATGGGATAAATGCCTGGATTGCAAGCCTTGCCGCAAAGCCCACGGAGCAAAGTCCCGGCATAAATACGCCTTTGTATCCGTATCCCTGCCCAACGGCCGGGTTGATGTGGGTCGTGTAAGTATCGCCGGTCAGACGGTAAATCGCGGCAAGATTGTCGGCGATGTGATCCTCGCACTCAAAATCCGGAGCTCTGTCAGGATAATTCATCTTATTGGAAACATATTTCGGGCGGCCGTTATTGCCGAAGGCAGCGATCAGATGCTGGCTGCGGACTGTAGCGACCGGATTTCCCGCGATATCATACATTTCCATCTTGCACTGGTTGACTACACCTTTCTCGCCCCAGTCAAAGATCTCTTCGACAGAATCTTCGGTCAGGAACTTGCCGCAGAGGGCGTCAATCGGTTTGTGAACCAGAAGGTCCACTCCCATGTGAAGCCTGTTCGGGATATAACCGCCCAGAGCTTCGATGATCAGATCGCCGGGAAGCTCATTCGGCGCATACGGCACGCGGCGCTGCGGCTGCAGCTGGATCGCGTTCAGATAGGGAACAAACGCAAATGTCGGAAGCGCTTTCAGACCTTCCGGAACGCCCTCCCATACATAAGGAAGATCATCTTTCTTCGCTCCGACGCCGAGGGCATAGAGAATGATATCTCTCCAGGTGTATTCCATAAAACGCGGTCCTAAGCCTTTTCCGATTACGGAATCAAAGTCGGGGGTCGGAAGTGTATGCCAATCGGGATGTGTATTCTGTGCCATGGGAAATCTCCTTTCTCTTTGTAAAAAGCTGTCGTGCGGCTTATGCAGCATGTCCCGCGTTTTAAGCGGTTGCTGCGCATCCGCATTTTGCTCATTCCGTTAGTGGGTGCCTCCTGAGTATGTGATGTTCAGTCCGGATAAATCCAGTCATAACTTCGCATGCCCACTGTCACCACACAGGTCGTTTTTTTGCTGATGCCGGCTCCTGCCGGCATATAAATATTTCTACATGTTATATAAGCAAGTTTCATGCCATAATCATTTACCACGCCGAATTTACACCTTGCAAGAGCCGTCATTCCGCAGTAAATTCGAGATAATACTATAAGCAAAATCCGCTTCCGGCAGAAACGGAGTTTTACTTATCATTAGATGAGGAGCCGAAGATGGGATTAGAACTGACATTACAACAGACACAGCGCTTGTCGCAGAATATGATCCAGTCTGTACAGATTCTGCAGATGACCACGCAAGAGCTGCAGGACTATGTGCAGGAGGCTGCCCTGGAAAATCCGACGATGGATGTGGAGCTCCCCCACGGTGAGTCGATCGATGGCCGCTCTGCAGCCCTTCGCGAAGAAGAGCAGACCCATTATCTGTCCCAACGACAGAATAATGACGATGACTTCGATCCGAAAAACAGCTGGAATTTACAGGCAGAGGAAACACAGACCATCCGCGACGCGCTCTGGCTGCAGGTGGATCATCATCGATTTTCCAGGAAAGAGCTTTCCATGCTGGATTTCCTTTTAGAAAACATAGATGAAAGGGGTTATCTTTCCTTATCCCTTGAAGAAGCAGCAAAGCTTCTTCATGTTGAAACGTCACTGCTGGAACCGATGCTGGCTTATCTTCAGACCTTGGAGCCTCTGGGGATCTGCGCGAGGAATCTCAGAGAATGCCTTCTGATCCAGCTTAAGGCAGAAGGCGAGGTCCCGCCGGCCCTGCTTTCCATCCTGGATGAAGGCCTGGAAGCCGTTGCCAGAAATAAAGTCGCGGCGCTTTCCAGACGCTTCGGGATCACTGTTTCCGAAGCAGAAAGCTATTGCCGGCGCATCCGGGCATGCAATCCAAAACCCGGAAGCCTTCTGTCCGCTTCCGGAAAGATTCCGTACATCATCCCGGATGTTTATGTGACCGTTCAGGATGGGCAGCCGGTCGTTACGCTGAATGAAAGCTTCTCTCCGCAGATAACCGTAAATCAGTATTATCAGAGCCTGCTGTTGAACGCATCCGACTCGGAAGTCAGGGATTACCTTTCCCGGAAGGTACGCCAGACGGAATGGGTACGCCATTGTATCGAACAGCGGGAAAAAACACTTCTCGCTGTCTCCCGCGAGATTGTAGGGCGCCAGAAAGCCTTCTTTCTCTCGGGACAGTCACAGCTGCTGCCCATGCGTATGGCAGAAGTCGCCGAAACCATCCGGGTTCACGAATCAACCGTAAGCCGCGCGATAAATAATAAATACCTCTCCTGTTCCCGGGGCGTCTTTCCCATGTCCCATTTTTTCCAGAAAAATGCCGTCTCCAAAAGGACAGCCAATACATTTATCGTGGAAGAAGCCGAAGCATCCACAGGTTACACCAACCGGCAGGTCAAAGATGCGCTTCGCGAAATCATTGCCGCGGAGGAACCTAAAAAACCATTCAGCGACCGCATACTGAGCGAAAAACTCACGGAACGGGGGTTTTCCATTTCCCGCAGAACCGTTGCGAAATACCGGGAAGAAGAAGGGATTCCCGATGCCAGCGGAAGAAAGATACGGACGAAATAGATGACCGACAAGACAGACAATCGTGGAACAATTCCCTTCTTGACGCAGAATTCACTCATTGTTATAATCAGCCGTATCAATGTGATAGAAAGGGAACCAGATCGTCATGCTTGAGTTAAAAAATATCCGCTATGATGTGGATGACGGTGACGGACAGATCGACATTCTGAAAGACGTCAGCTTCACCATCCGCAAAAACCGATTTGTCGTGATCACCGGTCCCAACGGGGGCGGAAAATCCACCATCGCAAAAATAATAGCCGGGGTAAAAACGCCGACAGCAGGAAGCATAACTTTCAACGGCGAAGATATTACAGCTTTGAATATCACAGAGCGGGCCAACCGTGGCATCAGCTACGCGCTGCAGCAGCCCGTTACCTTTAAGGGACTGCAGGTCGTTGACCTCCTGCGCATCGCCGCAGGAAAGGAAATAACCATTGCCCAGTCCTGTGAATATCTCTCCCGTGTAGGACTTTGTGCCAGGGATTACATCAACCGGGAGGTAAACAGTTCTCTGTCCGGCGGAGAACTGAAGCGCATCGAAATAGCCACCATTCTCGCCCGCGGTACCATGCTCTCCATTTTTGATGAACCGGAAGCCGGTATTGACCTGTGGAGCTTCCAGAACCTGATTCATGTTTTTGAAGAAATGCGTTCTTCCATAGAAAACAGCTCCATCCTCATCATTTCGCATCAGGAAAGAATTCTTCAGATCGCGGATGACATTATCGTTGTGGCAGACGGAAGCATCAGCCAGCAGGGACCAAGGGATGAAATCCTTCCCGGGCTGATCGGGACTTCTTCCGCTGTCGCAAGCTGCGACAGGCTTCAGGAAAGGAGATGAGCGCATTGGATCAGATTCAGAAACGCATTCTTCAGGAGGTAGCCGATCTGCACACCGTGCCGGAGGGTGCTTACAATATCCGCGCAAACGGGGAAAGCACAGGCCGCCGAAGCACCGCAAATATCGAAATCACCTCCAAGGAAGACGGCAGCGGCATTAATATCCGTATCCGTCCGGATACCAGAAACGAAAGCGTCCATATCCCGGTCGTGCTCAGCAAGAGCGGACTCAGGGAGACCGTATACAACGATTTCTTCATTGGGGAAAACAGTGATGTTGTGATCGTGGCCGGCTGCGGCATCAGCAACTGCGGAAACCAGGACAGCGAGCATGACGGCATCCATCGCTTCTACGTCGGGAAAAATGCCAGAATCCGCTATGTGGAAAAGCATTACGGCGAAGGCGACGGCACCGGCAAACGTATTCTCAACCCCGGAACAGAGGTTTACATGGAAGAAGGCAGCAACATGGAAATGGAAATGGTCCAGATCCGCGGCGTAGATTCCACGGAACGGATTACCACCGCAAAGCTGGATGCCGGTGCCCGTCTGGTTGTAAAGGAACGTCTGATGACTCATGGATCTCAATCCGCCGTCAGCATCTATAAGGTGGAATTGAATGGCGACGGTTCCAGTGCGGATGTCGTTTCCCGCTCCGTGGCAAGAGATAATTCCTACCAGAAATTCGATGCCTGCGTCACAGGAAACGCTGCCTGCCACGGTCATACCGAATGTGACTCCATCATTATGGACAGGGGACGGATCCTGGCGGTTCCTTCCCTGGAAGCAAATAACACGGAAGCGGCGCTCATCCATGAAGCTGCTATCGGTAAAATCGCCGGGGAACAGCTGGTGAAGCTGATGACCCTGGGTCTGACCGAAGCCCAGGCAGAAGAGCAGATCATTAACGGATTCCTGAAATGATCTTGGACGAAGCCGCCCTTCTGACCCCGACCGGGCGCCGGTCACCGACAGGTGACAAATATCCAATCGGCGCCCCTGCCATAAAAAAGCGCACCGCTTTTAGCGGTGCGCCTTTTTATGCCTTTTGTACCATCTGAGAGGACAATTTTTGACCTTCCCTCAGGATCTGTGCATAAACAGCCCTTACATCCGGCGCGTCTGAATCCGCTCATTTCTGCATGATCTTTTGCCGCCTGAATCATAGCAACCTTTTTGCGCCGGAATCATTTATACATGGATTTTCGCATCTGCACTTGTTATAATACGTCTGAAAGGAATGTGAACCAGCATTGATGAACAGGAGGCTTATCCATGGAGAACAGACTGAATCAGGCAAGGGTCTGGACGGAACCGGTCGTCATCCCCACCTACGGTATCGGCAAGCCGGATAAAAACCCGATGTTTCTGGAAAAGCGCGTCTACCAGGGCTCCAGCGGCAAGGTCTATCCGCTGCCGGTGGTAGACAAAATCCTCGACGAGAAACAGGACGTCACATACCAGGCTGTATGGCTTGAAAACGAATATATCAGGGTCATGGTGCTGCCCCAGCTTGGCGGACGTATCCAGCGTGCCTATGACAAGACCAACGGCTATGATTTTGTGTACTATAACGAAGTCATCAAGCCCGCCCTGGTCGGTCTGCTGGGGCCGTGGATCAGCGGCGGCATCGAGTTCAACTGGCCTCAGCACCATCGTCCGACCACCTATGCGCCGACCGACTGGCAGATCCTTGAAAACGCTGACGGCAGTGCGGCGGTGGAGCTGTCGGAGGTGGATCAGATGTACGGTACCAAGGCCAAGATGCGCTTTACGCTCTATCCTGGCAAGGCATATATCGAGGTCAAGGCGCAGCTGTACAATCGTACCAGCCTGCCCCAGACCTTCCTCTGGTGGGCAAACCCTGCCGTGTCGGTCAATGACAACACCCAGTCGGTATTCCCGCCGGATGTAACCGCCGTGTTTGACCATGGCAAGCGAGCCGTTTCCACGTTTCCCATCGCCACCGGTGAATATTACAAACATGATTACGGCGCGGGCATGGACATCTCCCGCTATAAGAATATCCCTGTTCCCACCAGCTACATGTGCGCCCATTCCGATTATAACTTTGTGGGCGGTTATGATTACGGTGCGGGCGCGGGCATACTGCATATTGCGGACCACCATATCAGTCCAGGCAAAAAGCAGTGGACCTGGGGCTGCGGCAATTTCGGCAAGGCCTGGGACCGCAACCTCACCGATGAGAACGGCCCCTACATTGAACTGATGACCGGCATGTATTGTGACAATCAGCCGGACTTCGCCTGGCTGAAGCCCTTCGAGGAAAAAACCTTCACACAGTATTTCATGCCCTACAAGGCGGCAGGCTATGCCAAGAACGCCAGCACCGAGGTGGTTCTGAATCTTGAGAACGGCGTAGGCAAAGCCGTGATCACCGTCTACGCCACCGGTGTCTGCAAAGACGCCCGGGTCGTGCTGACAAATGAAGGCAGGATCGTCTACGACAGAGTGGCCACGATCAGCCCCACGGAGGTACTGAAGGAAGAAGCAATTGTCGACGCTCCCGACACCGCGCTGGAGCTTACCGTCTATGCGGCCTCCGGCAGAAAGCTGTTGTCCTATCGTGCGGCGGAAAAGAAAATTGAGAAAATTCCCGATCCCGCCAGACCCGCAAAGGATCCCAAGGATATCATGACCGTGGAGGAACTGTACCTGACCGGACTTCATATCGAGCAATACCGCCACGCCACCTATCTTCCCGATGACTACTACGAGGAGGCCCTTCGCCGCGATCCCGGCGACATCCGCACGAACAACGCTTATGGAATGCTGCTTCTGCGCCGCGGTCTGTTCGCGGCTGCTGAAGCAAAGTTCCGCTCTGCCATCGCCCGTATGACAGAACGCAATCCCAATCCCTATTCCGGCGAAGCCTATCTGAACCTGGGCCTTGCGCTGTTATATCAGGGGCAGGACGACGCGGCTTACGATGCCTTCTACAAGGCCGCATGGACTGCTGCCGAGCAGGAGACGGGCTTCTACTTTCTCGCAGCCATCGACTGCCGCAGACAGGAATACGCCCTGGCGCTGGAGCACATTGAACGCAGTCTCGTCCGAAACAGCCATAATCTGAAAGCCCGCGCACTGAAGGGCATGATTCTCAACAGCCTGGGACAACGCGCACAGGCAGAGACCTGGTATGCCGCGAACCTGGAACTGGACGCCTTCGACTATCTGTCCCGCATGGAGTCCGGCGACGTGGAAGGTGCTCTCAGACTGATGAACAGGCGCGTGTCAAGCTTCCTGGAAGCCGCCATCGACTATGCCGAAGCGGGCTATTATTACAAAGCTCTCGACATACTGGATCGCTGCCCGAACCCCAATCCCATGGTTTACTATCACAAGGCGCTCTATGCCGCAAAAGCAAATGAATCCACGGCAAAGGCCGCGCTTGCGGCTGCCGGGGAAGCCAGCCCTCTGTACTGCTTCCCTAACAGGCTGGAGGACATTCCTGCTCTGGAATACGCCATCCAATGTAATCCGGCCGACAGCAAAGCGCCTTACTATCTGGGCTGCCTGTTCTATGACCGCCGCCGCTTCGACGAGGCCATAGCATTGTGGGAAAAGAGTGCAGCTCTCAACCCTGATTATCCGACAGTATGGCGCAACCTGGCACTGGCTTACTTCAACAAGGAAAAGGCACCCGAAAAAGCCCGGGCCGCTTTAGAAAAAGCCTACGCGCTGGATGAATCAGACGCCAGGGTGCTGCTGGAGCTGGATCAGCTTTACCACAGGCTGAACGTTTCCCCGGAAGAACGCTTCGCTTTCCTGGACGCTCACCGCGGCACAGCGTTCCGTCGGGATGACCTGTATCTGGAATACTGCGCTCTCCTGAACCATCGCGGCGAATATGAAAAAGCCCTTGAGCTTATCATGAAGCACCACTTCCATCCCTGGGAGGGCGGCGAAGGCAAGGTAACAACCCAGTATGCCGTGGCACTCAGGCAGCTGGCAAAACAGGCGCTTCAGTCCGGCGACGCTGCAAAAGCCAGACGATTATTGAACGCGGCGCTGGTATTCCCGCCCAATCTGGGCGAGGGCAAGCTCGAAGGAGCCAGGGACAACGACATTTACTACTATCTGGGTATTGCCGAAGGAGCATTGGGCAACAAAGAAGCATGTATCGAGAATCTGACCCGCGCCGCCGCGGGCAGCGAGGAGCCCGCCAGCGCCATGTATTACAATGATCAGCCCGCAGAGCTGATCCTCTACCAGGGACTGGCCAGCCGGGCTCTGGGCAACGAAAGCCATGCCCGTTCCCGGTTCTACAGGCTGATCTCCTACGGCGAGAAGCATTACTATGATCAGGTAAAGATCGACTACTTCGCGGTATCCCTGCCGAATCTGCAGCTGTTTGAATCCGATCTGACCGAAGCCAACAGGGCTCATTGCGAATATCTCATTGCGTTGGGAAGCTATGGTCTGGGCGACATGTCCAAAGCAGCGAAGTGCTTTGATGCTGTACTGGCCATCGACAACGAACATCAGGGTGCCTGGCTGCACAAGGCATTGATCGATACGAAGTTCTGAGAAAGGGGGCGGTTTTGCTTGAAGCAGCTGATGATTTCACCTGTTGAAATGACACGGGAAGTAATGATGGACCTGGAAGCAAGGGGACTGATTATTCGACTGTGTCCTAATCACGAACAGTTCGACGCTCCGAAAGGAGAAACAACCTGGCAGCTGATGTATGAACCGAAAGAGGATTACGGGCCTCACAGACTCATCAGCATCCGGGTCAACCGTGAGGCCTTCGCGGGCTTCGGCACCAATCCGGACAACGAAGAGTTCTGGTGCATCGGGGATGCCGATACACAGCCCATGTATCTGGCCATTGCGCTGATCGATAAGGAAACGCTGAACGACAGGATACAATCGGATACGCTCAGCGAGTCGGATTTTGTCATGCTACGCGTGCGGTACAATGATCCGGAGGTCAGCTTCTTCGTGATGCGCGCGGAAGTGCCCCACGGTGAGGCTATTGTAGATCATGGCAGACCACCTGCGGCGTTCTATGTGACGGAAAACCGTGACCTGCCGTTGGAACTGACGGATTTTGGCAATTATAATCTGACCGTTCGGGAATGAACGTGTGCTATTTTGAAAGGAAGGAAGAATATGGGCAAATACCCAAAGATGATGGCGGGCATGATGCTCCCGGGCGGTGCGCGGGTGGAAAAGGTCGAGGTGCCGGTACCCACTCCCGGACCCGGGCAGGTGCTTTTGAAGATGAAGGCAGGCAGCCTTTGCGGCAGCGACCTGAAATATATTTACTATGAGCATACCGACAAGACCGGCGGCGCCCGCTACGACAATGTAATCTGCGGTCACGAACCCAGCGGACAGGTTGTGGAAGTCGGCGAAGGCGTATTGGATTTTCACGAGGGCGACCGGGTACTGGTGTACCACATCCAGGGCTGCGGCTACTGCGACGAATGCCGCAAAGGGTTCTTCATTAACTGCCAGAATCCCGAGCGTCGGGCTTACGGCTGGCAGAGGGACGGTGCGCTGGCGGAGTACATGTTGGCCGACGTATCCACCTGCATCCATCTGCCTGATTTCCTGACCTATGAGGACGGTGCCATGATCTCCTGCGGTTTTGGCACAGCCTGGCAGGGACTGCTCCGGGCACAGGTCACCGGAGCAGACCGTGTCCTGGTGATGGGCCTGGGACCGGTGGGGCAGGCAGTCGCAATGCTGGCAAAAGGGATGGGCGCGCAGGTGATCGGCGCGGACATTTCCGAGGACCGTATGAATATGGTCCGTGAAATCGGGTGCGACGCTGTGTTTGCAGGGGATGACAGCTGTGTTTCGAACATCATGGATTACACCGGCGGTACAGGCGTCGAGGTTGCCGTGGACTGCTCCGGCAGCGCCGTGGGCCGGCATCGCTGTCTGGAGGCGGCCCGCATGTGGGGCAGGGTGGTGTACCTGGGCGAACAGGGAACCGTCACCTTTGAGCCCAGTCCCTTGCTGCTGCACAAAAACCTGACCCTGATGGGTTCCTGGGTCACCAGTGTCGCCAACATGGAGCGGCTCGTGGAATTCCTTGTGCGCAAACAGATTCATCCGAACCGGATCGTAACCCATCGCTTTGCTCTGAAAGACGCCGCTGAAGCTTACCGCGTCTTTGCGACGGGCAAAACCGGCAAGGTCTGCATCAATATGGAAATGGAGTAGCCTTCGCTGTCCAGAAAATTGTACCGTATAATATGATACAGACAGCAAAGCGGTCATGCAAAATGAACGAATTCCATTTTGCATGACCGTTTTCCGCCTGAATCATAAACAGTATATCATTCTTTAATAAAAACTTTATCCTTTTCAGGGACGCCGTTCTCATCCGATCTGTACCGCTCCACACGCATATGCAGATCATACTTATCCCGCAGACGCGCGATCTCTCCCATCATGGGAGAGGCATGATGGGCGTCCAGGGCATCCTGGTCCTCCCAGCTGTCAATCAACAGGACCGTATCCGGATCATTCAGCGGAGAAAAATATTCATAACGCAGGTTTCCGGACTCGGAACGTATTTTTTCCGCGGTTCCGCTGTTCTCCATCTCTTCGGCAAACCTGCGGGCATTGCCTGCCGCGCCGCTGTAATACAGATTAACTGTTATAGCCATTCGTCTGCCCACCCTTTCAGTTCTTCAGAAGATGCGCTGCTCTTAAACCGCTTCCCGGCAGCCACCACAGCTCCTTTCGCAAGCTCCTGCATGTTCTTTCCGGAATCCCCGATCCCGCTCATACCGGACGTTGCGAAGGGAACCACCGTCTTCCCGCTGAAATCATATGCTTCCATGAACGTATCAATGATGGAGGGCTCACGGTACCACCAGACCGGAAAGCCCACAAACACGACATCATATTGCGCCATATTGTCAATTCCGGAGCTGATCGCCGGACGGCATCCCCTGTCATTCATTTCAACAGAACTCCGGCTTTTACTGTTCTGCCAGTTCAGGTCCGCGTCTGTGTATGGTGTCTCAGGCTGAATCTCAAACAGATCTGCCCCGATCCCGTCAGCCAGTCTCTTTGCCAGCTTCGCGGTCACGCCGCCTGCGGAAAAATACGCAACCAATGCTTTGCTCATGTTCTTTTCCTCCGTATTCTATCGCTGATTCTACCTTTCCTTGTTCTGAATCATATTATAAATCATATATCAATTTCAGCCCTTTTTCAAGACACAGAAAAAGCTTCAGCTGATTTCCTTTTGGTCTGCCATCCGGCGTTTATATGCTGCGAATAATCAATGACACAAGAAGTTATAAAGTTAATCCCCAATTGTAATAACATCTGTGGCCACTTTTTCCTGAAATCTGATGTCATGTTCAACCAAAAGCATGGTCGGCTCATATTCCAGAATCAGTTTTTCGATCTGCATCCGCGAGAACACATCGATAAAGTTCAGCGGTTCGTCCCAGATATACAGATGTGCAGGCGTGACCAGACTTGCCGCTATCAGGACTTTCTTCTTCTGACCTTCAGAAAATTCTTCCATGTTCTTCACGAACTGTTCCCGTCCGAAATCAAGCTGCCTGAGTACCGCCAGAAAAAGAGTTTCGTTAAGTCCCCTGGATTCACAGTATTTCCACAAAGAACCGGACAAGAATGATGTATCCTGATTGACATACGATACCGTTATACCGGATGCAACGTCAAGGACCCCGGATGCTGATAATCCGGAATGCGGCTCTTTCCCCGGGTAACTTGTCTTCTGTAAGATTGCTTTCAGAATACTCGATTTTCCACAACCGTTTCCACCGGAAAGAATAACTCTTTCGCCGCGTTTCACCTGGAATCTAAGTCCTGAGAATAACTCCCTCTCAGATCCTTCGTATCTTAAAGACAGATCATTTACATCGATCAGCACGACCTTGTGGAATCTGAGCGGTTCCATTTTCAAATCAGGCACGCTCTCGATATCCTGCAGCAATCCTTCTTTTTCTGCAATCTCACGGTCAATGCGCTGCTCGTAGGATTTGACACGTGCCTGCATCTTTTTGGTTTTCGCGCCAATAAAAGCTCTGGTTGCTATGCTTCTGTCATGCTCTCTTACAGGATCAAATCCTATTTTGGTTTTTTCATTCTTATCTGCCCATCTGCGGCTTCTATCCGCAGCTGCCTTCAATTTTCCGATTTCCTTAAGGTGTTTCTCGTTTTCTGCCTGCTGAAATGCATCTTTCTTTTCCTTATTCTCCCACCAGGTTGTAAAGTTTCCGGCCTGTACCTCTATCGTAGATCTGTTTAAAACAAGTACGTGATCACAGACTTTATCCAGCAGATCCCTGTCATGAGAAACAAGGATAAATCCTTTTTTTGAAACGAGATATTCTTTTACGACATCACGTGTCTTTGCGTCCAGATGGTTTGTAGGCTCATCGATCAAAAGGAACTCATTCTCCGCTGCAAACAGTACTGCCAGCATCACCCTTGTGCGTTCCCCGAAGCTCAGTGTTCCGAAAGGTCTGTAAAGACATTCCGGATCCATCTTAAGATCATTTATCTGAATCAATACCTGCCATAGTTCAATCTGCGGTTTCCACCTCTCAATTAAATCCACGGCATTTTGTGTCAAATCCGCATCTGTTGCCTGGTACGGAAAATAGTCGAAACGGATACTGGTCCTGATGCTGCCCCGGTAATCATACCTTCCCATAAACAGATTCAGAAGGGTAGTCTTGCCTTTCCCGTTTCTGCCGATCAGTCCCAACTTCCACTCTGTATCAATACGGAATGTCACATCTTTAAGAACCTCATCCGCACTCCCATCATAAGAAAATGTCAGGTCGGTCACTTGTATCTGTGCCATGGTAATCACCTCCGATATTTCTGATGGCATAAAAAAAATCTGCTCCATACCGAAAGCAGATTACACGTACAAATGAAGACCCAACATATGCCGAAAAGCACACAGTATCATTTCATAATGGCCTCAAAATGAATACGATAATCTAATTCGGCATACACAAACAGACCCTTTCAGGCCATAATACTTTCGTTCGCGTTCACCAAATCAAATTATCTGATCTCCATTCCTTCACCCACACACCCCGTGTGCCTTTCTTTATTCTTATTATAGAATATCATAGCACAGTTACGATCAAACAGCAATAATAATTTATCAATATCCCGTTCCACCCGGGCAAAAAATAAAGGGCCGGATCCGTTCGGGAGCATATCGCTCCCGAACGGATCCGACCCTGTTTCTATCTTTTTGTTTTTACCGGACGTTATTCGGATTTACATATCCGAAGACCCCGTTCTTATATGCGAAAAGCCAGCCGTCTTCAGAATAGCTTCCATGTACAAGAATAGTGTCTCCATTCTGCCAGCCTACATTCGGGATGATCAGACCATTAGGAGTCTTTCGCAGTGTCAGGCATGCAGTATCATCATAATGTATAACATTGCATACGGTTCTCTGGATAAAACAGCTCAGATCGTGAATCCTGTCATATCCGCCCTGACCTCCTGCTACATTCTTAAGATCTTTTTCATTCATTTTGTCCATCATTTTCTTTTCCTCCGAATTCTTTGTATGTTTTATTCTCTCTCAATTGCTCTCCGGGCGAACGGTAAGTTTCTGCCCGTCTGGTTTTCTTTATTTCATAAAGATATACGGGGACGGGAGCAGATATCCACCGAAAAGTTTACAGGTACAAATGACCGGTACAAATGGTGATTGATGACATTCCTGAAAAATAAACGCTTCGCGAAAAATAATTAACGTTTTTCGATAATTTACCTCTTGACAATCCGCCGGGTGCCTGTGTATAATAGAATTATCGACAAACGATAATCTTTTATTATTTACCATTAACCGGACAAGGAGAAAAACCATGAATAACGAGACAATGGTTAAGAACGCGAAAATTTGTTATACTGTTGTAAATGTGCTTCAGAAGATCCTGTATGCTGCCATGCTTTTGTTTGCCGTGTCCCTGATTGCGGCTGTCTTTGGGCGGACGATCGGCATCTCCCCTGACAGCAGGGTAATCTCCCTCGGGAATATATCCCTTGTTCTGGGTGAGTCAGTTACGCTCGGAGAGATGTCCTTCCAGACCCGTCTCCTCGTGACAAGCCTTGCCGCCATGGCTATCGCAGCGATATATTGCTACGGACTGGCTATCCTGAAAAACATTCTTCGCCCGATGAAGGAGGGCCGCCCCTTCGATCTGAGCGTATCGAACGGGATCCGAAGGTTAGGGGTTGTGGTTCTGATCGGAGGAATCATCCATGCTGCGGCGGAATGTATCGTACATTTTATCACCCGGGAAGACTATGTAAAACTGATGGATATCTTTCAGGAGGGAACCATAGAACAGATCCGGGTCAACCTTAACTTCAACCTGGCTTTTGTTTTTGCGGCACTTCTGCTGTTCCTGCTGGCCCATGTATTCCGCTATGGAGAAGAGCTGCAGCGCCAGTCAGACGAAACACTATAAGGAGCGTCAGATATGGGGAAGATTATTTTACGGGTGGACCGCGTCATGGCGGATCGGAAGATGAGCTTAAAGGAGCTGTCGGAAAAAGTGGGAGTTTCCAACGTGAACCTCTCCAAGATAAAAACAGGGAAAATCAGCGCCATCCGCTTTTCCACCCTGGAGGCAATCTGTGAGGTGCTGCACTGCCAGCCCGGGGACATCCTGGAGTATCTGCCGGATGAGACAACGGAGCCGGATGATATCAGGAAACCTGTTTAAGAGTCAATCCGGATGTCTCCTTCTTCTAAAAGGGCGGTGCCGGGACTTTATTATCCCGGTACCGCCGCTCTTATATTTCAAAGCCAGGCTTCACCTTTCATGTCAACATTGAACAGGAAACAGCACCTGTCAGTCCATCAGCGCGAAGGTGCGCATAGCGCCTTTTACATTCTCTTTCATGGCCTCCCGGGCAGCTGCCAGAACCTCAGAGAAGAAGCGCGGCTCGTTCTTTTGGAGCCCCTTGAGGTACTCCTCTGCCGCAGTGCCGCCGCTTTTATCCATGTAGGTGAAGTAATTGATCTTGCGCACGCCGGAGCGCACTGCGGTGTGGAAATCTTCCTTGCTTACGCCGGAGCCGCCGTGCATCACCACCGGCAGATTCCCGGTCAAGCTGCGTACATTGCTCACCACGCTGAAATCCAGGCGGGGTTCTGTCAGATAAATGCCGTGCGTCGTACCAAAGGAGCAAGCCAGGGCATCCACGCCGGTATCCCGGACGAACTCCTTCGCCTGCAGCGCGTCGGTATATATCTTTGTTTCATCCTCAGCACCGCTGTGATCGCCGTTTCCGGATTCTCTGCGCCCCATCGACCCTAACTCCGCCTCCACGCCGGCACCTTTCATGGCCGCCATTTCCACGACCTTTTTGGTGTTTGCCACGTTTACTTCATATGGAAGTGTGGATGCGTCATACATCACTCCGGTGAAGCCCAGATCCAGGGCTTGTTGCACGTATTCCAGCGTCTCACCGTGATCGAGATGTACGCACACCGGCACGGCTGCCTTTCTGGCGGCTTCGATCATCATTGGTCCGATAACGGACAGAGGGATCCAGGATTCGTGGCACTGGGCGAACTGTATAATGACGGGCAGCTGCAGCTCCTCTGCCGCGCAGATGATAGCCTGAAGGCTCTCCAGATTCGGAGTATTAAATGCGCCGATGGCGATATTCTGTTCCTCTGCTTTCTTTAGTATCCACTGTAATGTAACAAGCATTTCCAGACATCTCCTCCCAAAACGAAGTTTTGCACTCTGACTCAATGGTCACGGAAGACTATTTTGCAGCCACGCCTGCCAAAAACGCAGCCGCGGGCAAAACATGTCTCCTTTCTCAACAGGGCAGAGGGCTGCTTATCTCAACGCCTGATAAAGACGCATGGTCTCCTCATAGCTGCGCATGCCCTCCGTCGCACCGGGCTGACTGAGGGAGCACGCCGCAGCAGCGGTGCCGAGTTCAATGGCTTCACTCAGCTTTTTGCCCTTCCATGCGGCATAAAGCACGCCGGAGCAGAAGGCATCGCCCGCCCCTACAGAACCCTTGATATATCCCTCCGGCAGCTTAAGACCGGGAATCTCGACATAATCGTCGCTTTCGTCCAGTCCAAAGCCGCCCTCGGGGCAATGGATCACTGCCCATGTGCTGACGCCAAGTGATTTCATTATTTTCAGCGCTTCGATCATGTTCTCCCGGATGAGTTTCCCCTCGCCGTCCACCAGCTGAACGCCGGTCGTAGCCTGGGCCTCCGCCTCATTAATGATACAATAGTCTGTGTAGCGAAGCGCGGGCATCACGATGTGACGGAAACGCTCACCAGCCTCCGTCACCACATCGATGGAGGTACGGATGCCGTGTTGCCGGGCTGTGTGCAGCAGCCGCGCCATTTTCGTGCCGTATGCCTCATCAGGCGCGTCCAAAGCATCCAGCAGCAGGATATAACCGATGTGCAGAAGTGATACATCAAGCCTGTCCCAATCGATGTCCGCCTCGCAGAACGCCGCGTTCGCGCCGCGGCACTGATAGAAGGACCGCTGTTTGCTGACCTCGTCAGCCATCACCAGCGTATAGGAGGTGGTGCCTTCCCTTTTAATCTGACTGAGATCGATGTTCGGCCATACACGCATTCCTTCCAGCAGATAATCGCCCGCTTCGTCCGTACCCACACGGCCCAGAGCCGTAAGCTTCAGCGACGGATCCAGCGCTGCCATGTCGATGATATCATTGCACAGGCAGCCGCCCGTCGCCCGGGTCATATCGCTGACGATGGTCGTCAGCTCGCCCGGTCTGGGAAAGCCATTGATGGGATAAAGCATATCTACAATCATATTGCCCGCGACTGCTATACCCTTCTTCATTTCAAGCCTTCCTTTCAGTTTTATGCTTCCGGTTTTTCCGTCACATATTTATGCAGTGTCCGGCGGATAGCCCCTTTTCCCTGATAGAGCTCCTTCGCCATGGCTTCTACCTTCTCGCCCAGTCCGCAGGCATAGATATCGATGCCAAAGGTCTCGCTGTGTTTAAAGAGTTCCTTCAGGCAGGAGAAGTCCTGCTCGCCTTCTTTCACTTCCAGGCCTGCCACGATCGGCTGATACAGAGGCAGCCTGTGGTCCGGGGAACAGGTAAATGGCGTAAGATCGTCCGTAAGTCCTCTTAAGTACCGGGCATAACCGGCAAAAAGAAGCGGTATATAGGTCAGTTTCGTCACGTCATGGCCGCGGCGGATGTGCTCCTTAAGCGTGCCGCCGAAACGGATCCCGATAGTGGTCGATGTATCGACAGCGATCCTCTGCGGCGTATCAGGAACATAAACATTTGCAAACCGGACATAAAGGCATTCATCCATGAACTTTTTCGGATCAAGGATACCCGGGCTTTCGCAGACCGGCAGACCTTCGTCATTGCCGATGTGCTCTAAATAGCTCAGCAGATCCGGATCAGCCATGATATCGGATACTAAATGAAAACCCATCATGCAGCCGTAAATCGATAAAGCCACATGCAGAGGATTCAGGCAGGTACCGACCTTCATACGCTCTGTTTTCTCTACGGTCTCTCTGTCGGTATAGATGACGCCGGCCTTTTCAAAAGGCGGCCGGCCGTTGGGATAACGGTCCTCCATGACCAGGTAGCCCACTTCTTCGGAATTCACATAAGGAGCAGTGAAGGAATGGCGGTCAGTCTCGATCCATTCATTATCCTCAAAGCCTTCATCAGAAAGAATCTTTTGTACCCGGGGATCCGGCCGGGGCGTGATCTTATCAATCATGCTTAACGGGCAGGAAACTATTGTTTCATCCTCTGCGTAGGTCACAAAAGCTTCCGGTACCAGCCCCGCTTTGCACCAGCCCTCGGCATAAGCCCTGACAGCAGCCTTCACTTTATCCCCGTTATTTGACACATTGTCCTGTGACTGCAGCGCCAGGGGGAATGCGCCGGCTTTAAAACGTTCATACAAAAGCGCCGTGATCTTTCCCATGGTAAGCCGGGAATCAAATCCCCTGGCAATGTCTTCTTCAGGATATCCATAGCCGTTCTCTGTAATGGAGAAAGTCACCATCTGGAGACTCTTTGCCGTAAAGATCTCTGTAAGCCTTGCCCAGTCTTCCTCAAAGCTTTTGTCCGCCTTCAGGCTCTCCGTCATGCAGCCCACGATCTTCTTATCTACCTGACCGTCTGCGTGAAGCACTACGGAAAGGCTTAAGTTGTCATATGGCCGGTAAGCCTTGTCGATGATATCGTAATCAAAGGCTTCTGCCACAATAACGCCCTTGTCGAATTCACCGCGGTTTAACAGCTGCTCCAGCAAGTCACACTGATAGGCGCGGAAAATATTGCCGGCTCCAAAATGCACCCAGGCAGGAGCCTCTTTTGTACGTTCTTTCAAGGCTTCCCGGTCATAGACCGGAACCTCGTATCCCTTGTCTTCCAGCACTTTTCTCTTCTCAGGATCATAAATATCGTATAAACGCATTCTGGGGTACCTCCTGTTCATAATCTTTCACTTTACATGGTAACCTTTTCTATAAAAAAAGTCAATGTCCTTCTCTTTTTTTCAGACCGGAGCATCTCAAAAGGATAGCAGATTGACACATCCGCTGTTTTTCCGGAAAACAGATTTGTACGGACATCAGAATCTTAATCATTGATTACCTGTACCTGGCAGGAACGCATTGTCTCCAATGCCGCCAGGTGTTTTTCCGGTGTGACCCCGGCACAGCATGAAGCGTCAACCGTAATCTTCACCTCCGGCATTGTCGCTTTCATAAGCAGCGCATTGGAAACTACACAGATATCCGTGCAGAGCCCGATCAGCTCCAGTTCGATTTCTTCCTTCTCCGACATTTCCTTCAGATCCGCTGCCAGTGCAGTGCTGCCGAATGTGGGCTTCTCATAGATCTTTGCCCCTGTCAGAAGCCCCGCGATATCCGGGCGGATCTGCCAGCCTTCCGAACCTTTGATACAATGTGGTACCGGCAGATATTTTCCTTCCTGTGTCTCCATGTAATTCTCTGTATGTGTATCCATAGTCGCGAACACATCTGCCGCAGGATAAGAAAGGATCTTCTCCTTTACCGCTTCCACAATAGCCGCTGCTTCTTTCGTGCCAAGCGCAGCGTCAATAAAATCATTCTGCATATCTATAACGATCAGTATCTTTCTCATGCTTCTATCCTCATTTCCTGTAACCAGGCTATCGGGTTGAGAGTCGATTCCTTCGAATCAGGCAACGCTTAATCACATGGTTCCTTTTCCCATAACAACATTGCACACGACGATAAGAGCTTGCTGCAGAAGATTATATCTGGTATTAATATTCTTCATCCGGATCCGTTTCTCATATCTCTCCTCGTCAAATCCTACATCGATTTTCACCTGCACTTCATCAAGAAGACCGATGATGCCGGATATCACCTCTGTTCCCTTCTTAACCTTATCTCCCACCTCTAATCCAAGTTCCTCTTCCAGGTCCGCCACCCAGGAGAATTTACCTGTAAATTCCGACTTCAGGACTTCCCACACAGCATTGTCGACTTCCAGCGCGGCCTCGAGCAAATCAATCCTGCTTTCCAGTTCCAGCCGGAAAAATTCATCCTCATTTCCATCATCTTCGTTCTGTTCCACGCCATCGTTCTGCCCTGAGTTCCGGGATATACTCTCCTGTACCTTTTTCCAGGATGCCACCGCGTTTTCATATCCGGACAAATCCGGAGCATCCCCGCCATCTTTGTCTGAACCGGTAAGGAAACTGTTCGTCTCCTCGATCAGTTCATCCAGTGAAAGGAGGAAATTCTCAGGCAAATCCTCCGACATGTCAGCATTTTCGGCCGGATATATTCCGGACATATATTTCATAATCGCAGAGAGCCGATAGTTTAACGCCTCCATCGTCCAAAATGACATTTCAGAATCCGCCAGCATCATTGCCTCATCATAAGCCTCATCGACCACCTCCTGCGGCACATCATATACCTCGGCTCTCTGGTTTTCCTCCTGCTCCGAAGACGGGAGCGTGCCGGCGTTGTAAGACAGGCCGTATCCCCGCTCATACAACAGCTCACTGCCAACGGTTATCGTTCCATCCTCATTCGTCTCAATGACAGGTATGTTCACCGGCAGCTTCCCAACCGGATCGTTGCCGCCAAATGCCGTCTCAATTGCCGCAAGTATATTCGCGTTGATTGATTTCATATTATCCGAACCGCTCTCCCGCTCCGTCGGGTCGACGCCAAGACCGCTCCCCATATAGGCAAGCAGGATAGCGTCCGCATCCTGGTAACGGGCGGCGTCATACGGCAGATTGTCACTGATCAGAATAAACGCGCCGTCTGCCGCATGCGTATCATCGATCGCCTTGCGGATCCCAAGGTATTGCAGAGAATCTTCCGCAAGCATCTTCAGGTTGGAGGTTCTTGAAAAACCGATCACTACGTCCGCCTCTTTGATCTTCGAACTCAGCTCTTCCGTATAATGCGGCTCATTGTCAGGAGAAGAGGGGACATTATAATAGTCAACATAGGGCTGTGCAACCGCATCGAGAAGATCTTGTTCCTTAAGAATCCGCAGCGCATATTCAATGGTCACCTTGTCCTCTTCATCCCGGTTGAGGAAAACAATATTCTTTTTCTCCTTTGAAATCGGGAGTATGTCGTTCTCATTTTTCAATAATGTGACAGCTTCATCGGCGATTTTCTTCTCTGCATCATGGTGTTCCGCCGACCCCACAACCTGTCTGGCATATTCCACGGCTTCTTCCAGCTCATCCGTCTCGGGAACGGCATCGAGGATCCCGTATTTTCCCTTCAGCTCCAGAATCCTCATCACGCTCTCGTCAATCCGCTCGGCAGGGATCGCCCCTTCCTCGACCTTTTTAACAAGACCCTCAATATACCCGTCATAGGAGTCGGCTGCTTCCTGACTATTCAGATCCAGCGGAAGCAGGAGTATATCCACTCCGGCATTGATCACTTTTTCAGCGATATTCACCCGATACTCCGTCGAATCCTGCTCTCCTTCAACCAACCCCGCCGTGCGTATGGCGTCCATCTCCAGGGCATCCGTGACTACCACTCCGTCAAAGCCCATGTCCCCACGAAGAATGTCCGTAATGATCCTTTTGGACATGGTCGCCGGATAGACACCCTTGGTTTCCCCATCCGGGAATGTCACCTCATCGTCGATCAGCGGATAGGTGATATGAGCGGTCATGATCATCTCTGCCCCATTTTCAACAGCGAAAAGAAACGGTGCCAGCTCTGTATCCTTGAGCTGTTCATATGTCTTCTCGACAGTAGGCGTCCCGATATGGCTGTCTGTATCCGTATCCCCATGTCCCGGAAAATGCTTGAAGGTCGGTATGATATTATTCTCCTCAAGCCCTTCGGCATAAGCAAGGCCGAGTTTCGATACCACCTCCGGGTCATCCGAAAAAGACCGGGTTCCAATAACAGGATTTGAGGGATTATTATTCACATCGACGACAGGAGCATAATCAACATTGAACCCGACCGCAGCAATTTCCTCCCCAAGCACCTGTCCGGTCATGTTTGCATTGTCTTCAGCATTTTCAGAAGCAGCTCCGATAGACATATTGCCTGTCATACGGGTTCCGAAAGACAAACGCAGCACCGCTCCGCCCTCTTCATCAACAGGCATAAAATATGGGATGTGCACAGATACATCCGTATTTTCCGCATTGTTCAGCTGCAGATCCCGGATCAGGCGGACAGTCTGGCCAACCTCTTTAATATTCATGGCAAAAAGGATCACTCCGCCATACTGGTGCTTCCTGAGTGCCCGGGCAAGCTCAGGCGCTTCCGAGAGATCCGTCAGTTCAGCTCCATCCCAGCTTCGGACAGCCGGAATGATCATCTGGGAAATCTTCTCCTCCATAGTCATCTGAGCCAGAATCTCCTCCTCCCGCGAAACGCCTTCATATGCAGAAACCCGGGACATGCACATTGACATCTGTAAAGCAAGTATTGAAGCAATGAACACAGCAAATATACAGGTTGACTTTCTCTTCATAGTTTTCTCCTTTTCTTAAGGCATATGAGTCACGAGGACAGCTTGAGCACCACTCTTCCGGGATATCTTCAGGTGTAAAAAACGCTTCCCGTTTTTAACGTAAGCAGTTTTGCGTTTTTGATAAAAACGCCAACATTAAACATTCTCCTTCTTCATATCATTTTCCGCTTCCGATTACAGGAAAAAGGATTGCTTTCAGAAACATTTTCGTTTAAGCTTATCCGGAAGATCGGCCGCGTCTTTCCCTGCATGTCCCAGCAAATCCAGAACCTTTGCTGTACAAAGATACGACCCGTAATCCTGCAGGACTTTTAAAACCCTCCGCAGATCTTCCGGGCCCGGAATGCCGGATCCGGCAAAACAGACAAAGGATCCTTCATCCAGAATCGCTGCGGCTCTTTCTGTAGCTTCCCCTGCGTTTTCTCTCAGATATGCAGTCAGGGCGGAATCGGTCACGTTCTGCTCACCCGAAAAGGAGAAAACAGCGAAATCCATTCGTTCATCCCTGGCCTGAATAAAGGGAAACAGGCTGTTCCAGGCATCTTTCTGAAAAACCGGAGAATTCCATATTTTCACAGCCCTTTCCACTCCGGTTTCAGAAAGGCTGTGCGGAAGAAGCACTGTACCCCTGGTCCTCCGGTCAGCCTGAAGAACCCGTACTACCGTTCCTGCCGTTTTTTTTGAACCGCAGGCGGAGAGAGGCGTTCCGAATTTCATATGCCTGTAAAAAGGCGGCAGGAGCGCATCAATCAGCCCCGGTACCGTCCCCTCCTGCACAATGACCCGGTCTGCCCCGCACAAGGCTCCGGATTGAAAAGTATTCCGGCCTGACGGCACACTGTTTTGCCCGGAGCTGCAGAGCGGGCTCCGCAGCACAGTGTCATCAGGATGATATGCCGGTGCCGGGCTGCATTCCGGGAGAAGAACAACTTCAAGAAAATCACCTTTTCCATCGAATGCTTTCGGATGGATTCTGCTGGTTTCCTGCTTTAAGTTGATGGATGAAATATCCCGAGGGACAAAGTAAAGCATATTCCCTACATAGACGGGGCCTTTATGGCGGTCAAGCCAGGCGGAGTCCTCAAAACAGCCCCAGGGAGCTTCAATATCAGGATTCTCAAATATGATATCAGGGCATGTACTTTTCACAAAAGCTTTACTTCCCAGTCTTCTTGTGCCTGCAGGCACGACAGCCGGCTCAGAGCTCAGACCGCCCGCAAGCGACAGGTACAGTTCCTTCCCGGAATCCCTGTACAGCATTCTGCCATCGCTTTTATAGATCTGATTGGCTTCATCTATACTCAGCTCGACAAGGTCGGGAAACAGGTCATTTTGTTCCGGATATTTCCCCAGATACCTCGGAAGACAAAGCCTTTTCACTCCGGGGAACGAAACCGGACAGACTCCCTTCCCGGGAGCGAAGGAAGTTACCGGATCTCCGTCTATTTTCTCCGGTAATTCCAGTACCTCTCCATACGACAGAATGCCCTTAATGATGTAATTTCTGGTTCCCGGGGAGGCGATCCGTAAGATATGTTCTTTACATTCAACAAGGAATTCCGCATCCTTATACCGTATGATCTCTGCACCGGATGACATGGATTCAACGCACCTTCTTCCTGTATCACTCTAAAGATTGAGTCAGAAAATACCGTCCCGAATTACCTGTCTTTTTGTCTGGGAGCATAACTCAAAAATCAGTTATGGTATGCGCACGAATTTGCTGCGGAATCACGCCGCTTGCAGCGGCGTAAATTCGGCGCAGTAAACGAATCAAAACCCAAGCATTTTATTCGTTTACTATACAAGTAAGGATCTGTGTATAAGTATACTGTAACCTATCAGCCTCATGAAAGCAAGCATCTGTATCAAAAAAACAGCCACTGTATCCCTCACCAGCTAAGCCTATAAGGCTGCAAAGGACTGTTGTGGAGCCGGTCTGTCCTGCAGCGGGGTTCGGAGCGGCAGTCAGAATATCTGAAATCCGGCTTTTATAAATAAACTACCATAAGATGAACGAATGAAAGAGACAGTAATGATGAACGAAAAGGAAAAGCTTGCCCTGGACATTCTGGAGGCCTCAAGAGACAGACTGCTCCTGCAGCTTACATTCCTGGCTCCGGCGATCTTCAGGCTTCCTCTTGTGTCGGATCCCGAAGGAACACTGTTTACCGACGGTTCACAATTGAACTATGGAGTCATGCATGTACTGAAAACCTGTAAACTGCAGAAAGAACTGATGATTCACGATTACCTGCACACCGTGCTGCATTGTCTCTTCCGCCATCCTTTTATAGGAAAAGCTGTCGTCAGGGAATATTGGGATCTTTCATGCGACCTCGCTGTAGAAAATGCGCTTCAGGAGCTGGACATATCCTGCGTGGAATCTTTCCGGACGCTTCAGCTCAGAGAAGTACTTGAAAAGATCCGTGGAAAAGTCAGTTTGATGAGCGCGGAACATATTTATCAATATATGAAAAATGATGCGGAAGCTTCGGAGAATCTTTTACGGTATTCTGCTCTGCTGAAGGCTGATGACCACAGCTGCTGGTATGTACTTTCCGAAAAAACCGGAGGCAGAAACAAATCTTCCGGCAAAACCGATGACAAAGACAAGGCTTCCGGGAAGGAAAACCTGCCGGATTCCCGTGAAAACATAAAAGAGCAGATCTTTGCATTGGCGGGATCCGGCAAAGCCCGCAAACAATGGCTGGATATCTCTTCCTTCGTACAGAGCGATATGGAAACGTTCTCCAAAAGCAGGGGCAAGGGATATGGAAAGCTTTTAAAAGTCCTTGCATTCACAAACAGAGAACGGTGCGACTATGCGGCCTTCCTGAAACGATTCAGCGTTTACGGCGAAGTCAACCGGTTAAGCCACAATGAGTTTGACTATATTTATTACACGTTCGGACTGAATCGGTACGGCAATATGCCTCTCGTCGAGCCGTTGGAATATTCTGAATCCAAGAGGATCCGGGAATTTGTGATTGCAATCGATACCTCGGCCTCGGTGGACGGAAAACTGATCAGGAAATTTATAAAGAAAACCTGGGAATTGCTGAAATCCGAAGAAAGCTATTTCAGGAAAGTAAATATCCACATCATCCAATGTGACAAGGAAATCCAAGAGGACCACAAAATCACAGGATTGAAGGAGCTGGATGATTTTCTTGCTTCTTTCCAGGCAAGAGGCTTTGGAGGGACGGATTTTCGTCCCGTTTTCGATTACGTGGACAGGCTCATAGAAGAAAAAGAATTTCAGAGACTGAAAGGACTGATATATTTTACGGATGGTGACGGGATCTTCCCTCCCAGGAAACCTGCCTATGATACGGCCTTTGTATTCCTTGATAACGGTTATGCCGGAAGGGACATCCCGATATGGGCTGCATGTATCAGATGGGACGAGTATACCTGAAAACTTTTAAGAATACACGTGTGTCCATCATCTTCCCGGAAACCGGTCCGTGATGGCGATGCAGGTCTTTCCGATCAGTTGTTCAGACTCACAGAACCCGTGAATACCGCGTAATATCACGCGTTTCCCGGCTAATCCACCCGAAGGAATGTCATCCGGTATGAAACTAAGTCTTGCAAGCAGTTCTGAATCTTTTTATAATGAATCCGTCAAATAATACGAGGCTATAACGCCCTTTTAGAATTAAATGGAGTGGATTCTTATGGAAAAGAAACGTCCCCAATGGGGAAGCAAAATTGGATTCATACTCGCGGCAGCGGGTTCAGCAGTCGGTCTCGGCAACATCTGGAAGTTTCCGGGCAGGGCCTTTGAAGGTGGCGGAGGCAGTTTCCTGCTGATCTATCTGCTGATTGTACTGTTCCTCGGCGCACCGCTGATGCTGACGGAGCTTTCCGTAGGACGGGCAAGCCAGACAAATATTGTCGGAACGTTTCGCAGACTCGGACACAGGCGTTTTTCCTGGGTCGGTCTGATCGGCATAGGCGGTGCTTTTGTCATTACCTGCTATTATTGCCACGTCGGCGGCTGGGTATTGCGCTATGTCCTCGGTTATGCGACGGAAGCACCGAAAATCTACGCGGATTCCATCGACTATTTCTACAACATGCTTGGCTATCACGGTGAAGGCGCGACAATCTTTCCGTGGGTGGCCATACTCTTCGCGGCAATTTTCATGACGCTCAATGCCGTGATTATCATTCGCGGTGTGGAAAGCGGAATTGAAAAGTTCAACAAGATTGGTATGCCGGCGTTGTTCCTCCTTCTGTTGATTCTGCTGGTTCGCGCCGTGACCCTGGACGGCTCCCAGGCCGGTCTTCACTATATGGTATCGCTGGACTGGAGCAAGGTTTCATTCGACACCTTCCTTGCTGCGCTGGGACAGGCTTTTTACTCTTTGTCCATTGGTGTGTCCATCATGATCACCTACGGATCGTATCTCCCAAGAACGGAGAATATTGCCAGAAATACCGCGGTGGTTTGCGCTATGGATACGTTGGTTGCGATCCTGGCGGGCTTTATCATTGTTCCCGCAGTATTCGCCACCCTCGGCGAGCAGCAGATCGGCAAAGGCGGCGGCTTTGCTTTTGTTTCGCTGGCTAAAGTATTCGAACAGATGCCGGGAGGCACCTTTTTCGGTGTGGTCTTTTATCTTTTGCTCCTCTTTGCGGCGCTGTCCTCCTGCATGTCCCTTGTGGAGAGTATCGTGGCTTTTCTGACAGAACATTTTTCCTGGCAGCGGAAGGGTACGACGATTTCTGTCTGCGCTGTGATGTTCTGCATTGGCTGTCTGTATACCTGCTCTCAGGCGGCCTATCCAATCAAGGGCGTCTGGTTTGACGCCGCCAATGGCATAACCTTCCCGGCATTTTGCGACTTCATGGAGTTTTTGACCGACAGAATCATGATCCCTGTATGTGCTCTGGGCTGCTGTATCTTTGTAGGGTGGGTCTGGAAACCTGAAAAAGCCATTGCTGAGATTGAGCAGAATGGCATCCGCTTCGGCCTTGCGAGGACTTATTCCATCCTTGTAAAATACGTTGCCCCGCTCGCTATCCTGACCATACTGGTCATGAGCTTTGCCACAGGATCAACCCTTAGTTGAAAGAAAATGTTGAAGCCCAGTCGCTTTCTTGCACTCGGTGAGCAGGTTAGCGGCTGGACTTTCTTTGTAAAGCCTTAAAGGCTGTGAAGGATTGTTATGAATATTAAAGAAGCAAAGAAACAGATTAAAAATACCCTGATTGCCTACCTTTCCAGAGATGAAAACGGCAGCTATGAAATACCGGCAGAGCATCGGCGCCCGGTTTTCCTGCTGGGAGCGCCTGGTATAGGGAAGAGCGCAATCATGCGCCAGATTTCCGAAGAACTGAGGATCGGGCTGGTCTCATACTCGATGACACATCATACCCGCCAGTCAGCTATAGGCCTGCCTTTTATTGAGGACAGAATTTATAACGGCAAAGAGTACAAGGTCACCGAATATACGATGTCGGAGATTATTTCGTCTGTTTATGAAGAAATGGAACGTTCCGGATGCACGGAGGGGATCCTTTTTCTGGATGAAGTCAACTGTGTTTCCGAGACGCTTTCCCCTTCCATGCTGCAGTTTTTGCAGTATAAGACCTTTGGACGTCATCAGATACCTGAAGGCTGGTTAATCGTAACTGCAGGCAATCCGCCTGAATACAATGATTCTGTCCGGGACTTTGACATTGCTACCATGGACCGTTTGAAAATGATCGATGTGGAACCGGATTTTGAGATATGGAAAGAATACGCGTATGAAAGGAGTATCCATCCTTCCATCATCACCTACCTTGAAACAAAGCAGGATCATTTCTATAAAGTTGAAAGCACGCCAAAAGGAAAAAGTTTTGTAACTGCCAGAGGCTGGGAGGATCTGTCCAAAATAATCCGGGTCTATGAAAAAGAAGGTGTGGAAGTGGACCACTACCTGATGGAACAGTATCTGCACAATGAGAATATTTCCAGGGAATTTGCGGCTTATTACAGGCTTTACTGCAAATACAGATCCGATTACCGGATCCCCGACATACTGGCAGGAAACGCTTCCGATGAAATCAAGGCCAGAGCCAGGAAAAGCAGCTTTGATGAGCGCTTTGCGCTTTTAGGTCTCTGCATTGATATGCTTACTGAGGATGCAAAGAAAGTCAGGTCCATGGAAGAGAGCCTGGAAAAGGCGGGAAAAGCAGCGAGCGGAGAAGATCCGGAAGCAGCGGCGGCACACCTTTCGGACAGAATAGATATGCTGTTTTCTTTTTGTGAAGAGGTATTCCCGGACGGCCAGGAGCTTCTGATCCTGGTAACAGAACTCACAGTCAACAAATACATTGCCGAATTTATCGGAACTTATGGCTGCAAAAAATACTACGAACATAACCGGGACCTTCTTTTTTACGAACGCGATCAGGAAATTGAAAAAAGGCTTTCTCTTCTGGATATATGAGCCGGACTGACCTGCAATGTGATTCGGCGCGACAGTCAAAATGTCTGAAAACCTGTTTTTATAGAAAGAAGAACATATGGAAGAAACACCTGTTTTGCGATTTTTGCTGCAGTAAGGCTGAGTTGTTATTTTTAACACAAAAGAAGGATCCTGGGCTTTGATAAACCCTCGATCCTTCTTTGTTTTTCAGGCTATGCTTTTCAGAGTTTTCTTTCTTCTCTTGTGGAGTCTTTCAGTCAGCCTGAAGAACTGAAAGAGTGAATCACCAGATCGCGACACGGTCTTCGGGAGCAAGATACATATTGTCTCCTTCCGTGATGCCGTAGAAATTAAGGAAGTCGTCATATTGCTGCAGAGTTGCGTTAACGCGCAGATAGTTCATGGGGTGCATATCCATCAGGCGTATCATGGCTGCCTCGATGGTATCTAAACAGGCATAGCGATCGGCGTAGGCGCGGAAGAATGCGTCATAATCGAAATTCTCTTTTTCGGCAGCGATGAGAAGAATACACTTTAAAGCCGCCATATCCGCACTGGCTTCCCCTTTCATATTTTCACCGTCAAAGTCCTGCCCCTCCCACGGATGCATCGCATTATAGTAGGCGACCAGCTTTTCGTTCTTTTTGAGGAAAGCAGCACGGTCTTCCTCTGTCCACCAGTTGTTTATATTCCCGTCCTTGTCGTACTTTGAACCTTCTATGTCGAACGCATGTGAGATCTCATGTGCGATGCCGGCTCCCACTTTCGCATATAGTTCTTCGTCTGACATGCCCGGATCATAGTTATTGCCCCGTGCAAATGCAGCATAGATAAAGATCCCGTTGACAGAAGGATCATAGCCGCAGTTGGGTGTAAAAGGAAAGCCGCTCCAGACTGTCCGGTCATAAGGACCGGCAGCCTTCGAGACAGCCATTTTATGCTCATGCTTATTGATCGCGCGGAATGCTTCCCATAAACTGCCGCCCTCTTCTTTTGAGGCAAAGTCCACATCCTCGAAACTATAAGGCTCCCAGCTGTCCGGATACAAAACGTTTTTGGACAGATGATCCAGCTTTGCATAGGCGCCGGCGCGGGTCTCTTCGGAAATAAAATCTGCCTTGTCGATGATGCCATAATAGGCATGAATGATCTCGTCAACAAGCTTCGAAATGCGCTCTTTATCCCGGGGATCCGTATAGTTTTCCACATAAAGCCGTGCGACAGGCCAGCCAAGGAAAATGTTCACATCGTCATAGGCTTTGGTCTCAGAATAGGATGCCTTGTCTAATGCAGGAGCGTCATCATCATGATCAATAGCCGCTAAGCACTCCTCCAGCAGCACATAACTCTCCCAATCCAGGACATATGCCGTATCCAGGATTCCGTGCAAAATAATAAAGTCACGCATAAGAGGCAGGTTTTCTTCTGTATAAAGCTCGTTCAGCCTCTCAAAGAATGACGGATCCTGAATAAAATATTTTTCCATCTCGGGATATCCGTCAGCCTTCTCCAAAGCCTCCAGAAGGGGTACATTCGGAGAGATCGCCATCAATTCATTGCGGGTGCGGATATGATCGATATCATTAGTGAACTCCGAACTGCTGCTGTCCCCTTCAGCTGGATCTACAGAATTCATCATCGTCTCCCACGCAAAACAGTTATCAAACTTCTGCCTTGCCTCTTCCTCACTGTATCCTAACTTTGCCAGCATTTTCTGAAAGAAAGAGGCAAATACCTCTTTCTGGTATTTCCCTTCAGCAGTCATCTCCCGATATTCTGCGTGATCTTTGATGAAAAAGACACTGTTTCGTAAAGAGAGTATACTGTTGCCCGGATTTTCCGGATCCTGCCTGTCTTCCGATCTCCAAAAACAGAAGAGACGATCTTCCCCCGGTGTATGGACCAGATACTCTGTCAGATCATCCAGACTTTTAATTTCTTCCACGACGTCAGCCATTTCCTTTAAAGGAGCGACGCCGATGGCATCCCGGGTGGCCCAGTCAGTAAGAAGGTAATAGTAGTCATAAGCGAGTCTGGCATCATGATTTTCCGGAACTTTTCCATGGAACATAGCCATTGTGTCAGCGTCAGCCTGCTCCGATAGGTCAACAGTGTCTCCGGCTGTCAGATACCCTTCCGGGATCTTAAGGCTGAGGATCCTGTCTTTGTTAGCCCAGAGAGCAAAGTTATCCTTCGGGTCTGCAGGCGTATCAGCGGTTACATTGCCTATCAGATCGATATCCACCCATGGAGTACCTGTAGTATAATCGATCTCCTCAGAAGAGTTCTCTGCAGCAGCGCAGCAAATCATAGACAGACAAAGAATAACGGTTACTAAAATACAAACTGCTTTTTTCATTTGTTTCCCTTTCTTTTTTTATCGGCTTCTGACAGAAGCTGATCCAGCGTATCCATGCAGGCCTGCATGTCCATTTTCCCGACCGGATCATTTCAGTTCCCGAAGGTATTCGGCCAATGCAGGACGATCATAGTAGGACTCGGGCTTGTCCAGGAAGAAGTGGGGGACTATACCGGAGTCAGTATTGTAGAAGGAGCCATTCTGAATAATGGATATCTGCATGGAACCGGATATCCGGAAAACGGCTCCTGCGGCGGTAGTGCAGGGCAGTACGACACAGGATCCTCCGCCTGTGGTCTGTCCGACCAATGTAACCTTGCCGGAGCTCTTGCAGGCCGCGGGCACAAGATTGCCGCAGGAAAAAGAGCAGTTGCTGGTCAGGCAATAGAGCTTATAGCCGGTCCCAACAGTATCATCTTCGTTAAACTCTCCGTCCAGGTTCACATCTGCCAGATACATTGCATTCGTTTCTGCGCCGGTAAAGACATCTCTCAGGGCAATATCCGCTTCTCCCAAAAACCACGAGATCACAAAGATGGCTGAAGAAAAAGCACCTCCGTAGTTATTGGACAGGTCCAGCACAATGTTCTTCACAGGGCTGTCTTCCCGTTTGATCTGTTTATGCGCATATATGATCAGGTCGATCGTATCCTGCGGCTGATCACGGTCGATCCCAGGCTCATAATAGTTTTCACGATTTCTGTCAAAAATGTCAAATGTAATAAAAGCTGTGTCGCCTACCTCCTCGTAACCAGGTACCTGGTTACCGTAGACTTCTTTGCGTGCATATTTGAATATATCATCCAGTTCGGCATATTTCCTTCTGCTGGGGCCCTCATACACGGCCTCGACCTGTGCTTCGATACCCGGATCCCTCTTACAGAGATAAGACCCTCGGATGAAACCGCTGTGCAGGTCGTCAAAATAAAGTGATGTGAGTTTGATCAGGGAAAGGCTTGCACGCATGGGATCGGTACTGACAAGATCGGATACCAGATACGTATTAATGTTCAGGAAGGTTTCGAAATCTTCAATACCGTGTTCCGGCTTCAGCCCATATTTACAATCCAGGAGCAGCCGCAGTTCATTATAGTTGAATAAGGCAAATTCTTTACTCATGTAGTGCTTGGGTGCGGAATCCATCGCATTGATCAGATCACAGTCAGCGCCGGAACCCAGCACTTTTTCGCCATCAAACACGTAAAGTACATATGTATGGTTTTCCAGCAGATCGTTCATGGTCTGAAACGGAATATAGCACTCATCGTCTGAAGCAATGATGTCGATCTCATAATCGCTGAGGTTCAGCATGACAGCATCTCCGGCGCGGTTTAAATATTCACCATATTTTATGGCAAACATCCGGGGCTCGTCTTCATTCTCTTCATTCCCCGCATCTGTTACATCCTCTTCAGCTTCTTCATCTCCCGCATCTGTTACATCCTCTTCATTCTCTTCATTTCCCGCATCTGTTACATCCTCTTCATTCCCTGTATCTGTAATCTCATCTGTCTCTGTTTCCTCTTCAATAGTGTCTGCGGCCTGTTCCTGTATCTCAGGATCCGTTTCCGGGTAACCATGAAGTTTTTTCAGCAATGTGATAACGTCCACCATTTCTTCTTCAGGAATATCCATTGCAGATACCAATGCCTTGGTACCTGCAGCCTGGATAAATGAGTTGAAGTTATCGAATATCATGATGTCCTGGGCCGGATCGATGAGAAGCGCGCTTTGATTATCAGGGCGGGTGACCTGGAAAGTGATGCCATTACCGTCTCTTCTTTTTTCAATCTCATAGGTGATATCGCCCTTTTCAAGATCCTTAAACAATCCGCTGAGGAACTGCATGTACTCCGAAAGAGCAACGTAAGGGATATCCCCTCCATCAACAAAATACAAGGTCATCTCGTCTTCTGAGATATCTTCTTCAGCCTCAATCTGTCGCAGGTAGGGATATGTCTTTCCCTCCACAGTATGGGAAGCGGTATTGTTCCCGGCAGATTCCGCCAGAACAGTTACGGGCAGAGACATAAGCAGTAAAAGCAGCAGTGCAAGGTGCAATTTCGAAATTTTTTTCATCATGTAGATCCTCCCTGATCTGTGTTGAATAAATTATACCCGGTAACGGATACCTTTGACGAGTTCCTCAACGTATAACAAGTGAACGCCCCTCCTTTCCAATCTAAAAATGGCAGTTCATTGCGTTCACGATTATTACAGTTCTCGATTCTTGACTTAGGATCTGTACGTAAATAACCTTGGTGGGTAAAATACTGATGTTAAAATTTACAATGGAAAAGCCATTGGTATTCCTGTATAGTGGTTGTCGACCAAAACAATTCACGATAAGAAGGAATACCAATGGTTTCGTCCTTTAGTATACTAAATCTGTTCTGAATATCAACCACAATTCTATTTATGTCACTGAATGTGAAGAAAAAAAGTTGCAGTCCGCCGCTATAGTCTGGAATATAAGCAAACACAGATTTTTGTTCATGTAAGACCATATAAGTGTCTGCAGAACATCTGTCCCCGGCAGCGCGCCGGTCACCTTCAGGTGACAAAATTCCTTTCGGCGCCCTGCCATAAAAATAAATAGATCAATTCTCGCGTCTAAATCACTGTATGCTTCGTTGTCGTCGGTCGTCGATGGCCGTATCGACTTCCTCCTCCGCCTCGCCTGCAGTGATTTATCCCGTGAGACTTGTTCCATTTATTTTTGCGGCTATCCTTAGCGTTGCAGCACAAATTTGAAAAATGTATGTAATTTTATTGTAAATAAATTGCAATAAAAAAGAGATATCTCTTAGTGGAAAATCTGCTATTCTTGTTATTGGAATCATTCTTCGAACTGATTTACGGAAAAAACATTGCCGGGTTGTGAAAGAGAACCTTCCTGGTCTGAGAAAAAATAACAGATACATTATTTTTGTCGGTGATGGTTCAAAAGGTTCTAAAGAAGGCAAGTATATGCCCGGAGTGAAAAAATACAAACAGGAATCCGAAACGCAGAGCAAACCGGAAATGATTTTTGGTCATCTATGGGGACGCATAGGTTTACTGATCATTATAAATGGTCAGATTTCCTGTACACCAATGACCAATAAGATTCATGATGGTTTGTAAGGCATGGACAAGAATGACCTGCAGCGAATGGCAGCCTACGAAAAGTGGATACCCAGGCAGCGGTGGATCTGAAAGAGGCATTCTGAAAGGGATGCGAAATGTGACCGTATTCGTTGGAACTGACGAGATTTTTTATCCTGACATTACGATGAGAAAGGAATTTATGGAACAGAGCAGGAAGGGCAGCTATGTCTGCTATGTCGTACTTTTTTTCTTTTTTTATTATTGTATGGGCGCATTCGGCTCGGTTCTTTCGGTCTACCTGACCGGAATAGGCATCGGCATTGCAGATCTGTCATTGATTGTCTCTGCCTCCAGCCTGTTCGGATTTGTCGTGATCCCGGCCGTAGGCTTCTTTTGTGATTTTACCGGAAAACCACGGCAGATCGCAGCAGTTCTGATGATCGGGATCGGTATTTTTTCTGTCTTGTTTTCCTTCAGCCAGCAGGTGCGAATTCTCTTACTCCTCAATGGTCTGGCAATGTCGTGTATAAACGCAGTCATGCCTGTTCTGGAACGTATAGCCGGCGCTGCGAGATACCGTTACGGGGTGCTGCGGATTTGGGGAACGATCGGATATGCGGCAGGTGCGCAGGCCGCAGGGCTGTTTTTGCAATACGCCATACCTAAGCTGCTGTTTATTTCTGTTCTGGTTGCCGGGTGTCTGGCAGCTGTCGGAATTGTCGGAGCAGACGATCCGCTGACACAAAAAGAACAAAGGAACTATACGGCCGGTTCCGGGTCCATCCTGTCGCTTCTTAAAATCCGGCAGTATCTGTTATTTCTGATACTCGCATTCCTTTTCTGGGGATGCTCCGGAGTGAATATGACTTATATTCCAATCCTGCTCACAGATCTGGGCATAAAGACAGGCGGCGTAGGAACGGTCCTGCTATTCAGCACATTAATTGAGATTCCGATCATTTTGTGCTCAAACACTTTCATGGACCGGTATTCCAGCAGAATCCTGATGTGGGCAGCCTGTTCTTTGTCTCTTGCAGAGTTTGTCACATACGGATTCTCCCGTTCTGCGCCTCTGGTAGTAGCCATTGTTGTAACAATGAAAGCACTTGCCACGACATTGTTTATGATGATCACGCTGAAAGTGGTATGGTGCCTGGTGCCTGCAGACCTTACTACTACCGGCCTGGCGGTGGTAACCACCTGCAACAGCATAGGAATGATCATTCTGCAGAATCTCGGAGGGATCCTGGTAGAAAAAACATCGATTCCCGTTTTTTACCGTATCATGGCCTGCATTATCGTGGGCATCATGCTGCTGACTTTCTTGTTGCGGGCAGATAATAAAGAGTCGATCTTTGGCTGAGGTTTAAGATAGCCGCGAAAATAAATGGAACAAGTCTCACAGGATAAATCACTGTAGGCGAGGCGGAGGAGGAAGTCGATGCGGGCATCGACGACCGACGACAACGAAGCATACAGTGATTTAGGCGCGAGAATTGATCCATTTATTTACGTGGCAATCCTTAGTTCCTCTGCAAAGATACCGATTCCTGCAAAGCTGACACCAAACGTGGATAATATGAGTCCTGCCCTGGAAGCAGTCAGTGAAACGACAAATCTTACCTTATGGAAAACAGATTGCAAAAAGATCTTCGCAGCTTTATAATAATATCAGAATCAGTAGTCGTGCATTTGGGGGAGTATATCATGAAAGAAAAAGGCAGGATATGTTTTCTCATGCTGGTGCTTGCGCTGATCTTCGCAATGGTTCCGATGACAGCCATAAATGCAGAGGCCGCATCTAAAAAAACGACTGTTAATGTATTTTCCTCTATCAAAGTCAAGAATGGCTCTGAAAGCTGCACGACAAAGATCAGTTAAAAAAACGGATTTAAATCATTACTTGCAAACGGATCAGTGTATACAGTAATACCAAAAAAACAATAAGGAGGTATCAAAATTGAAGCGAACAATAGTGTTTCTAATCCTGTTAAGTATTCTTCTTCCCGCAGCAATTCTTCATGCGGAAGATGCAGAATCACGAATCGGTATCATTGGGGCGATGGAAGAGGAAGTGGCATTACTCAAGGAAAACATGGACATTGATGAGGTGATTACAGTAACAGGAATGGATTTCTATCTGGGCAGTATATCCGGAAAACCGGCAGTCGTTGTTCAATGTGGTGTTGGAAAAGTAAATGCCGGTATCTGTACGCAGACACTGATAAACGAATTTGACGTATCTAAAGTGATAAACACAGGCGTGGCAGGATCATTGGATAATGCTATTGATATTGAAGACATTGTAGTGTCTACTGATTGCGTTCAGTATGATTATGATGTAAGCCCTCTCGGCTATGAAAAAGGAGAGATTCTGTATACCGGACTGTATGCTTTCCCGGCAGATGATAAACTTCAGGATCTGGCACTGAAAGCTATTGAAGAAGCGGTACCTGATGTATCGTCATTTTCCGGGCGGATATGTACCGGAGATCAATTCATATATCTTACTGAGCAGAAAGACGCTATTGTTGAGTCATTCGGCGGATATTGCTGTGATATGGAATCAGGAGCTATAGCCCAGGTATGCTATCTTAATGAAATTCCTTATGTGATCCTTCGGTCAATTTCTGATAAACCTGATGGATCGGAAGAGATGGAGTATAATCTGTTTAAGGATCAGGCAGCTGAGAGGAATGAAAAGGTAGTTCTTAAGATGCTTGAAGAGATGTAAATGGTTTTGCGGTCCTCGGATGAAGAAACACAGCGTATCCGGCAGATAATCCAGCCCTTGATTAAATGGGCTGATATTTTGGACTCTTATGCAATAACAAGCGGGGCCTCGAATTTTTCAGCAGACACTGCATATAGGGCAGAGGTCCTGCATCCGCTTATATGGCCTTACATGAACAAAAACCTGTGTTTGATTATATTCCTCACCGTAGCGGTGGACTACGACATTTCTTTCTTCACATTCAGTGACATGAATACAATTGTGGTTGATATTCAGAACAGATTTTAGTATACTAAAGGGCGAAGCCATTGGTATTCCTCCTTATCGTGAATTGTATTGGTCGACAACCACTATACAGGAGTACCAATGGCTTTTCAATTGTAAATTTTTAATAGCAGTTTTTACCCACCCATGAAGCAGAAGACCGCTTCTTTCCCATATATTAAGGACTCCGGATCTCCCAATCTATAATCTACATACCATGATGTATTCTTCTTCATTCTCATCAACGGTTTGAAATCCGACTGCTTTATACATCCGCACCGCATAATTTGCTTTCTGTACAGCAAGAGAAGCCTTTTTATATCCCTGATCCTTCAGCAGATCCAGCATCCTCCGCATCAGCTCTGTGCCGATTCCCTTCCCCCGGTACTCTTTATACAGCGAGATGGCAAAGGATGGTGTCGCATCATCCACGTGACCATAATCATTCATGATCCGGGTCCAGACCGCTCCAGCCACCCTGCCGTTATCATCCGCCACAATACAATAATCCGCCTGTCCGCTCCCGAAATCCTCATAGTATAGAGACAGTTCCGGCTGTCCGATAATGGATCTGTCCGGCGGCGTTGCACCTTCCGGAATAAATATTGCCTCGTACAGAAAATCTTTCAGGTGCCCGTATTCGTCTGGCCGCATTTCCCGGTAAATCATATCTTCTCGATAATCAGCTCGTCCGAGCCGTCCTCAAAGGAATTATACTCGTCATAATGAATGTGACTGCCCGGTTCTTCTCCGGCCAGCGTTACGAGCTGCTCCGCCAGTGACAAAAGGCCGTTCCGATTGGCCGATATGACTGCGGTACTGCCATCAATACGGAACCGGATTTCAAAATCATCTTTCCACGTTATTTGCATAGACCGTCTGCCTTTCTGCCGCCTTGATTGCTCCCAGACAGTAAATTCTTACGATACGGTTTTCATCAGTTTCCGATATTTGCTGCAGTTCTTCCACATAAGGCCCGACGAACTCCGGCCTGCGTTTGCCGAAAACCCGGAAAATCTCCAGCGCTTCCATTCTGACCTTATCATCGTGATCATACAGGAGCTTCTCAAACACCGGTAAGTGATCCTTGCGGAAATGAAATAGACAGTCATTTCCCTTGCCTGTTCGCAAAACAGTGGTCAGGAACATATCCACGGTTCTGCCTGTTCGCACTTTTTGTTCCAACATGCTGCGGAAGCGGCTGCCGTCTGTCAACCGTTCCCGGTAAATGATTACAGCCCCAGGATTTTTTAGGTCTCAGGGCTGCCGTCATATATTATTCTTTTGTTTTATCGCTCCTACACCCTTGTTTTCGCAGTTTCCCGGCTGTCAAGCCTGCGGGAAAATCCGCTCTGCATCGCTTTCTGCACCTAATGGTGTAAGTGTGTAAGTTTCCGGCCATTTCCGACAATGAAGTACGTCATGTTTTTCCACTGCCGGAGACCCTCGCAAAACCCGTTTTTAGTACAGCTTCGCGCCGGCAGGAATCGCGGGATCGACCATCAGAAGATGGAGTCTTTCCTCTTCGCCTTCCTTGTGGAGAGCACTGATCAGCATGCCGCAGGAATCGATGCCCATCATCTTCCTGGGAGGCAGGTTCGTGATGGCGATGCAGGTCTTTCCGATCAGCTGTTCGGGCTCGTAAAACTCGTGAATACCGCTTAAAATCACGCGTTTCTCGGCTGTTCCGTCATCCAGGACGAACTTCAGAAGCTTCCTGGACTTCGGTACGGCTTCACATTCCAGAACCTTCACGGCACGGAAATCGGATTTGCTGAAGGTCTCAAAATCGACCTGATCCTCGAACAACGGCTCAATGTTCAGGTGCTCGTAATCCGGAACCTTCGCGTCGAAAAGCGGCATTTTCGGATCGTTCACCTTCACTGCCGGCGCTGCCTCGGGAGCTTCTTCAGAAGCCTCAGCGCTTACACCATTTGCCTCATTGCCTGTCTTTAACGACTTCATCGTCGGGAAAAGCAGCACATCACGTATCGCCTGGCTGTCCGTCAGCAGCATGCACATCCTGTCAATGCCATATCCGATACCGCCCGTGGGAGGCATACCGATTTCCAGTGCGTTCAGGAAATCTTCATCCGTGGTATTGGCTTCCTCATCGCCCTGGGCAAGCTGCTCTTCCTGGGCTTTGAAACGCTCTCTCTGATCAATCGGGTCATTCAGCTCAGAGTAAGCGTTCGCCATTTCCCAGCCGTTCATAAAGAACTCAAAACGCTCCACATATTCCGGATCATCCGGCTTTTTCTTTGTCAACGGGGAAATCTCAATCGGATGGTCCATGACAAAGGTCGGCTGGACCAGATGCTCTTCTACAAACTGTTCAAAGAACAGGTTCAGGATATCTCCCTTCTTATGTCTGGCTTCAAATTCAACGCCGTGTGCCCTGGCAGCCTCACGAGCCTCCTCGATGGTATGGATTTCATGAAAATCAACGCCGGAGTACTGCTTAACCGCATCCACCATCGTAATCCGCTCGAACGGTTTTCCGAGATCCATCTCCACGCCATTATATGTGATCGTGGTCGTCCCAAGTACCTCCCGCGCAACATAGCGGTACAGGTTTTCTGTCAGATCCATCATCCCGTGATAATCCGTATAAGCCTGGTACAGCTCCATCAGGGTGAACTCCGGGTTATGTCGTGTATCGAGACCTTCATTTCTGAAGACACGTCCGATTTCATAGACGCGCTCCAGACCTCCTACGATCAGCCTCTTGAGGTAAAGCTCCAGGGAAATGCGGAGCTTCAGATCCTCATCCAGAGCATTGAAATGCGTCTCAAAAGGTCTTGCCGCCGCTCCTCCGGCGTTTGACACCAGCATAGGGGTCTCCACTTCCATGAAGCCCTGGCTGTCCAGATATCTGCGGATCGCGCTGATAATCCTGGAACGCTTGATAAAGGTATCCTTTGCCTCCGGATTCATAATCAGGTCCAAGTATCTCTGGCGATACCGCAGATCCCGGTTCGTCATCCCGTGATACTTTTCCGGGAGGATCTGCAGACTCTTGGACAATAAGGTCAGCTCTGCCGCGTGAACAGACATTTCTCCGGTCTTGGTCTTAAAAACCTCGCCCTTGATCCCGATGATGTCACCGATATCCAGCTTCTTAAACTCCTTGTATGATTCCTCTCCGACAGAGTCACGAGCCACATAACACTGTATCGTTCCTTCCAGATCCTGTACATGGCAGAAGGATGCTTTTCCCATCACGCGCTTGGACATCATACGTCCTGCGAGCGTTACGGTGCTCCCCTCCAGCTCCTGGAAGTGATCCTTGATTTCCTGGCTATGATGCGATACATCATATTTAACAATACGGAACGGATCCTTGCCCTCTTGCTGCAAAGCAGCCAGCTTTTCCCGTCTGACCGCCCGAAGATGGCCGATATCCTCCTCCATTACTACCTTTTCTTCTGCCAACGTGCAGCCCCTCCTCTTACAATAATAATTGTAACCGACATACCGTCGGGATGACGATTTTGTTTCCTATAAATACCCTGTATCAGAATGAATGATCAATCTTCAGAATCTGGTATTCCACCATGCCCATCGGCGCCTCAACAGTAATGATATCTCCTATGCGGGCGCCGAGCAGGGCCTGTCCCAGAGGTGATTCATTGGAAATCTTGCCGCCCAGGCTGTCCGCCTCGCTGGATCCTACGATCTGGAATTCCAGATTCTCATCAAACTCCAGATCATGGACGCTGACCGTACAGCCTACGTTAATCCGGTCCAGGTCAATCTCATCCTCATCCACAACTTCGGCATTTTTTAAGATCTTCTCAATCTCCTCAATCCGCGCCTCAATATCCCTCTGCTCATCCTTTGCCGCATCATATTCGGCATTTTCGGAAAGGTCACCCTGTTCTCTGGCTTCCTTTATTTTCTGCGCGATTTCTCTACGCTTGACCGTTTTCAGATCATCCAGCTCTTCTTCAAGTTTTCTTAAGCCTGCGTATGTCAGGAGATTTTTTTTCTCTTCCATCTTTCATCACCTCGTCGCGCCGGGTATATCCCGAACGCACAATCCTTGTTCCTGATACAATTCTTATCAATACCCGGCGTGAACGCCTTTCTTTTTCAGAATCGCTCTTGATTTTAACAATCCTATACTGGTTTGTCAAATCGTTTTTATGTCCAGCAAGCCTTTCTCAAACAGCAGCCAGAGTTGAAATCTTATTTCCTTGTTTTTCTGCAGCTTCCGTCTGGCAGAATCCGTATTTCCGTTTCCCTCCGGAAAACAGATTTTCACCTCGCCCTTTTCCTCATCCAGCGCCGTTACAATGCCGTCTCCGAAGGTTTTATGGGTAACCATAATTCCCTCCCCGAGCTGACGGGTAAATGCCGCATAACGCCGGGCGATGCTTTCGGTGCTTTCCTGTTCTTTTGGGGGAGCCGGCTGTTTCAGATATACGCTTTCCTGTCTTGACACCGGTCCGGATGCCGCATTGATGAAGAGATCCCATTTATGCCCATATGGTCCGGACTCCTTTCTGTCTGCGTTTTCACCTCCGTTGGATTGCAAAGCCTGCGGTTTTCCGATCAATTCCCTCACAAATGAGCTTTTCTTCGTTAATGAAAACACCGTAAGGCGTTCCTTTGCCCTGGTGACTGCTACATAGAACAGCCGCCGCTGTTCCTCATAAGCCTCCTGCTCTTCTGTTGACGCATGTTCCCAATAATTCGGTATCACGTCCGGAAAAATCCCATCTATAACATCGATCAGATACACACTGTCATATTCCAGCCCCTTACTGGAATGGATCGTAGAAAGGATGAGCTTCGCCTGCCTGTCAGAACCTGACAGCAGTTCTTCCTCCAGCTGCCCGATTCTTTCAAGCAGGCTCCGGGCAGAGGCTTCCTTGTAAGAAAGCATTTGCAGAATGTACAGCTTATTGTCACTCAGGCCGCATCGGCGCAGATAATCCCCGTATTCCATTTCATCACGGATCCTCTCCAACGCCTGTACCGCGCTGTCCGTAAGCAATTCCTTCAAAGATGCCTTCCGTTCACGAACTGCCCTTGCCAGGGACGAACCAGGCTCCGTATACAAAAGCACCGCGTCCAGGATAGAGATCCCCCGGCTCTGAGCTTCGCGGCATGCCAGCTGTGCTTTTTGCTTATTCAGATACAGATTCAATTTATAATAAATCTGAAGAAAGCTTTCCTCATCACTTTGATCTAAAGCAAACCGGATAATGTTCCTGATGTCTGTCACAATCCTGCTGGTAAAGAAGGTCAGCTCCGTCCTTCTGTACCTGAAAGGGATTCCCGCTCTTTTCAGAAGGTCAATCAAAACTACCGCGCTGTCATTATCCCGGTATAAGATCGCTGTTTCCTGCTGACAATCCGCTGCCGCCTTGCATAAATAGGTAAATTGCTTATATCGGCCGGACAATGCAATCTCACGGATCTCTGAGCCGGCGCTTCGCGCTGCACGCATCCGCTTTTTATGGCGGTACCGGTTTTTCTGGATAAAACGATCCGCTGCTTCCACGATCTGCAGCCGGGATCGGAAATTCACTTCCATCAGAAGTACCGACGCCCCTTTATGGTCGTTTTCAAAATCCAGAAGCGCTTTTGGATAAGCTGCCCGAAATCCATAGATACTCTGATCTTCATCCCCCACCATAAACAGATTTCCCGTATCCCCGGTAATCAAGGAAATGATTTTATGCTGGATTTTGGAGGTATCCTGTGCTTCATCAACGCAGATATAGGGATACTGCCTTCTTAGAGCCGAAAGCATTTCTTTGCTGGAATGCAGAATAGAGCAGGTGTAGGTCATCTGATCATCATAATCCATCAGCTTCTCTTGTCGGAGGCTCGAGCAATATTGTGCGTAAATCTCCGCCAGCGGCAGATCCTGGCTCTCACCGCCGTTTCTCTGACCACGTTGATGTCTTCCGCTGCTGCTTCCGGTATTACCTGATTCCTTTCCCTGACGCCGGCTATTCTGTGATTTTCCGCCTTCCCATCCTTCCTCCCGGTCTGTGTCCTGCTTTCCTGCTAAGGCTTCGATCTCCTTCGCCGTCAGCATCATGTTCTTAATGAAAGTTATTTTTGAGGCAAGCTCTCTGATTTCACTCTCTGTCGGATACTCTCCCGTCAGATCCTGGCAGATCTGCGCAAGCCGTTTTCTCTGGATTTTTTCATCGGAAATCAGGGAAAACGGAGTCTTTCCGATCTTTCGGCCATAAGCAAGTATAACCTTCGCACAGACGCCATTGATCGTGCGAAATTCCGGGGACGGAATCTCCGCCCAGGAGAAAAATCTGACAAAACGTTCCTTCATCTCCTGCGCAGCTGCGACCGTGTAGGTCAATACCAGGATCCGGTCAGCCGCAATGTCTCTGCATAGAATCATATAACCCAGCCTCGCCACCAGCACTGTGGTTTTGCCGCTGCCCGGAACAGCGAGAAGAAGAAGGAACTGGTCCGCCGCGCACACAGCTTCTTTCTGCTGGTCATTCAGTTTTACGGGGAATTTCTCGAAAAATTCCTGTCCGGTCATGAAACGGTTGCCTCTTTCACTGTGCTCCACTCACTGTACCAGTTTGTGGAGCCTACTTTTTTATAGGATCGAAGCTTGAGGTAATATTTCTTTCCGGATGTCAGGCCGGTAACAAGACTTTCGGTCTCATTGGCGTCCTTCACCGTGATTTTTTTCACCCCGGAGCCAAAGCTCTTGTTCGTACAGACCCAAAGCTGATATCCCTCCGCCTGGGTATCCTTATTCCAGGCAGGTTTTAATTCTCCCGGAGCCGGCTTGCCCACAGATCGAATGGAGGTTTTCTTCAGCGTAATCTTAAAGGTCGCCTCCCCGGTAAGTCCTTTGTATTCTCCTTTCCCCTTCACGGTAACGGTGGCTTTGCCGACATTCTTATTGTCCTTGTATGTGACTGTGTAATTTGCCTTTGTCACGGTTTTGCCTCCGGCAGTTACCTTCGGGGCGGGTGTATGTGCCTTTCCGTCATATACATAGGAAGTTTTGGTAAGCTTCACCGTCAGCTTCTTCGCCTTCGATGCGGCGGATTGCGTGGAACTCCCGCTGCCCTGGGTTCTGACAATATGAAAAGAGGTCTGCCTCGTGCCTGTATAGCTTCCTTTTCCGGTAATCGTGACGCGAGCCGTCCCAACGGAAATGTTGTTGGAATAGCTTACCGTGAAATCCGTATTTTTCTTTAATCGTGTCCCGTTATAAGTCACCGTCACGGTAGGTTTGATTTCATTTCCGGTATACTTCTGGTCCGCAATCGCCTTTATTTCACAATCCTTAAGGGACCTGCTTGTGATCCCAAGCAGATTCAGGATATCCAGAAGTCCCATAGAGCCTTCTTCTGTACCGGCCGCTGCGCTGCTGCTTCCGGAACTGCTCCCGCTGCCTAAAGAACCTAAGCCTGCTTCCAGCGCAGCCGACAATAAAGATGATAAATCCAGGCCTCTCTGCGCTGTTTCTTCGTCACCGATATCTTCCAGGCCTGACAGATCAAGCACCTGATGCACTCCTTCCTCGCTTAATTCCTCTGGTTCTTCTTCTTTCACCAGCTGCCGTACTCTTTCCACATCCACATCCTGTAAACCGATCGCGTCAAGGAACTGACGCAATTCCTCATCGTCCAATTCTCCCAGCAGGGATAAATCAAAATCCTGCGTATCTGTGTCCCCCGAATCCGCAGTCTGCTCCTCCTTCCTCGTCTCTTCTGCCTCCACGTAAGATGTCCGCAGAGCAAAGACACTCAGAAAACATATGCTCAGGAATAACGCTGCGCATCTCACCTTCATCTGCTTTGATATCTTTTTCATCACCTATCCCCGCCTTTCCTTACAGAGAAAATCCAGGAGTCCAAACCAAAGCCGCAGATCGGTCTGTATCATCCCGATATGCGCAGTGCGCTCAGGATCCGTGCCCAAAGCGCCGGGCGCGCACTGCCCTTAAGAAAAAATCTCCGATTCTGTACCAATCCGTTCACGACAGCTTTACTGATGCAGCCTCAGCAGTCTTCTCTTTGCCTGATAAGCCTCTCCAGTTCTTTAATCAGCTGTTGCTCGTCTGTCACAACGATACCGCCCATGCCAAGGGCAAGAGCAGCCTCCACATTATCACTCCTGTCATCAAAAAAAATGCTCTCCCTGGCAGACAGACCATATTTTTCCAGCAGTTTTCGATAAATCTGCTCATCCGGTTTTATCACATGGACCTGATAGGAAATCACGCCTCCGTCCAGATAATCATGAAAGGCGGCTCCGCCCGTGTGCGTGCCAAGCATCTGCCGGGAATAATTGGAAAGCAGATAAACAGCATATCCTGCCTGCTTCAGCCTGCCTACTTTTTCCCATACACGAGGCCGTGGTACGCTCATCAACTCCGTATGCGAAAAGAACCAACGGATATCCGCTTCGTAATCCGGGTAATTTTTCACATATCGCTCAATGACCTCTTCATAGGGAATCACCGCAAGGTCGAACTCCTTCCAGAGAGGATCCGAAAAGATCATGTTTCCAAATGATAAAGCCGCTTCTTCGCTCATCCCATGATCTTTCATCAGCATATCTTCCCAACGGAAACCGATCAGAACATTTCCGACGTCAAAAATGATATTTTTATAGGCCCTGTCTCCCATATTTCCTCGCACCTGCCCTTTCTTTCATGATCCTCGCTGTTTTTCTTTGATTATAAAATATCCGGGCAAAGTTGGCAAGGGGAGAGCAGACCTGTGATATTGGTTCAGGACTTCTTATAACAACTCAGCGCTCACCTTCATGGCTATCACCAGCTCCCGGACAATGAACCGGGCTGTATCATGACCGACTGATTCTGTTACCGGCATCAAGCCAAAAACGGTATCCGTAAACAATGATCAAACACGCAAAGCTTTGTTTTAGGAGAAAATTCCGTACGTTGATTCAATCTCTTCGGAAGACTGTATTTGCAGCTTCGGCAATTGGGCTGCCGAAGCTGCAAATACAGTCTCGTATCTTGTAAAAAAACCTTGACAGATCTTATTTGATTTGATAAAATTAAATTTAGTTAAATCAAATCGATTCTTTAAGGAGGTTTCAAATGAGCATTTATGATTATTCCGTAATGGCACCGAATGGCGAAGAAGTTTCTTTACAGAAATTTGAAGGTAAAGTCTTACTGATCGTAAACACCGCGACAGGCTGTGGTTTCACGCCTCAATATAAAGAACTGGAAGAAATGTACGATAAGTACGCAGATCAGGGCTTTGACATCCTCGACATCCCCTGCAATCAGTTTGCCAACCAGGCTCCCGGCTCCGATGAGGAAATTCATGAATTCTGCACCCTGCATTACAATACTCGCTTCCCGCAGATGAAAAAGTCCGATGTCAACGGAGAAAACGCTTTGCCGCTTTACGGCTTTCTGAAAAGCCAGAAAGGCTTTGAGGGCTTCGGTAAAGGAGCCAAGGCCTTGATGATGTCAGGCGTGGCGAAAAAAATGGACAAAAATTACAAAAACAACCCTGATATCAAATGGAACTTTACCAAATTCCTCGTTGACCGCCAGGGAAATGTCGTAGCCCGTTTTGAGCCGACCTTTGATATGGCCGAAGTCGACAAAGCTGTCGCAGCCCTGCTGTAACTTCTCTTTTCACCCAAGCCACGAAGAGATTTCAGGCTGACACAGTTGCCTTTTCTCTGCTTTAGGATCTGTACATAAATAACCTTTACATCCGGCACGTCTAAATCCGCTCAGACTGCGTTGTTGCCAGACGCCGCAGCCTTGCCTGGGCGAATTTATCCTGCACCATCTGCATAGGTTATTTTGCACAGCTCCTAAATCCGCAAAGAGATTCCAGGTTGACGCAGATGTTTCTGCCATCAGCCTTTTCTCTGCTTTATAGTATGCGCACGAATTTACAGCGGAATCATGCCGCTTGCAGCGGCGTAAATTCGGCGCAGTAAACGAATCAAAATGCAAGCATTTTGTTTGTTTCCTATATCTTTATTGAGGAATATTCCATGACATCCGATCCGTCCTATTCAACTTCCGCAGCCCCCGATCCCCTGTCTTTAGACAGCCAGCTATGCTTCCCTCTGTACGCTGCCGCAAGGAAGGTCGTTGCTTTATATACACCCTATTTTAAGCCCTTAGGGCTAACCTATACACAATATATCGCTTTGATGGCGCTTTGGCAGGAGCACACCATCAGTGTAAAAGATCTCGGACAAAAGCTCTGCCTGGACAGTGGCACCCTCACCCCACTGTTGAAAAAAATGGAAGCTGCAGGCTATGTCACCAGAAAACGCAGTCAGGAGGATGAACGCCTTGTCATGATAACCATTACCGGACAAGGCATGTCCCTGAAAGAGAGAGTTGCAGATATCCCAGCCAAAATCGGAAGCTGCATCCCCCTCGAAACCGACGAAGCGATACAGCTTTATACTTTATTATATAAACTGCTGGCAAACATATGAATCAGGCAGAATATAACATTCTCCCGCCCCTTGTCCACTCCTGTCTCCCGTCACCGACAGGCGGCATTTCCTTTACTGCTCAAAAATAAAAAACCAGCCGGGACATCTCACAAAAAAGATGCCCCGGCACTTTTTTCTTCACTATTACCTTCACTCTCATATCCCCATACACTAACCAGCTCGGCTCATTACCCTCAAACAAGCGCACGGATCGATGTCACAATGAGCGACGCATTCGGAAAATAATTGACGAGACTGAAACCGATGGGAGATTTAAGGTCTGAGGTGGCTCCGGTGCCTTTTCCGGAGACATTTCAGGCCTTTAGTCTCCCACGGGAGATGGCTCGGCTGTTATTTTTCGGCTGAGCTAATGTGACATCGATCCGGGAGCCTGTGCAAGCCTTCTAGCCGAGCGTCAGGATATTGTTAAAATATTCTACCCCACACCGCCTACACGAACCAGCTCGGCTCACTACTTTGAAACAGGCGCACGGATCGATGTCACAATGAGCGACGCATTCGGAAAATAATTGACGAGACTGAAACCGATGGGAGACTTAAGGTCTGAGGTGGCTCCGGTGCCTTTTCCGGAGACATTTCAGACCTTTAGTCTCCCACGGGAGATGGCTCGGCTGTTATTTTTCGGCTGAGCTAATGTGACATCGATCCGGGAGCCTGCGCAAGCCTTCAAGCCGAGCGTCAAATATCTAACACAAAAGCAGAAAAAGCCTTGACAAAATAATATCATTATGATATCATTCAGATACTCAAATAAATCTTTTTCTTTTCTGACATCCCAGATAGAAACGGAGGAAAACCCAATGAAAGACGGCATTATCGTAAATGAAAAGATTCTAAGCAACAAGAAAAACGGCATGCCCATGCTGCTGCTGTTTATCGGCCTCTACCTAGCAGCCACTGCCCTGTGCGTATTATCCTCAATTTTCCTGATCATACCGATCATGGTAATATCAATCATTTACCTTTCCCTCGGCTGGATCCCCTTACTCGGCCTGAAGGTCTTAGGTCCGCAGGAAGCCCTCGTCCTGACCCTGTTCGGCGATTACATCGGCACCTTAAAAGAAGCAGGCTTCTATTATGTCCATCCCTTCTGCGTCAGTGTAAATCCCGCAGCCAAAACCTACCTTAATCAAAGCGGTGATGTGGATGCCAGCCGCAAAGAGCGGGCAGACAGCTCCACCCAGACCTACGGCAAAAAGATTTCCCTCAAGGTCATGACCCTCAACAATAACCGCCAGAAGATCAATGACTGTCTGGGAAATCCTGTCGAGATCGGCATTGCGGTCATGTGGCGTGTTACTGACACGGCAAAAGCCGTATTCCATGTAGATAATTATAAAGAATACTTATCCCTGCAGTGTGACAGTGCATTGCGCAACATTGTCAGGATTTATCCCTATGATATTGCACCGAATGTCGACACCACCGGCGACGGCATTGCGGACGAGGGAAGCCTGAGAGGATCCAGCGATGTCGTCGCGGAGCGGATTCGCAACGAGATCCAAAGCAAAGTCGCCGAAGCCGGCCTGGAGATTCTCGAAGCCAGGATCACCTATCTTGCCTACGCTCCGGAGATCGCCGCAGTGATGCTGCAGCGCCAGCAGGCTTCCGCGATTATCGATGCAAGAAAGATGATCGTAGACGGCGCAGTCGGCATGGTAGAGATGGCACTGGACCGGTTAAATCAAAACCACGTGGTAGAATTGGATGACGAGCGGAAAGCTGCCATGGTTTCGAACCTCCTCGTCGTGCTCTGCGGCAACCGTGACGCTCAGCCCATCGTGAATTCAGGAAGTATCTACTGATGGCCGAACCAAAGAAAAAACAGGTTCCGCTCCGCTTATCAGAAACCTTGTATAACCAGATCGCTGCCTGGGCAGAGGATGATTTCCGCTCCGTCAACGGACAGATTGAATATTTATTGACAGAATGTGTCCGCCAGAGAAAGAAAAACGGTTCTCCCCGCCCGGAGCAGCTCGATATCCCGCCCTCACTGGATGTTTAAACATTTCTTCAGCCTGCCGGCTGGACGAACCGCCGCTTTTATGTTATAGTATGCGCACGGATTTACTGCGGAATCATGCCGCTTGCAGCGGCGTAAATTCGGCGCAGTAAACGAATCAAAACGCAGGCATTTTATTCGTTTACATATCATAAAAGAAAGAGTGAAAGACATTCAGAGCTTGCCGGGCAAAAATCACTGATTTATTAAGAAGGGCTGTGAAAAAAGAGATTGCGAAATCCCATTCTTTCACAGCCCTCTTTTTCTGTGTGCGCACGAATTCAGGATCTGTGCAGAATAAAGAAGAATAACCGGAAACAAACAGGGGGATGACAAAATGAGGATCAGGCACGCCGTTGAAGCAGATTTACCGAGACTGATGGAGATTTACGCCTATGCCAGGGATTTTATGGCTGCGCACGGGAACCCGGCCCAGTGGGGACCAACGCATTGGCCTCCGCAGGAGCTGATCCGACAGGATATTGAATGCGGAAAGAGCTATGTATGCGAAGAGAACGGCAGGATCGCCGGAGTATTCTACTATGATTTCGGAAAGGATATCGAGCCTGCATATAACGTCATAGAAGATGGTTCCTGGAAGGACGACTCCCCCTACGGCGTGATTCACCGGATTGCCGGAGACGGTTCCGTCAAAGGCGTCGGCGCCTTCTGCATAAATTGGGCGCTCACCCGGTGCGGTCATCTGCGGATTGATACCCATCCCGACAACAAGGTCATGCAAAGCCTGCTCGCAAAGCTGGGCTTTGAGCGAAGGGGCATTATTCATGTTCCCGAGGACGAATACCCGCGGTTTGCCTATGAGAAATCCGTGATCCGGTACCCGGACTATGACCGCTGTCTGGTAAATCTTGCCTGTTCCGTTGCAAAGGAGTTTCATGTCACTCCTCCAAATGCATCCCTTCCGGAATGTGACAGACTGTTTCACGGTCAGAAAAATGTAGTCCTTTTGGTTCTGGATGGAATGGGAACCGCTGTCATGGAAGGAAACCTTGACAAAGACGGTTTTCTGCGGTCACATCAGATTTCCTCCATCAGCTCGGTTTTTCCTTCTACGACGGTGGCAGCCACGACATCCCTCAGAAGCGGTCTGTATCCGATCCAGCACAGTTGGCTGGGCTGGGACTGCTATTTTCATCAGCTGGACAGAAATGTGAGCGTTTTCCCAAATACATTCAGTGAAACGGACATACCTGCCGCCCCATTTTCCATAGCGGAATCCTATATCCCGTATCAGTCCGTCGTCCAGGCCATCCGGCTGGCCGGAGGGGACGCCAGGGAGCTGGCGGATTATAAAATGCCGAACCCCAAAGATTTTGACGCCTTTTTTGATACTCTGTCCCAATGGTGCGGGGAACCAGGCCGGAAATATATCTACGCCTATCTCGAGGAACCCGATCATACGATGCATGCGCATGGCTGCTATGGCCATACCGCAAGGCGCACTCTGCGCATGCTTGAGAGAAAGATCCGTACGCTCTCTGAAACCCTGACCGATACGCTGTTGCTGATCACGGCAGACCATGGCCATATTGACCTGACGGAAAAAACCGCCATACAGGAAGACCCGGTCATGTCAGTTTGTCTTCTGCGCGCCCCCTCCCTGGAGCCCAGAGCCATAAACTTCTTCATTAAAAAAGGAAGAGAGCAGGAATTTGAACAGCATTTTCGCAGTACCTGCAAAGAAGCGTTCCGGCTTTTTTCCAGAGAAGAATTCCTCTCCCGGGAGCTGTTCGGCAAAGGCACGCCTCATCCGCAGGCGCTTACCATGCTGGGAGACTATATCGCAGCGGGAACGGGTCGAAGCGCGATCTTTAATACGCCGGAAGAGAAGAAACGATTTACCGGACATCACACCGGCCTTACACAGGAGGAAATGACAGTCCCGCTGATCGCGGCGGATTTGTGACGGCAGCATAAAAAAAATATTGTTGTATTAGTCAAAATGTGGTATAGTAAAAACACCGACAATCACTTGTTATAGGCATTTTTCCCTATGATGCAGATCACCGTTCTTTTTACCTGCTTCATTTCTCAACAGGCAGATGAAATATTCTGTACGCTATGGACAAGATGCCGCATTTAAAGGAGGTCATTTTATGAAGAAGAAACTGGCTCTGCTTTTCGCCGGCTTATTAGCCGCCGCAACGATGATGTCCGCGCTTCCCGTCATGGCAGAGGAAGCCGCCGGTGACATGGACGCTCTTATTGCCGCCGCTCAGGAAGAAGGCGCCCTGACCGTCTATGGCTCCTGCGAGGAAGAATATCTCTCCGCTGCCTGCCAGAAGTTTGAAAAGACCTATGGCATCAAAGTAAGCTATCAGCGTCTGTCCACCTCCGAAGTCTACACCAAGATTTCCGAGGAGTCCGGCAACCCGTCCGGCGACGTCTGGTTCGGCGGCACCACCGATCCCTATAACGAAGCAACGTCTGACGGCCTGCTTGAGCCTTACGAAGCGATCAACGCCGTAAACCTCATCTCTGATGACTACAAGGATCCCGATAATAACTGGTACGGCATTTACAAAGGCATCCTTGGCTTTATGGTAAATTCCGAGGAGCTCGACCGTCTCGGCCTCGAAGCGCCCAAGACCTGGGATGATCTGACCAAAGAAGAGTATAAAGGGCTGATCATGCTTTCCAACCCGAATACCGCCGGTACAGCCAAGCTCATCATCAATACCATGGTACAGATGAAGGGACACGACGGAGCCATGGAGTATTTCAAGGCTCTTGACAAGAACGTCTCCCAGTATACCAAGTCCGGCTCCGGCCCGTCCAAGATGGTCGGCCCCGGCGAGTGCGTGATCGGTGTCGGTTTCCTGCATGACGGCATCTATCAGATTCTTCAGGGCTATGACAATATCCAGCTGGTTCTTCCGGAAGACGGCACCTCCTTCGAGGTTGGCGCTACCGCGATCTTCAAAGGCTGCGCTCATCCGAATGCTGCCAAACTCTGGATCGAATATGCCCTGTCTCCGGACTGCGTAGACATTGCCAAGGACAATGGCTCTTATCAGTTCCTGGTACTGTCCAACGCCACCCAGCCGCAGGAGGCTACGGACTTCGGCCTTGACATGAACAATACCATCGACTATGACTTCGAAGACGCAAAGGCTAATACTTCTCAGTATATCGAAGACTTCTTCGCGGCAGTCGGCGGTGAAGATGATGCAAGCCGTTTCATGACGGAATAATTGCACCGGAAGGGTGCCGTTTCGGCACCTGAGTGCTGACAAAAGGGGAGATGAAATCATCTCCCCTTTTGTCTTCATTTCGAGAAGATGATGATTCCGGCGACAGTAGGTCATGAAAAAATGAGCCTGCTTATTTTTTCATGAAGCAGCTCCTCTGAGAAATGATCCGCAGAATCAGGCTTTTTCGATGCAATCAAATGATTCAGGCAACAAAAGGATTTCATTTAATCACTGAATATGGAGGAACATCATGGCTAAAGGTCAAAATGCCCGTCTGGAGAGACGGAAGTTTTTTTCCGATCCGATCTTGGTCACCATGATCATTGTTCTGATCGTTTTTCTGGCTCTGTTTATCCTGTATCCTCTGCTGATGCTTCTGATTGACAGCATCTATACCGAGGGAAAAGTTACATTAGACGTTTTTCGCCGCGTATTAAGCCTGGAGCGTTTTCGGAAAGCTTTTTCCAATACGCTTGTCCTCGGTTTTATTGTCGGCATCGCCTCTACGGTGATCGGTCTTCTTTTTGCCTATGTCGAGGTCTATGTCAAGGTACGCACCAAAGTACTGGAAAAGCTTTTTGCGGTGGTTTCCATGCTGCCGGTTGTCTCCCCGCCTTTCGTGCTGTCCTTGTCCATGATCATGCTTTTTGGCCGAAGCGGCCTGATCACAAGGACCTTGCTGCATATCTATGATTCCAATGTATACGGACTGAAGGGCATTTCCATCGTACAGACACTGACCTTCTTCCCTGTCTGCTACCTCATGCTCAAGGGTCTTCTGAAAAATATCGATCCGTCCCTGGAGGAAGCGACCCGTGACATGGGTGCTTCCCGCTGGAAGGTTTTCACCAGCGTCACTCTTCCTTTGCTTCTTCCCGGTCTTGGAAACGCCTTCCTTGTCACCTTTATCGAGTCGGTGGCGGACTTCGCCAACCCCATGATGATCGGTGGTTCCTATGATACATTGGCTACCACCATCTACCTGCAGGTGACAGGAGCCTTTGACTCCACCGGCGCTGCCGCGATGAGCGTGGTCTTGCTTTCCCTGACCGTCGTCCTCTTCCTGATCCAGAAATACTATCTGGAACGTAAAACCGCAGCCACGCTTACGGGAAAAGCCTCCCGTGCCAGGATGCTGATCGAGGACAAGAGCGTAACCGTGCCCCTTACCATCTTCTGCGGCATCGTCGCAGCCTTTGTCATCCTGATGTACATCATGGTTCCCTTTGGAGCTCTCTTCACCCTCTGGGGCAGAAACTACGCCCTCAGTCTCAAGTGGTTCCAGTACATGTTCAAGACCAGCGGTCTGAAGGCATTCAAGGATTCCATTGTCCTTTCACTGATTGCCGCTCCGCTGACGGCTCTTTTGTCCATGATCATTGCGTACCTTGTCGTTAAAAGAAAATTTAAGGCAAAAGGCTTTATCGAATTCGTTTCCATGCTTGCCATGGCCGTACCTGGTACCGTCTTAGGTATCGGATATATCCGCGGCTATGCCAACGGTCTCTTCCGCAGCGGCGCGATGCAGGGATTGTACGGCACGGGACTGATCCTGATCATCGTGTTTATTGTCCGAAGCCTGCCTACCGGTACCCGCAGCGGTATCTCCGCATTGCGGCAGATCGACAAGTCGATCGAGGAATCCGCTTACGACATGGGGGCAAATTCCGCCAAGGTCTTTACCAGCGTAACGCTGCCCCTGATCAAGGATTCCTTCTTCAGCGGCCTGGTCACCTCCTTTGTCCGAAGCATCACGGCAATCTCCGCCGTCATCCTTCTGGTCACGCCGCAGTATCTGCTGATCACCACACAGATCAACGAGCAGGCTGAGAAGGGTAACTATGGCGTCGCCTGTGCCTACGCCACGGTCCTGATTGTGATTACCTATGGCATGGTTCTGATTATGAACGGATTAATCCGCATCTTTGGCACAAGCAGAAAAATCAAAGATGATGACTGATGACAATTATCATCCGAGGACATTGAGTTGACGTACGAAACTGCGTTATGGAGGAGAAGATCATGGCAAAAGAAAAAAAAGGTGTTCGTCTGGAGCACATTTCCAAAATATACCAGGACCCCAAGACCAAAAAAGAGTTTTACGCCGTAAAGGATACTTCACTTGATATTGAACCCGGTACCTTCGTGACCCTCTTAGGGCCTTCCGGCTGCGGCAAGACAACGACGCTCCGCATGATCGCCGGCTTTGAAAGTCCGGATGAGGGTGAGATCTATCTGGGAGGACAGCCAATCAATGCTCTCACGCCAAATAAGCGTGATACGGCAATGGTTTTCCAGAGTTACGCCCTGCTGCCGCACTACAACGTTTTTGACAATGTAGCCTACGGGCTGAAAATCCGCAAGCTTCCAAAGAAAGAAATCAAAGAAAAGGTCACAAACATTCTTCGTCTGGTGGAACTGGAGGGAATGGAATCCCGCATGACGAACCAGCTCTCCGGCGGACAGCAGCAAAGAGTAGCCCTTGCCAGAGCGCTGGTGCTCGAGCCCGGCGTCCTGCTTTTCGATGAGCCGCTCTCTAACCTGGATGCAAAACTCCGTGTCACCATGCGTACCGAGATCCGCAAGATTCAGCAGAAGGTCGGCATTACCGCCATCTATGTCACCCACGACCAGTCTGAGGCCATGAGCATCTCGGATAAAATCATCATCATGAGCAAAGGCAAGGTGGAACAGATCGGAACGCCCCAGGATGTGTATTACCGTCCGAAGTCCCGTTTTGTCGCGGATTTCATCGGAGAAGCAAATTTCCTGGATACGAAGGTTGATGAAGCCGGTGAAGGCAAAGCCGTCATCACGGTCAGCGGGCAGACCATGGAAGTGAATAATTACGTAGACGCAAAGAAGGGAGACGAAGTCTGCCTCGTGCTCCGTCCGGAAGCAATCACCCTCTCCGATGAAGGCCAGCTGCCCTGCGAAGTCATTCTGTCCACATTTATGGGTTCCTACCAGTACTATCATGTCAAGGTCGGGGATGTTACCGTACAGATCACGGATTACAATCCGGTAAACAAAAAAATCTACCAGGTAGGATCCCAGGCAAGCCTTGCCTTTGATCCCAACGGGGTATATATTCTTCCCAGATGAGGGAGCAGACTTTTTTGTTCCGTCATGCCGGGCTGAAAGAGCCAGGCAAATCTGTCTGAGACAACAGGGCAGAGGGAGGCGAAGCCTCTGCTCTGCCCTCCCCCGAGCCGCCCCTCACCGACAGGTGACATCTTCCTTTGGATGGCTCGGGGATATGAGAGAGGAGCGGTCTATGATACAGGATATACACCCCTTCAAACTGCACAACGAATACCGCCCGGGTACGATGCCTTCCCCGGACAGCATTGCCTTGCATTTTTCGGGAGGAAAGCTGCTGTGTAATATCACGGATCAGACACTCTCCTTTCCTCGTTTCAAAGAACTGGCCAAGCCGCCCCATCAGGCTGTCTACATCTTTTCCCTCGATGACTGTCTGGATCACCAGGACTTTTTTCTCATCCTGGACAGAAAAAGTCTGACAGAAGGCATCTCTTCGGACGCTCCCTTAAATACGTATCTGTATCGCACCTTAAAGGAGCTCCGCGAACAGTCTATGGGGCCTCGCCAGCTTGTTTTCGCGGCTTTTACCGCCAGCCATCTTTTCCATTGGTATGACACAAACCGTTTCTGCGGAAGCTGCGGAACCGCGACCACACATGCATACGATGAACGGGCTGTAGATTGTCCCGCCTGTAAAAGACGTTTTTATCCCAGGATCCAGCCCGCCGTTATCGTCGGAGTGACAAACAAAGACCGGCTCCTCATTACCCGCTATGCCAACCGCCCCCTGGCTATGCCTGCCCTTGTCGCCGGTTTCACCGAGATCGGAGAAACACTGGAAGAAACGGTTGCCAGGGAAGTAATGGAAGAAGCCGGACTGAAAGTGAAAAATATCCGTTATTATAAATCTCAGCCCTGGGGCATCGCGGATGATATTCTGGCGGGATTTTACTGTGACGTGGACGGCGATGATACGATCCATATGGATGCCAGCGAACTGAAGGAAGCCGTATGGGTGCCTCGGGAAGAGATCACGGGCCAGCCGGACGATTTCAGCCTGACCAATGAGATGATGATGCGCTTCCGCGCGGGTAAAAAATGCTAGTCCGCATTCCATAAGGAGCTGTGCAAAAATAACCTGTACAGATCCTGCTTTCTGATGCAATTAAAACGATTCCTGCTTAACCCGATAAGGAGATCCTTTCATGAAATTTACAGATGGTTTTTGGCTGGTCAGAAAAAATATTCAGGCTGACTATGTAAGGGATATCTATTTACTTGAAGAAAGCCCGGACGCCATACGTTTTTACGCACCCTACAAAAAAATCGAAGGCAGGGGGGACACTCTGAATGTGGGAATGATGACCTGCACAGTCACCGCCCCGCTGGACGACGTATTGTGCATCCGCATGCAGAATCATATCGGCAATTACATGACCGCTCCCGCTTTCCCGATCAACGGCGAGTCACGAAAACCTGTATTAAAAGGAAGCTCCGATTCCGGATGGGAGCTTTCGTCAGGCAGGCTTTCTCTGAGTTTCGCCAAAGGCAGTCCGGAGCTTCATTTCCTTGCCGACGGAAAGGAAATTACCTGCACGAAGCCTAAAACCACCGGTATGATGCATCGCAATGACGGAAAGGATTTTCTGGTCACCGGTTTGAATCTCGGCGTCGGAGAGTTGGTTTACGGTCTCGGGGAACGTTTTACCGCCATGGTCAAAAACAGCCAGACCGTTGATATCTGGAACGAAGACGGCGGCACCGCCAGCGAGATTTCCTATAAAAATATCCCGTTCTATTACACCAACGGGGGATACGGCGTGTTCGTCAGTCATCCCGGTAAAGTCAGCTTTGAGGTTGCCAGCGAAAAGGTGGAGACCGTTCAGTTCTCTGTAGAGGATGAGGAATTGTCTTATTATCTGATCTATGGACCGACGCCAAAGGAAATCATAGAAAAATATACCGCGCTTACAGGGCGCCCGGCCCTTCCTCCCAGATGGACCTTCGGGCTCTGGCTTTCCACCTCCTTCACCACCGATTATGATGAAGAAACGGTCAATCACTTCATCGACGGTATGGCAGAGCGCAGGATTCCGTTAAGCGTCTTCCACTTTGACTGCTTTTGGATGCAGGGTTTTGAATGGTGCAATTTTGCCTGGGACAAGGAGATGTTTCCCGATCCCGAAGGCATGCTCCGCCGCCTGCATGAACGCGGCTTAAAGATCTGTGTATGGATCAACCCTTATATTGCGCAGAAATCCCCCCTGTTTACCGAAGGCATGGAAAAAGGTTATCTCGTAAAGAAGCCCAACGGCCGGGTCTGGCAGTGGGATCTGTGGCAGGCCGGCATGGGGCTTGTCGATTTTACGAATCCTGATGCGGCAACCTGGTATCAGGAAAAGCTTCATCGCCTGCTTGATATGGGAGTGGATTGCTTCAAGACGGACTTTGGTGAGCGCATTCCCACCGATGTAGTCTGGTTCGACGGCTCTGATCCGGAAAAGATGCACAATTACTATACTTACCTTTATAATTCCTGTGTCTTTTCATTGCTGGAAAATGTAAAGGGCAAAGGAGAAGCCGTTCTGTTTGCCCGCAGCGCCACAGCCGGAGGCCAGCAGTTCCCCGTTCATTGGGGCGGCGACTCCACCAGCCAGTATGTTTCCATGGCGGAAACCCTGCGCGGAGGGCTTTCCCTGATGGACAGCGGTTTTGCGTTCTGGAGCCACGATATCGGAGGCTTCGAGGACGACGGCTCACCGGATCTGTACAAGCGCTGGGTCGCTTTCGGCCTCCTTTCCTCCCACAGCCGTCTGCACGGTTCCGGTTCTTACCGTGTCCCGTGGAACTACGATGAGGAGGCCAGCGATGTACTCCGGTTCTTTACCAGGCTGAAGGAACAGCTTATGCCCTACCTGTATGACCTCGCCGAAGAAGCCCACGAAAAGGGGCTTCCCGTACTCCGCCCGATGCATATGGTTTTCCCGGATGACTTAGGCTGCAGCTATCTGGACCAGCAATACATGCTCGGCGACCGCCTGGTCGTTGCCCCGGTCTTTTCTCCGGACGGTGTGCAGCGCTTCTACCTTCCCAAAGGAACCTGGGTACACCTTCTCGACCGCAGCATTGCGGAGGGAAACCGTTACCACGAAGGCAGATATGACTACTTCAGTCTGCCTGTCTATGTGAGGGAGGGAGATCCTCTTCTGGATATGGTAAAGCCGGAGGAATTGCGAAACGCGTGAAACGAGCAGAAGGCAGGAAGGATACAGATGTTGTCATTTGATGAGTTTGCAGACGTCGTGGATGATGAAATGAATCTTCTCCCCGACTATGCCTTTGATGAACTCAACGGTGGTGTTGTCGTTGATGAGCGTCCGCTTCTGCATCCGGCAAGAGTCAGCGATGACCTGTACATCCTTGGCACCTACACCTCCGACCCGGTTCTGGGTAAGCAGGTCCGAATCTATTACGGTTCCTTTACCGCCACCATGAGTACACAGTCGGATGAAGCCGTCAGACGTCAGATCCGCGAAACCCTGCGGCATGAATTTCAGCATCATCTCGAAACGAGAGCAGGGATGTTCGGAAAAGATTCCCTGGTGGAGGAAGACCGCCGGCGTCTGTCGAATTACTTCCGGCAGCACCTCGGCGCCTGGAATGCCAGGACCACCTCCATCAGGTATGGCGACGAAAAAAAGAAACCATCCGGTGAGTAACCGGCAAAGGCAGTTACCGGCTCCTGCCCGCTGCAGGGCAAATTTCACATTACGCCGTCTCTGCCATAAAAAAAGCCGTGCCCCACTGCATATAAGCTTGCAGTGGAGCACGGCTTTTTGTATTCCTCCCCAAAAGGTGATGATGCTATTCTTCAGGCTTCATGTATTCTTTTTGTTCCGGACAAATGCCTTGCCGAAACTGATTCGATTTATGAATTATCTCGTCAGTTCCAGATACAGTTCACGATACTGTTTCGCGGAATTCTCCCAGGAAACATCCTTCGCCATATCTCTCTGGACCATCTCATCCCAGCACCAGCGATTCGTAAAGTACAAGGTCTTGGCTCTGTTGATCGCATCCAGAAGCAATCCTGATTCATAGCGGTCAAAGGTGAAGCCGTTGCCTTCGTTTGTAAACTGGTTATAAGGCTGTACGGTATCCTTCAGTCCGCCGGTCTCACGGACGATCGGGATCGATCCGTAATGCATGGCGATCAGCTGGGTCAGGCCGCAGGGTTCAAACTGGGACGGAACCAGGAAAGCGTCCGTACCTGCATAAATCTGATGTGCCCTTCCCTCATCATACATAATGTTGGAGCATACAATACCCTTATAGGCATTCTCATAATAACGGAAGGAATCTTCAAACTCATAATCGCCCGTTCCCAAAACCACAATCTGTGTATTGCCGTCGATCAGAGCCGGAAGAATCGTATTCACAAGATCCAGGCCTTTCTGATTGGTCAGACGGGAGATCAGGCCGATCACGAATTTGCCTTCGTCTTTCTCCAGACCCATGGCTTCCTGCAATGCCAGCTTATTCGCTTTTTTCTTTTCCAGCACGTTGCTGACATCAAACGGTTCCGCCAGCAGGGAATCCTCTGCCGGATCCCACATGCCATAGTCGATGCCGTTGATGATGCCGCGCAGCTTTCCGGAATGATACCGCAGATGGGCATCCAGGTTCTCTCCATAGAAAGGCGTCTGAATCTCTCCGGCGTATGTGCCGCTGACGGTCGTAATCATGTTCGCATAGGTCAGACCGCCCTTAAACATATTGGCGTCTTCGTAGCCCTGCTTGAGGGCATCTTTATTAAACACATAATCCGGCAGTCCGGACCAGTATTGGATCGTCGGAATATTATAAACGCCCTGGAACCGGAGGTTATGGATCGTGATCATGACCTTTGAACGGCTAAGCGGCGTGCTGTCAAACATGGTTCGCAGATAAACCGGTACAAGGCCGGTCTGCCAGTCATGGCAATGGATCACATCCGGAATCCAGTCCATGTAATTTAATGCCGCAAGAGCCGCCTTGGAGAAATAACAATATTTAGGAATATCGTCAATCAGGTTCGTATATGGATTTCCGGAACTGAAGAACTCTTCATTATCAATGAAATCATAGACTACACCGTCCCACACATATTCCATAATGCCTACATAGAAGGATCTTCCGTCGCTGCACAGGTTCATCTCAAAAGCGCCGCGGTAGACCATCTTTTCCTGATATTTCTGGGGAATGCATTTATACCTTGGGACAATAACCTTCACATCGCAGTTCTGTGCCACCAAAGCTCTCGGCAGCGCATACATAACGTCCCCGAGTCCGCCGGTCTTTACGAAGGGGTAGCACTCGGACCCGATAAAAGCGACGCTTCTTCTTGGGGTAGGAAGCTCTGGTTCCACTGCCGCCGCTTCCACAGTTGTCTCATCCGCAACTGTCTCTTTCTCGTCCATTTCCTTTACCTCTTCTGATTTCTTTGCCTTCTTTGCCTTTGTTCCGGTTGTCTTTGAAGCTTTCTTCTCTGGTTTTTTCTCTTCGGCAGCAGATTCTTCTTTCGCCGTTTCCGCTGCCGCTTCTTTTACGATTCCCGCTTCCGCAGCTGCTTCCTCAACGGGTTCTGCAGTTTTCTTCGATTTAGTGGAAGTTTTTCCGGTTTTCTTTTCAGGAGTTTTCTTCGCAGCAGCTTTCTTTTCCTCTGCTGCTTCAGTCACTTCCGCTTCGACTGTTAAAGCAGATTCCACCACCTCGACAGGCACAGCCTTTTTGGCTTTGCTTTTGGAACCTGCCTTTTTTGCGGGTTTTGCTGTTTCTGTTTTTGCTGCAGCTTTCTTTGCCGGCATAATGACCCTCCTCCATTTCACTCACGTAAGACCAGCCGAATCCTTATGATCCTCATGTTTTCAATAACATGCGCGGCCTTCTGTCGCCTGTATCAAAAATTCAGGAACCACACAATTTTCCATGAGTCTATCATAACACATTCTTTCCTGTATTTCTATCCCTAAGTTTCAGTTCCGCAGAGGAGTTCAAGAACTTATGACATCTTTTCCTGCCGGGCAGGATGCGATTCCTGTTTCATAATAAGGAATCGTTTTCAGTTATCACCGGCAGCATCCACCAGAGCGTGATACCAATCATTCATGATCGCGCTTGCTTTTTTGGAGTCATCGTCAAAGGTTATTTTGTACATCTGTTCATTCTCTTCCTCATTCCATGTCCTCCGGATATAATTCTCCTTTTCCGGCATCAGGAAAAAATCATATCTTTCGTCTTCATCCGGGAAGTTCAGGACAACATACTCTCCGTCCGGTGCTTCTTCATCATCCACATAATCAACAGATGTGCCTTTGATCAGCTGCTCGACGAACGGAACCGCATCTACCCCGTTCGGCTGCATCGGACCATATTCCGTCGTACTGATCGTATAGTTTGCTCCATCCATATATGCAGAGCGGGCAAGGAAGATGCTAACATCACTGTTGGAATACATTTCCTTCTCGAGTCCTTCGTTTTCTTCCACAAAGGCTTCCGGAACCGTAGATGCCCATTCATTGAGCATGCTCCACTGGGCCAGGTCTTCATCGATATGATCATATTGTTCTCTCACAAACCGCACATCGGAGGGATGATAACAGATATAGTGATTTTCCTCTCCGTCTGTGGCTATCACACGATCATTCAGCATGTCAGAGCAAAGCATTTCATGCATTGTGTCCTCATCCACAACACCGATGGAAAACAGCCAGCCTGCTCCGTCGGCTTCCTGCCCTGATGCTTTCGCGGCTTCAATCGACGCCTTTTCGCTGAATGCAAAAAGGATACCCTTCTCATCATCTTCCGGAACCTCAATCTGCATAAGGTTCGCATACTCTTCCGGTACCGAAAGTCTGAATCCCTGATTTTCATATATTACGCTTTCTGGCTCCTGTTCCTGTGCTGCCGCCGGAAGGCACACTGCAGCCGCCGTGACAGCCATCAATACCGCCGTCACCAGAATATTGTTTTTCTTCATATCTATATAGTCGTCTCCTTTCAAAATTATGTACATTGACTCAATGTCTCCGGATAACGGTTTTATTGCTTCGGCAGTTGGGCTGCCCAAGCAACAAAATCAGTTTCCTTTCATGGTTCTGGTATAAAATGATTCCTGCTAATCTTTTATACGATTGTTCATTGTTTATTCCATAAAGTATTTCCAGCTATTTACCGTTTTACCGTTTTTCAGACAAATCGGTCCCCGGCAGCATCAACATCTATTACCAGCTTTGTCCCATAGGGAAGGGTCTTCATGATATCGTTCATGGTGATATCGCCTCTTTTTATATCCTCCCTTATGCCGCTCCCGTTTACAAAAGCTATGTCTGCCTCTTCAAATCAAAGGTTATATTTCAATGATTTCGATTTCCACTCCATTCGGATCGAGTATCAGAATATTGCGAAATTCCAGTTTTTCCACATAAGCCGGCTCCTGCAGAACCGTCACTCCGTATTTCCTGCAGTTCTCCATCACTTCATCCAAAGAATCGGTTTCCAGGCAAAAGTGACGATACATCCCGACATGAGTCGGTTTGAAAGGAACAGGAATATCAGGATCGTCATATTGGATCAGTTCCAGTTTTACATTCTGAGGCAGCTGATAATAGGTCAGTCTGTGATCGCCCATGTCCACAAACCCACATGACTGCAATCCCAGGACATTCTCATAAAACTCTTTTGATTTTTCAAGATCAACGACATTGATGGTAAAATGGTTAAGTCCTGTCATTTTCATTATCTTCTTCTCCTTGCTTTGCTCATTCATAATATATACTTGACAGCCTAAAGTTCTTAGCGTTGTAACACAAATTTGAAAAATATATGCAATTTTATTGTAAATAAATATTCTCCGGCCCTCTTTTTTATAGTAAACTATTATTATCTATGAAGCCACTATAGTGAAAACACTATATCTCTTGTACTGCTCGCCAGTAAGCTTTTTCATATTGGTGGTTCTCAATACACAGAAATCTTTCATCAACCCCCATTGCTCTAAACATTGTCGACTTTGCAGGATCCTGTTTTTCACCAATCATATATGCATGAAGTTTTCCATTTAGGGCATATTCCCGGTTCTTTCGCTCTATTGCCCACCAGATATCAAACTCAGATAAGTCAAAGCCAAAACCGATTGCATAAACCTCGCCCAACAAGAAATAGTCCAGCCAACCTTTGCATATTAGCGGAATTCCAGATATCTGGTGTTCTTCATATTCATTTTTTCTTTGCTTGTTCATCTCGATCAGATGATAAACCGCATCCGCATAACTGTAATAACTCAAAATCATCGAGTGTTTTCGCGCCTGCTCACCGTGTATATGAAATACTGGTATCTCTCTCCCCTTAATATCCTTTACAAGATTACATTTATAGGTATTATAGCGAACATGAGAACTACCATACAAAGTCTTGTGACATTTCTTACGTCTATTCTCCGTCCATTTTCCGCCCAAAAGAGCGGTTTCGATTTCATATGTATAATTTGGTGTAATGATTGCATCGAAATCCATGAAAACAAGCTGCTTCAAAATCTCGTGAGGATTTTGAGATTGGATATTGGAGGCAATCAGCCTTTGTACTTCTTCAACATCTGTTCCCCGAATAGCCTCCGGCTGCATTGCATATGGAATACCTGTAACATCAGGCATTCTATCGTCCCCAGGACTTAGTTTACTAAGCAGTTCTGTCCACCCCATACCATTATTAAGCAATAAAACTCCATTTCCTAACAGGAGCACTGTAGGTGGTTTATTCATATCTATCAGTAACTGCGTATCCATTTTTATTTTTTCCTTTTCGATCGTTATTAGTTCATGAGGTATTTTTACAAATAGAGCAGTCTTAAACACGATGATTGACCATTATTTTTTAGATACACCCGCAATCATAATAATGGCAGACAGGGGCTATGACAGTTACAATCTCTTTGCACATCTTTTTCGTTCTGGCCAGAAATTCGTTATTCGTCTTAAAGATAATGATAGAAATGAGATCATTACTACATATAAATTTCCTTATAATGAAAAAGGGGAATTCGACTGCTATATTGAAACAGTATTAGCATGAAAACAAACGAATGAAATCAAAAACAATTGGCGGACTTACACTTATGTTCCATTTGTTGTCAGATTTTTCGGATAATAAATGGAGAATGCAAAAATTTCTTTGAACCCCCTTACATAATACTGCATTCTATGTTATAAATGCAATATACAATATGCGATATATCGTCAAGGCAGTTGCTATTCTTGATTCTATTTAGGAGGGCTTGATATGGGCAGCGGCAGCATCAATGCGATACATTTTTCCAGAAAAACAGGGCAGAATCTTTTTCCTGTTGATCGATTTGGACCCGAAAAAGCGAAACAAGCACGGGCATTTCATGAAAGTTTCCCCGAATACAAAGAAACCCCTTTGGCCGAACTGAATGCTCTGGCAAAGGAGCTAGGGGTTGCTTCCATCCATGTGAAAGACGAAAGTTATCGTTTCGGGCTGAATGCATTTAAAGTTCTCGGTGGAAGTTACACGATTGGAAACTATATTGCGAAGAGACTCGGTGTAAGCATTACAGAGCTTCCGTATGAAAAACTGGTCAGCCAGGAAATAAAAGAAAAAATCGGTCAGATCACCTTCGTTACGGCTACAGACGGCAACCATGGCCGCGGGATCGCTTGGGCAGCCAACCGCCTGGGGCAGAAAAGTGTAGTTTATATGCCGAAGGGAAGTACAGAAGAACGTCTTCACAATATTCAGGTATTGGGGGCGGATGCCTCTATTACAGAGCTCAATTATGACGATGCTGTCCGCCTTGCAAAGGAGGAGCAGGATAAAAACGGATGGGTACTGGTACAGGACACTGCATGGGAAGGATATGAAGAAATACCCGGATGGATCATGGAAGGGTATACGACCATGGCGGCAGAAGCAACAGAACAGTTGAAGGGCGAAAAACCAACTCATATCTTTTTACAAGCAGGTGTGGGAGCCATGTCCGGTGCAGTGTGCGGCTACTTTGCCAGTCTATATGGTGATGAGGAAAGACCGATCATTGCAATTGTGGAGCCTGATCAGGCAGACTGCATTTTCCGGACTGCACAGGCAAATGATGGAAAATTGCACTTTGTGACCGGCGATATGACTTCAATCATGGCAGGTCTCTGCTGTGGTGAGCCCTGCACGATCGGGTGGAATGTTCTTAGAGACCATGCAGATCATTTCATCTCCATGCCTGATTATGTTGCTGCAGAAGGTATGAGAATTCTTGGGAATCCTCTCCCTGGAGATACGAAAGTAATCTCCGGCGAAAGCGGGGCTGCGACACTTGGTTTTGTTGCGGAAGTTCTTCGTAATCCCAACCTTAAAGAGCTTAAGGAAACCCTTGCTTTAAATCAGGATTCCCGCATTCTCTGCTTCTCAACAGAAGGCGATACGGATCGAGAGAACTACCGCAAAATCGTCTGGGATGGACTCTATCCAAGCTGGGAACATCCCTCTTGATCCTGATGGTCGGTGTTTGTTTTTACTTTTCATTGCGGACAAGGTTTTTCCAGCTCACCGGAATATCTCGTGATTCCGTTTGTGTTCTGGTATCTCTACACCGTATCTGAACCATTGTTATCAATTTCGTCTTCATAAACATTGAGTGCAATTCTTCATCAATGTTAAAACAACTGTTCACCCGTTATTACATTCTGAAACACAGAGGCATATTTCCCGTTTAAAAGCCCATTTGCAGAAACAAGTGTCATATGTATCGCTTTCTTTGGCTGAGTCTCTTTCTGAAATGTACTCAATCTGGTCATAAGCTTTCCATATTCAGATTTGTCTACTTCAAAGGCGCCGTCTGTATATTTCATCTCGCATAGATTAATAACACCATCTTTACGATCAATTAAAAGATTGATCTGTGATCCCGGATCCGATGTCTCACTCCTCCATGCATATTCCATAGTTTCTACACCGGCAATTCCAAGTGCTGCTTTGATTTCAGGAATATGATTTACACAACAGATCTCAAAGGCATTCCCTCTCCAGGCATTGTAGGAGGGAGAATGTATATACTCCATCCAGGAACTTTGTTTGTGTGATCCCAGAAACCTCAGACTGAATAATACAAACAGATCAACGAGCTGGAAATAGGCTCCATTAGACGGTTTTGTATAATTCGTGTACTTTCTGATAAATCCGCATTGTTCAAGTTCCTGCAGATTTTCAGTCAGAACAGATCCCCCACCGATTGCTTTAACTTTCGATAATTCCTGTCTCGTTTTACCGTTCTTCGATTCGAAAAGAGCTTTCATGATCGCCATATGCTTTTCCGGCTTCTTAAACAGAGAATAGAACAATTCGTCATATTCATCTTTTAAATCGCCATATGGCTTAAACATAAGTTCATCTATATTTTGCGCAAGGGAAAGACGGGAATCCATTAAATTCAGATAATAAGGAATACCGCCAAAAACCATATAGCACTCAATCATCTGCTCTCTTGTCATAACAATATCATTGTTTTCCAGGAGCTCCCTGCACTCCTTCAAAGTAAACGGAAGAAGCCTGATACGCCTGGTGACACGATTATGAAAGCCTTTACGTTCCTTCAGCATATGCTTAATGATCCATGATGTGGCTGAACCGCAGACGATCAGCAAAAGATCCTCCTGCGAAGATGCCCAGCTATTCCAAAAATACTCAAGAGCACTTTTAAAATCAGATCTGGCTGTATCCATCCATGGAAGTTCATCCAGAAAGACAACCCGTCTGTTACTTAACGGGTCCCTGTAAATATTTTTTGTCTCAAGGAGTACCCGAAGACGAGCAAATGCTTCAAACCAGTCCTCTGGGACCTTTTTCTCCATACAGCCATATATCAGCAAACTGGCATGGAACGCTTTTAATTGACCTTTCGTTTTCTCGTCAGAAAGACCTGTTGCATAAAAAGAGAACTGTCCGTTGAAATATTCTTTGATAAGATACGTTTTTCCCACGCGGCGTCTTCCATAAACCACAACAAATTCCGGTCGTTTTGATGAAAGGCAATTTGAAAGAACATCTTTTTCCCGATTTCTTCCTATGATCTTCACATTTATCACCAACCTGTAAATCGCCAAATTTATAACAGAAAACATAGTTTTGGCGGTTTATAGTCTTAAAACAGATTATTTCTCGCCATTCGTTAACAGAGTACCATGATCCACCACTATTGCCAACAATTTCTCAGACTCCGAAGAGAATTGGCTCTTCCGCATCAATTAGTTTTTGCTGGAATATTCCGGTCTTCTGCTTCATGGGTGGGTGAAGTACTCGGAATATGTATGGGTTTACATGGAGAGGGCGATGTGATAGCCTGTCATGCGGCCAGCCAAGCCGTTTACCGGCGTGGGCTGGACGTATGGCTGGCACATCACATCAG